>DFYY01000012.1 GCA_002383485.1 Bacteroidales bacterium UBA4070 | reverse complement strand
GTGGCGATGGCTGTAGGCACACCAAGAATTGTAGAATGTGGACCCCGCCCACCCACCCTTTGTCTGGGGGCGACATGCATATACAATTCTTGATCCTCTCCGAGGATCTTTTGTTTTTCGTTAGGAGGGTTTAGGCCATAAAGCATTGTAGATAAGGATATTGAATCCTCAGGCTTTGAGTGCATCGAAGAGTACCTCCGCCGGATGCAGGGCGAGCCGCCCCGTACCGTCTTTTACATGATGCCGGCAGCTTGTACCCGGGGCACAGATGATTGTCTCGTCTGATGCAGCTCTCACATCGGGGAACAGCACAAGCTCTCCCACCTTCTGTGACAGATCATAATGCTCCTTCTCGTAACCGAAGGCCCCGGCCATGCCGCAGCAGCCCGAGGGTATCTCCCGTACCTTATAGTTCGAAGGAATGCCGAGTGCAGCCAGGACAGGCGCCGATGTTGTGATTGCCTTCTCCTGGCAGTGAACATGTACAAGCACTTCAGCAGGCTTATCGGTGAACATCTCCCGCCTTATCCTTCCGGCATCGAACTCCCTGGCAATGAACTCCTCAAGGGTATATGTGTGCTGCGACAGCCTCTGCGCTTCGGGTCTGTATTTTTCCCCGGCGAGATCCGGGAACTCATCACGGAATCCCAGAATGGCCGATGGCTCAATACCCACAAGCGGACGATCCGCGCTTACAAGAGGGGCAAAGGTTTCAATATTCCTGATAATCAACTTCTTTGCCTTGCGCAGAAACCCCTTTGAGATATAGGTGCGGGCGCTGGCAGCATTGCCTGCGACTGTGATGCGGTACCCGAGACCGGTCAAAAGCCTGGCTGTGGCAATCCCGGCGGGGAGGTCGTTGTGGTTTGTGAACTCATCAACAAACAGGCAAACCTCGCCGGCAGGAGCGCTCGGATTAAGCTTCGGGAGATTCCTTTTCAGCCACCGTCTGAATGTCATCGGTGCCAGCAACGGGATGCTTCTTGCGGAGGCAAATCCTGCCACCTTCTTGATTATCAGTGATGAGTATTTATTTGCAGCGAAGAAGTTGAAGATCCCCGGGATAGCCGAAAAGAGACTGTAAATTTTTGGCAGCGAGGCAATCATGCGCGTCCGCAGCGAAGGAGGGTGCACATCGTTGTAATGCTGCAGGAACTCAGACTTGAGCTTGGCTATATCCACTCCTGAGGGGCACTCGCTCCGGCATCCCTTGCAGGCGAGGCACAGGTCAAGTATTTCGTATATCTCGCGGCTGTCCCAAGGATTGGCCCTGTCAGCATAGAGCATCTCCCTCATAATGTTTGCCCTGGCGCGGGTTGTCAGCCGCTCGTCGCCCGTGGCCATATAGCTGGGGCACATCAGCCCGCCAATGGCGCTGCTCTTACGGCAGTCACCCGACCCGTTGCACTTCTCGGCTGCCCGAACCACTCCGCCACTTTCGGAGAAATCGTAATATGTCCTCAGCTCCGGTGTAGGCTTTCCGGGTATATAGCGCAGAAAGCTGTCCATGGGAGGGGTGTCTGTAATCTTGCCCGGATTGAGAATCCCCCGTGGATCGAAAACCTTCTTTATCCTCTTGTTGAGCAGGTAGTTATGCTCACCGATGATCAGGGGTATGAACTCGCCCCTCAGGCGACCGTCGCCATGCTCACCGCTCATCGAGCCACGGTACTTCTTGACAATCAGGGCTGTCTTTTCACCTATCGTGCGCAGAAGCCCGGCCTCCCCGGCATCCTTGAGATTGATCAGAGGTCTGATGTGAAGCTCGCCGGTGCCAATATGTGCATGATAGACAGACTCCTTGCCGTATCCGGACAGCATCTCCTCTATATCTGCAACGAAATCGCCCAGTTTCTCCACATCCACGGCGCAGTCCTCTATCAGCGAGATTGGCTTGGCATCGCCCGGCATGTTTGAGAGGATCCCCAGTCCTGCCTTGCGCAGGTCCCAGACTTTCTTTACATCTCCGCCCCAGACCACCGGGAAGGCATAGCCCAGTCCCTCAGAGCGCATCTCAGCCTCCATGGCAGCTGCAGTGGCTATTATCTCCTCGCGGTTGCCGGCACATAACTCAACAATAAGGAGAGCACCGGGATCACCTTCGATAAAGAACCTGTTCCGCTTCTGGCTCTCAACCGTGGCAGCCAGGTTCAGTATGTTGCTGTCCATTAGCTCCACCGCCCATGGTTTGTATCTGAGCGCTATGAGATTGGCCCGGAAGGCATCGTTGCGGCTGCGCAGGTGCACGCATGCCAGCGCCTTAACGGGTGGAGGGAGTGGCACCAGCCCCAGCTTCGCCTCGGTGACTATGGCAAGTGTGCCCTCAGAACCGGCAATCAGTCGCGCCAGGTTGATGCCCCGGCCTGCACCGGCGGTAAAGGGCTCACCGTAAAGCAGATCGTCAAGTGCATAACCGGTATTGCGCCGGGGTATGTTCCTGTCTGGATAATCACGTACTATTGACTCACGGTTTCCGACATCTGACATGATGCTGTCTATCTCCCTGTAAATAAGGCCTTCAGCTGTATCCAGTGTGCATTTCTGCCTGTACTGTTCCTCAGTCAGTTCCCCGAAAACTGCCTCTGATCCGTCGTGGAGGAGGGCTTTGACCTCAATTATGTGATCCCTGACTGAACCGTATACAATTGAATGGAGGCCGCAGGCGTTGTTGCCGATCATGCCGCCAATGTTGCACCTGCTCGATGTTGATGTCTCCGGTCCGAACAGAAGACCATGACCTCTGAGAATGGCGTTCATCTCATCCGGAACCACTCCCGGCTCCAGCCTGACCCATCGCTCTGCGGCATTGATTTCCAGTATTTTACCGAAGTTACGCGAGATATCGGCCACGATTCCTGATCCTACAACCTGTCCTGCCAGCGAGGTTCCTGCTGCCCTCGGGATGATTCCGGTTCCGTGCACCGCGGCGAATGCCAGGAGTTTTTTCAGATCCTGAGCATGACGGGGCCAGACTACCGCCAGCGGTTCCTCGCGGTAGATGGAGGCATCTGTCGCATACATGAGCTTTGAGCTCCTGTCAGACCTCACTTCACCTTCAAGTTCGAGGGCCAGCAATTTAAGATCAGCCGCTGTGATTTGATTATTCATCTTCCGTAATTTCCGGAATCAAAAATAGAGATTTGAAGCCTTCGGGGAAGACCCGGCAGCAAGTTTTCGAAAAAAAATGACTGAAATTTGAAAATTCTGACTTTAATCATGTAGTTGATAATTGCGGGATTACTCTTTTTTCGTACTTTTAACCCGACACGATTAATTATCTAAACTATTGATATCCAATGGAATTGCTTGAACATATCAAAATGAATGCCAGGCGGCACAACAAAATGATTGTATTGCCCGAAGGTACGGAAGAGAGGACCCTGAAGGCCGCTGATGCCGTACTGACTGAAGGTATAGCTCGAATAACATTGCTCGGCAACCCGGCAGAAATCAGGGATATGGCAAACTCTTTTGGTCTGAAAAATATAGAAAAGGCAATCATCATCGATCCTGTTGATCACCCTAAGAAACAGCAGTATATTGATCTGATGGTTGAACTGCGCAAGAGCAAGGGGCTCACCAGAGAGGATGCCTTAAGGCTGATTGAAGATCCTCTTTACCTGGGTGTTATGATGATCAAGAGCGGCGATGCCGATGGCGAGGTGGCAGGAGCGAGGAACACTACCGGAGATGTGCTCAGGCCGGCATTCCAGATTGTAAAGACTGCCCCGGGAATCTCCGTCGTGTCGGGAGCATTTATAATGATACTGAAGGACAAGGAGTTCGGAGCAGACGGTATAATCGTCTTCGCCGACGGCGCAGTGCATCCCGATCCCACCGATAAGGAGCTGGCAGAAATAGCAGTAGCCACTGCCCGCACAACAAGGGACATCGTGGGAGTTGAACCCAAGGTCGCCCTGCTCAGCTTCTCAACAATGGGAAGTGCAAAGCATCCTCTGGTTGACAAAGTCGTGAGCGCCACAAAGATGGCTAAGGAGATGGCTCCGGAGTTCATGTTCGAGGGTGAACTTCAGGCAGATGCGGCCCTGATAGAGGCTATTGGCCGGAAGAAGGCCCCGGGCAGCAAGATCGCCGGCAAGGCAAACGTGCTTGTATTCCCGAACCTTGAGTGCGGCAATATAGCATACAAGCTGGTTGAGCGTCTGGCTCACGCCCAGGCAATCGGACCCGTGCTGCAGGGAATGGCAGCGCCGATCAACGACCTCTCCAGGGGCTGCTCGGTAAGTGACATTATTAACGTAGTAGCCATAACAGCCAACCAGGCAGCCGGCTTAACAAAATAATATAAAGCAAATTATGAATATTCTCGTACTCAATTGCGGCAGCTCATCAATCAAATATCAGTTGTTTGACATGCAGGACAGCGCCAGGGTGCTGGCAAAAGGGCTTCTTGAAAGAATCGGTATCACTGATGGTATATTGACCCATAAACCAACCGGCAAAGATAATTACAAGGTGGTGCTCGACATCCCTGATCATACGGTTGGCATAAACATGGTCATGGAGGCGTTGGTTCACCCGGTACACGGTGTTATCCAGAGCATCTCCGAGATAAAGGCAGTGGGTCACCGCGTTGCTCACGGCGGCGAGAATTTCAAAGAGTCGGTGCTGATTGACAACGATGTGAAGCGCGACATCGAAAAGTGCGCTGAGCTTGCTCCGCTGCACAACCCCGCACACCTCAAGGGTATCCTCTCATGCGAGAAACTCCTTCCCGGTATACCACAGGTTGCAGTTTTTGATACATCGTTCCACCAGACGATGCCCGATTATGCCTTCATGTACGCAATCCCGTACGAATATTACGAGAAATACCGTATCCGCAAATACGGATTTCATGGCACCAGCCACAGGTTCGTGGCCGAGAAGGCATGCAAAATGCTGAACATGGACCTTCACAATTCGAAGATAATTACCTGCCATCTTGGCAACGGCGCTTCGATCACCGCAATAGAGAACGGTAAATCAATTGACACATCGATGGGCTTCACCCCGGTGGATGGCCTTATAATGGGCACCCGTACAGGGGAAATCGATCCGGGCGTGTTGCTCTACCTGGCTGATAAAGAAGAACTTAGCGTCAGCGGTGTGAATAATATGATAAACAAGAAAAGCGGTGTGGCGGGCATATCACAGCTTTCGTCAGACATGCGCGACCTTGAGATAGCTGCCAATGAGGGCAACCCGAATGCACTGCTGGCCCTCAATATGTACGCCTACAAAATCAAGAAGTTCATCGGTGCGTATGTTGCTGCCATGAACGGTCTCGACCTGCTGATATTTACTGCCGGCGTAGGGGAGAACGACTTCAATGCCCGGAAGATGATCTGCACAGGGATGGAGTTTCTGGGCATAAAGATCAACACTGAAATCAATCACGGAGTGAAGGGGAAAGACCTGGTCATATCAACCCCTGACTCGAAGGTCAAAGTAATGGTGGTTACCACTGACGAGGAATTTGTGATCGCGTCGGACACTAAAGCAATAGTTGAGAAGCTTATTCACTAAACGCTCTATATCATGACATTTAAGCACCTGTCTGAACTCAAACAGTTGCTCGTTGACAAGCCCGCCAGGAGGCTGGCACTTGCCGCGGCACAGGATCACAATTCTCTCACCTCGGTACTCATGGCCGCCCGCGACGGGTTCATAGAACCGATACTCGTTGGTGACAGGGAGGCAATACAGAAGATTGCCACGGAGAACAACCTTGACCTGACCGGAGTCAGGGTGGTTCACGAGCCGGACACGGAGATGGCTGTTGAGATTGCGGTAAGGATGGTGCGCAGCAACCAGGCAGACATACTCATGAAGGGCAAGGTAGGGACTTCATCGCTCCTT
Source organism: Bacteroidales bacterium UBA4070 (assembly GCA_002383485.1). Lineage (GTDB taxonomy): Bacteria > Bacteroidota > Bacteroidia > Bacteroidales > VadinHA17 > SR-FBR-E99. The sequence goes on along the minus strand of DFYY01000012.1, from coordinate 169,170 downwards.
AAGGGAGTGCTGAACAAGGAGTGGGGACTGCGCTCGGGAGCCCTGCTGTCGCACTTTGCGATCTTCGAGGTGGAGGCCTATCACAAGCTGATAGCCGTTACAGATGTGGCCATGAACATTGCCCCAAACCTGCAGGATAAGATCTCGATAGTCAATAACTCGGTGGCCTGCCTCAACAAACTGGGCATTGAGATGCCGAAAGTGGCTGTGCTGGGGGCTGTGGAGATGGTCAGTGAAAACATGCAGGCAACTCTTGATGCTGCCCTTCTATCGAAGATGAACCAGCGAGACCAGATAAGACACTGTATCATTGACGGACCGCTGGCCTTTGACAATGCCATCAGCCTCGAGAGCGCCACTCACAAGGGAATCCGGAGTGATGTTGCCGGTGATACCGACCTGCTGATTATGCCTGATATCGAAGTTGGCAACGTGCTCTACAAATCGCTTGTATTCTTTGCGCATGCAGGTGTAGCCGCAGTGATCCTCGGCGCTACGGCTCCGATAGTGCTCACCTCGCGGAGCGACTCTGACCAGGCCAAGTATTACAGCATCGTGCTTGCTGCAGCAATCTCAAGACAGGATTGATATGATCACCAGCCTCAGGCAGATGGCTGACACCGTACGGTTGTCAGGGAAAAAACAGAGAATTGCCGTTGCCTGGGCCCAGGATCCGAATACTGTCGGATCACTTCAACGTGCTGTAAAAGAAGGCTTTGCGGAGGCGATCATGATCGGTAATCCCGAATCAATCCTGGCTACATGCGCCGAAACCGGCAATGATCCCGGGCTGTTCACCATTGTTTCGGCAGCCGACGAAAAGAGTGCTGCTGAGATGGCCGTTGCCATGACCCGCTCCAGGGAGGCGGATATAGTGATGAAGGGACTCGTAGGCACTGATAAGTTTCTGAGGGCGGTACTGGACAAGGAGAAGGGGTTGCTGCCTCCCGGGTCCGTGATGAGCTATGTGTGCGCCGTTGAAGTACCTGCCTATCATAAACTGCTGTTTATCACCGATACGGCAGTTCTTCCCTTCCCGGATCTTGATCAGAAGGTTGCAATGGCCCGTTATGCAATCGATATGGCCCGCAGCTTCGGAATTGAAAAACCCCGGATAGCGCTCATCGGGGCCTCTGAAAAGGTGAACGAACGGTTCCCGAACACTCTCCATTATGCTGAGATGCGCAGGATGGCGGAGAGAGGTGAGATTGCCGACTGCGTGATGGACGGTCCGCTGGACCTGTTTTTGGCGTGTGACCCGGCAAGCGTGAAGATCAAGGGTGTGGATACACCGGTTGCCGGCGATGCCGACATCCTGCTCTTCCCGTCACTGGAAGCCTGCAATCCCTTCTACAAGGGACTGATGCTTTTCGCCGGAGGAGAGCTTGCAGGGATGATTTGCGGCACCTCCCGGCCTGTTGTCCTTATGTCGCGGAGCGAAAGCGAACTTTCTAAATATTACTGTGTTGCTCTGTCATGCCTGATGGCATCACAAAAAAACTAAATCCTATGTCGAAGAAACTTATACTGGCTATTAATCCGGGATCCACCAGCACAAAGTTTGCCGTTTATGACGGTACTGAACAAGTTCTTGAAAAGACCCTCAGACATGACACCCGGGATATTGAGGGTTTCAGCAGAATGACAGACCAGTTGTTGTTCAGGCACCGTGTGATAATGGAAGCCCTTGCTGCTGCGGGGATTGATTTGCAGTCGGTTGCTGCAGTGGTTGGCAGGGGAGGCCTTGTGAATCCCATTGAATCAGGCATTTACGAGGTCAACGACCTCATGAAGAAGCATCTCTCAGAGGCAGTCAACGGTGAGCATGCCAGCAACCTTGGGGCGTTGCTGGCCGACATGATTGTTGCCCCTCTGGCAGATGTCAAGGCGTATATAGTTGATCCCGTGGTGGTTGATGAGCTTGAGCCGGTTGCCAGGCTGTCGGGGCATCCTCTTATAAGCAGGAGATCAATCTTCCATGCCCTGAACCAGAAGGCCGTTGCAAGGATTTATGCCGCCTCCGTGGGTAAGGAATATGAAGATCTCAACCTGATTGTTGCGCACATGGGTGGAGGCATAAGTGTCGGTGCGCACCGTCGCGGCAGGGTAGTGGATGTGAACAATGCACTGAACGGCGACGGTCCCTATGCTCCTGAGCGCAGTGGCGGATTGCCTGCATGGCAGCTGGCTGAGCTTTGCTTCAGCGGCAGCTATCAGGCATCTGAAATGAAGGCTATGCTGGCAGGTAAGGGTGGTATCGTTGCTTACCTCGGGATGAACAGCCATATGGAGGCTTCCAAACGAGCGGAGGAGGGAGACGACTTTGCTGCACTTGTTCTCCATGGCTGCAGTTACCAGGTAGCCAAGGAGATAGGAGCAATGTCAGCTGTCCTTGCCGGTGCTGTTGATTGCATCATACTTACCGGCGGACTGGCATATGACACTACCCATGTTGAGAGTATAAAACGCATGGTCAGCCACCTGGCGCCGGTCTTCGTCTATCCGGGCGAGGATGAACTCAAGGCACTGGCGTTCAATGGATACATGGCAATTTCAGGTCGCATAGCTGTCCGGGAATATTTAGGCTAGACATCCATCCATAAGCCTTCAGACAGCATTTGCCATTAGCCCTCCCTGCAACCTGGCTCTTTCGCTAAAATGACCCACCGGGTCATTTTTTCACGCTCGGCCCTCTATTGCCTCCCTAAGGCACAGAAACTGCCACCGGCAATATCTTACCGTTGAAGAATTTGTTGCCGTTGACGGCAAAATCGGCAATGAAATGCGCCATATCCTTTGGTGAAACCGGTGCTGTAAATCCGGGAAAGGCCCTGGAGAACATCTCTGTCTGCACTGCTCCCGGGCAAAGACAGTTGAATGAGATACCCCTTTCCGCGTATTCAGTTGCCAGGCACTCTGTCAGCACTGCCAGCGCTCCCTTTGTGGCGCTGTACAATGACAGTCCGGGAAACTTCATGCTTCCCTGGTATCCTCCCATGCTTCCTATATTAACCACATGAGCGCCACGCTTCATCAGTGGCAACAGCTCAGCCGTGATCATAGCGGCCGATGTGAAGTTTACTGCTACTGAGGTTGCAATATCCTCATCGGTGTGTTCTTCGAAAGGCTTGTTCACCAGGTGACCGGCATTATTTATCAGAATTTTTACACTCGCTGCTTCTTCGCTTAGCCTCTTTTTGAGCTCACTGAGGGATGATCGTCCGGAAGTTAAGTCTACGGGAATGACGATGATGTTTTCATGACTGGCGGCTTTGGAGAGGCTTTCTAGCAGCTTTCTGCCGCGGGCGAGCGCATAAATCCTGTTTCCTGGTTCTTCCGAGAGCCGTAGAGCCACCTCGCGACCTATGCCTGACGATGCCCCGGTTATTACTATATTCATCTTATTATCAGTATTTTATAACAGAAAAGTGTTTAAATCAGCTTCAGTTACTGTAAATGTACGTTTTTTTGATTTTATTTGTAGCCTCTAAATGAGGTTACTGCATCAAATGAAGAAGATCCTGTCAATTACGTTGTTACTGGTGATATTTGCCTCCGCTGCAGGGCAGGTTCCTGAGACAAAAAAGCCTCAGAAGAACCCTCCGCTGAAGCAACGACTCTTTTTTGGCGGATCCTTCGGACTTCAGTTCGGAACAGTTACAAATATCGAGGTTGCCCCGCTGGCCGGGGTATGGCTCCTGCCGCGACTTGCCGTAGGGGCGGGACCGTCATTTCAGTACTACAGGGATCCATATGGCAGAACCTCCATCTATGGCGGACGTGCCATGCTTCAGATGACTCTGATACAGGACCTTAACAACATCATCCCTATAGGCTGGAACTCGGGGATCTTCGTTCACGGCGAGTATGAGGCTCTCAGCCTCGAAAGGTCATTTTTCACGACTGCTCCCGAAAATTCCGGACGTGTGTATTACGGAAGCTTCCTGGCAGGGGCCGGGATCTCTCAGCCGACTGGCAGGAAATCCAGCATGAACATCACTTTCCTCTGGAGCATTACCGGAAATGAATACGGATTGTATGATACTCCGGAGATCCGGATCGAGTTCTATTTTTAATTCATATGAAATATCATAATAACAATAAAATTATATAGTTATGAAAGTTGAGAACAACAGGTTTGCCTCACTGGCTTATACACTTCATGAGAGCGACAGGGACGGCAGGGTTATAGAGACAGTAGAGGAGACATCTCCAATGGGTTTTGTATTTGGTGCAGGCCGCCTGCTTCCTGCCTTTGAGGCAAACATCGAAGGATTGGAAGAGGGTGCTGCCTTTGATTTCAGTCTGCTGGCGGCAGATGCTTACGGAGATGTCCGCGAAGAAATGGTAATCAGCCTACCGAGTAATATCTTTGAGGATGAAGGTGTTCTGAGAAGTGAGATATGCTATGTCGGCAACACGGTACCGATGATGGATTCACAGGGTAACAGGATGAACGGTATGGTCGTGGAGATTGGCGACGCTTTCGTAAAGATGGATTTCAATCATCCACTGGCAGGAACCGATCTGCACTTTACCGGCAAGGTTGTGGGTGTCCGTGAGGCCACCCCTGAGGAGCTGATGGGACCGTCGTCAGGCGGATGCTCAACCTGCGGCAGCAAGAGCAGCGGCTGCGGCGGCAACTGTGAATGAGATTATTACAGGCACCAGGCAGCAGGCAATAGGCAATTGTGAAAAGGGGTTCCCGGACGGAGCCCCTTTTTTATGATGTGCGTCTGCTAAATAATTAACAGGTTTACCGGCTATATATCATTGCCAACACTACTGCCAACTGCCTGGTGCCTATTGCCTATACAAGTAGTTCCTCCTTTTCCGACTTGGCAATTATCACTGCACCGCATGTATCACCGTATACGTTGATAGCGGTGCGGAACATGTCGAGGATACGGTCAACAGCCAGGATAAGTCCTATGCCTTCCAGTGGCAGTCCGACGGCATTCAGCACGACTGCCATCATTACCAGTCCGGCCATGGGTATCCCGGCAGATCCAATGGCTGCAAGCAAAGCAGTGAATATCACTATCAGTTGCTGGCCAATGGTAAGATCGATCCCGTATGCCTGTGCGATGAATATTACTGCCACACATTCGTAAAGGGCCGTTCCGTTCATATTGATCGTCGCCCCCAGGGGTAGCGTGAAGCTTGCTATCTTATTCGAAACACCGTTCTTTGTCTCGACAGTCTCCATGGTAAGTGGCAGGGTGGCATTTGACGAGGAAGTGGAGAATGCCGTGAGAATAACGGTGGACATGTTCTTCATGTGCTTGATCGGGTTGACCCCGCCCAGGAGCTTCACCAGTAGCGGCAGGGTAACGAATCCCTGTACCGTCAGACCCAGTACCACAGTCAGGAAGTAAATTCCCATGCTGCTTATTATCTCTCCGACCTGGTTACCGCTGTTTATCTGCTGTGAAAGCACCTTCGCGATTATGCTGAATACTCCAAAGGGAGTGAACTTGATTACAAAGAGAGTGATCTTCATGATCACGTCGAGAATGGCATTGACCACATCAACCAGCAGAACCCGGGACTTCTCACCAACACGGGTGACGAAGAATCCCGCCAGTATGGCAAAAAAGATTATGGAGAGCATGTGAGCCTCTGACATCGCCTTTATAATGTTGGTAGGCACAATGTTGATCAGTGTCTGCCCGAAACTTTCCTTACCCACCGATATATCCTCCAGTGGTACCTGCAGCCCGAGGTCAGCTCCGACGCCTGGCTTTATAAGCTGTACAAAAAGAAATCCTGTAAGAATGGCAATCAGGGTGGAAAGGACATAATAGCCCATCGTCTTCAATCCTAGTCGTCCGAGGTTTTCTGCAGTTCCGACACTGGCCACACCTGTCATTATTGAACAGAATATCAGCGGCACGATAACCATGTTCAGTCCCCGGAGAAATACCTCTCCAATCCAGTTTGTGTATTTCGTAAGGTGGGGGAAGAAGTAACCGAACAAACCACCAAGCGCCAGCATGATCAGTATCTGCCAGTGCATGGCCAAAGAGAATCTGCCTTTTACCATAAGTCTGCTTTTATCCCGATTTTCAGTGAAAATAAATGTGGGTAATACTTCAAGCGGATGAAGATAATCAAAAGATTACTCCGGAAAAGATGTTTTAAATTATGTTTCCAGATTTCAATAATTCAATAGAAGGCCTGGCCCGGAGAAAAAAAATCAATTCTCAGCGACTTAACGAAAAAGGAGGGAAGAATTACCTACCAGCTCCGGGTCAATCCAATCAATACAACACACGAGACCTCCCGATTACAGATGTAAACGCATTGAAAAGAGAAAGAATTGCACTTTGTAATTACAAATGTAAATAACGAACGGTTATCAATGTAATATTTAATTGACAAGCGAAATGAATCTTTATATAGTCTTATTTATCAATGTTTTATGTAATTAATCTGCATTAAGGATTGATATTCCGGACCAGTTAACGTGCAGGTTTGATTAGAAATTATTGATTTATTAGACTTAAATAACACTTAATCAGTAAATAATAGGTTCTAAACTGAAGTAATGATACTGATAATTATGCAATAAATCAGGTACATTTTCAGGTAATGGTACGCCATATTTCAGGACTACTTGTCAGATCGATTACAAATGTACATAAAATAACATTACATATGTAAACAACATTGTCATTACATTTGTAAGACTGATTTAAGTAATATGAAAGAAAGAATACAGGCGTTTTTACAGAACGAGAACAAGAGTTATGCTCAATTTGCCGAGGAAATAGGAGTTCAACCGTCAGGAATCTCTCATATACTCTCGGGAAGAAACAATCCCAGCCTCGATTTCGTAATCAAGATGCTGCATAAATATCCGGCGCTTTCAGCTGAATGGCTGTTGTTTGGCAGAGGCTCAATGTACAGGTATGCATCCCAGCCCTCCCTGTTTGATACAGAGATGCCTCAGGGCTTGTCTGACAGAGAAACAATACCTGATCCGCCCGGTATACTGCCGGATTTACCGGATGCTCAGGAGAGCAGGGAAATGCCATTAGCGGGGAGACCGAAAACCGGGTTGGATTCCGAAACCTCTGCCAGGCGACTGACACGGATAGTAATGTTCTATTCCGACAAATCATTTACTGAATACACACCATCCTGACGCCGTATCCCCAAATTGTCTATTTTTGCAGGCAAAGGGTTCCTGATGAAAAAGCGGGTCGAATATCTAACGGTTACCGAAAATAAAAAGCTGACTGACAGCTTTTTTGTGTTAAAAGTCCGCTCGGGCGGGGGATTGCCGGAAATAAAGCCGGGACAGTTCGTGCAGGCCCTGGTGACAGACAGCCCTTCCACATTCCTCCGCCGCCCGCTGTCGGTTCATGATGTCGACTACAAAACAAATACACTCTCGTTACTGGTCCAGATAGCGGGTCCGGGAACTGAACGACTCTCGAGACTTGTACCGGGAGAGACTATTAACCTGTTATACCCGCTTGGCAATTCGTTTACCCTTCCTGTAACAGGCGAGAAAGTCCTTCTCACGGGAGGCGGATGCGGTATGGCACCGCTTCTCTATCTCGGCAGGAAGATCAAGGAATCAGGCGTACAGCCTCACTTTGCGCTCGGTTTTCGCAACCGGTCGAGGATTCTCAGCTATGAGGAGTTCAGCGCCCTGGGCCCTGTATGGCTCTCCACGGAGGACGGCTCGGAAGGCCACAGGGGATTTGTGACTGACATCCCTGCATTCAGGGGCGACAAGTGGGACAAAGTATACAGCTGCGGTCCGGAGCCGATGATGAAGGCAGTAGCAGCCCTCTGCAGGCAGAGAGAGATTTTTTGTGAGGTCTCACTTGAAAACCTCATGGCATGCGGGATGGGGATATGTCTCTGCTGCACTGTGCCAACAACTTCCGGGAACCTTTCCTCCTGCACTGACGGCCCGGTATTTAACATAAACGATCTGAAATGGCAGACCTCAGGATAAAGATAGGGTCATTGGAGCTGCGAAATCCGGTTATGCTCGCCTCCGGAACATGCGGTTACGGTTCGGAACTTGAAGATTTCATGGATCTATCCGCACTGGGAGCCATCATAGTCAAGGGAACCACCCTGGAATGGCGTGAGGGAAATCCTTATCCGCGGATGGCAGAGACAGCAGCCGGGATGCTCAACGCCGTGGGCCTCCAGAATAAGGGAATAGATTATTTCGAAAAGAACATTTATCCCCGTCTTGCTGAATATGACACGCATGTAATTGTCAATGTCAACGGCAATACTATTGAAGAATACGTTGAACTCTCCCGTCGCCTCGACCGCCTTCAGGCAATCCCGGCGATAGAGCTGAATATTTCCTGTCCCAATGTCAAGAGGGGAGGCATGATCTTCGGCACAAACCCATCCTCCGCCAGGGAAGTAATCTCGGCAGTCCGCAAGGCATACAGCAAGACACTCATTGTCAAGCTCTCTCCGAACGTGACAGACATTACGGAATTCGCACGTATTTCTGAAGAAGAGGGGGCGGAGGCGATATCTCTTGTGAATACACTCCTCGGGATGGCCATCGATGTAAAAACAATGAAACCGAAACTCTCCACGATAACCGGAGGTCTGTCGGGCCCCGCCATCAAACCGGTGGCACTGAGGATGGTATGGCAGGCAGCCAGGGCTGTCGCTATTCCCGTTATCGGGCTGGGAGGGATTATGAATGCCGATGATGCACTCGAGTTCATAATGGCCGGCGCTTCTGCCGTGCAGGTGGGAACTGCCTCCTTCATTCAACCGGATACTGCTGTCCGGGTTGTCAATGGAATTGAAAAATTCCTTGTTGAAAAAGATTTTGATTCTGTAAGCAGAATTACCGGTATTATAAATAGGATTTGAATCTGATTTGCTTTAAATTTGCAAGTTTAGGGGCAGAATTATATTCATTGACTAAATTATAGAAAGTAATCATGGCAGAAAATTTGCAAATTGACAATCTGGATAGGAAGATCCTGGATATCATTACCAAGAATGCAAGGATACCCTATCTTGAGGTTGCGCGCGACTGCAATGTCTCTGGTGCAGCCATTCATCAAAGGGTTCAGAGACTGATCAGGATCGGTGTAATCAAGGGATCGGAATTCAAGGTGGATCCGATTATGGTGGGATTCAGAACATGTGCCTACATTGGCCTTTACCTGGATAATCCGGGCAAATACAAGGAGGCGATCAACAAGCTGAAGGATATTCCTGAAGTTATTGAATGTCATTACACAACAGGTAATTATTCGCTGTTTATCAAGGTTTACACACATGATAATGAGCATCTCCGTGAAGTGCTGACTGAAAAGATACAGGCCATCCCCGGTATCATGCGCACGGAAACACTGATCTCCCTCGAGGAATCTATCAGCAGGCAGATACCGGTGCTTTCAAAATAACTTTAACGGCGTTAAGATCATAAGGGTCGTCCTGTCGGGTCGACCTTTGTTTATTACAGATGTCTATACAATTCTATAATCCCTACGGGTAAGTATTTGTTTTGCTGGCTAAGGGGTATGCACTGCACCGTTGATGCACGTAGAGCATAAAGGACTGTAAAACAATACTTTAATATACAGCTTCCCCTCAAAAAAAGGCAGCCTTCCGGCTGCCATGTGATCCAGCTGGGGCTCGAACCGGTGCGAGCGTAAAGGAATGACCCGGTGGGTCATTCCAGCGAAGCAGCCGGATTGCAGGGCTGGCGGTTCGAGCCATCCGGAAATAAAAAAGGCAGCCTTCCGGCTGCCATGTGATCCAGCTGGGGCTCGAACCCAGGACCCCATCCTTAAAAGGGATGTGCTCTACCAGCTGAGCTACTGAATCAGTCCAATTTTTGAGAGTGCAAATGTAGGACAAAAAAATCTCCTGTCAAAAAAAATCCTCACTTTTACCGAAAATTGTAAAAATTTAATCACCGGACCCGGTAACGGCAAAATGTTATTATATTTATCCTTCGTCTGAAAGCATATGAAAAGCAATATATTCCGCGATAAAGTAGTGATTGTCACCGGTGCTTCTTCAGGTATCGGCAGAGCCACGGCACTGGAATTTGCCCGCAATGGCAGCAAGGTGGTGCTCGCAGCCCGCTCAGCTGAACGACTGGCTGAACTGGAGCAGGAAATAATTGCCATGGGCGCGGAAACCCTCTCATGCACAACTGATGTCGCCAATGAGGAGGAGTGCCGCATACTGGTGCAAAAAACCATTGAAAAATTCGGCACAATCCATATCCTGATCAATAATGCAGGAATATCAATGAGAGCTTTATTTGACGATGTGGATATCTCTGTATTAAAGCGACTTATGGATGTTAATTTCTGGAGTACAGTCTATTGTACAAAGTATGCACTTCCCTATATCGTGAAGAACAGGGGATCGATCGTCGGTGTCTCTTCAACCGCAGGATTTCACGGTCTGCCGGGTCGTACCGGATACTCAGCCTCCAAGTTTGCAATTCACGGTTTTCTTGAGACTATAAGGATTGAGAACCTTAAGAAGAAACTTCATGTGATGATAATTGCACCGGGATTCACCACTTCAGAAGTCCGTAAACGCGCTCTTCTTGCCGATGGTACAGAACAGGGAAGCTCACCCAGGGAAGAGAAGAAGATGATGTCACCTGAGTTTGTCGCACGCTGGATTCTCAAGGGTATCCGGAAGAAGAAGAGAAACAAGATCATGACGTGGGCCGGCAGGTTCACGGCACTGCTGCAGAGAGTCACCCCCGCGCTGGTTGACTATGCCTACTACCTCGAGATGAAGAGGGAGCCCAATTCACCCCTTAAATAATAACCATGGCTGAACTGGCAGCACAGATACGCAGCAGGCAGAGCCTGGTGCTCAAAGCCCTTCCTGCCCCGGTCTCCGACACGGACAGGAAGGCGCTGAGCCTTGCCACGGATATCGCAAGGACATACTACCCGTCAGATACCAAGTACCTTGGTGAACCTCTGCCACTCTATTACCTCGAGCTGGCAAGAGTGACCGCCTCAGCTATCGGGCTGGGCACCTCCGCCGTTATCAGCGCCATGCTCTCAGGCATCAGGGAAGGATCGGAAGCCTGGGAGAGAATTGACACCCTCAATGACCCGTCAATAAAAGAGGTCATCTTAGGGTTGTCACGCGTCACCGCCCTCAGAGGCAGGGACTTCTCCGGTCAGGCGGAAAACTTTCGGAAACTGCTGCTGTCACTGGCAGACGATGGCAGGGTCATTCTGATAGCTCTCGCAGAGCGACTCCTTGTCATGAGGCGCCTCGACTGGCTGTCGGAAAAGGAGAGGCTTCCTGTAGCATCGGAGACCTATTTTCTCTTCGCACCCCTGGCACACCGACTGGGTTATTACAACATCAAATCGGAGATGGAAGATCTGGCCATGAAACTCATGGAACCGGCTGAATACAATGTAATTGAGTCTCGGTTAAAGCAAACTACAACATCCAGGAACAGACTCATCAGAGAATTTTCCGCTCCCGTTACGGAGAAGCTCAATGCACTGGGCATGAAATATGAACTCAAGAGCCGCACCAAATCAATCCACTCCATCTGGCAGAAGATGAAGCGCCAAGGTGTCGCCTTCGAAGAGGTCTTCGATATCTTCGCAATAAGAATCATTATCGATGCTGACCCGGCTCATGAGAAATCCTCCTGCTGGCAGGTATACTCGGTGATTACCGATATTTATCAGCCTGACCCGAGCAGGATGCGCGACTGGATATCGGTGCCCAAGACTAACGGGTATGAGTCGCTTCACACAACTGTAGCTACTTCCACCGGCAAGTGGGTGGAGGTGCAGATCCGCACCAGGCGTATGGATGAGATAGCAGAGAAAGGCCTTGCTGCCCATTTCCGTTACAAGGGTGTCAGGGGCGAAGGAGGACTCGATGCATGGATGGCACAGATGCGTGAGGTGCTCGGAGCATCCGAAAAGGAGGGAAGCGACCTTCTCGGCGATATCCGTCCCGGACTATATGCCGACGAGGTCTTCGTCTTTACCCCCAGGGGCGAGGTGAGGCAACTGCCCGTTGGAGCAACACTGCTCGACTTCGCCTTTGACATTCACACCGAGGTGGGCTCCAAATGCATCGGGGGAAAGGTTAACGGCCGAAATGTGCAGCTTAAGCAGAAGCTTCAGAACGGAGACCATGTATCGGTCATCACATCCGTGAAACAGACTCCTAAACGCGACTGGCTGTCGTTTGTAATCACCAACAAGGCCCGCACGAAGATCAGACAGGCTCTCAACGAGGAGAAATTCAAGCTGGCAGCCGAAGGCAAGGAGATACTTACCCGCAGACTGAAGAACTGGAAGATACCGTACGGTGATGCCACAGTGGTCAGACTGCTGACCGAGTACGGATTTAAAACATCACAGGATCTCTATTTCAGCATCGCCATCGGTGAGATTGACCTCCTTCAGATCAAGAAAGTCCTTCTCAAGGCAGAAGAACACCCTGAGGAGAGCCACGCCAGGGCTCCTGAGATTCACACCCAGGAGGAGGTCACTACGGCCAGCGGCGATTATCTTGTTATAGATGAGAAGGTTGAAGGACTCGACTATAAGCTTGCCAAATGCTGCAACCCGGTGTTCGGCGACCGCATCTTCGGGTTCGTGACTGTGCTTGAGGGGATCAAGATCCACCGAGCCACCTGTCCGAATGCCGATTTCATGATATCCAGCTTCCCCTACAGGGTTCTAAGGGCACGCTGGACCAGGCTTGATGCCTCGAGAGGATTCCTCACCTCTGTCAGGCTGACAGGTGTCGAGAACCTGGGGATCGTGGCGCGGATCTCTGAAATTCTTGCCGAGTACCGGGGCGTGGCGGTCAAAAACTTCACATACAGCATGAACAACGGCCTCTTCGAGGGGCGCACCGAGCTGCTGGTGCCGAGCGTCAACGTGCTATACGGAATCATCAAGAAGATACAGTCTGTCAAGGGCATCACCCGGGTAATAAGGGTAGACAATTAGCGGGCATTAGGTAATAGCGGGTCCACAGTCGGCAGTCATAGTAGCTGAATAATTGAAGACTGACCTTCAGACTTTCGACTTTACAGACTTTACGGACTTTTAACTTTCAATACCTTGGATCAGGTTGCACCGGCAACTTCGCCATCTTCTCCACCTCCACGGAACAGCTTCCGAACTCTTCAACCACCTTGCCCTGGATGAGATATGTGCCGCTGCCACGAAATGGCCAGCCGGCCAGCGACTGCGGGAAATGGACCGTGTCAAAAAAATCACCCTCGTGGTCAATGAAGCATCCGAAGTTCATCCATTCATTCTTCATCGTCTTGATATACTTTACATTAACCAGGTGTCCTACCATCCTCACACTGCGGCCGGGGACGCCCGGCATCCCGGAGGCGGAGACCTCGCCCCGGTACTTCGTCTGAAGCATGTCAAACCATGTCCGTGTTACCGGAAAGCCCAGCAACTCTATCTCGTCATAGGCATCTTCAAGGCGCGACTGTTCGAAGGGCGGCATTGTGAACTTTTTCGGCTCCGGGTTAAACAGGGTGCGGGCAGTCTCGGTCTTACCCCTGTTTATAAGCAGGTGAGCCTCCCACAGAAGCAGCGCCTTGCTCTTCCCGGTGAAGCGAAACGCCCCGGTACGTATCAGGATCACCGTCTGCTCAATACCTGAACCAATACGTGATATAAAATCTTCCAGTCCGTTGAAATTACCATACTTATCGCGATCAGCAATGATTGCCTTTGCCAGGTTTGTCTCCAGTCCCTGGATGTGAACCAGTCCAATGAATATGGTTTCGCCATATATGGTGGTCTTGTATGTGCTGCGGTTGATGCAGGGTGCTTCTATGACCGCACCCTCGCGGCGGGCCTCCTGCAGGTAGACCCATGTGCGGTAGAATCCCCCGAAGTTGTTTATCACCGCCACCATGAACTCCAGCGGGTAGTGCGACTTGAGCCAGAGGCTCTGAAAGCTCTCCACGGCATAGGAGGCAGAGTGAGCCTTGGAGAAGGAGTAGCCCGCAAACGACTCAATCTGACGCCACACCTCCTTCGTGATCTCATCAGGGTAACCTTTGTCGAGGCAGTTGCTGAAAAACCGTTCGGTGATCTTCTGCATCTCCCTGCGTGACCGGTACTTGCCGCTCATTGCCCTGCGCAACGTGTCAGCATCAGAAAGGTCAAGGCCTGCGAAGTGGTGACATACCTTAAGCACATCCTCCTGGTAGACCATCACCCCGAAGGTCTCGCTGAGCAGATCCTTCATCACCGGGTGGATGTATTCGAATTTGTCCGGGTTATGAAAGCGGTAGATGAACTGCCGCATCATCCCTGAACGTGCCACCCCCGGACGAATGACCGAGCTGGCAGCCACAAGTGTCAGGTAATCATCGCACTGCAGCTTTTTGAGCAGCCCCCGCATGGCGGGACTCTCAATATAAAAACACCCCTTGGCGTCGCCGCGACGAAGGTGATCCTTCACGAGCGGATCATTCTTGAACTTCTGTATTGCATGCACGTCAACATCCACGCCGCAGTTGGCGCGGATAATCTCTGCACTCTCCCTGATGTGCCCGATGCCCCTCTGGCTTAGTATGTCAAGCTTCTCATATCCAAGCTCTTCAGCGGTATACATGTCCCACTGCGTCGTGGGGAATCCCTTTGGCGGCATGTCGAGGGCCGTGTAACAGCAGAGCGGTTCTTCCGAGATGAGCACCCCGCCGGCATGGATGCTCCGGAGATTTGGGAAATCGGCAATCCTGTTCCCGGTCTCGAAGATAAGATTCTGGATATCACCTCTGTTGCTCTCAGCAGAAGGACTGCTGATCAGGGCGTCAATCTCTTCCACGGGCAGGCCGTGCACCTTTCCCAGCTCGCGGACTATTGACTTGCCGCGGAAAGTGTTGATGGTACCCAGGAGAGCTGTGTGACGGTGGCCGTAACGGCGGAAGATGTACTCCGTGACAGTATCACGTTCTTTCCAGGAATAGTCTATGTCGAAATCGGGCGGCGATGTCCTTTTCGGGTTGATGAAACGCTCGAAGTAAAGGTTCAGATCGATGGGGTCAACATTTGTGATCTTCAGGCAGTAGGCAACGACGGAGTTGGCTCCGCTGCCTCGTCCCACGTGGTAAAAACCGCAAGCCATCGAGTAGCGGATGATGTCCCATGTTATGAGAAAATAGGATGAGAAGCCGAGGCGGTCAATGATCTCCAGTTCGTGCCTGACCCGTTCCTGTGCCGTCCTGTTGTTTGGTCCGTAGCGGTACTTCATGCCGTCCCATGCCAGTTTCTCCAGCAGCAGCTTGTCATCATACCTGCTTGCAGAATATATCTTCTTGTTTTTCGGGGTGGTGAAGTCTATCTCCAGTGAGCAGTCGTTCAGCAACCTGCGCGTGTTATTGATGACCTGCGGCCACATGCTGAAGGGGCTTGCTGTCTGAGTTTCGGAGGTGATGTATTCATCGGGCAGAGCGGTCATCTCCGGGGTAAGGCGACTGAGGAGCAGGTTGTTATCCACGGCGCGCAGGCTGCGGTGTATGGGGTAGTCAGCAGGTGATTCCATTGTAACAGGCTGGAGGATAACGTATTTCGACAGATCCTTTTTTGATGCTGTTAGGAGGCGGCCGGCGGCGGAGGGGCGTATGCCGAGGTATTCATTATCCCGCATTGTGGCGGGGGGGATGCGGGGGTGTCCTGAGGCAGAGGCTGCTCCGGCGGCTCCGCTGCCGGAGCAGCTGTCACGCGGCACCGCGCTGACGTTGAATGAGCCAGTGGGACCGTTTTCCCGCACCGCGGCGCCGCCGCTCATTCCGCCGCCGGCCGGGTAGATGACGTAGGCGTTGGGCAAGGAGGGAGGACGGGGAGGGAGCGGCTCGCCGGTGATGTTATGATGCGTGAGGAACTCGTTAAGCTCCCGGAAACCCTCGTTATTGCGGGCTATGCCGATATACAGCAGCCTGTTGCCGTCGCGAAACTCGATCCCGGCGGCCGGGGTGATGTTGCGGCTGCGGCACTCTCGCACAAAATCGGGTACACCGGTAGTATTGTTGATGTCAGTCAGCACCAGTCGCTCCACGCCCGCAGCTGCAGCGAGCTCAGAAAGGTGCTCCACCGTGAGGGTGCCGTATCGCAGGCTGTTATATGAGTGACAGTTTATATACATGTCTGAAGATGTGCGAATTGCGAATTGCGAATTGCGAATTGGAAAAAATCGAAAATCGCCAATCGAAAATCGCAAATTTCTAATAATAGTGCCATCCCCTCAACCGTTCCTCCATGCGTGACTTCTCCGTCAGCAGTTCCGACGCCTTTCTGAGCTCGCGCTCGCTGCGCTCCGCGGCGGTCATCACCCCGGCCGCCCGGCGGATGGCATACCGTCCGAAACGGCCACGCAGGCTGTCCATAGTCATATAGAGACTCACCATCTCAGGCGTGTCCTCAAACATGTTCAGCTGCTGAACACCCCGCACCAGGCCGCTCACCTTCACCCCGATAAGCCTGATGAGCATCCTCCGCTGCCAGAGACGCCGGAAGAGACTCTGCGCTTCGCTGATGAGCACATGATCAAAGGCAGTGTAGGGTATCCGCTGCTGCAGCGTGTGAGTGTCAAAATCAGAGTATCTTATCCGCACCGTGAGACACGATGCCAGCTTCTCCTGGCGCCGCAGCTCATATGCCAGCTTCTCGGTCATGCTCACTATCAGCTGGTTGAGCATCACCGTGTCAGTTGTGTCACGGTCAAAGGTATGCTCGGTGCTGATCGACTTCTGTTCGGAGTAGCTGATTACCGGCGTGTTGTCAATGCCGTTGGCCTTCTTCCATATCTCCATGCCATTCTGGCCCATGAGCGACTCCAGCATCTCCGCGGGGATGTTCCGCAGGGTGTTTATCGTGGAGATGCCCATCGAACGCAGCGTGTGATAGGTCTTCTGTCCTATCATCGGTATCTTCCTGATGGAGAGGGGATCAAGGAAGGGGAGGACCTGCTGCTGCACCACCTCCCGCTCACCATTGGGCTTGGCCTCGCCGGCAGCAATCTTCGAGACGGTCTTGTTGACTGACAGTCCCAGCGAGATGGGCAATCCCGTCTCATTTATAATCGTGTCACGCAGTTCATGTGCCCATCGTGCACAGCCGTGAAAGCGTTCCATCCCCGTGAGATCAATGTAGTGTTCATCCACCGATGCCTTCTCATAGAGCGGCGCCTTGTCGGCGATGATGTCAGTCACCATCCTCGAATACTTCGTGTACATCTCCATGTCACCGCGGATGTAAACTGCCTCGGGACACATGGCACGGGCCATCTTCATCGGCATGGCCGAGCTGACACCGAACCTGCGCGCCTCGTAACTGCAGCTCGAGACCACCCCGCGGTCCGAGCTGCCGCCGATGATCACGGGACGGCCGTTGAGCCGGCTGTCACGAACCCTCTCCACCGACACGAAAAAGGTGTCGAGGTCAAGATGTAATATGCTGCGTGAATCCATGGTTAAGAGGTCTGAAGGTCTGTCGCTTCGCTCCGTCTGAAGGTCTGATGTCTTAGATTTTTTTGACTCTCAGACTTTCAGACTTTTTTTCATTTTCTGCTTGTTATTTCAAAAACTTAATTTATCTTTGATTAGAAATTAATCAAACTTATGATTACAATATAATCAAATTTTTCAATATGTACTTCGCATCGAACATAAAATTTTTGAGAAAGCGCAGGGGACGCACTCAGGATGATGTGGCATCGGCCCTGCAGATGAAGCGTTCAACCCTCAGCGGTTATGAGAACGGTGTGGCACAGCCGGGAATAGAGGCCCTGGTAGCCTTCTCCGGATACTACAACATATCGCTTGACACCATGCTCAAGGTTGACCTGACCCGCCTCTCCGGGAGCCAGATGGGGGAGCTCGAAAGGGGATATGATGCATATATAAAAGGGAGCAACCTGAGGGTGCTTGCCACCACCGTGGCCCCTGACAACCGGGAGAACATCGAACTGGTCAGCGAGAAGGCCAAGGCAGGTTATACAACCGGTTATGCCGATCCGGAATTCATCGGAGAGCTCCCGCTATTCAACCTGCCGTTCCTGTCATCAAACCGCAAGTACAGAACCTTCCAGCTGAAGGGCGATTCAATGCTGCCCATCCCTGACAAGGCGTGGGTTACCGGTGAGTTTCTGCAGGACTGGCATGACATCAGAAGCGGACAGGCATATATAATCCTTACGTCAAATGACGGCATCGTCTTCAAGGTGGTTGAAAACAACATAGAAAAAAGCGGCAGGCTGGTGCTATTCTCCCTCAATCCGCTCTATGAACCCTATGAAGTCCATATCAGCGATGTGAGAGAACTTTGGAAGTTCGTACATTATATAAGTGACGAACTGCCCGAGCCGGTACTGCCAGAGAAACAGCTCCTCCGCACCGTCGCCTCCATGAAACAGGATCTGTACCAGCTGAAAAAGAGCATGGGGCGCGATATCGAGGATGCAAAAGAACTCTGACACCGAAGGCAATAGCCAGTCAAAAAAACAGTCATAGAAACTGCCGTTTAGCACGATCTTTGTTGATTACCCAATGTCCTGAAAACAATAATCTTAAAGTGATGCTGCCATGAAGAAAACCGCCATCCTGCTGATCATCATGCTTCTGTCAGCCTCTGGTGAGGCATCCGGCCAGATACCTGTCAGCCTGAAAGGAACAAACCGCACCACCGGTGAAGTGATTACAATTAACAGCGTTATCCGGCCCCTCGGCCGGCTGGCAGTCCAGACCGCACCAGACTCAGTGACCGGAATAATTGAGACCATCCTCTATCCTGAACTCAGGAAGTATGATATTGTTCCGACTGACATTGAATCGCTCTGGCAGGTTAAAATGCTCGGGTCCCAGATATATGACGGGTTGCTGAAATCAGGGTACAGCTATGACCTTCGCTATGCAATGGAGGAGATGATGAGGGAGTTCATCAGCAGGGCAGACCAGAACAATTCATTCTATATTGACAGCTATCTTGAAGCAAGGCTCTACGGTCTCCTGAGGATGGTCTATCCGGTCCGGAATTCAGACAAACGCCCGGGAATACTTAGCCTCAGGATACTCTCGGATATTGTGCCGGATGCATGGGTCGGGCCCGACGGCACCATGGTGATCACAACGGGAATGATCACTGCCGTGAACAGCGAGGCTGAACTGATGGCGTTGATGGCACAGGAGGTTGCACACTTTGCACTTGACCATCACCTGAGCAACTACAACAACCTGCTGCTTACTGGGAAAGAGCCTGCCCTGGGGAATCTTATCAGATATACCACCAAACAGGAGCTGGTGGCAGATCTGTGTGCAGTGTCTGTGCTGAAATTTTACAGGATTGATCCTGCCATCCTGGCTTCCATGCTCAGAAAAGTTCTTGCAGCCGGGGAACTGATGGGCAATTATTACCTCGGCTCCACAAACGGATTCTTCCCTGATGCCGCCACGAGAGCAGCTTCCTACCCTGATACGGTTGTCTGGTTCTCTGGTGAATACGAAAAAATGATTGCGCCGGTGATCTCATATAATGCGTTCAGCGCCTACAACCAGTCGCAGTATCTGCTCTGCCGCAGGCTTCTTGAAAGGAACATCGCGTCAGGAGCAGTCTCCCCTGACGACCTGGTGCTTCTCTCACAGGCTATGATGAAGCTGTCAGGCTCCGATCAGGAAGATGAAAATGCACTCGCAGTAGTCCGCTCAGTTACAGGAACCATGGAGGAGCCTTCTCCCGGAGCATACAAGCAGGAAGCACTGCTACTGCTGAGGCTTGGACGCAGGGCCGAAGCAGGAAAGGCTCTCGACAGATGCGATGAAGCTCTTGACAGGGAAGCACAGAAATACAGGGCCATGACAGGCGACTGGTCCCAGATGCTAAGCTACCTTGCCTCGGAGAAGGAATGGGTGGACAGGACAAGGAAAAGGTAACGGCACTCATGACTCCCGTGCCTCGGAGAAGGAATGGGTGGTCAGGACAAGAAAAAGGTAACGGCGCTCATGACTCCAGTCAAAGGGCATAGGGCTGAATCACGCATTAATCATGACATTTGCAGTTCAGCCGGAATTTACCTGCATCAAGGGTAAAATATAAACCCCGTACAAACGTTTCTTTATTCGGAATATCAGTATCACCATGCCCGGAAAAGATTATAACAGCGCAATGCATACCGCCGAACACATACTCAACTCGGTGATGGACAAGATGTATCATTGCGGGAGATCATTCAACAGTCACATTGAAAGCAAAAAGAGCAAATGCGACTACCGCATCAGGAAAGGCCTGTCTGACAAAGAGGTAAGGGCAGTTGAAAGGACAGTAAATGAGATAATCAAATTAAGCATACCGGTGGGAGAGGAGATTGTCAGCAGGAGGGAGGCTGATGAGAAGTACTATACAGGCAAACTGCCTGATGATGCAGGAGAGATGATACGCATCATCACAATCGGGAATTTTGATGCATGTCCGTGCATCGGACAGCATGTTTCAAATACATCCGAAATTGGTTCGTTTTCAATTACTTCAGCCGATTTTAATGAAGGCGTTCTGCGGATACGGTTCAAGCTGAACCAGGATTATCAGGAACCGGAGATCCGCGTTCCGGCTTGATACTGTACGGCAGAAAGCAAAAAAAACCGGCGCAAGCCGGTTTTTTTATAATGGTCTGTTTGTCAGTGTCTATTCCTTTGTAAGTTTGGTTATCATCTCAATAATGCCAGGGATGTCACCGTCGGCAATCTTGCCCTTATATACACCGCGGACTATGCGGTTCTTGTCCACTATAACAATCGTATAACTGTCCATCGGCATTCCCCATTTTTCATGCAGAAGTCCCATGTAATCAAACAGTATGGTAGTATCATACTTTTTTGCCTTCCTGCCTGCGATGGCGCGTACCAACCCGTCAGGCAGCTTGGTCGACTGCAGGTCAACGATCCCGAAACCCTTGAATGCGTTCTTGTCGATGATCTTGTCGATATCAACAGCCTTGTCGATGGCGTCATTGAACGGATCGTTCAGGTCGTCATTGTCAGGATCCACGTAGTTTATCTGCAGCACCTTGCCAGGCCATGAATTCATTGTGAATTCCTGCCTGGAAGCGTCAGTCAGAACCCATTCAGGAGCTTTCTGTCCGACCTCGAGTTTGCCCTGTGCAGCAGCAAATGGCAGTATAAGTGCTGCCAGGAGAAGAGTGAAAAGCAGTTTTTTCATTTTACGTTTTCTTAATATTTAGCGAAAGATAATGTTTTTTAGCATTCCTGCACATGGTACTGCAAAATGTGGAGCCGGTCAGGATTGTTGTTCGGCAGCTCTTTCTCAGTCTGGGGATGTCCGGCAATTCTTCGGCAGCCGAAGTGGTATCCGGCAATTCTTCCTCAGCCGGAGGGGTTTCCGGAAACTCTCAGGCGGTCCGGGTGGGTCAAGTATACAGTGCCGTCGTCCGGAAAAATCCCTGTCAATGCCTGTCAACAGTCAGGAAGTCGATTACCGGCTTCATCGCCCTGAAGGCACCGGTGACTGTCTCAAAGAAATCGGGTGCTGTAACCTCATCATCACTCAGAGACCTCTCTGGAAGAAAACTTTTCATCTTGATAAGCTCAATGTGCGGATGATCCTTTGCATAGCCACGGGGTGGCAGTTTCAGTTTTTCGCCTCCGAGGCCATTGAAATATTTTCTGTACTCCCTGTTGTTGATAATTTTCACGAGCCTGTCGCCGTTCTCCGCAATATTCTCCCGTATGGCATTCAGCCATGGAGCCGGAGGTACGTATGCTCCGCCCGAGATAAAGGATTGTCCCGGTTCAATGTGCAGGTAGTAGCCCGGAAACCTGTCGCTGTTCTTCCTGCCGCCACGTACCATGAAAGCGCCGAAATTCGTCTTGTATATGGTTTTATCGTGGGTGAACCTTATGTCACGGTTTATTCTGAAGATGGAGCTTTTGGCTTCGAGGCCTTTAAGGATAGGATCAAATCTGACAATCTCATCTATGACAGCCTGCACGAACCGGGAGTAATTGTCGCGTGCAGCCTCGTATCGGGTACGGTTCTCCGCAAACCAGGTCCGGTCATTGTGCCGGCGCAGGTCTGAGAGAAATTTCAGGGTTGAAGGATCAATGCTTATCATGGCCTTGTAATGTTCTTCGGTTAAGAATATCTTATCTATTTAATAAGCAGTATATCAATATATTGAATATATATCTGGGATACCTGTAAAGCTACAAAAATTATCCGCTTGCTATGGCAGAGTGGTGCTGGAATGTGAAGGTAATTTAATAGTATAGACCGGGAACAATTTTTATGACCAATTGTTTATTAAGGTCGCTGGCCACTTTAACGGATACATTCCGGCCTTCGACATGAGGAACACAAAGAAGTAATGCGGTTTTGCGGTAATGGATTCAAATATCCATGATTGCCTATAATTAATATTATGTTAAATAGAACATCAGGCAATCACATAACCAGCTAGATTTTCATGTTGCTTCTGCAAGCGTCTGTCCCCTGCTCCTTCGTGGCACCGGACAAAAAAAAAGCACCTTTGCGGGTGCCTTTTATATTTATTCCGTTGAAAGCTTACAGATTCTCAACCTTTGTCTTGTATGCCTCAAACTCGGGCATCATCTTGAGCTTAAGGTAGATCTCGCGAAGGAATTCCAGGGTGGCTACAGAAGTCGGGTTTGCCTTTTCTGCCTCCAGGAAATATGGAACGGCCTTCTTCATCTCCTCGTATGCCTTGTCTTTTGCAATCTCATACTGCTTGTTGTCAGCAATCATGTTGGCCTCATTGAGCATCTCATTTGCTATTGAAACGTAGCAGAGACCGATATTGTAGTTGCTTTCGAACTGTGTGGGATTCTTGGTAAGCGATGTCTTCAGGCTCTCGATAGCCTTCTGATAATCCTCGAGTTTCATGTGAAGGCTTCCCTCGACAAGATAGAGAATATGGTTCTCTGGATCCTTCTCCATGGCTTTATGTACGAATTCAAACGCTTTTTCCGAATTGTTTGCATCCAGATAGAACTGGGTAGCCTGCAGTATGATATCCAGTGTGTCAGGATATGCCTTGTAGCCTTCCATCAGCACTGCCTCGGCGTTCACGGTATCCTTCATCTTCAGGTAACTGTCGCTCATGAAGATGTAAGGTTTGGTGTCCTCTGTGCCTGACGTGGTGCAGGTACGGAAATGTATGATTGCCTCAGGATACATCTCCGCGTTGTAGGCAGCAAGGCCGGCATTGAAGATCACAAGTGTGTCAACCATCCCGACGTACAGTTCGCTGCCGGCAACCTTAACGTTTCTTTCAAATGACTCCATTGCTCCCTTGAAGTTCTTGTCATTGAATTTCGCGATGGCGTCGTTCAGGAATGAGTTGCCCAGGAGAGCGTAAGCATTGTCACGAATAATTGTATTCTTCAGCTTGGGATCAATCTGTACAGCCTTTTCAAAGTTGTTGTAGGCTTCCATCAGAATGTCAGGATAGAGTGCGATGAATTTGGGGTCACCCGAATCAAATGCAGCCTGGCAGAGTTTTCCCTTTACATAATAGGTCTTTGCAAGGCCCATTGACTTGGGGTGAACTATTGCAGCCTCGATGGCTTCCTTGGCCTTGTCGAAAGCACCTTCCCTGATGAATGTTTCTGCAGCGGTAATTTTCCCCTTCTGTGCCACTGAAGCGGCGGAGATAATTACTGCCAGTAATAAGAGTGTGATCTTCTTCATGTCTGGATAATTTGCTTTTTAATGTTGTTTCAAAAATAAAAATTTAGTATCTATTCTTCAAATAATTTGCCAAATTACTCAGCACTCTCCTCCGACTGTTCCTCCGAACCGGTTTCTGTAAATGTATCCTCCTCATTTACTTCAACATAAGCCACTGAAGCAATCGAGTCATTTTCTCTGAGATTTATCAGTCTGACACCCTGGGTGGCTCTTCCCATTACCCTCAGGGCGCTCACGGGAATCCTCAAAATATTTCCTGCCTGGGTAATTATCATCAGGTCATACTGGTCATTCACATCCTTGAGAGCGATCAGTTTCCCGGTCTTGTCAGTGATGTTGATTGTCTTTACTCCCTTTCCGCCGCGGTTTGTTATGCGGTAGTCGCCTATTGATGATCTCTTGCCGTAACCGTTTTCGGAGACGACGAGCACATCGGCCGATTCATTTTCGACGGTTATCATTCCGATCACCTCATCATCTTCTCCCGTAAGTGTAATACCGCGTACGCCTGATGCTGTACGACCCATCGGTCTCACCGTTTTTTCATTGAATCTGACGGCACGGCCTGACCTGACTGCCAGCATGATCTCATGGCTGCCGTTGGTCATTCTGGCCTCCAGCAGTTCATCACCTTCCCTTACTGTAATGGCGTTGATGCCGTTGGCCCTGGGCCTTGAGTACGATTCAAGAGAGGTCTTCTTGATAACTCCTTTCCGGGTGCAGAGCACAATGAAATTATTATTTATATACTCCTTATCATCAAGCGTTTTCACATTAATGAAGGCCATTACGTTATCGTTCGGCTCAATATTTATGAGGTTTTGCATCGCTCTCCCCTTGCTGGTTCTTGTACCTTCGGGAAGATCATAGACCTTCTGCCAGTAGACTTTACCGTTCCTTGTGAAGAAGAGCATTGTGTTATGCATTGTTGCAATATAGAGATGCTCAATGAAATCCTCTTCCCTGGTGGAACCGCCCCTTGCTCCTGTCCCACCCCTGTTCTGGCGGCGGAACTCGGTCAGAGGCGTACGCTTGATATAACCCATGTGTGATATTGTGATCACCATCTCATCATCGGCATAGAAATCTTCCGGGTTGAACTCGCCGGCAGCGGGAATTATCTCCGTGCGCCTCTTGTCGCCGAATTTTTCCTTTATCTCAAGGAGCTCATCCTTGATGATCTGCATCTGCAGCTTCTCATCAGACAGGACGTTCTTCAGGTATTCGATGAGCTTCATGACCTCCTCATATTCAGCGTGCAGCTTATCCTGCTCGAGTCCTGTCAGTTGCCTCAGGCGCATCTCCACAATGGCCCTGGCCTGGAGGTCGGAAAGGCTGAACCGCTCAATCAGCCGCTCCCTTGCCACATCGGCGTTGGGTGAGGACCTGATTATGGCAATTACCTCATCGATGTTATCGCTTGCAATTATAAGTCCTTCGAGTATGTGAGCCCTCTTCTCTGCCTGGTCAAGATCAAACTTCGCCCTGCGCACGATAATCTCATGCCTGTGTTTGACGAAGCTGTCAATGATCTCCTTGAGTGAGAGTGTTTTGGGCCGACCTTTTACAAGTGCGATGTTATTGACGTTGAATGATGTCTGCAGTTGGGAGTGCTTGTAAAGGTGGTTCAGGATGATGTTTGCGGGCATCTCCTTCTTGAGGATGATGACCACGCGCATCCCGTTCCTGTCGGATTCGTCATTGATGTAGGATATGCCTTCCAGCTTCTTTTCATTGATCAGATCGGCTATCCTCTTGATCATCTCAGCCTTGTTCACCATGTAGGGAATCTCGGTGACCACGATGCACTCTCTTCCGGAGTGTGTCAGTTCAACCTCTGTCCTTGCCCTGACAATAATCCTGCCCCTGCCGGTTTCAAAGGCTTCCCTGATCCCCTGTTCACCATATATTATACCTCCGGTGGGGAAATCAGGTCCCTTGATGTGATGCATCAGACCTTCAACTGTTATCTCCGGGTCCTCGATGTATGCAATGATTGCATCAACCGATTCGGAGAGGTTGTGGGGTGGCATGTTGGTGGCCATCCCTACGGCAATACCTGAGGCGCCGTTTACGAGGAGTGTCGGGATTCTTGTCGGAAGCACCGTCGGCTCCTGCAGCGTATCATCGAAGTTGGGCTGAAAATCAACAGTCCCCTTTTCTATGTCTGACAGAGTCTCTTCTGCAATGCGTTTAAGCTTAGCCTCTGTGTACCGCATTGCGGCAGGACTGTCACCGTCAATTGATCCGAAGTTGCCCTGCCCGTCAACGAGCGGATAGCGCAATGACCATTCCTGGGCCATGCGCACCATGGCGTCATAAACTGATGAATCACCGTGAGGATGATATTTACCAAGCACCTCCCCTACTATCCTTGCTGATTTCTTATAAGCCCTGTTTGAGAGCACTCCAAGCTCTGACATACCGAAGAGTACCCTCCTGTGCACCGGCTTCAGACCGTCACGCACATCGGGTAATGCCCTTGACACAATGACCGACATCGAATAATCGATGTAGGCTGACTTCATCTCCTCCTCAATATTGACTTTGATTATTTTTGCTTGATCTGACATATCAGATTGAAAATTAATGTGTTATATTTATGTTAGCAATTCCTGAAATTAATCCCCGAAAATAATCAAAAAGGCCGGTTTTTTAACCTTTTCCTGCCTCTATTTGTTAACATTCAATGTTAAAAATTGGGCACAATTCTTGCTTTCTCTTATCTACAATAGAATTAACTTTGAAATCTGGCGTTTTATGTATTTATGTCAGCTTAACTGACATATTTACATGAAATCCGCAAAATGAATATGATGGACGCACATTTCTCACAGAGAGTCAATGATATCCTCGGTTACAGCAAGGAGGAAGCGATCAGGCTTGGCAACAGCCATATCAGCCCTGAACACCTTTTTCTGGGAATTCTTCGCGAGGGCGAAGGGGTTGCTGTAGATATACTGCTAAACAACGGTGTAGACCTCCTTATGCTGAAGGGATCAATTGAAAAGAGCATCAAGGCCGATAAGCCGATCGCAATGGCAGACAATGACATACTGCCTCTTCTCAAGAGCACCGAACGGGTGCTCAGGCTGGTTCATATCGAAGCCAAGGCGATGAAAACGAGGGTGATAGACACCGAGCATCTGCTTATGGCCATACTCAGGGACGAGAGCAACCTGGTAACCCGGTTCCTTACTGAACTTGACATTGATTACAGTCTTGTCAAAAAGGCAGTCGAAGCGGGCAATCCTGCCGCACAGGCAGATTTTCCCCGTGATGAGGATGATGAGGGTATGTTTTCCAATCCAGGTCCCAACAGGCCGCAGCAGGGAGGCCAGCAGGCCCAGCGAAGCTCATCGGAGACCCCTGTGCTTGATAACTTCGGCATTGACCTTACCAAGGCTGCCGAGGAAGGCAGGCTTGACCCGGTGGTTGGCAGGGAGCGCGAGATAGAAAGGCTGGCACAGATACTGTCGCGGCGCAAGAAAAACAACCCGGTCCTGATTGGCGAACCCGGAGTAGGCAAGTCAGCCATTGCCGAAGGCCTCGCGCTGCGTATCACCAAGAGAAATGTCTCCAGGGTGCTCTTCAACAAGCGTGTTGTTGCACTTGACCTGGCATCCATCGTCGCGGGCACGAAATACCGGGGACAGTTCGAGGAGAGGATGAAAGCCATCCTCAATGAGCTGGCCAAGAATGACAATATTATCCTCTTCATTGACGAAATACATACGATTGTAGGTGCGGGCGGAGCCAGCGGCTCACTCGATGCCGCCAATATGCTCAAGCCGGCTCTGGCCAGGGGCGAGATTCAGTGCATCGGCGCCACCACCCTGGATGAGTACCGACAGCATATTGAAAAGGACGGCGCACTTGAACGCAGGTTTCAGAAGGTACTTGTTGATCCGACCTCCATCGATGAGACTATTGACATCCTCAACAATATCAAGGAGCGCTACGAGGAACACCATAACGTAAGCTATACCCCCGATGCCATAGAGGCTTGCGTGAAGCTGACCAACAGGTACATAAGCGACAGGAACCTGCCTGACAAGGCCATCGACGCGCTTGACGAAGCGGGGTCAAGGGTACATATATCCAACATAGTGGTCCCGGAAAAGATACTGGCCCTGGAGAAACAGCTCGAGGATACCAAGAAGGAAAAGAGCAGCGCCGTCAAGAACCAGAACTACGAGCGTGCCGCCAGCTTCCGCGACAAAGAGCGTGACATTCTTGACCTGATAGAAGCTGAAAAGAAGCGATGGGAAAAGGAACTTGCTCAAAATCGCGAGGTGGTAGACGCAGAAAAGGTTGCCGAGGTTGTTGCAATGATGACGGGGGTCCCCGTGCAGAGAATAGCACAGACCGAGGGGACCCGACTGCTTCAGATGGCAGAGGAACTGAAAACCAGCATAGTCGGGCAGGATGAGGCTATTGCCAAGATAGTCAAGTCAATACAGCGTAACAGGGCCGGACTGAAGGATCCGAACAAGCCGATAGGCACATTTATATTCCTCGGTCCCACCGGCGTGGGCAAGACGCAGCTGGCAAAGGTGCTTGCAAAATTCCTCTTTGATACCACTGACAACCTTATCAGGGTTGACATGAGTGAGTATATGGAGAAGTTCTCCGTATCGCGCCTTGTCGGGGCGCCTCCCGGATACGTCGGTTACGAGGAGGGCGGACAACTTACCGAGAAGGTACGCCGTAAACCCTACTCAGTGGTGCTGCTCGACGAGATTGAGAAAGCACATCCGGATGTGTTCCATATCCTTCTGCAGGTGCTTGACGAAGGTCAGTTAACGGACAGCCTGGGTCGCAGGGTCGACTTCCGTAATACAATAGTTATAATGACATCCAATATCGGCACCCGCCAGCTCACCGAGTTCGGTTCAGGTGTCGGTTTCGAGACCTCGACAAAGAGGGTTACCCGTAACGAGCAGAATAAGAGTATTTTGCAGAAAGCCCTGCAGAAGACATTCGCACCTGAGTTCCTGAACAGGATTGATGATGTGATCATGTTCAACCAGCTTACAAGGGAGGATATTGACAAGATCATTGACATCGAACTGAAGGGTCTGTTTGACAGGATATCAGCTCTTGGATACAAGATCAGGCTCAGTGCACAGGCGCGCGACTTCATGGCAGACCGCGGTTTCG
The DNA here is from genome assembly GCA_002383485.1 of Bacteroidales bacterium UBA4070. Lineage (GTDB taxonomy): Bacteria > Bacteroidota > Bacteroidia > Bacteroidales > VadinHA17 > SR-FBR-E99. The sequence continues at coordinate 140,284 of DFYY01000012.1, read as the reverse complement.
ACGTTCAGTACGGGGCAAGACCCCTCAAGAGGGCCATCCAGAAGTACCTTGAGGATCCCCTCGCAGAAGTGATTATAAAGACTGCCGTGTCAGAAGGAGCAGTAATCAGCGCAGGCTATTCCAAAGGCAAGGAGGAGTTGTCTTTCAGGGTTCTTGGCAAGAAGGATGAGGAGGAACCGGCGGCGGAGGACCAGGCGGAAGAATAGGCCGGGCAGTTGTTAAACGATGCATCCCCCGATTTGTCATTCATTGGAAATCGCTCGTAGAGCGACAAGAATTGTAAAATGTGGACCCCACGCACCCGCCCCGGGTTATGTGAGTAACACGGTTATACAATTCTCGATCCTCTACGAGGATCTCTGGTAAAACTATACCGCTGTTCTACAATTTTTTATGCCCTACCGGCATCTTTTGTCAACACTACTGCCTATTACTTATTGTCTGAGCCTATTGCCTGAACTCAGCATACAGATCGAACTCGCTGGACCCGGTTATTTTCACATCAATGAAGGTGCCGGGTTCAATATTTTTAGCGTCTGTAATCAGGATCTCCTGGTCAACTTCGGGCGAGTCGTGCTGACTCCGGCCCACGAGGAACAACCCCTCCCTCCTGTCTACTATCACTCTCATCACGCTGCCCGCAAGCGCAGCATTTCTGGCAGCGGATATCTCCTGTTGCAGCTCCATTATCTTCGCAACCCTTTTCTCCTTGATCTTTTCAGGGATAGTATCCGCATAATTCAGTGCGGCGTGGGTATTCTCCTCATGCGAGTAGCGGAAAGCGCCCAGCCTGTCGAACCGGTACTCTCCGATGAAATCAAGCAGCTCCTGGAACTCCTTGTCAGTCTCGCCCGGGTGACCCGCAATAACTGTTGTCCGGACGGCTGCGTCAGGCACCATGCGGCGGACATCGTACAGAAGCTTCCGTGTGGAGGTGCTGTCATGTTCGCGCCTCATTATCCTTAACACACTGTCAGAGATATGCTGTATCGGCAGGTCTATATACCTGCATATCTTCGGGTTATCCTGCATCATTTCCAGTATTTCCATGGGGAAATCAGAGGGGTAGAGATAGTGAAGTCTTATCCAGCCGAGACTTTCAATATCAGAGAGTCGCCTGACAAGTTCAGGCAGCATCTGCCGCCCATACAGGTCAGTGCCGTACAGCGTCAGGTCCTGCGCTATAAGTATCAGCTCTTTCACCCCGCGGTCAGCCAGAAGCCGGGCTTCATCTGCCAGCTCGTCCAGCGGCGCAGAAATATATCTGCCCCGTATGTCCGGTATGGCACAGAAAGCACAGGTGCGGTCGCAACCCTCAGATACCTTAAGGTAGGCGTAGTGGGCCGGGCCGGTCAGTATCCTCTCGCCATTCAGTTCCGGACGGTAAGCAAGTCCAAGCCGGGAGATCACCTCCTGTGGCCGGTTAACACCGAACCATCCATCCACCTCCGGCAGTTCATCCTGCAGTTCGTTCCGGTATCTCTCCACGAGGCATCCCATCACAAACAGCTTGCCCCGGCCCTCACTGCGGATCGCTTCGGCATACCTGACGATGGTGTCAACACTCTCCTCCTTCGCATCATGGATGAATCCGCACGTATTTATGATTGTAATATCGGCGAAACCGGCCGAATCAGCCTCAACCCTGTATCCGCCAGCCAGAAGCTGACGCATCAGCTTCTGTGAATCGACTGTATTCTTGGAACAGCCCAGGGTGACGATATTGACCCTGTTTCCCCTGCTCATTTACGGTTACTGAAGAGTGAATCAACGAAAGCATAACGGTTGAAGATCCTGAGGTCTTCCATCTTCTCGCCAACCCCGATATATTTTACAGGTATCCTGAACTGGTCAGATATGCCTATTACCACGCCACCCTTGGCAGTGCCGTCGAGCTTGGTTATTGCCAGGGCATTGACCTCGGTGGCAGAAGTGAACTGCTTAGCCTGTTCAAACGCATTCTGCCCCGTTGACCCGTCAAGAACGAGCAGGACCTCATGAGGCGCTGAAGGAATGACCTTCTCCATTACCCTCCGTATCTTGGAGAGCTCGTTCATCAGTCCGATCTTGTTATGGAGTCGGCCGGCGGTGTCTATGATTACTATATCCGTTCCGGCGGCAACGGCTGATTTGACTGTGTCATAGGCAACGGAAGCAGGATCGGCGCCCATCTGCTGGCTGACCATCGGCACCCCGGCACGCTCAGCCCATATCTTCAGCTGTTCAATGGCTGCTGCACGGAAGGTGTCAGCTGCCCCCAGGAGCACGCTGCGCCCGGCCAGCCTGAAGTTGTAAGCCAGCTTGGCTATCGTGGTTGTCTTACCTACACCGTTGACACCAACAACAAGAATTATATATGGTTTGGTGGGGAGCGGAGCATCAAATCCCGATGAAACATCATGGGTGCTGCTGTTCTCCTCCAGAAGGCCGGCTATCTCCTCACGCAATAGTGTATTGAGCTCAGAGGTGCTTACATACTTGTCACGAGCCACACGATTTGAGACCCGCTCAATGATTCTCAGCGTTGTCTCAACCCCTACATCGGAGGAGACGAGGACCTCCTCAAGGTTGTCAAGCACCTCGTCATCGATCTTCGATTTCCCGGCCACAGCCCTGGTGAGCCTCGAGAAAACGCTTTCACGCGTCTTGCTCAGGCCGCGGTCAAGAATCTCCTTCTCCTCTTTCCTGAATAATCCGAATAAAGCCATTACTCAATTGTTGATACCTCAAAAGTAAAAAAAGAGACGCACTTATTGGCGTCTCCCTGTATCACACGATCAGCATTACTGATCTTATTTCTTCGTAAAGAAGTCCTTAACGTGGTCGTTATGAACAACTTCTTCCTTGAATTGATATGCTCCGGATTTCTCCGACTTCACCACCTTGATGCACTTGGTGAATGACCTGCCGGTTCCTGACTTAAGTGTTGCTACAACTTTCTTTGCCATGACTCACTGTTTATTTGATCTCCCTGTGTACTGTCACCTTCTTGAGAATAGGATTGAACTTCTTTCTCTCCAGACGGTCAGGAGTATTTTTACGGTTTTTTGTGGTGATATATCTCGAGGTGCCCGGTTGTCCGGATTCCTTATGCTCAGTGCATTCAAGGATAACCTGTACCCTGTTGCCTTTGCTCTTCTTTGCCATTTTCTCTCCGGTTTAAAATTAGTTGATAATGAATCCTTTTTCCTTTGCTTCCTTAAGAACCGATGCAAGCCCGTTCTTGTTGATGTTTCTCATTCCTGCTGCTGACACCTTAAGGGTGATCCACCTGTTCTCCTCCGGAAGAAAATATCTCTTCGTGAACAGGTTGGCCATGAACTTTCTTTTGGTCCTCCTCTTCGAGTGGGAGACATTGTTCCCTACCACTGCTTTCTTTCCGGTGACCTGACAAACCTTTGACATTATTATCCTGTTTTTACGTGTTCTGAAAACTCCAAAAATCGGTTCGCAAAATACGTGATTTTTATTCTATTAAACAAATAATAGACGCATTTTTTTCCAACACCCGGGAATAATGCGTGTTTAACGACTGATTATCTGCTTTCTGAGAAGGTTGAGAGCGGTGTAGGCAGAGCGTGATATATTGATTGCACGGTCGTCTGCAAACCTGTGTCTCTCAGCTGTTACGCCATTACGGGATGCAAGTGCGATCCATACGGTTCCGACCGGCTTTTCCGGTGTGCCTCCTTCAGGTCCTGCGATTCCCGTCACGGCAATTGAATAGTCTGTCTTCGCAAGGCGAAGCATCCCCTCTGCCATCTCCCTGGCAGTCTCCTCGCTAACCGCCCCGAACCTGCTGATAGTCTGCGGATTGACACCGAGCACTCCTGTCTTGACTGAATTGTCATAGGCAACAACCGATCCGGTGAACCATGCTGAACTGCCGGGAACCGATGTGATGAGCGAGGCAATCCTTCCACCTGTACAACTCTCTGCTGTTGACAGTGTTAATTTACTGTCAAGCAGCAATCTGCCAACGGTCTCCTCAAGCGTCACTTCATTCTCACCGTAAATCACGTCCGGGATGATTTCATAGAGTTTCCTTACCTGCTCCTCAACGGTCCAGCGCACATTTTCCCCATCATCTCCCGACCCGGTAAGGCGAAGTTTGATCACCCCGTGTGCTGGCAGGTAAGCCAGCCTGACACTGTCGGGCAACTGCGATTCGAAGCCTTCGAGCCTCTCGGCAAGTTTTGCTTCGAAGGTTCCGTAAGTCATAATATTCCGGTGAACAATTGTCCTCCCTCCGGACATTGATTCCAGCATGGGAAGGACATGTATCTGCATGATGTGCTTCATCTCGAAGGGCACACCGGGCATGGAGACAATGATCTTTCCGTCTTTCTCAAACAGCATCCCGGGTGCAGTACCTGAACGGTTGGCAAGTACCCTGCAGCACTCCGGCACCAGCGCCTGCCGACGGTTGTTTTCGTTCATCTCCAGGTTTCGCTTTGCGATACGCTCAGAAATCTCTGCCAGAACCTCATAATCCATAACCAGCCTGGTACCGAAATATTCCGCCAGGGTCTCCTTTGTAATGTCATCACTGGTGGGGCCCAGTCCTCCGGTCATCAGCACCAGCGGCGCCCGGCCCAGCGCCTCATTGAGGGCGCTGATTATCTCCTCCCTCCTGTCTGAAACCGATGTAATGCGGTTGACCCTTATCCCTCTCATGCTGAGTTGCATACCCATCCATGCCGAGTTGGTGTCAACGGTCTGTCCGATCAGGATTTCGTCCCCTACGGTGATGATCTCTGCGCTGTTCATATCTTACTTGCCTCCTATGATGAAGGAGGCAAAATTATCAATATTTTGTATCACTTAATCAGATATGAACAGATGAAAGATGAGAGGGAGATTATTGATGAGGTGAGCAGGTTTGTCATGAAGGCGATGCAGAATCATGACAGCGGCCACGGATGGTCACATATTGAAAGGGTGGTAAGGATGGCCCTGTATATCCGCGATTGTGAAGGGCGGGGTAACAGGCTGACGGTTGAACTGGGGGCGCTGCTGCACGATGTGGGTGACCATAAATTTGCCGCACATGACGGACCGGAAGAGATACGAAAATTACTGGGCACACTTGGAATAAGCAGCGAAGTGATCAGTGAGGTGATCAGTATCAATGAAAACATCTCCTTTTCAAAGGGGAGAAGAGCTGATCCGGCGAGCATTGAGCTGCAGATAGTGCAGGATGCCGACAGGCTCGATGCAATGGGTGCCATAGGCATTGCCAGGGCCTTCAATTACGGAGGATTCAAAGGCAATGATATCTATGACCACCGCGTGAAGATCACTGACCCTCCGCTGCTCCCGGGAACCAGCTCGAAATCAGTTTCAACTATCCATCACTTCTATGACAAGCTGCTGCTCCTCAGGGACCTGATGAACACTCCCACCGGCCGCAGGCTTGCTGACGAGAGGCATGACTATATGGTACGCTACCTCGACCAGTTCTTCATGGAATGGAACGCAGGAGAGGAGATGTGAAAATATGGCAGAAAATATGTTTTAAAATATTATTTTTACTGACTAATAGATAAATATAAAGAGAGATGTTCTATGCACTGCTAATCATCATTGCTGTCCTGGCCCTGCTGGCAGTAAGCCTTTACAACCGCCTCGTGCGGCTGAGGAACAACAGGGAGAATGCATTTGCGGATATCGATGTGCAGCTGAAACAGAGGCTTGACCTTATACCACAGCTTGTGGAGGCAGTCAAGGCCTACATGAAGCACGAAAGCACTGTCCTGACCGATATCACCAATGCCCGTGCCAACGCTATGCAGGCAAAGGGTATCGACGAGAAGATCGCCGCTGACGGCAAACTTTCTTCAGCCCTTGAGGGACTGAGGGTAGCCGTGGAAGCCTATCCTGACCTGAAGGCAAGCACCAACTTCATCCAGTTGCAGGAGGAGATCTCTGACATCGAGAACAAGCTGGCATCTGCCCGCAGGTTCTTCAACTCGGCAACAAAAGAACTCAACAACGCCGTTGAGACCTTCCCGTCAAACCTTGTTGCAGGGATGTTCGGTTTCAAACGCGAGACAATGTACGACCTGGCTGAAGCCAGGGCACAGGCAGAGGAGACGCCAAAACTGAACTTCTGACCGGAATGAAGTACACCGGGCTTAACAGTCAGATATGGAGCAATAACTTCAAATCTGTCATTTTGCTCATTCTTTTTCCCGTGGTGCTGCTGGGATTGGTATGGCTCTTCATCTTCCTCCTTCAGCCGGCCTCCGGTGCAAAGTATGAGATGGCCAACCAGTTGTTTATGAGTTCCGTACCATGGGTTCTCGTCGTAGTGGCGATATGGTTTGCAATAGCTTGGTTTTCACACACCACCATGATTGAAAAGGCTACAGGCTCCGTTCCGCTTGCAAGGAAGGAGAATAAGCGCGTTTATAACCTGGTTGAAAACCTGTGCATTGGAAGTGGTATGCCGATGCCAAAAATCAACATAATAAATGACGACTCCCTGAATGCCTTTGCAAGCGGCATAAACACTCCTACTTTTACTGTCTCCCTCTCGCGAGGCATAATTGACAAACTGGATGACGCTGAACTCGAAGCTGTGATTGCTCATGAGCTGACTCACATCCGTAACCGGGATGTGAGGCTCCTCATCGTATCCATAATTTTCGTGGGCATTTTTGCCTTTATCACTGAAGCACTGGTTCGCACCACCCGTTTCAGCGGTGGCAGCAACAGGAAAGACGGCAGGGCTGTGATAATTGCACTGCTGCTTGCCGCAGTCGGGTACTTCCTCTCCTCCGTCTTCCGGTTCGCCATTTCGCGCCAGCGCGAATATATGGCCGATGCAGGCTCTGCAAACATGACCAGGAATCCGCTTGCCCTGGCTTCAGCACTGGAGAAGATCTCAGCCGATCCTACAATTGAAGCTGTCAGGCGCAATGATGTGGCACAGATGTTCATTGATAATCCGGAACCAAAGAAAGAGAGACCTGTCTCTTTTCAGTTCGGTTCAATATTCAGGACCCATCCGCCAATTGAAAAACGTATTGCTTTGCTGAGACAGTTCTGAATCAGCCCCTTGAAGCAATGGCATTTAACAAGAACAGAATCTACAAGATCACACCCGCGAAGGCAAACTATTTGATGTAACAATTATTGTGCTGATCTTTCTCAGCGTATTACTTGTACTCCTGGACAGTATTACATCCATCCGGGAGCAGTTCGGGATTGTTATACATACAATTGAATGGTTTATCACAGTAGTCTTCCTTCTCGAATATATACTCCGCATGCATGTATGACAGGCATGATGATGATGCCATTTACTGCAAGAGGTGCGGTACACGGCTGGATGCTCCGGTTCCGGAGGACCGCAAAGCCGGATACTGACCTGCCGGAACAGATACCTGACTATCAGGTAAAAAGGGGTCACTGGCGTGGCCTGCTTTTTGTCTGAGCGGGAAACGAGATTCGAACTCGCGGCCCTCAGCTTGGGAAGCTGATGCTCTACCAACTGAGCTATTCCCGCCTCTTTAATTCTTTATCCCCTACGGGGAATATTATTGTTCTTTTGCCTCTGTTCTACAATTCTTGATGGCCAACCTAATCCACTATTGCCTGTTGCCTGCTGTCTTCTTTTCTCCGAGCCTCCCATGGGAGTTGAACCCACGACCTGCTCATTACGAGTGAGCTGCTCTACCACTGAGCTAAGGAGGCATATATACAATAAAAAAAGCAGGGCGCCTAAGAAATAAGTGTGGAATAATTATGTCTCGCTGCATTTCCTCGTGCTTGAGGGAATAGCGCCCTGCCGGTGCAAATATAATAAATTAATCAATTCCCAAATTATTTTACATCGCCATGCCACCACAGACATGAAGTGTCTGTCCGGTGATATATGATGAGAGGTCTGAGGCCAGGAACAGAGTCGCATTTGCCACATCCTCAGGCAGTCCTCCGCGCCTTAGAGGGATCTTCGCTATCCAGTCATTCTTCACATCTTCCGGCAGCTTGCTTGTCATCTCGGTCAGGATGAATCCGGGAGCGATGGCATTGCACCTTACATTGCGCGAGCCCAATTCCTTCGCAACACTCTTGGTGAATCCTATAATACCGGCCTTGGAGGCTGAGTAGTTTGCCTGCCCGGCATTACCGCTTACACCAACCACTGAACTCATGTTGATAATTGAACCGTTTTTCTGCTTCATCATCGGTTTAATAGCAGCCTTGGTAAGGTTGAAGACCGATTTCAGGTTCACTGTCAGCACCTGATCCCACTGCTCCTCGGTCATTCTCATCAGAAGAGTGTCACGGGTTATTCCTGCATTGTTGACAAGAATATCGACACTGCCGAAGTCATTCACAATCTTATCAATAACATTCTCGGCATCGGCATAGACTGAAGCATCCGAAACATATCCCTTTGCCTTCACTCCGAGGGCAGCTATCTCTCTCACTGCATCCGCAAACTCCTCATTGTCGATTATGTTGGTGATGGCTATGTTGGCACCCTCGGCAGCGAAACGCATCGCGATTCCCTTGCCTATGCCGCGTGATCCGCCTGTGATCACTGCTGTCTTTCCTTCGAGTAATCTCATTTTCGTAAAATTTTGGGGACAAATATAGGAATTTATTTATGCAGCACCTCTGCCACCATCGACCCAATATCGGCCGGCGATTTCACAACGTGTATGCCGCACTCGGCCATTATTCTCATCTTGGCTTCGGCAGTGTCATTCGCGCCGCCTATTATGGCACCTGCATGACCCATGCGTCTGCCTTTGGGCGCCGTCTGACCGGCAATGAATCCGATAACCGGTTTGGTACCGTTATCCTTTACCCAGTAGGCAACGTCTGCCTCCATCACACCCCCAATCTCACCAATAAGCACAATGGCATCCGTTCCGGGATCATTCATCATCAGTCTGAGTATGTCAAGTGAGGTGGACCCGATCACCGGATCACCGCCTATTCCAACGCATGTTGATTGTCCCAAGCCCAGCTTGGTGAGCTGGTCAACTGCTTCGTAAGTAAGAGTCCCTGACCGCGATATCACCCCTATCCTTCCCTTCTTATGGATAAATCCGGGCATTATGCCCACCTTGGCCTCGCCCGGCGTGATGACGCCGGGACAGTTCGGACCGATGAGCGTGGCATTATAGTCACGCAGGAACTTCTTGACCCTCACCATATCGGCAACCGGAATCCCTTCGGTTATTGCTACAATCAGCATTATACCGGCTTCAGCAGCCTCAATAACCGAATCGGACGCATATGCCGGTGGTACAAATATCACTGAGGTATCAGCACCGGTGGCTCTGACTGCCTCCCTCACGGTGTTGAATACCGGCAGTCCGAGATGTGTCTGACCTCCTTTTCCGGGTGTTACTCCGCCAACAACCTTTGTGCCGTATTCGATCATCTGAGCGGCATGAAATGTTCCTTCACTGCCGGTGAAGCCCTGAATGATCACCCTCGACTCCGAGTTAAGCAAAATACTCATATTGCGATCTTCTTTATGTGCCTGATATCTCAAATGTAACGTATTTTTTAATCCTTTTGTTAATTTAGCTGAATATTCTGACAGACATGGATTTCATTGAACCAGTCTTATATATAGGAATTACCCAATCGTTTTTCGCAGGACTTCTTATCGCAACGCGAAAACCTTTTACCACCGCAAACAGGATAATGACTGCATGGGTTTTCCTCTTCTGCATAGAAATGATCTTTGCCCTGATCAACCGTACAGTGCTGGACATGTATTCATTCCCCTTCCTCGCTTTTACCTACGGCCCTCTCCTCTGGCTGTACATCAGGCACATGACAAGACCCCTGCTCAGATTCTCACCCTGGAATGCACTTCATTTCATTTCATTCCTCTTCTCGTCTTCTTTGCCGTCTCGGTTATATTCCGTGAAGAACCTGTTCTGGATGACCTGAGCGGATTCCTGGTCATAGACAGGTTCATACCACTCAGAATTGTCTACGGCATCTGCTTCTTTCTGTCGGTTACAGTCTACAGCGGCCTCTCTTTCCTTGAAATACGGGATCACCAGAAACGACTCAGGGATATGATCTCCTTCACCTCTGCAAAGCTGTCCCTTAACTGGATGAAAATCCTTTCCATAACATTTTATGCAGGCTATGTTATTGTCTTTATACTTGGAGGAATTGATATTTTCTCCGGATTGCTTCCCTTTGATCCATACGTACTTACATTCTTCATGATTGCCTTCTTCTCGTTTGCCTACAGTTTTTATGCAATCCGGCAGCCCGAAATGCTCGATTATCCTTATGTAAGCACAGAAGAGGAGACAGTTGTCCCGGCTAACGGAACTGAAAGGTATGCCAGGAGCGGGTTGCGTGACGAGCAGGCCGAGGAATACCTGACAACCCTGCTCAAGTATATGGATGAAGAGAAACCCTTTCTTAACGGGGACCTTTCAATTGCAGACCTTTCAAGGAGAACCGGGATACCGAGACATTACATAACCGAAGCCCTCAACGAGAAGCACGGCCGGAACTTCTTCTCCTTCGTTAATGGATCTTACAGGCGTAGCCATCGACGCTGCCACCGCACTGCTGTCTTCAATAATGATTGGTGTCGGGGTTGACTTTACCATCCAGTTCCTCTGGAGATACAAGATTGAACTGAAAAAGGGAATTTCGCACCCTGAAGCTATCCTTGCCACTTACAGGACAACCGGGCGAAGCATTGTTATCAATGCGTTGAGCGTGATGGCCGGATTCTCGGCCACCTTTATCTCCGGGTTCCTGTCCATCAGATTCTTCGGATACCTGACTCTTCTGGCCATAGGATCCTGCCTTCTCTACGCCATAATAGTCATGCCGGCATTCATGCTTTATTTCAAGCCTTCATTCATTGAGACAAATCAGAAACCAAACAATAAAAACAGAAGAAACAATGAAAATGATGTTATTCCTATTGTCAGCAGTATCGGTGCTGTCACTGCAGGCCATGCTGGCACAGCAGTCAGATCCCGTGCAACTGATGGATAAAGCCGATGAATACGGTTTTTCGAGAAAGGTGACATACCTCGAGACGGGCAGCCTTAAAACAAAGAAGATCGACTTTTACAACTTAGACAACGAACTGTTCAAGACGATAGAGATTGTGGCCACCCAGCCAATTGCCGGTAAGGAAGGTTATGTCATGACGGATATGGTCGCTACAAATCATCTTAACGGAAGAAGTTCCAGGGTCAAATTTGACCAGGTTAACACCTCTGCAACCATTGCTGACAATACTTTTTCGGTTGAGAGCCTGACGAGATAATCAGTTCGCTCTTAGTTTCAGATCAGCAACATCTTATATAACTACGAAGCCCCGTGCCTGAATATCCGGCATCGGGGCTTCGTAGATTTTTTTTCAGGATCCCGGGATCACTCCGGCCCGATTATTACAGGGCAGCTTAAAGAGGTTGTATAACGAGGTTTTTCCATAGCACCCTGATCCCTCCACCGTCATGGATCTGGAGTGCAATTCTGCCATTGGCCTTTCCGATAACAGGGTCATTAAACCGTGTCATCTCGGTATCATTGAGCCATACGGTGACATCCGGACCGACAACTTTAATTCTCATCCGGTTCCATTCTCCGGGCAGAAGAATATTTTCCTTTTCGTCAGGGATCTGTACAAGCCAGCCTCTTCCGTATGACTCGTAGATGCCGCCTGTGTCATTTCCTTCGGGAGCCACCTCTACCTGCCAGCCTGAAATCCTGGTGCCATCTATCACCGACCTGAAGAAAACGCCGCTGTTGCCGTCAGATACCTGTCTGAAATCGACCGAAAGGTCGAAGTCTTTATAGTACATGTCAGTGGCAAGATAACCATAGCCTTTGTCCGGACCGCTTTCGCAGACAAGGAGGCTGTCTTCAACGTACCACTTCTCCGTTCCGTACTGTGTCCATCCCGAAAGGTCATAACCGTTGAAGAGGGCAACCGGGCCGCTTTCTTTTGCAGGCAGTTCCTTAATTTTCATGTTTCTGAACCACACCCTTGAGCCGTGGTCCTGAAGACTCAGGTGCCCTGTGGCGGCCAGTCCGTATTCGGGAGCGCCGGCCCATTTGCCGCTGTTCTTAAGGGCAAACCACTCAGGGGTCCAGGCTTCAAACTCAATAATCTTCTCACCGTTCAGCCAGTATTCTGCGTGACCGTTATCAAAGAGAATTCGCGAACTGTTCCATTCTTCGGGTTCATTAAGTATCTTCTTCGCAGTATCCGGCAGGTACATTGCGTAATCTGCACCGGTCTTCTGCCACTCTTCCAGATCTCCGGGCCAGCCTGCATCATCAATAAGCTGGTATTCAGGACCTGTCAGATAGGGTGTATTGAACCTGTCAGATTCAACCACATGGTACATTACACCGCTGTTGCCTTCGGGTGCAATCTTCCAGTCAAACTTCAGATCAAAACTGGCATATTCCTTTTTACTGATTATATAACCTGTGCTGTCGCTGCCGGTGCCGTCTGCAGTGAGACATCCGTCTTCAACACCCCAGGTGCCGGTGCCCTCGCTGTTATACAATCGCCACTGATCCAGGCTTTTGCCGTCAAACAGCAGTTCCCACCCCTGCTCAGCTTCTTCAGAAGTCAGCTTGTTGAAGTTTCCGGCGCATCCCGTCAGGAAAAGCAAGCCGGCGATAACTGAAACCGTAGTCAATGTTCTCATATCAATTTATGTTAATCCAGCCTCTAAAATAGCATAATATAACTTACCCTCAATCATTATCTTTGCCATCATACAAATTGATGCTGATGAAGGTACAGAGTGACACAACGATAGCAGCGCCGGCAACCGGTATTGGCGGAGCAATTGGAATAATACGCGTTAGCGGTCCGGGCACCTTTGTTGTCATTGACTCACTCTTTACTCCGGCTACCCGGAAGGACATTCTCGCTGCCAGGGGATACACGGTCCATTTCGGAAGTTTTGAGAAGGATGAAGATTTCATTGATGAAGTGCTTGTGACACTGTTCAGGTCTCCCTCCTCATATACAGGAGAAGATGCTGCAGAAATAAGCCATCATGCATCACCTTTCATCCAGCGCAGGATCATGGAGTTGCTCATTGAGCAGGGTGCAAAGCCTGCCATGCCCGGCGAGTTCACCATGAGGGCATTCATGAACGGCAGGATAGATCTCTCCCAGGCCGAGGCGGTAGCTGATCTGATAGCTGCCGATTCAGAGGCGGCGCACCGTCTGGCAGCCACCCAGCTGAGGGGAGGCTTTTCTGAGGGAATCGAGCAACTGAGGAAGGAACTGATAACCTTCACATCGCTGATTGAGCTTGAACTCGATTTCAGCGAGGAGGATGTGCAGTTTGCCGACCGGTTTGCAATGACTGAGACAGTCATTAGGATTAAAGAGATGGTTGACAGACTGGCATCTTCATTCAGGCTCGGCAACGCCATCAGGAAAGGCATCCCGGTTGTCATTGCGGGCAGACCCAATGTGGGCAAGTCCTCGCTGCTCAACGTTCTGCTCGATGAGGAGCGCGCAATTGTGTCTGATATCCCCGGTACTACGCGTGACACAATTGAAGAGGTATTGCACGTTGAAGGACTCCTGTTCCGGTTCATTGACACTGCCGGGCTGAGGCACGGAGGGGATGAGATTGAGGAGCTCGGTATGGAGCGCACACGGAACAAGCTGAGAGCAGCTGATATCGTACTGGCAGTGGCAGAGGCAACAGACAGCGCCGTGGACATCTCTGACTTTGCCGGTGCAGTAAGTGAGATGACTGGCACTTCAGAAGCCAGAATAATACTGATCGCCAACAAGTCTGACCTTATTACACGAAGCGTTGCTTCATCACTGAGGAAGGAACTGAGGAGCCTGTGCCCCTTCCCTGTGATATTAGTTTCAGCAAGGGATTCAACGGGCATTGATGATCTGAAGAAACAGCTTACGGCCTCAGTTGAGACAGGCAGGCTTGACAATCCGCAATTCATTGTGACAAATGCAAGGCATTACGAGGCGCTAAGGAATGTCTCTGAGAGTCTTCAGAGGGTGCTTGACGGATTCCGTGACGGGATACCCACAGTACTGATAGCCACTGATGTCAGGCAGGCCATCTATCACCTGGGGCTGATAACAGGAAAGATATCGCCCGAGGATATCCTCGGAGAGATCTTCTCCAAATTCTGTATAGGTAAATAACCTGCTAGAGGTTGCGGATAGCCCGTTCGGCATCGTGGCCGAAAAGGTAAAAGAGCCCAAGCTGGATCCCCCGGGTTACATGGCCTGCAGGAGAATTGCTGTGTTGTGCACTGGCAGCACCTGCAAAGAGGAAAGTTGCAGTTAATACAGGTAAAAATCTCATTTTCAATTTCATTTCTTTGTTTTTGGTTTTCGTTGGGACCTTCTGCTTTCAGGGGTTATGGTGTGAATTCAGGACCGGCAATGGCAGTTGTAAGGCTGTTGGTGTTCGTCTTGCGGAACATGTTTATCCAGTTGTCAGGATAGGCCCGTTAAGTGGTCATGGTACTGTCGTAGTTCATGATCGGCGAATTGTCAAACGCCGGACCGAACTGGGTCCTGCTCCTGTCACAGGCCGTGATCACAGCTTTTAATTTTAAGAAAAATTTAACAACGAAGATGTTATGGGCTTAATTTATTCAGATTCAATTCAAAAAATCTGACTTATTACAAACGCGCCGGCACAGAAAGCCCAGACACTGGTACAACCCTCTTGTAAATTTCGATCCCGGGCTTATAAATTTGCATTCTGTATAAAAATATAAAAAAATACAGGAGGAAATTCTTATGTCAACAATGAAGAAACTGACTGCTGTTTTTTTAATCCTTTTATATGGGATAATAGTCTCCGGCACAGCAACAGCCGCTGAAAAAGACAGCATCCTGCTCTACACCCCCTTTACAAAGATATCTGTTCCCCCCGGGGAATCGATTGACTACACTGTTGATGTCATCAACAACAGTAAAGATTTGGAGACCCTTGATCTTACGGTGACAAATCTGCCTCGCAACTGGAGCTATACCCTCAAGGCCGGTGCCTGGAATGTACGTCAGGTAGCAGTGCTTCCGGGTGAAAAAAAAAGCATTTCACTGAAGGTGGAAGTTCCGTTCCAGGTCAACAAGGGCAACTACAGGATCTATCTTGTGGCCGGCGAAGGTAACACACTTCCTCTGACGGTGAATATCTCCGAGCAGGGGACATACAAAACCGAATTCAGCACGAGGCAGTCAAATATGGAGGGACACGCTGGCTCCACCTTTAATTACAGCGCAGACCTCAGAAACCGTACGGCCGAGGCTCAGACATATTCACTGCAGGGTGAAGTGCCGAGAGGCTGGATAATCACATTCAGGGCAAACGGGAAACAGGTTACCTCCGTGGATGTGGAACCCAACAGCACAGTGAATGTCACAATTGAGGTTAAACCTACCGAACAGGTGGAGGAGGGTAATTATGCAATCCCTGTCAGGGCAGTATCCGGATCATCCTCAGGTGAGATGAAGCTCGAAGCAGTCATTACCGGCACATATAAGATCGAACTCACCACCCCTGCCGGCCTGCTCAGTACTGATATTGTAGCGGGAAGGGAAAAGAAGATTGACCTGATTGTAAAAAACACTGGTACGTCCGTATTGTCAGACATTCAGCTTACCCATGCCGCACCGGTCAACTGGGAGGTAACCTTTGATCCGAAGCAAATCGGGTCCATCCTTGCCGGAAGGGAGACAACCGTCACAGCAATGATAAGGGCAGACAAAAAAGCTATTCCCGGAGACTATGTGACCAACCTCGAGGCTCGCACGCCCGAGGCATCTTCAAAGGCCTCATTCCGTATATCTGTCAAGACACCCTTGCTGTGGGGCTGGACAGGGGTGATTGTTATACTTGCCGGCATAGGCATTGTTTTGTATCTGTTCCGGAAATACGGAAGGAGGTAGCCGTGGCCGGGAATATAATAGAACTGACGGGACTGACCCGGAAGTACGGTCAGTTCACAGCAGTTGACAATCTCACCCTCACTGTATCCAGGGGAGAGATTTTCGGCCTGCTTGGCCCCAACGGAGCCGGTAAATCCACAACAATCCTGATGATGCTGGGACTGACCGAGCCTGACGCCGGCACGGCCAGGGTCTGCGGAATTGATCCTTCCGCTGACCCCGTGGGGGTAAAGAAAAGAGTGGGATACCTTCCCGAGGAGGTCGGGTTCTATGATGACATGTCAGGAC
The DNA here is from genome assembly GCA_002383485.1 of Bacteroidales bacterium UBA4070. Taxonomy (GTDB): domain Bacteria; phylum Bacteroidota; class Bacteroidia; order Bacteroidales; family VadinHA17; genus SR-FBR-E99. Next base: position 124,068 of record DFYY01000012.1, on the reverse strand, counting down.
TCGATAACCTGATCTATACTGCATGTCTGAACGGTCTCTCCGTAATAGATGCAGAGGCCAGGGCTGAAAAGCTGCTGGAGAGAGTGGGACTGGCGAATGAAAAACATAAGAAAACCGGCAAATATTCACGGGGTATGAGACAGAGGCTGGGCCTGGCCGATGTGCTTATAAAGGACCCGGAGGTGATAATACTTGATGAGCCTACTCTTGGGATAGACCCGGCCGGTGTCAGGGAATTTCTCGATCTGATTGTGGAGCTTAGCCGCGAACAGAAGATAACAGTATTGTTCTCCTCTCATCACCTTCACCAGGTTCAGCAGGTGTGCGACAGGGTGGGCCTCTTCGTCGGCGGCAGACTGCTTGCCGTGGGTGACATTCAGAGCCTTGCCTCACAGCTCTTCGGAAAGTCACCCTATGCAATTGAGGCAGGAATTGATCTCCCGGTCAGGAAACCCGGCGAGGTAGACACAGCCGGGCAAAAAAGAAACGAGATCAGGGATGCACTCCTTGGCATCGAGGGGGTAAATGAAATCAGGGAAGAAAACGGCATCCTGCATCTGGCCTGTTCAAAAGACATTACCGGTGAGATAGCCGCTGTCATAATAGGCTCCGGGGCACGGCTGACTTCGCTGAACAAAAGGGAATATGGTCTTGATGACATCTATTACCGTTATTTTGAAGGAGGGGATAAACATGAATAGGAGTATTATGACATTAACCGGATACTTCGACCGGCAAAGAGACAGGGTCAGACATCCGTTCCGTGTAATCATGGAGAAAGAGATGGCAGATCACCTTACCGGCTGGAGATTTCTGATCCTCACCGCATTAATAGCTCTCACCTGCCTTGGGTCACTGTATACAGCCCTGGCAAACATGTCTCAGGCGGTAAAACCCAATGATCCCGAAGGAGCCTTCTTCTTCCTGAAGATTTTTACAATTACTGACGGTACAATGCCTTCATTCGTGGTTTTCATCAGTTTTCTTGGACCGTTGCTGGGTATCGGCCTGGGATTTGATGCCATTAACTCGGAACACAACAGGGGAACGCTCAGCAGGATATTATCACAGCCAATACACCGTGACTATATTATTAACGCCAAGTTTGCAGGGGCCCTTACAGTTATCAGTGCAATGCTTCTTGCCCTTGGTCTGATTGTGATGGGAGCCGGCCTCGTCGCACTTGGTATCCCTCCCACTGCCGAAGAGTTTGTAAGAATGGTCCTTTTCATTCTGCTGAGCATCCTGTATGTTGCATTCTGGCTCAACCTTTCAATACTCTTTTCAGTGCTGTTCAGGCAGCCTGCCACTGCAGCGCTGTCCGCCATCGCAGTCTGGCTGTTCTTTACGGTGTTCTACCCGTTGATAGTCAACCTGATCATAAAGTCGCTTGAGCCATCGGCTGTTGCCCCGCCGTCTCATTTGATCGCCGTTGAGCAACTCAGACTGACACTGATGAGAATCATGCCCAACCAGCTCTACAGCGAGGCTACCACAACATTGCTGATGCCTTCTGTGCGCAGCCTGGGTCCGCTGACCATGGAACAGATGATAGGCGCCATCCCGGGACCGTTGCCTCTGGGGCAGAGTTTGTTGCTTGTATGGCCGCAGGTTACAGGCCTGGTGGCAGGCACTATTACAAGTTTCGTGATATCCTATTTACTGTTTATGCGCCGGGAAATAAGGCCAAGATAGATGACAGGAGCGCTTCAGTAGATTCTTGCACCAAGGCTGACGAGATCATCATAGAAGCCGGGATATGATTTTGCCACTGCTTCGGCTCCCGTTACCGTCACCGGACCTGTGGCGCCGGCAGCCATCACTGCAGCCATCATCGCTATGCGGTGGTCATTATGTGAGGAGACCACCGCTCCCTCCAACCTGCCTCCCGTGATGAGCATCTCATCTCCGCTGATGCGGACGGTGATCTTCATGGCCTCCAGCACACCGGCGATAGCCTCCGCCCTGTCGCTCTCCTTATGCCTTAGCCTGCCCACACCCATGATTCTGCTGGTGCCCTCACAACGTGCGGCCAGCGCTGCCAGCGGGGGGAAAAGATCAGGAGAATCGGTGGCATCAAAAGTAAACGCCCGGAGCTCTGACAAAGAGGAGGTAATACCGCCGGGACCTGTGATGAGAGCAGCACCGGCCTCATCCAATGCCCTAAGTATTGCCCTGTCAGCCTGCATACTGTGAGGATTCAGTCCGTCAACAGTCACCCTGCCTGCCGTGGCTCCGGCAACCAGAAGGAATGCAGCCCCGCTCCAGTCGCCCTCCACAGTGTACTCATGTGCCCTGTAGAACTGATTCCCGGGGATGATAAATGATCTGAAACTGTCATTCACAACCGGGATGCCAAACTCTGCCAGCAACCCGAGAGTGAGCCCGATGTATGGCTTACTGGTGAGACTGGCCACGTCAAGCCTGCTCTCCCCTTCTGCAAGAGGAAGTGCCATCAGCAGCCCCGTCAGCAGCTGCGATCCGGCAGAACCGTCAATAAAAGCCCTGCCTGCCCTAAGCCGCCCGGAGAGCTTCACGGGTAACATCCCTTCAGTTGTCTCAACCGTGACTCCCAGCTGACTCAGCGCCTGCCCGATCATAGTCACTGGTCTGCGCATGAGCGAACCTTTTCCCGTGAGCGTCACACTGTCTGAGACCAGAGCGGCTACCGGGGCAAACATACGCAAAGCGAGCCCCGACTCCGAGCAGTTCAGCGTCACAGGCCCGGAGGGCTTCCGGCCGGCCCTGATGATTATCCTGTCAGGCTCCCCTTGAACCGATGCACCCAGCTCGCCAGCCATTGCCATCGCGGCAATAGAGTCATTGCAATATGTCGGATTCCGGATCACAGTGGTCCCCCCTGCCAGTAATCCTGCAGCTATAGCTCTCTGAGTCAGGCTTTTGCTTGAAGGCGCCTCAACTGTTCCGTTAATTCCTGACGGACTGACGGTTATATTCATAAAGTCAGAATGTGGCCTCAGCGGCCCGGTTCAACTGCTAATTTACTCATCTTTCATCACTTTCATCTGGTGGGTGATCGATTCCTGGTGAATGGCCTCCAGGATCGCCTGGATGAACTCAGGTGTCAAACCCTTTCTGACGCCCTTGTCCACTGCATTGTCCTTCACCTCCCTCCACCGGCTGCTCTGTAGAATGGTGATGTTATGCTCCTTCTTGTAACGGCCTATTGTTTCTGCCACCTGCATCCTGCTCTCAAGAATATCCAGAAGCAGATTGTCATACACATCAATCTGACTGCGCAGATCCTCGATGGTCTCAAGAAACTCCGGATTATCTGTGGTCGGAGACCTGAGTACCAGGTTCCCCAGCACTTTCATCAGCTCCACGGGAGTGATCTGCTGTTTCCTGTCGCTGAGGGCACTGGGGGGATCAATGTGTGTCTCTATCATCAAACCGTCATACTGGAGGTCCATTGCCTTCTGCGACAGATCACCGATGAATGCAGTGTCGCCTCCCATATGACTTGGGTCGCATAACATGCCAACGCCGGGCAGACGCTGTCTGAGCTCCACTGCTATCTGCCACCTGGGCTGATTACGGAAGGAACTCTTTTCCCAGCTGGAGAAACCACGGTGTATGGCTGCAATCCGGGTGATGCCGGCATGGCTAAGGCGTTCAATGGCGCCGATCCAAAGCTCAAGGTCCGGGTTAACGGGATTTTTCACGAACACCATAACGTCTGAATCCTTCAGGGCTGTTGCAATTTCCTGGAGTGCAAACGGATTAACGCTGGTTCTTGCTCCTATCCAGACGGCGTCCATTCCGTGCTTCAGGGCTTCATATACATGCTTTTCCGTAGCCACCTCCACTGATACCGGGAGGCCGAACTGATCCCTCACACGGCGGAGCCATTTGAGCCCCGTGATGCCTACTCCCTCAAACTGGCCCGGCCGGGTACGGGGTTTCCATACGCCGGCACGGAAGATATCAACCCGGCCGGACGCCACCAAAGCGGCAGCAGTGGACATAACCTGCTCCTCACTCTCGGCACTGCACGGCCCGGCTATAACAAGAGGCCGTTTCTTGAAAACCGGCCACTCCTCCACAGGCTCTATATTGAGGCTGTTCCTTGTTCTTGTGGTGGTCATGATAAGACTGTCTGTGTTCATTGTATAGTCAGAGTTTTATTTAAGGATTTTCCCTATCCGGTTGGCCGCGGTCATCAGCTGCCTGAGCGATTCACGGTCACCGCTTTCGATATGCTTTCTGAAAAGATTCATCTTGTCTATATATGTATCGATCACTTCCAGTATCGGTCCGGCATTGTCCGCGAATATGGGAGCCCATGTCTCGGCATTGCTCTTTGAAAGACGTACGGTACTCTCGAAGCCTCCGGCGGCAAGGGACATTATATTGCGGGTGTCCTTCTCCTTCTCGAGGACGCACAGTGCCAGCGCAAAGGAGGTGATGTGAGAGATGTGAGACACATAGGCCACATGCACATCATGTTCCCCGGAGTCCATATACTGGATCTTCATGTTAAACGACTGCAGGAGCGCGGTGATGAGTTCCAGTGCGTCATCATCGCTTTTTTCAGGGTCACAGATTATGGCTATCTTTTCACTGAAGAGCCTGTCTACTGCCGCCGCCGGTCCTGAGTGCTCGGTGCCGGCCATAGGGTGAGCGGCAACATACCTTCCGCGTGCCGGATGTCTGTCGGCCACAGCGGCAATATCAGACTTTGTTGAACCCATATCCGCGACCACCTTGCCGGTGCCGGCAATCATGTCGAGGATTCCGGGCAGCAGCCGGCAGTTGACATCAACAGGTGCACAAAGGATGATGATATCTGACTTTTCAACAGCTTCTTCGAGTGGCAGGAACTCATCAGCCAGTCCGCGGTACATTGCAATTGTACAGTGATGGGGATTGGCATCAACCCCAATTATCCTTCCCATGTAACCATTGAGTCTCAGGTTTCGCGCCATCGATCCTCCTATAAGTCCCAGTCCTGTTATACAGATATTTGCAGACATTATCCTTCAGTTTGTTGTTACTTTTTTCTTTGCTCCGCTTCTTATCCGCTGCAGAGCCTTGATCATTATCTCCTCCTCAGCGCAGAGCGAAAGTCTTATGTATCTCAGGCCATTGTCACCGAACACCGATCCGGGTGTAACAAACAGATGATTCCGGTGAAGGAGTTCCTCTGTCAGTTCCCCGGCATCGCCATATGTGTCAGGTATCCTGCCCCATAGAAACAGTCCCGACTGGTAGGGGTTGTAGCTGCAACCGAGCTCATCCATTATCTCTCCGACGTACCTGCGGCGGCGGATGTAGACTTCATTCAGCTTCGTATACCACTCATCCGGGGATGCCAGTGCCAGCACAGCTGCCTCCTGGAGAGGTTTGAACATGCCTGAATCCATATTGCTTTTGACTTTCAGAACATCATCAATATAGCGTTTGTGTCCTGCCAGCATGCCGATCCTCCATCCGGCCATGTTGTGTGATTTGCTGAGTGAGTTCATCTCAAGTGCCGTACCTCTTGCTTCCGGCACCGACAAAATGCTCAGGTGGTCACTGTTAAGTATGAAGCTGTACGGATTGTCATTGCAGAGCAGGATATGGTTCCTGAGGGCAAAACCCACAAGCTCATGAAACAGCTCCCTCGTTGCTTTGGCCCCGGTGGGCATATGGGGATAATTGATCCACATGATCTTAACTTTCTCTGTACCAGCTGCTTCAATGGCGCGGATATCGGGTAACCATCCAGTCTCTTCTGTGAGGTCATACTTCCTGACCACACCGCCAGCCAGGCTGGCTGCAGCGGCATATGCCGGGTAACCCGGATCAGGCACCAGCACTTCATCGCCCGGATCAAGAAAAGCCATGCTGATATGCATTATGCCTTCCTTCGAGCCTATAAGCGGAAGAATCTCCGAGGCAGGATCCAGTGTCACCGCGAAGTACTTTCCGTACCATTCAGCAAAAGCCTGGCGCAGCGTGGGTATGCCCCTGTATCCCTGGTATCCGTGGTTGCTGCTAACCGAAGCACTGCGTGCAAGCTCTGCTGATACCCCATATGCAGGAGCCATGTCAGGGCTCCCGATGCCCAGGTTTATGATATCGGCTCCCTCCTGCCGCATTCGCTCAATCTGAGCCAGCTTGGCCGAGAAATAATATTCGGTCACCAGTCCGGTGCGTGATGCTGCTGTAATCAGTGGCTTATCCATAATATCACTGCCTGTTTAATTTGTTCCCGTTTCGTAAGGCATCAGGCCGTGCCTGAATTCACCCACTGTCTCGAGTCCTTCGGTAAGCGGTCTGATGGCATCCAGTGCCATGCGGTAACGGGTGTAATCGCTGTATATAAGATCAATATGAAACATGTACTCCCACGGTCTCCCGACAATAGGCAGTGACTGAATCTTGGTCAGGCTGATCTGGTAGTATGTCAGCACCGACAGTACCTGCGAGAGTGAGCCTACCTTATGGGGAAGGGAGAAGCAGACCATCGCCTTGTCGGGGCCTGCCGGCTTCGCTCTTTCTTCTGCAGCGGTGCTGCTGCCTGAGATAATAAGGAAGCGGGTGAAATTCAGGCTGTCATCCTCAATCTCCTCCCTCAGTATCGCGAGGCTGTAAATTCCGGCTGCACTGCTGCTGGCTATAGCACCCGAACCGTAGTGATGCTCCTCACTTATTATCCTGGCGCTGAGGGCAGTGTCAACGGCCTCCACCACCTTCACCCCGCGCTGCCTCATCTCATTGACGAAGCTGGAACACTGCTGAATGGCCATCGGATGAGAATGGATCTCCCTGATATCCGACAACTGCTGGCCGGGCAACGCCACAAGGTTCTGCCTGACCCGAAGACATATCTCTCCTGTAACGGGCAAGCCGGAGCGGCGCAAAAGCTCATAGTTGGGCAGTATGCTGCCAGCAACCGAATTCTCGAAGGCAACGATGCCGTAATCAGCCCTGCCATCGGAAAGTAATGTAAATAGATCACTGAATGTTTCACATGGCACGGCTGATATCTCACTGTCCCTGAAATACTCAACCGCAGCTATCTCATGGAATGAGCCCCTGATACCCTGGATGGCGACGCTTATTTTCTTTTTTTCCTGTGTCATCTCTGTTGTGCAAAAAAAAAGTCCCGCTTTCACGGGACCTTTTTCATCATATTCTATTTCTCATACAGATATACAACTATTCAGTCCCTTTTGCCCTGCGGTAAAAGAAAAAATAAAACGAATAGTTGTATGTTGCTAATGTTCTCATCATTTCGGAGGCAAAATTAAACAAAAATAATATACGGTGATCGGGAGGAAGAAAAAAAACTTTTATTGTTATCCCATCTGAAATTATATCTTTATCGGGACAACTATGGCACTTGAAATAGAGAGAAAATTTCTTGTCCGTGGTGAATTCATGGCTGATTCCACGGAAGCTACTGATATTGTTCAGGGATATCTTGCTCATGATCCTGATCGAACCGTCAGGGTGAGGATCAGTGGCGACAGGGGGTACATTACTGTAAAGGGCAAGCCTTTTGATACCGGTATCGGAAGGTATGAATGGGAAAAGGAGATACCGGTTGATGATGCACGGGAACTGCTCAGGCTCTGTCAACCCTTTGCCGTTATGAAGACACGCTATCTGGTGCCGTTCAGAGACCATATCTTCGAAGTGGATGTATTCGGTGCTGAAAACAAAGGGCTTGTGATGGCCGAGATAGAGCTTGAATCCGCCGATGAGATGTTTGAAAAACCCGGTTGGCTTGGAGAGGAAGTGACAGCCGACCCAAGATATTATAATTCATATCTGTCAGTCAAACCCTACAGCCACTGGTAATGGCCAGAAAGAGCAAAGCTGAGATAATAAGAATCTTTATTGCCATCCTGCTGGTTTGCATTGCAGTTTTCATTGCCTCCGTGACGGTCGGGCGCGATATCTATAACGGGACAGGAGATGGCGGATTGTTGTCATTTGCCATTGTGAACGCCTGCGGCTATCTCTTCTTTCTCTTCATGCCTGTGGAAATTGCTTTTGTCTACTATCTCAGCGGGGATGTCAACATTTTCGCCCTGAATGCAGTGGCAATAGGAACCGCGCTTTTCTCGCAGGCAATTGATTATGCCATCGGGCTTGGAGTCAGCAACAGGTTCATAGATAACCTGATCGGCCGCAGACGTTATGAAAAGGCTGAAGCCAATATTGAAAAGTACGGTAACCTGACGATAATCGTGTTCAATGCCTTGCCCCTCTCCTCTCCGGTTATCTCCCTTGCTGCAGGAATGCTGCGTCTCAACATCCGCAACACACTCATTTGTACTGTTATCGGGCTGCTTATCAAATATACTGCACTTACACTGATATTCTGATCAGCCTGACGGCTGGATGACAATCTGGTAGTTATTTGCTGATTAGAATTCACGCTGGACATTGAAATCAACCTGAGGAACCTGGACCACACGGTCATCTAATCTCAATCCGCGAGCCTTATCGGGATCAGCAAACTTCTCCTACCCGAATGTGTGACTATTTGACATTTATTAAAGCATTGACTCTTTCCCAGAGATCGTTGTCAAAACCGGAAACAGCAAAAGAGGGATTCTGCGGATCAGATGCATCTCCCATCCTGACAACTACCATATTCTTGCCGGGGATCACATATATGCGCTGATCTTCTGCTCCCATGGCTGCAAACATATCTGAAGGAGCATCTGGCACAAGGCTGCCCGGATAGACATTCTGAGATCCGGGAACCATGAATCTCGTCTTACCGTTCAGCCACCAGAGGTATCCGTAAGAGGGATTTATATTTTGCGAAGGGCTGGTACTTTCGGTGAAAAATGATTCATTCAATACCTGTTCATCCTTCCACTTTCCTTTATTGAGCGCCAGAAGACCAAACCTTGCCATACTGCGGGTGTTACTGTGATAAATTGTAAATATCACCCCTTTGTTCCAGTAGCCTTCCATCCCGATTTTATCCCTCAGTCTGGCATTGAAGTAGTATTCAAACTCCTGGCTGCCGGCATACGCAACCGCATCCATCAAAAGCTGAAATACATTATGGTAAGACCACCTGGTCCCTGCATCGGCAAGATATGTCAGGTTCTGTTTAATTACGAGGTTGTTTGCATCATTGATGCCGGAGGTCATTGAGAGAAGATGCCTGAGCGTTATTAAATTTTCCTTTTCGGCCGGTTCACTGGTCCAACCTGTACCCAGATAATCAGAAACCTTATCATTAATATCCAGCAATCCTTCCTGCTGGGCTATGCCTGTTGCTGCAGCAACCAATGTTTTTCCGGCGCTGTTCCATTGCCAGGTTGTTGCTGCGATATGTCCGTTAAAATACTCCTCCATCACAATCCGTCCGTTTACAAGAATCATGAAGGATCTGGTATTCTTCTGAATCAGGAAATCCTTTAAAGGCTGAACGGCACTTTCATTCCAGCCCAAACCTGAGACTGACCTTGTATCCCATTCATTACCTGAAGGAAAATACATTGAATCATCAGGTTGGTCATCATCGTCGTATTTATTGCATGCAGCCAATGGAAGCAATAGCAGCAACAGGACATTTACGTATTTCATATGATTACCGGCTTACTGTTTGCAGATCATTTTACAATTATACGGCTGGAGTCATAAATTGTTTAGTGTGCGATATAATTTCCCGGTATAGGAGGCTGACAATTATCCTTTTTAGAGCGGGGAGTGTTTCCATGCAGCCGGCAATGCTCTCCATCGCATTTCCTTCACCGCGCTCCAATTTGGTTCATTTCACAACGAAACAGCCGGGGCTTTGAAGGTTTCAGGATCATTATGCAACCCGTGCTTATAGTTTATTACCTCAATTGTTTCTGGAATAATTTTAATGAGTACAAAGTTTTCCTGCCATCCGGGAATGCCATTCCAGTATTCACGCTTCATCTTAACAAGCAACTCTTTGTCATCGATGACCAGGGCTGACCCGTTTATCGTAACATACCCTTTGGCAACGAGATGATTTGCGAAATAAACAGAGACCATTGGATTTTCCCTGATCTCCCTGACTTTGCGGCTCGAACGGGTGGTGCCAAACCAGATAACCAGATCTTCCATGACAGGAAAAGGATTCATGGTCCGGACCTGAGGCTGGCCCGAAGAGTCAACTGTAGCAAGTCCGCAATAGGTGGTCTCATTAATTATTTCACGGGCAGCAAGAATGATTGTATCCCTGTTAGCCGGCGATTGCCCTTTCAATTCGGACAGGATTGTCGAGGATGCTGAAACAAGCAGAGTGCATGCAAACAAAACAAATAGTCTTTTCATAATGGCAGATTAAATGATGTTTTCTTTTCTATATGATCTGCAAAAGTGAGTCTACCCTATCAAAAACAGCAATTAATTGTTCCTTGCTTCCTCCAGGTAAGGCAAGGGCGAAACGAATTCAAATTCATGTGAAACGCCAAAGAACATGTTAAGCAGATTCAGGTGCCCGGCTCCTATTATCAGTAAAATCCTGTCGTCTGCTGTATGTGGTATCCGCTGGATGTTCCGGAATATTCTCAGATTTCTGTTGAACCATCTCCCGGTTTCAAAGTCAACACCTGTAAAATCACCGGGATTCTCCTCGTATTTAAACGGGTTTAATAGATAGATCGCCAGACTCTCCTTGATGACCTCAGGCTTGTTGCATTCGTACAGGGCATCAATTATTCCGGATATTCTTTCACCTGTTGGCGATGTGCCGTATATTGAATCCCTGGATTTCATAAACCAGTCTTCAAATTTTGCCGACCTGATGCTGTCATTGAAAATTGCAAGTATCTCATTGTAATGTTTTCCGAAGTCGTTGACACAATGGATCTTATCCAGGTTCAAATCCTTGCCTGTCCGGAACGCAAGCTGATCAACCTCATCTTTTCCCAATATCAGGTTCCCGGATTTGTACAGTATGAACAGAGAGTCAATCCTACGCTGCTGTTCGGGGAGCACTTCGACGGCAATTATAGTAGGATTATATTCTTCAATGGCTCCGCAGATAGCAATTATCTCTGACTGGTAAGGTTCTTCGAGCACGGAAATCTGGTTTTTCTCTTCTGTTTTGACTGCATCAAGATTATGATAGGCAAAATGGAAAACACCCAGTGTCATGATTTTTGCCCGGACAAGGGTCTCAGGGACCTGTCCTGATAATACATTTACCAAAAGCAGGCTGCATAGAAGTCCGAAAAATTGCTTCATGGTCAGATTTGTTGGTGGATTGTACAATAAAGACTGCCGGCTTTCTGAATTGTCTCAAACTTTGCTACAATATTTTTTGCGAGTCCAGGGGACGAAAAGAAATAATAGATTGGGTTATGTAAAAAATAAAAACCGGAGGCGTGTTAAAGCCTCCGGCAGTTCAAATGTGTAATCTCTAAAAAGTGTTGCAGTTGCTTCTGATGCCAGGATCAGGACTGCTTTGCGTACTGAACCTCGCAGAAGATACGGACATCATCACTGACAAGTACACCGCCGGCTTCCAAAGCTGCATTCCAGTTAAGTCCCCAGTCCTTACGGTTGATCTTGCCGCTGATACTGAACCCGGACTTTGTATTTCCCCAGGGATCCTTGCCTACCCCTCCGACTTCAACATCAAGCACTGCAGGCTTTGTGACTCCCCTGATTGTAAGGTCACCGGCCAGCTTGTAGTTTTCATCGTCAATCTTTTCAAGTCCTGAGCCGGTGAAGGTCAGTACCGGAAAATTCTCTGAATCAAAGAAATCAGCGCTCCTGAGATGAGCATCCCTCTGTTCTGCATTGGTGAATATGGATGCTGTGTTTGCCTCGAAACTGATTTTTGCTGTGGTAAAATCGTCTCCGCTGGTCTCAACCTCGGATTTGAATTCCTTGAAACTGCCTGTCACCGTGGTAATCATCAAGTGCTTTACCTTAAACTGTATTTCGCTGTGTGCGGGATCTATCACCCATTTTGTTGTTTCCATTGTTATATTCTCTGTTTTTGTTAAACATTTCTGGTTCTGAGAATAAAACAACAAACAGGCCGGATTGTTTAATGTAAAGTGCACAAAACCCGGGCCGCAGTTTTCAGTCTTCAGTCTATAGTTGGCAGTCGCCAGCTCAAAAGCCTGCGGCGGAGGTTGGTCAGGGAAGCTGGTGGAGGACTGGTATTTAGGGGGATGCATTTTGCAATTCTTATCGCTCTACGAGCGATGTTCAATGCATGCAATTATGTGTTTCACTCTTGCCTCAGATGGTGTACCGTACCCCAGTCATGGCCTCTGACACCTCCCAAAGCTTTGCAGCCAGATGGGGCCTGTACAGCCTGGCGGGGTCATTCGTCAGCACAGGATAGCCCTTTGTGTTCCCGGGGCCGTCAGGACCGATGTACTCTCCGCCTCGCAGGTCGGGATGAGTTGCAGCATATAGAGTAGGAAGAGCTCCCCTGGATGCGGGCTGGGCTACTATACCCATCATGGCTTTCATGATCCTACCCGTCTCCTTTCCCGAACCGCGGGACAGAAGATTGGTGACACTGATACCGGGATGACAGGCAACGCTTATGGTTGATGCCCCTGCAACTTCCAACCGGTTCTGCAATTCCATGGCAAACAAAAGATTGGCGAGTTTGCTCTGACGGTAGAAAGTCATCGGGCTATAACCCTTGGAGCCGTCAAGATTGTCAAACCGGATTTTTGCCCTGCGCGCAGCAATGCTGCTGATTGTTACTATACGTGACAGCGGAGTGGCCAGCAACAGCGGCAGAAGATGCGCAGTCAATGCAAAAGGTCCGAGATGATTGGTCCCGAACTGCAGCTCAAACCCATTTTTGGTCTTGCTGTATGGCGGAATCATCACACCGGCATTGTTTATCAGCACATCCAGCCTGTCAAAACGGGCAGCAAAGCTGACAGCAAACTGCCTGACAGATTCGAGGTCGGCCAGATCGAGATGCATAACCTCAACGGAAGCATCCGGGTGCTTCTCCCTGATCTTCGCTGCAGCCCTGTCACCCTTGTCCGTATTCCTCACGGCAATCACCAGGTCCGCCCCTTTTGACGCCAGCGTTCCGGCTGCTGCAAAGCCGATACCGTGGTTTGCACCGGTTATTAATATTCTCCTGCCTTTAAGTTCTCCGATCAGGTCAGATGTCCATTTACTCATATCATATATTCTAAAAAAAAGAACAGCCAGTGGCTGAAATTCACGGCAAATATAAGAAAAAAGTTGGCCCGGTTTCCGGAACCGACCTGAATCGTTCTGCCACAACAGAGTATGTTACAGACTGACTGAATAGGTAATACCCAGCAGGTTCTCAAAAGGGGGTTTGGTCACCCGGCTGTCGTTATAGATATACTCCAGCCCGAATGTGTGCTTCTTGTTCAGGGTGTACTCTACTCCGAACATCGTCCTCCACTTATCAACCGTATATTCGTTCGGATCGAAAAGCAGCAGTTGCGTCTCAGTCTTCACATAGGGCCTGAGGGGAATCCCCCTGATATCATAGTCAAGTTCAAGCCTTACCCTCTGGTACCATTGCGGATCTTCATCTTCCGGATCTTCGATGTAGGTCATGAACTGCTGCTGAATACGATACCTGATACCAAAGGTGAACCTCGCAACGGAGGGTGCTGAGGCCTTTATCTGTGCGAACCAGCGGTGGCGTGCATGGTATTTGCCGTCCTTCTCCTCCTGCCCGATGAACCTGTAATAAATGCCTGCATTGAAGTAGTCATTGAACTTATATCTCAATCCCGGCTCGAAGTAAAACTTTTCTATGTTACGCGCATTCTCATTGGTCCTGATGCTTGTCTCAAAGTCGGCCCGTAGTCCTTGCCATATCTTCTTGTCAGCCTTCGCCTCATACCATATCCCATAGTCAGTAGTCTGCCCCGCCGCAATCGCGGAGAGCAGCAATGCAAACAGTATAACCGTTCCCCTTTTAATCATCGTCATTATCATCCGGTTTTATGAATCCGTTCTGGTCAGCAAGGTTGATTGAACGTCCCTTGTCCTCATAATAAATAATCATCCTGCAGGTATCCTTCAGGAAGTTGATAGCACCAATTTCAACCTTCTTTATCTCTTTTAACCCGGTACGTTCCCGGAGGTCAGCTATCAGTTCATCATATTTTTCCGGCACGATGAGATTGATCTTTTCGTAGACAATAGCCTTGGATGAGACATGTCTGAGGAGCCAAATCTTCTCCAGACCCAGGGTGATGAGTATTACAGCAAGATTGGCAAAGATTATTTCAATCATGCTTGTACCGGCTGTAAGGGCATTTATAACTGATATCCCGATGACCAGGAAGAGATATGTCATCTCCTTGATTGGCATGGGATTGGTCCGGTACCTGATAATACCGAAGATGGCAAAAAGACCGAGTGCAAATCCTATCTGCAAACTGACGCTCTCCAGGAGATAACAGAGCAGGAACACCACGCTGGAGATAAGCATGTAGGTGAACAGGTAGTCTTTCCTCCTGGTAGTGGTATAATAAAGCCAGCGCACAATGATGAGCATGACCACGAGATTGATGCCAAACCGCAACAGCAGTTCCGGCATTCCCGAAAAGCTGAACATCTCCTGGTTAGCCAATTCAGTGCTGCTGACGGGCAGCGTCATTCCTGTAATATTCATCCCTTATCCTGTTAATGAGTAAAAATTTCGGTTTAAGATTATTCTGTCTGGGAGCCTTGTTGACAAGGGCCATTCCGGTTGCATACTTGCTGAATCCTGTACTGCGTACACCAAGCTCCTTCAGCCTGGCAAAAAACGGAGACATGGAGGTTGACTTCCCGCTCTTGATCTCTGCAATAGCCAGAAAAGGCATCCTGACGCTGTCGCCTTTCAGGTTGTTCCATCCGATATTGTAATCGATGGTGATCCTCTCTGCTCTTTCGAGACTGACCAGTGTGATGCGCGTAAAGGCAGTATTTATGACCGGCTTGAGCGATACTGCCCGGGGAGAGATCAATTCATCAAGAAATTCCCTTGACTGTTCGACGTGATTCATGTCTCCGGGTTCCTTTTCGACGCGCGACTTGGAGGTGCGGCCCTTGTTCGACTTCTGTTTCACCTCCAGGAATGTAAGACCGTTTGACTCGTAGGTTCTGATCCTTACCTTGGTACGGTTGAGCTTCCCGGTAACATGCTGGATATAGAAAAGCAGATCAGGGGTATCGAAATAAACTGTCTTGTAGGAGAACTCGCGCTGTCCGGCTATCTCAAGGGTACTGTAGTATGGCCGTACCTTCCTGAGCAGGTCCGTCAGCTTGCCGGCTGAAAAGAGGTATTTGGTGTCAATGCGGTTCATATACCTGACACAGGCGATGCCGTCAAGGCCCACAGGATTATATCCTTTCAGTATCTCTTCTCTTTCCGACAATTCACAAAATCAAAACACGCACAAAGATAACAGACTTTACCATGGTTGAAAGCCCGGAAAATCCTGCCGTTACAATTAAGTAAAAACGGCAGGTGACTGCATAATATTACATTGCTTGTCAATCTCCCCCGGCATGCTGAATTTCAACCGGGGTCCGGAAAAGGCAGAGCATTGAGATCAGAATCCCCTGAACCATGCCTGAAACTTGTCACCCAGCCAGGGAACAGGCCTCATTTCACCCTGTATTGACCAGATGAATGACATCAACCAGCCTACGAACAGCAGGATGCTTCCGACAGCCCAGACAGCCGGACCAACAACAGGTAATACCCGCAGAATCGTAAGTCCCAGCCAGACTATTATGAAGCCGAGATTCTGCCTGATGTAGTAACTGGCAAGCTCCTCCTTTTTGTTTGAATTGACAATCAGGGCAATAATCCACCCGATGACAAACAGGTGTGATACTAAGGCCTTAGTCTTTGCATCCATGATGTTTTGATTTAGGTTTATTAAAAATAGACATAATTGAATAATTGAAATGCACTGAAGAAAAAATTTCGGTTAAACCTGCAGGATTGAGAAGTTGGTAACAGCGATTGTTTATTTTTGTCGCTTATATTTTTTACGGGCATGGACTACATTGCTTCCCATACAGGTGAATTTGCCGCTCTGGCAGTGGCGATCTTCTGGACTATCACCGCACTCGCGTTTGAATCTGCCAGCCGGAAGGTGGGCTCACTCACGGTCAACATACTCAGGCTGAGCCTGGCCTTCTTCTTTATAGGATTCTATACTCTCATCTCACGCGGTCACTTCCTGCCAGTAGATGCAAGCATGCACAACTGGCTTTGGCTGGCACTGTCGGGAGTGATCGGGCTGGTGCTGGGAGATTACTACCTGTTCCGGTCATACCCGCTCATCGGCTCTCGGTTCTCAATGCTCATAATGACACTTGCACCACCGCTGGCTGCCATCTTTGGTTATTTCATCCTCGGGGAGTCGCTGAATATAATGCAGATAACCGGGATGATCATAGTAATCTTCGGGATCAGCCTTGCCATCTTCAATAAACCGGTAAGGGGTGAAAGGCTGTCATTCAAGATAGCTCCGGCGGGACTGCTGTTTGCATTCATCGGCGCCCTGGGGCAGGGGCTTGGCATAGTGCTCAGCAAATACGGGATGGAAGGCTATGATCCATTTGCCTCCACCCAGATAAGGATCATCGCCGGGGTAATAGGATTTTCCATCATAATCACTGCCTTACGCAGATGGGGCAATGTGGCGTCGGCAATAAAAAATCCTCCTGTAATGAAAGCCCTGACGCTGGGAGCATTCTTCGGACCGTTCCTGGGGATATCCTTTTCTCTGCTGTCTGTAAAACATACACAGGCCGGGATAGCATCAACAATCATGGCAATAGTTCCGGTACTGATCCTCGCCCCGGCGGCATGGATTTACAAGGAAAAGATCACTGCGGTGGAGATTGCCGGAGCAATCATCAGCGTGGCGGGAGTAGCCTTTTTCTTTATTTGATTACTGTTTCCCCAGACCCTTGGTTATCGAGTTAAGGAGCATACCGTCAATATCCTCGGGGTATTCCCAGAACATAACACCGCCCAGTCTTTTTTCCCTGACGTACTTCGGTAAGGAGATAGTTCTTCTTCCTCCCCTTTTCCGCTGACAGGGAGTCAAGATGCTCCCGCACACACTGCAGCATCAATAGCAGAAAAATTGAAATTTCCGAATCCGGCCACATAGCCAACAACCATGTAGTTTCCGGAGGAGGGCCTGCTACCGCACGAAGCGGCAATAAAAAGCATTACGGATGCAATGATTATCAGGGTCTTTTTCATGGGGTTCAGCCTTTATCCTAAGGCAATTTATAAAAGTTTTGACAATTGAATGCGGTTAAAACAATCACGCGCCACCATTTGCGTTATCCGTTATATTTGTTCCGGAAACAATCCCCGGAATTTATGACAGAAAAGGAATTTGACATCCAGGTCAGGCAGCTGTTTGATGATAAGGAGAAGCTCATAAACAGGCCCAATGCAAAGAAGGAAGGCGGCAACGGCATCTTCGACAGGTACCTCCATCCCATAATCACGCGTGACCATACCCCGGTCTTCTGGAGGTATGATCTCGATTACCGGGCCAATCCCCTTACTATGCCAGCTCAGATACAAGGATGCACGCAGCAACGACGACAATGGATAAACTGATTGATTATGTGATGAATACGCCTGAAGATGCAGGACATACACAGTTATGTGCCGTGCAGCGTGATCAGATGATTAAAAATAACATGAAAATAATGGCTGAAAAATATCCGTATGTCAGATTTTGATTTAAGTTTGCGCCTCAAATTACGGGCATCAGTTTCAGCACCTGAAAAGAAGCTGTGAATAACTCAGGTTCAGACAGGTTATGAAATTGAAAACCAGATATTATAATGCAGTTTTAGCATGTTAATATCTTTTGTCCTGAGTAGAAACCGCAGGTTAACCAATTAATAACTTAGCGAAAATTTTATGAAACATTTTAATAACCAAAACGAATAATTAACAACCAGAAAAAAAGGTAATTCATTTTACCGAAGTATGAACGCTAACAGAAAAGAGGCAACGGCTGCTCGTGTTGAGAGCCGCCTCATGGGTTGTTCTTCTGACGAAGAACCTGGCGCGGGTACCATGATCTTCCCGCAGATCGGATCCCACGATCGTTTAGTTAGCAACCGGAGTTCGGAATTCATACGCCGCTACTTCCCTCTTGCAAATTCACAATCCTGGAATGACTGGCGCTGGCAACTGCGCAATTCTTTCACCACTGCTGAGGCATTGTCTCGTGTCATGACACTGACAGATGATGAGATACATACCCTCAACAGTCTGAAGGGCAGGCTGCCGCTCAGGATCACCCCCTACTACCTGTCGCTCATCTATGATTCAGAGCCATGGTCACCGCTGCGTCGAACCATGATTCCTACCAGTGATGAGCTGCTGGTAACCGAGGCCGAAAAGGCTGACCCTCTGAATGAGATGGGCAGCAGTCCGGTTCCCGGGATCATACACCGTTATCCGGACAGGGCCCTTTTTACAGTGACACAGTTCTGCTCCTCCTACTGCAGGTACTGCACCCGTTCCCATTCAGTCGGGAAGCTGGGTCATCTCACCAGGGGAGAATGGGAACTGGCATTCGAGTATCTCAGGGAACACACCGAGGTACGTGATGTCATTATCAGCGGAGGTGATCCGCTGACAATGAATGACAGCAAACTGGAATACCTGCTCTCCAGCCTGAGGGCCATAAAGCATATCGAGATACTGAGGATAGGCACCAAGGTGCCGGCAGTACTGCCGCAGCGAATCACACCGCAGCTGGTGAACATGCTCCGCAGGTACCACCCGCTCTTCCTCAGCGTTCACTTCACCCATCCTGATGAGATGACACCCGAGACCCGCAGGGCATGCGAGATGCTTGCCGATGCAGGGATGCCGCTGGGAAGCCAGACCGTCCTGCTCAAGGGTATAAATGATGACCCGGCCACCATGAAGAGTCTCATGCACAAGCTTCTCTCAGTGCGCGTAAGACCTTACTACATATACCAGTGTGACCTGATACCGGGCTCAAGCCACTTCAGAACCACAATTGAGACGGGTATTGATATTATAGAGAACCTCCGTGGCCATACCAGCGGCTATGCAGTACCGCAGTTCGTGGTTGACGCCCCCGGTGGCGGCGGCAAGATACCCATCCTGCCCCATTATGTGGTGGAAAGCGGCCCTGAAAAATGGGTCCTGAGAAACTATAAAAATAACCGCTACACTTACCCCAACAAAAAGTAGGTAAGGAATGAAGATAGGACTTACGTATGACCTCCGCTCGTGGTACCTCGAGCGCGGTTATACCATGGATGAGACAGCTGAGTTTGACAAGGAGGAAACAGTGGTCGCCCTTGAGAATGAGCTTATACGTCAGGGCTACCAGACAGTACGCATCGGGAATATCTTTCAGCTGGTTGAAAAGCTGGCAGCCGGTGAACGCTGGGACATGGTCTTCAATATCGCCGAAGGACTCTGTGGTGACGGACGTGAGTCCGTAGTGCCGGCTCTGCTGGACCAGTACAGGATTCCATACGTATTCAGCGGACCGGTTGTTATGGGGGTCTCTCTCAATAAATACCTCACAAGGCTCATCGTAGCTGCCGCCGGAGTGCCGGTATGCCCGGGCATCGTGGCAAATTCAGTGCATGATCTTGACAATCTGTCAACCCTCGAATTTCCGCTTTTTGTAAAGCCTGCTGCAGAAGGAACCGGCAAGGGCATTACCACCAGGAGCCTTGTCCGTGACCGTGAATCACTGGTAGCACTTGTACAGGAACTGCTGACAACCTACAACCAGCCTGTGCTGGTAGAGGAATATCTTCCCGGCAGGGAATTCACGGTTGGAGTTACAGGCAATGGCGCAGAGGCGAAGGTGACAGGTGGAATGGAGGTCATCTGCAGGGATAACCTTCCCTACTCGGTGGAGGTAAAGGAGAATTACGAGAATTACGTTAAGTACAGTGTTTACGACGAAGATTTACGCAGTGAGTGCGATGCTGTAGCCCTTGGAGCATGGCGTGCACTGGGGGCAGTCGATGCAGGACGCGTTGACATGAAAGCGGACCGCCACGGCCGGATGTGCTTCATAGAGGCCAATCCGCTTGCCGGTCTGAACCCGGTGCACTCTGACCTGCCAATGCTGTCACGCCTTAACAGCATGGATTACTGCACTCTCATGGAGATGATCATGGATTCTGCCAAGAAACGCTACGGACTGTCATGAAGAGCGAAAGGTGCCTTGTAATTTACAATGAACCGGCTGAAGATGCCCTTCCTGACGAGCTCGATGTCCTTGACCAGGTAAATTTTATCGACAATACCCTTACGACCCTCGGATACAGGGTTGAACGGAGAGGCATAACTGAAAACTTCTTCAATGAGATAGCCGGCATAGCTGATGAAGGTTATGAATTTGTGTTCAATCTTGTTGAGTCTGTGGGCCAAAAGGCTGAGATACTCTATTTCATACCCGCCCTGCTGAACATGCACCACATCCCATATACCGGCTGTCCGGTGGAGGCTGCCTTTGTCACCGGCAGCAAGGTGCTGGCCAGAAGGATAATGAAAGCACACGGCATTCCGGTTGCCGGAGGCTACAGAGTCTCGGAGACCGATCAGCTTGTGCCGGGCAGGAAGTATATCCTCAAACCGGTATGGGAAGACGGCTCTCTCGGCATTACCGAAGAGTCAGTCTTCACGTTTGACGGCACTGTTCCTGAAATAGTAAAGGAAAAGAATGACCGCCACTGGTTTATAGAGGATTTCATAGACGGCAGGGAGTTCAATGTAAGCGTCAAGGCCGGTCCTGACGGTCCCGAGGTCCTTCCGCCAGCCGAGATGACCTTCAACGGGTATCCTGAAGATATGCCCAGGATAGTGAGCTGGAAGGCCAAGTGGGAGGAGGATACCTTCCAGTATGACAACAGCATGCGTAACTTCCCGGATGACCTGAGCGACAGACTGAGCAGGAATATCAGGGATGCCGTACTCGCCTGCTGGAGTACTTTCGGACTCAAGGGTTATGCCCGCGTGGATATGAGAGTGGATGCAGATGAAAACGTTTATGTGCTTGAAGTCAATGCCAATCCCTGCATCTCTCCTGACAGCGGATTCATCTCCGCAGCCACCCATGCAGGATATTCGCACTCCGAAATAATAAGCCATATCATCAACGATTTAAACAAGTGACAACAGCCCTCCCATGCCTGAAATTTCCTTTGAAATAACCCCGGCCGACAGGCCTGCATTTGAAAAGATACTGGCCTCTTCAGGGTTCTTCTATGATTTTGAAATAGAAGTTGCACTGTCGCTTGCTGACGAGACCCTTGAACACGGAGAAGAGAAGAGCGGATACTATTGGATTAAGCTGACTGAAAACGGAGAGGTGATCGGGTTTGCCAATTTTGGCCCCAATCCCTCATCAGTGCACTCATGGGACATATACTGGCTGGCAATACAGCAGGAACACCGCAGCAAGCACTATGGCTCGGTGATCCTGCGCGAGACCGAGGACCGTATCAGGTCCGTCGGTGGCAAAATAGCCTGGATCGAGACTTCGGGAAGACCGCTGTATGAACCCACCCGTCATTTTTACCTGAAAAACGGCTATGAACTCGAGGCAACGCTTCGCGAATTCTATGGCCCGGGAGATCCGAAACTGGTCTATCGCAAGGTTTTATGAAAGGTCTCTGGTCAATCCTCCTGCTCATTGTTTCCAACTCCTTCATGACGGTTGCCTGGTATGGTCATCTCAAGTATCAGAACGTGTCGAAGAATGCACTCCTGGGTCTGGCCGGCATAGTTCTTGCCAGTTGGGGAATAGCGCTGTTTGAATATTTCTTCCAGGTACCGGCAAACAGGATTGGCTACCGCGGCACCGGCGGACCTTTCTCACTGGTTGAACTGAAGATCATCCAGGAGGTGATATCAATCTCTGTTTTTGTTGTATTTACGCTCCTCTTCTTCCGGACTGAGACATTCAGGCTGAATCATCTTTTTGCCTTCCTCTGCATTCTGGGAGCAATCTATTTTACCTTCAAAGGGTAGCCAGGATCTCACATGCTTCCCTGATCTGTTCGTCGCTGACATCCAGATGGGTGACCATTCTTATGCTCCTCTCCCCCGTTTTGAGAGCCAGTATCCCGTGCTGCCTGATCTTTTCGAGGAAGTCTGATGCTGCTGCCGGAGGCTTAAGGGTGAAGATAACAATATTAGTCCCGCCGTAATGTATCGTCTCCGTCATGCTGCACTCCTTCAATGCCTCGGCCAGGGAGGCAGCGTTCCTGTGATCATCGGTCAGACGGAGTAAGTTGTTCCTGAGTGCATAGATGCCTGCTGAGGCTATATACCCGGCCTGTCTCATGGCACCACCAAGGACTTTCCTTATGCGTGTTCCTCTCTTAATGATCTCCTTCTTCCCTATCAGCACAGACCCTACAGGTGCACCCAGTCCTTTTGACAGGCATATTGAAACAGAATCGAAGAGTGCGCCGTAGTCTTCAGGCTTACTGCCGTCTGCTGCCATGGCGTTGAAAAGCCTGGCGCCGTCAAGATGGTAGCCGAGGTGCCTGTTGTCACACAACTCCCGTATACGCTTCAGCTCCTGCAAATCCCAGCAGGCGCCGGCACCCCTGTTGACGGTGTTTTCCACCTCCACCAGCCTGGTGAATGCCTTATGCCAGTCTTCAGGATTGTTTATATGCTGTTTTACATCCTCAGCTGTGAATGTACCGTCTTCAGAGTCAATCAGCGCTACCGAGGCACCTGAATTGAAGGCCACACCGCCTGCCTCAAACTGATAGATATGGGCCATCCTGCTGCAGATGACCTCATCACCCGGACTGGTATGCGCCTTTATCGCAATCTGGTTGGTCATTGTCCCGGAGGGACAGAAGAGAGCAGCTTCCATGCCAAATATATCTGCTGCCATCTGTTCAAGCTCATTGACTGCCGGATCCTCACCGAAGATCATATCCCCCACGCTTGCTTTCATCATGAACTCAAGCATGCCGGCCGATGGTTTTGTCACTGTATCACTGCGAAGGTCAATCATATCCGTCAAATTTCAAGGTCCTAATATAATGTAATTTTAATCTAATCATCAGGAGTAATTACACGTCTGTGAAAAAACAATATATTTAACAGCATATTGGCGTATGAAGTATGGACGTAAAGATTGAGACAGGATGGAAGGAGAAGCTCCGGGATGAGTTCGGGAAGGAGTATTTCATTGCACTGACTGATTTTGTGCGAGAAGAGTACCGCGCACACCAGGTCTTCCCTCCCGGCAACAGGATATTCAACGCGTTCGATCTCTGCCCCTTCGACAGGGTTAAGGTGGTGATCATCGGACAGGATCCATATCATAACATCGGACAGGCTCACGGGCTTTGCTTCTCGGTAACCGATGGAACGGTTTTTCCTCCCAGCCTTGTGAATATCTTCAAGGAACTGAACCGCGACCTCGGTGTGCCAGTCCCGCAATCGGGCAACCTGGAACGCTGGGCGCGACAGGGAGTACTCCTGCTAAACGCCATACTGACAGTAAGGGCCCACCAGGCGCTATCTCATCAGAACAGAGGATGGGAACGGTTCACCGATGCCGCCATCAGCCTCATTAACCGCGACCGTGAGAATCTCGTCTTCATGCTGTGGGGAGCCTATGCTCAAAACAAGGGTGCCTCCATTGATCCGTCAAGACACCTTGTGCTTCAGACAGTACACCCTTCACCCCTCTCGGCTCACCGGGGATTCTTCGGCTGCTCTCACTTCAGCAAATGCAACGAGTGGCTCAGGGCAAGGGGACTTGAGCCGATTGAGTGGTGAATTGCGGTAATTTTCCGGTAATGGCTTCAACAATTTATTCCACCGTAAACACAGAAAAATACCGGTGATCAACCCTTCAGGCCGCGCTTTATTATCTCAGTAAGTTCTTCCTGTTTTTCGAAACCGATTGACATTCTGATCATTCCGGGTTCGGGATATTTCGAGCCCCAGACAGCCTCGACAGGCATCAGTATTGTATGACTATCGCCCAGAGTGGGTATCAGCCGTATTTCCGGATAGACAGCTGCAATGAAGCGGTCGCGGTTCTTTCGCTTCTCAGCCGCATTCGCCCCTGCCAGATCAAAGGTGATCATAGCCCCGTAGCCTCTTCCGCTGGTCAGTTCCGTGGCTGCCAAATGGGTGTCATGTGACTCAAGCCCAGGATAGAGAACAGCGGCAACCCTGTCCGACGACTCCAGCCTGGCAGCCACCGTGGCAGCGTTGGAGCACTGGTGACTGAACCGTAACTCAAAGGATGCCATCTGCGTCTGCAGCCGGTATGCATCATCGGGGGAGAGCATGTGTCCCACAAACTTGCGGTACTCAACAGCGCTCTGCATCAGCGCTTTGTCATTGCCGCATATCACCCCGGCAGTCAGGTTGCCGTGCCCCGAAAGGTACTTGGTTGCACTGTGTATCACAAGATCGGCACCGTCATCCAGGGGTTTCCAGAGCATGGGTGTGGCAAAGGTATTGTCAACTATCACCTTCGCACCGTATTTCTTCCCCAGTTCAATAACCCTGCGGCCTTCAGCCACAATCAGCAAGGGATTGGAGATTGTTTCGAAATAGAGTATGTCAGGCCTGATGTTGGAGAGAGCACTCTCGAGATGGTCGTAATCATACCTCCCGCCGGAAGGCCTGTAGAAGCTGACCTCCATGCCGCGTCTCTTCTGCAGTACACTGCTGATATAAGAGAGAGTCCCTCCGTAAATCTCCGAAAAGAAAAGCCAGTTGCTCTGCCTGCCGGCCTCCTGGAATACCGAAAGGGCTATGTCAATGGCCGCCATCCCCGATTGTGCAAGAAGGGCCCACTCACACCCCTCCAGGGCCATGACGGACTCCTCTGCTGACACAACCGTCGGGTTACGGTATCTCGAGTAGATATAAAGATCAGGTTCACGCTCGTGGTCTGTCTCCGAGGCGAAGGCGCCGGAGGTGGTTGCAGCTGTTGGCAGTTCAAATCCGGCGTCACGATAGACCGGAGTCCTCACGCTTTTTATCTCTCTCTTTTTCATATTCTGTATTGAAGTGTTCCTTAATTGTCTCCTTTATGTTCGGTGGATTGAAATCGAGGTAAAATAGCAGCCGGTCAGCCACAAGTCCGGCAAAGAAAAGTACGGTTGCAAACAGGTCTGTAAGAGGGTTTCCCGGGTAGATAAGCAGGAATACAAGAGGAATGGACATTGCCCTGATGTAGTAAAGCGTGCGCTGCGGTTCACCCCTGTCAGCCGATCCGTATCTCATCACCACTAAGACGGCAACAAGCATTGAGAAAATGATGAACAGTATCCGGGGCTCAGTGAACCATGTGACGGCATAGAGTGCGGTAAAAAATGCCTGGCCGGTATGCAGGCGCAGGGAAAACCTTCTGTCAGCGGCAAAATAGACAAGGTCAACGGCAATGACCGTCAATACCGCAATTGCTGCCGTGACGGCCAGCGGGATCATGCCGGGCTTCAGCCAGCTTACGAGCGATACTGCTCCGAGAAGCATCACCATGGCTATCTCGCGGCTGAGAGGTGATCTGATTACGTTGAGAACTGCCCTGTATGATCTGCCGGGTCTGCCCAGATGAGCTACCGAGACAGCCATTGCGCATGCCGTCAGCAGCAGTGGCAGCATACCTGAAAATCCCGATCCGGCCAAAGCCGGCCGGCCGGATAGCCCGCTTATTACAAGCATAACCGCAGCTGCAATGACCAGAACCGAGAATAAAACCAGGCTCCAATCCTTCTTCAATCTGACAGCGTCTTCTGAGGCGAGCCGGCCTGGATACAGCTCTTCATCCTCTGATTCATGAGTTTCATTGTCTGAAGGAACTGTATGTGGCTTGCTCTCTGTTTCAGAATTCCTGATAATAAAGGAGGGCTTTATTCCTGTGTCAGGGAACCATGCCGGCAGCATACCGTCAAAATCCTCTGTTTCGGTCATTTTAAGGGCTCCTGTAGGGCAGGCGGTCACGCAGGCCGGTCCGACACCTTCCGTAGTCCTGTCGGCACAGAAATGGCATTTCTCGATGATTCCGGTGGCACTATTGATCTTCGGGGCATCATAGGGGCATCTCCAGGTGCAGTAGCCGCACCCCATACACCTGTCGGGATGATGGATTACAATACCGTCTGGACCAATTGTATAAGCAAGTGCCGGACAGCCCGAGGCACAGGCAGGATCAGCACAGTGGTTGCAGGCCATTGAGAGGTTGATTACATTCACAAGCGGCAGTGCGTGACCGTTCCACGCGAAGAGGCTGCGTGTGCCTGGCAGAAGCCCGTTCTCGAGAATGCAGGCGGCACTGCAGGCCTTGCAGCTGACACAGAGGGCGGCATCAAATATGAATCCCTTCCTCATGGCACAAGCTTTTCTATATCAACCCTGGTATTGTGAAAGGCGGCCCCGTGACCCATATCTGTCTCTGAGGGGACTATTAACCTGTTCACGCCTCCTCCTTCACCAAGCCAGATACCGTTGGGAAAGACCAGGCTGCCGCTTCTGACCCGGGCGGAAACGCTTATCTTTCCCCTGACCTCGCCCCGGGAGTTGAAGACCCTGATCATATCACCGCTCCTCAGTCCCCTGCTACGGGCATCGGCAACGGATATCTCCCATGCCGGCTCTTCAACCACACTTCTGATAACCTGCAGGTTACCGAACTGTGAATGAATCCGTGAGGCAATATTCGGAGTCATGAGCCTCAGCGGCAGATGTTCCTCACCAAAATCCTTCAGTGGCTCATATGTTGGAAGAGGGTTTACGCCCCAGAGATTCACGGCCCAGTCAGATCTCAGTTCTATCCTGCCGGAAGGTGTCTCAAATTTCATGTTTCCGTATGCCGGGTGCTCGTTCTGGTCAGGAATGACCGGCTTCTGCATAAGTTCCTCACGTACAAAGCCCGGCGTGTGGCTGATACGCTCTGTGAGCCATGCGTCATAATCCTCCGGAGCCGGGATGCCGGCGGCACGGCCGTCAAGGCCTATTATCTGCGCCAGTCGCCAGTAAATCTCACTCTCGGGGAGCACCTCCCCTGGTGGATCAGCGACTCTCGGCTTGTACTGGGCATATGGATTCCAGTAGGATCCCACCACGTCAGCCTGCTCAAAGATCCCCTTTGCCGGAAGAATGATGTCAGCCAACGCGGCAGTGTCAGTCATGAACTGCTCAACGACAACTTTAAATAGCACCGAATCCAGGGCCTTTCTTACCTCGCTGCTTCCCGGAAGCTGTACAACCGGGTTGCCCCTCTCTATCCAGGCTACTTCAATTGCAGGTTCCTTCAGCGCAAAAAAGTCCGGCCCGAAGGTTGCCATAGAGATGGCACGCCGGAAAGGTTTGTCGGATACAGGATCAGGATAATAGCTCAGAGGCTCCTTTACATCGTCAAGTATGTAACTCTGCAGGTTGGCAAAGGTGAACCCGCAACCGCTTTTGCCAATCATGCCGGTAATAACCGGGATGGAGAGGATCGACCTGATTGTCTGCCCGCCGTTGGTGTAGCGCTGAAGACCGTAACCGGCAATGACGGTGAGCCGTTCGGCGCCTGCTGCCATCACAGCAAGTTTGATAATTTCACTTGCAGGTATTCCGGTGATCTCCTGAGCTTTATCAGGAGTCATCTCAAGTGATGAGGCAAACTCGTCAAAACCATTGACATGCCTGTTTATGAACTCCGTATCGGCCAGTCCGCGGTCAATTATCACACGGGCCATTGCCAGGGCCAGGGCAGCGTCGGTGCCTGGTCTGGGCCTGATGAGCAGGTCTGCTTTGTCAGCCGTTAGTGTCCGGCGAGGGTCAATGACAACTACCCTTGCACCTTTCTGCCTCGCCTTTTCAATGTGGATCATCTCCTGCACGTTGGTCTCGGCGGAGTTCTTGCCCCAGAGAATGATCAGTGTGGCATTGGCAATGTCCCAGGGCAGGTTGTGCTTCACCTCACCCAGGGTCAGCCTTACAGCCTCGAGACCAGCAGGCCAGCACAGGTTGCCGTAGGTCGTGGTGGCGCCGCCGAAGAGCTTCCAGAAGCTGCCCGCAATATCATTGCTTAGTCCTGAATATCCGCTGCCCTTATAGAAAAGCACCGAATGAGGGCCTCTCCTCTCCCTCGCTGTGGTCAGCCTTTCAGCGATGATGCTCAGCGCCTCGTTCACACCAATGCGGACAAAAGAGCCGTCAGCCTGTCTCTTAAGAGGATAAATTATCCTGTCAGGAGAGTATTCGCGCTCGAGGTAAGCCAGTCCCTTGATGCACGGTCCCTCAGGAGTGGCCAGGTTCCCCTCGTATGGCAAAATGCGCTTCACCCTGCCCTCTTCAGTAAAAACCCTGAATGTGCATGTACTGTAACAGTTTCGCGGACAGACGGTTATATGCTCTTTCATTCCGGGGTTAAAGATCGTCTATGGGCTCTTCAATAACAGTATCTATGTTGAGCACCCGGTTCCCCGGATCAGCGATTGTCAGCCTGTATGTAATACGGTCCGGGCCGATGTATGTAAGGTAATCAAACTGCGTTGCCGGCGTGGAATAATTCACCTCACCAATCCTGACCGTGATGTCGGCTTCGGTGTGAGCGATGTCAAACCTGAAATATTCCGTATAGCCACCCGGAATAACAGTGCCGTAATTATGAACCCTTTTCAGATATGCAGGATCGTCAGTCACAGTGACCGTAACCTCCTCTAAAGTCTGCCCTGTCTGATTATGGATACGGACATCAGTTGGCCCTTTGGCTGTTATGTCCCGCTTTTTGCAGCCTGTCATAATGACAAGCAGCACCAATAAAACTACCGGTAATTTTCCTTTCATGTCCGGAAAAATTGATTCCGGGTTGAAAGTTATGAAAAATGTGGCAATGCGATTATATCTTTTCCATGCAGTCGGCCCTTATCCACCCCTTGTTGCCGTCAGGGAGCCTGACTTCGCGGAATTCACCGAGCTCCTGCTCCACCGTAACGGTAGTGCCCGAATGAAGCACAAAGAGTTCGTTCCCTGTTTCGCCGGGGGCGCTGCGCCCGGTGACAATGCTGCACATGATGACGGCCCTGCTGTTGTGATTGACCAGTGAGTTGTTACGCACTGACAGCGATATCAGCAACATGGAGAGCAGCAGTGTTGCCAGGGAGAGCCAGAAAGAGAGCAGACGGCCACGGGCACGGGCCCTTGTCAGGAACAGCACGGCAAACATCAGCGACAGCACGAACAGCACAATTGCGCCGACAGCCCAGAAATTTGTTGATGCAAGCAGAGAAAGAAAATCAAACCACCGTACGAAAAAGAGTTGCGGCACGGTCTCTAACCTGTCTGTGATGCGACTCCTGGCAATCTGAAGGTTGTAATCGATATCCTCATCTGCAGGAGAGAGCAGTTTTGCCCTTTCATAGAACAGAATTGCGGAGGCATTGTCACCCGACTTGAAGAAGGCGTTGCCTGTGTTGTAGAACAGGTCGCCGCTCCTGAATCCCTCCTCATAGAGTTTCCTGTAGATTGCAGCAGCTCCGGAATAGTCTCCTGAACTGTACAGTACGCCAGCCTGTGAGTAACGCTCTTCCGGAGTCTGTCCGGCAAGGCTCAGCAGCCCGGCAAAAAGAATTATCTGTATCAACAAAGTCCTTCGCATCATCTTTCTGTTTAATCCAGAACATCGTCAAGCCTGCTGATCAGTGAGTCAGCCCGTTTGCACAGTGCGGCAGGGCTCTCGCCCTCTGATACGGGGGCATACTGTGAATATTCGGTGGCAGTGAGTATCCTGTCCAGTTCAGAGATCAGCTCCTCGCCTGTGTTTCTCTGCCTCAGTAATGCGTAACACCTGTCCCTGGTGATTTCTGATGGCGGGATGCGCAGCTTGTCTCCCAGATAGCCCCAGAGAGCTCTTGCAACCTCGGCATTCACCTGTCCTTTTTTGCCGCCCTTCAGAAGTGCCTCTGCCCTGGCAAGCCTCTGTCGTGCGTTTCTCAAAGCCTTGCGGTTTCTCACACCTGCCACATCGGCATTGCGCCTGATCTGCTCACCCCTGAGCAACAGTACCACTGCTGTTATGAATAGCGCAAGTGCAAACCAGAGCCAGTAATGAAGTTCTGTCACCAGTGTTGCTGCTGCCGTACCAAGCCTTCCATTTCCGTTCCTGATGAAGCGTATGTCCTGACCGAGATATTTGACATCCTCTCCTGGTATATATACCGGGTCTGTACCCTCCGTGCCTCCTGGAGTGCCGGATACATTAACCTCATATCCTTCGGACCTCAGCGTAACATATTTCTCCTGGTTCGGATCAAAAACGGTATATGAGACAGGAGGTATCTCAAATTTCCCCGGATTCCTTGGTATCAGAAGGTACTCGAAGGTCTTGCTTCCCGATGAGGTGCCTGTACTCGTAATAGTGACTTTCGGGTCGTACTTCTCAATGCCCTGCGGGAAGTTGATCAGGGGCTCGCCGGCAAGATTCAGGCTGCCTGACCCTTTAAGCACTACCTTGAGGGTGATGGCGTCATTCAGTTGCGACTCTGTGGATGAGAGTGATGACTCCAGCACAAACGATCCTACTGCCCCGTGAAAGTCGGCCGGCCTGGGCAGCGGCAGCGGTATCACCCTTATTGTAACGGGCTGCGTGACAACCTTCCTCGGAACCGTGGAGACCGATGAGAAGAAACTGTCAAAGAAGGGGTCATCAAAGAAAGGCTCACGCGCCGATGTCCGTTCCTGCACCAATACCGTCATCTCGACAGGATCAATCCGTATCTCACCGGAGATCTGGGGATAGAGCACCAGTCTCTGCACAACACCGGTACCGTACTGCACCCCGTCAATAACTTCCGTTTCAAGGTTACGCAACGGGGGAGACTCGATATCCTCCCGGAGAAACCCCTTGAAATCGGGATACCTCAGTTCCTGCAGTCCTGACAGGTTGATCCTTGTATAAAGTTTAAGAGTCACTGTTATGGGTTCACCGGCGTAGACCTCGCGGTCACTGAACAGAAGCTTTAGCGAGACATCTGTGCCCGCGGAAGGGATATCACCGGCAGCCCGGGTCTGCCCTTGCCCCTGGGTCTGGCCTGTGGCAGGAGCTGCCTGACCGGCGGGAGTAATGACTATCTGTCGCTCTGCAGAACTGACAACAGCCTTCTTCGTCTCAAATTGTGCGGCAGGTATGGTATATGTGCCCGGTGCGGAGACTGTGACGTAATAGATGAGCGTGGTAGTGGCAATGGTCTTTACGTCGCCGTTGATCCACTGCACATTGCGGCTGGTCGATTGCTGGGGGCCCTGTACCGTGAATGCCGGGTCAAATTTCGGCGGTGTAAACTGGCCGTCGGTTGAGTTGATGGTATAGATCACCCTGAACCGTTCGCCGGCGGCCGCTGTGCCGGGTGCATCAACAGTAAGTGTGACCTCCTGGGGCGTTGCCGTCAGGCATGCCAGCAGAAAAATCAATATCGTCAGAATGCTCTTCATCACCGACAAAATTACCAGTTTTTGATTACCCTGACCTTTGCCTGGGCAGCCTTGTCACGCTGCACCTTCTCCTGGGTCTCCTTTTCTTTGCCAGCAAGGGCATCAAGCAGCCGCTTTGCGTCTTCGCGACTTATTGCAGAATGCTGTTGCTGCTGCTGTTGTTGCTGATCCTGCTGCTGTTCGTTCTGCTGATCCTGGTTCTCCTTCTGCTCCTGGTCCTTGTTCTGATCCTGCTTGTCCTGCTGATCTTTATTCTGACCATCCTGCTCCTGGTCCTTGTTCTGATCCTGCTGTTGCTGTTCTTCCTGCTTCTTCAGCTGGTCCTGTGCATAGGCGAGATTATATTTGGCCTGCATATTGTCCGGATTGAGCTTCAGGGAGCTGATATATGCGCTTATGCTTTCGCTGAACTTCTGCTCCTTGAGAAGGGAATTGCCAAGGTTATATAATCCGTCTGCCCGTTTCAGAGAGTCTGTCTCTCCGGTTTTTGCCGCACGACTGAATTCTGCTGAGGCCTCACTGAACCGGCTCTGTCTGTAGAGGGCATCTCCAAGGTTGAAGATGGCGTCATTTCCTGACCCGGTCTGCTCCTCTGCCCTGCGGTACATCCGTTCACTACCGGCAAATTCTCCTTTTTTGAAAAGCCTGTTTCCCTTGCGGATATATTCCCTCTCATCCTGTCCGTAGAGCGAAGGAGAGAGGATCACCAGGCATATGGCTGCACCAATCATCCTGTATGCTGTTGCCCTGACCTTCATTTCCTTTTCATTTTTGAATCCTTTGCAATGATACCCAGTCTCCTGAGAAGGTTATTCTTCCTGTCGGCAGTAAGCAGGTCTGCCACGAGCAGAATGAATAGCAGTGCAGCAGGGATAAGAAACTGTTCGTTATACTCAGTGTACATCATGGCGTTGATCTCGCTCTTCTTCATCCGCCCGATGTCATTATAAATTTCATTCAGTCCGATGCTCGTGTTGTTGGCCCGGACATAACGCCCTCCGGCAACGGAGGCTATCTCCCGGAGCCCCTTCTCGTCAAGCTTCGAAATGACAGTGTTGCCCTGGCTGTCCTTCAGGTAATCCGTCCTTCCACCGGTCTTTACAGGTATCGGTGATCCGTCCGGCGAGCCGATACCGATGGTGTGGATCACAATCCCCTTCCCCGTAGCCTCCCGGGCCTTCTCAACTGCATCATCCTCATGATTTTCGCCGTCAGTAATTATTATGAGCGCCTTGCTCCTGTCACTTTCGGGGGTGAATGACCTCATTCCCAGGTCAATGGCAGCTCCGATAGCTGTTCCCTGTTTCGATACGGCATCCGGCCCTGCGGTTGAGAGGAACATCTTCGCCGAGAGGTAATCATTTGTAATGGGTATCTGGGTATATGCATCACCGGCAAACAGGATCAGTCCGATCCTGTCTTCCCTGAGCTGGTCAACAAGCTGTGAGATTGCCTGCTTTGCCCTTTCCAGCCTCGACGGGCTGATGTCTGCCGCAAGCATTGAGTTGCTGACATCAAGCGCAATGACCACTTCAACTCCTTCACGCTTAACCTCTTCAAGTCGCGATCCGAACTGTGGCCTCGCTACGGTGAGAACCGCCATGATGAGAGCCAGTACCCTCAGCACAAACTTGACAGTCATGCGTGACGGCGAATAATCTGGAGACAATCTACGGAGCAGTTCCGCATCGCAAAAACGTTCCCGCGCAAGCCTGCGACGCCTGTTGCCGATTATCCAGACCAGGATCAGCACCGGCACCAGGAGAAGCAGGTAAAGCATGTCAGGTTGTGCAAATCTGAATGTATCCATATCCCCTCTATGACATGTTTTTCATCAACAGGTACCTCAGCAGCAACTCAAGCCCGATAAGGATGAAGGCAGCCAGCGCCCAGGGCATGAAGACCTCCTCACGCTTGCTGTGCTCTCTGGTCTCTATCTTCGACTTCTCAAGCTTGTCTATCTCCGCATATACCCTCTGCAGGCTCGTATTGTCAACAGCCCTGAAATACTGCCCTCCGGTCATCTCAGCTATCCTCTGCAGCAGGGCTTCATCAATCTCAACCTGCATCTTCTGATACCTCATTCCAAACGGGGTCTGCACCGGGTAATCAGCATATCCCATGCTTCCCACACCTACTGTGTAAACCCTTATGCCAAATGTTTTTGCAATCTCGGCAGCCGTTACGGGATCAATTGAACCGGTGTTGTTCACACCATCGGTAAGCAATATTATAACCTTGCTGATAGCGTCAGAATCCTTGATCCTGTTGATTGCCGTCGCCAGCCCGACACCTATTGCAGTGCCATCCTCGATGATGCCGCTCTTTACCTCCCGAAGAAGATTTATGAGAACCGCGTGATCAGTGGTAAGCGGACACTGGGTGAAACTCTCGCCGCTGAATACGGTGAGCCCGATCCGGTCATAAGGCCTGCCGCTGATGAATTCGGTGGCTACGTTCTTCGAAGCCTCCAGCCTGTCAGGATTGAAGTCACGTGCCAGCATCGACCCCGACACGTCAAGCGCCATAATGATATCTATCCCCTCGGTGGTTGAACTCTGCCATTTATCAACGTTCTGCGGCCGTGCAATTACAACCGTAACCGCCGCTATCGCTGCAAGCCTTAGCACAAAGAGAAGATGTCTCAGGTAGTGGCGGAAGGTCTTCTTTCCCCCTGCAAGAAATCCGGCCGTGGAGAGAGTGACAGGTGCACTGGCTTTTCCCTGGCGGTAGATATAATAGACTGTCAGCAGCGGTATAACCAGCAGAAACCATAAGAACCACCCGTTTTCAAATGCGATGTTATGCATTCTTCCCTCCTTTCTCACCTGATGTGCCTCTGCTGCCGGCTCCAGGATTCTCCGTTGTGGCCCCTGCAGGTCTTACCTGATCCTGATTCAGTTCAGGCTCCCTTGTCTCCTCCACAAATTTTTGGGCGTTACCGTAAACGGTTTCATGCAACCCTGCCTCCGGAACATATTTGGCGAACTTGACCATATCAGACAGTGAAAGAACCTCCTTCACCAGTCCCATCTGACCGGGTGTTGTCACGGCAGCCCCGTGAAGCATCCTGACCGTTTCATCAGTTGTGAGCTCCGGTGAGCTGATGCCGTAACGGTTGTCAATATACCTCCTGAGGATATCCGATAGCCTTGAGTAATACTCCTTGACTTCTCCCTTCTGCCATAGTTCCTCGCTACGAAGAGCCTGAAGTTCACGCAGGGCGATTATATGAGCCGGCTCGGGAGGCGGAACGGGCTTTACGAAGCGCTTAAGGGGATTCCTGGGCAGGAAGCGGGCCAGCAGGTAGACCATGGCTGATGCAATCAGCGCAATAATGATCCATGGAAGTATCTCGGAGAATGTCACGGGAGCCGTACGCGGAGCAACTATGTCAAAGATCACATCAGTTGTGTCCTGCAGCACTATATCCGGCCTGAGAACCCTCAGGGATGAGTAGTCCGAATAATACCTTATCAGGCTGTCGCCCGAAATCCTTTCCGCAAAGAACGGAGGGATGGCATATGTTCCCGAATCAAATGAGGTGATAAGATACCTGTCCGTGATCCTCAGGGCACCGTCAGTGAGGCGGGTCGTATCCCTCGGATCGCGGCGGAGCACCACTATCTTTCCGGCAAGGGTATCTCCGGCACTGTTAATTTCTGCCGATACACCGGCCGGAATATCGGCAGTGACGGTGAATCCCGTCCGGTCACCGATGAGGATGACGGATGTGTCAGGCGCAGATATGACCTTTATCTCCTGGCCTTGCAGGGTTATTACCAGGATAAATGAAACCGCGGTGAATGTCAGAAACTTTCTCATTTTCCCTACCTGTGCCTGAAGAGTGAAATCAGAGGCTTGATGTAGTCCTCACCTGTGTTAATTGTCGCAACATCCACACCGCAGCTCACAAAAGCACCGGAGACTGCTTCGTCATGCTTCTTCCACTGAGCGGAGTACTCCCGTCTGACAGAGGAGGAAGAAGTATCTATCCACATCTCGCTGCCCGATTCCGGGTCGGTTACCTTCATGAAACCAACATCGGGCAGTTCCTTCTCCCGCCTGTCACTTATCCTGAGCGCCGCCAGATCATGTTTTCCCGAGGCAATACGCAGAGCCTCAGTGAAGGAGGGTGCCATGAAATCAGAAAGGATAAATGCGGTGCAGCGCTTTCTCATCACGTTCGTCAGGTACCGGAACGGCTCTGACAGAGAGGTGCCGGATCCTTGAGGCTCGTAACTGAGCATCTCGCGTATGATCCTGAGCATATGCCCCCTGCCTTTCTTGGGTGGAATATACTTTTCAACCCTGTCGGAAAAGAGCATCAGTCCCACCTTGTCATTGTTGACAATTACCGAATATGCCAGCACCGCGGCAATCTCCGTCATTATCTCCCGCTTGGTGGAGGCCACCGTTCCGAATTCGCCCGAACGGCTGATATCCACCATAAGCATGACAGTCAGTTCCCTCTCCTCTTCGTATATCTTGACATAGGGATGCCCAAACCTTGCTGTGACATTCCAGTCAATGCTGCGGATATCATCACCGAACTGGTACTCCCTTACTTCGCTGAAAGCCATACCCCTTCCTCGGAAGGCACTGTGGTACTTCCCTGCAAAGATCTGGTGTGTAAGCCCCCTTGACCTTATCTCAATCTTCCTGACTTTCTTCAGCAGCTCAGTCGTTTCCATTTCCTTACAAATGGTGTATTCGCTCATGCGTGACCGTAAAGTACCACGCATCTTTCTTTACCATTACAGTTATTATTTCGCGTCCGGCCCGGTAAGTCCATACATTTAAGCCTTCGGGCCTGTATTTTTCATTCAGTTCCTTTATTGCTTCCTCATATCCTTTTATGCTGCCGGTTATCCTGACACCATTGCAGCGATCCCTGTCGTCCAGGAAGATGAGCCATGTTTCGTTTTCATCCTCAGAGTGATACTTCAGGTATCTAAAAAGATTGTTCCGCACGGAGTTGTCAGGAGTCAGACCGGGGTTATCACTGGCCATAACATCCCTGATTTTCTTCCCGGTCAGGCCAATGAATTCCTGAGCCTGTGCAGGGGCCAGCATCACAAGTGCGGTCAGTGTAAGCAGCAGCTTCCTCATCTCTGCTACGGAACCTCCACCGTATTTAATATCTCTGCAATGATCTGGTCCTGTGTGATATTCTCCGCTTCTGCCTCGTATGTCAGCCCTATGCGGTGGCGCAGTACGTCTGCGCAGAGCGAGCGCACATCCTCCGGAACGACGAATCCCCTTCTCCTTATGAAAGCGTATGACTTGGCCGCCATGGCCAGGCTGATACCTGCCCTGGGAGAAGCACCGTAGGAGATAAGCGGGGTGAACTTCGACAACCCGAATTTCTCAGGCTGACGTGATGCGAAGACTATATCGAGGATGTAGTTTTCGATCTTCTCATCGAGGTATACCTCCTTGACAATGCTTCTGGCACGTATGATGTCCTCCGGCTTGAGGATGGTCCTTGCCGTGGGGAACTCGCTTGCCAGGTTCTCACGGATGATGAGCCGCTCCTCCTCCTTTTCAGGGTAAGTGATCACCACCTTGAGCATGAACCTGTCAACCTGTGCTTCGGGGAGAGGATATGTACCCTCCTGTTCTATCGGGTTCTGCGTTGCAAGCACCATAAACGGCTCATCAAGTTTGTATGTGTGTTCGCCGATTGTAACCT
Source organism: Bacteroidales bacterium UBA4070 (assembly GCA_002383485.1). Lineage (GTDB taxonomy): Bacteria > Bacteroidota > Bacteroidia > Bacteroidales > VadinHA17 > SR-FBR-E99. Next base: position 86,929 of record DFYY01000012.1, on the reverse strand, counting down.
GTCTCTCCTGCATCGCCTCGAGCAAGGCGCTCTGCACCTTTGCCGGGGAACGGTTGATCTCATCGGCAAGGATGAAGTTGGCGAATACAGGCCCTTTACGCACCACAAATTCCTCCCTCTTCTGACTGTAGATCATTGTCCCGATAAGGTCCGCAGGGAGCAGATCAGGCGTGAATTGTATCCTGCTGAACTTCGTGTCTATGACCGAGGCCAGGGTTTTGATGGCAAGCGTCTTTGCCAGGCCCGGAACGCCCTCCAGCAGAATGTGGCCGTTTGAGAGCAGGCCTATAAGCAGTGAGTCCGTCAGATGACGCTGACCCACTATCACCTTGTTGATCTCCTGCCTGACAAGATCCACGAATGCACTCTCCTTTTCGATCTTCTCATTCAGGAGCCTGATGTCGGTTGTGTGTTCCATATGCTTTGTTAATCTGTATTTACTCTGCGAAAAACGCTTCGCAAAGATCATCTCTGATATCAAAAAAACTTGTTAAATGATGTTAAAGAAGTGTTAAAGGTCCTTTCCGAATCCCGAGTGCCTGAAGAGCCTGACCATTATCGTCAGCACCAGCGGTACCAGGGCCGGGTTTATTCCCTGCCCTGCAATGAGTGATGCGGGAATCCAGAGAAAAGAAATTGTCAGGGCCAGCCTGCTTAGCTTCACTGCTTTGCTCCGGGTAAACAGCATTACAAACAGTACGGGAATAATGATATTTATTCCCAGGAACAGCAGGTTCAGGTGAAGCGCATCATGGTCAGAGAAGATATTCGTGAACACAAGGACCATGGCAATTAAGGAGTAGATAAAGTAAAGTACGAAATCCAGTCCCTTTTCCAGGCCGGGCCTCCTGAATACAAAAGTCAGCAGGACCACCAGGAGAAACAGCAGCCACAGGACTGCCTGAGGCATCCAGGTCTTCGCCCCGGCTGATGAAGGGGGAAAATCAACAACAGTCTCCACCGGGCCGGTCAGGGGTTCACTAACTCCGTCATGAACTATCACCGATGCCGCGAAATTATCCCTCAGGAAAAGCGGCAGAAACATCTCATCTGACACCGTGGCCTTGCGGTCCGACTGCAGTCCCAGCAGCATGTCCGCCCCGAAATCGAGCCACGGCAATACCTTCTGGTGGGGGTCAATCAGCTGCCTGAAGCTCTTCAGCTTTTCCTTCTCCGGGAATATGACGGTATCAGTTGCCGCTGCAGCAACAATATCACGAACCCTCGTTGCACAGTTGTCGAAGAAGAAATCATACCTGTACTTTACGTTCTCCGGCTTCAGGTTCTCATTGATCAGTGTAAAGAGCCTCTCCTTCTCTGTGTCTGTCAGGTTGAGCTTCAGTGACCAGACCGGCCTTCCCTCGGAGATATATTCCTGAAGGAATCTCTGGTAAGGATAGGCCCCAAGCATGTAATCGAGCTTGCCTTTTGCGAAGCGGTATACAAAGTTGGGAGTTGAAAAATCAAAGATTCCCCAGTTGTAAGCCATGTCAAAGTCTGTTCCGCGGATAACTATCCGCAGCGCTGTATGACCGTATATGGAATAGCTGGCGTTTCCAGGCGCGCAGGTGATCAAATACACATCTGTGCTGTCAGCTATTTCAGCACTGGCCGGAGCCGGGCGGATGATAAACAGCACCGCAAGTATAAAAAGGATTTTTTTCATGCCTGAGATTTGAGGCATAAACCTAACTAAAATTTTGAAATATTGAAATATGCCTTCAGGACCCTGCTGACTTCGGGCAGCCATGCTAACTCATCTGCTTCTCAGGAACCATATATTCAACTCCTGACTCTTGCCTCAACTGCCTTCCCTGTAGTCACTCCAGGTGATGGTGGCATTGACAGCCCGTTTCCATCCGTGCAGAAGCTTCTCCCTCTCCCCCGGTTCCATTGACGGGGTGAACCGTCTCTCAACCTGCCACTGCTCCCTTATCTCGTCCATGCTGACCCAGTACCCCGTAGCCAGTCCTGCCAGGTAGGCAGCACCAAGTGCCGTCGTCTCGGTTATCCCGGGACGGACCACATCAGACATCAGTATGTCTGACTGGAACTGCATGAGAAGGTTGTTTGCAGTTGCCCCGCCGTCAACTCTTAATTCATTTATTTTCAACCCTGAATCATTCTGCATTGCAAGTAACACATCATGTGTCTGGAAGGCAATTCCTTCGAGGGCTGCACGGGCAATATGGGCGGCGGCGGAGCCGCGTGTAAGGCCGGTAATAATGCCCCGCGCATGCTGGTTCCAGTAGGGAGCTCCCAGGCCGGCAAAGGCCGGAACAAGATAAACTCCCTCTGATGAATGCACCTCTCTTGCCAGTTTCTCGACTTCGGTCGAGTCTTTGATAATGCCCAGACTGTCGCGGAGCCACTGAACCACGGCGCCGGCAATGAAGATGCTCCCCTCCAGCGCATACTCTGTTTTCGCACCTATTCTCCAGGCAACGGTAGTCAGCAGCCTGCTGGCTGACAAAACCGGAGTGGTACCTGTGTTCATCATCATGAAACATCCTGTTCCATAGGTGCTCTTGACCATCCCTCGGTCAATGCACATCTGACCGAAGAGAGCAGCCTGCTGGTCGCCGGCAATGCCGGCAATGGGTACCGGTGAGGTGAAGGTGCCTGCCGTGAGTCCGTAGATCTCACTTGATGAGCGTACTTCAGGAAGAACGCCTGCCGGTATGTTGAAAATTCGAAGCAACTCATCATCCCATTCGAGTGAGTGAATATTGAACAACATCGTCCGGGATGCGTTGGATACGTCTGTAATATGCAGCCTCCCGCCGGTAAGGTTCCAGATAAGCCATGAATCAACTGTACCAAATGCAAGTTCTCCCTTTTCAGCCATTTCCCGTGCCCCGGCCACATTATCAAGTATCCATCCTACTTTCGTGGCAGAGAAGTAAGCATCAATTATCAACCCCGTCTTATCCAGGATAAGCCCGTCCAGACCCTCCTCCTTTAAGCGGTCAATGTAATCCGATGTGCGTCTGTCCTGCCAGACGACAGCATTGTAAACAGCTTTGCCCGTCTTCCTGTTCCAGACCAGGGTTGTCTCTCTCTGGTTTGTGATTCCGATAGCTGCAATGTGCTCGCTGCCGATACCTGCCCGTGTAAGGGCCTCAACGGCAACGCCTGCCTGTGTTGACCATATCTCATCCGGATTATGTTCAACCCATCCGGGTCTCGGGAATATCTGAGTGAACTCTTTCCGGGCTGATGCAACGGGTAACCCCATCGAATCAAATACAATGGCCCTGGAACTGGTTGTTCCCTGGTCAAGGGCAAGGATGTAACTCTTCATAAATTCATGTTTGAAAAAATCATATTCCGGTATCCGGATGCCTTAGCCAAGTTAATATTTTTTTTGCGGCACCCGGTAAGGGGAGACCTGATGTCTGATACATCTGACCACTAATTCGAAAGAAAACATTAAATTTGTTTGAAGTTAAACCGCACGGCATATGACTGAGAGATATGTTATAACGATAGGGAGGCAGCTCGGCAGCGGAGGACGTGAGATAGGTCAGAAGCTGTCAGGAAGGCTCGGAATAGCATTCTACGACAAGGAACTGATCCGGATAGCTTCGCAGCAAAGCGGATTAAAGGAGGAGTTCTTCGAGAGAGTCGACGAAAAGAAGCACTTCAGCCTCTTTCCCGGAATCCTAGGCATGCGATCCTCAGTGACAGACGATTTTTTTTCGAATTACTACCTCAGCAATGAGTCACTATTCCGGATACAGAGTGAGGTGATGAAGAAGCTTGCAGCCCAGGGATCCTGTATCTTTGTCGGCCGTTGTGCCGACTATGTCATGAAAGATGAAAAGGAGTGCCTTAATCTCTTTATCATCTCTGATCTGAATGATCGCATCAGGCGGATTGCCGCCAGCCACAATATTACGGAAGGCAAAGCAAAGGATCTTATCGAGCGTACTGACAAGGGAAGATCAGGCTATTATAATTATTTCAGCGGTAAAACATGGGGTGCCGCAGAGTCATATCACCTGTGCATCAACTCTTCACTGCTTGGTATTGATGAAACTGTAGGCCTGATAGGCAGAGTTGCCGAATTACGGTTCGGTCTTGCACCCGGGAACAGGTAAATAACAGAAACAAATCGGCACCCATCGGTTGCGAGGTGCCTCCTTTAATTTTACTGAAAAAAAAATCCCGACATCGAAATGTCGGGACCAAGGTCATTAAATGTACATTATATTGTTAACTATGCAAGTCTTACATTAACGGCATTTAAACCTTTCTTACCTTCCTGGAGGTCAAATGTTACTTCGTCATTCTCCTTGATCTTGTCGATCAGTCCGGTTGAATGCACAAAATACTCTTTCGATGAGTTGGCGTCTTTAATGAATCCAAAACCCTTGGAAACATTGAAAAATTTAACAATTCCTTTATTCATGAATGATGATTTTTATTTGGATGCAAAGGTAAACGAGTTTTTGACATATTTATGCGATTGAGGAGAAAAAATAACGCAAAAACCGGAAAGATTTGCTGTTATTTTTTCCAGAAGGCACGGGTGAACAGGGCAATGATCGTAAAAATCTCAAGACGGCCGATGATCATCAGCAGTACCATTGTCATCTTGGCCACCCCGTTGAAATGCTCAAAATTACCCATATTTCCTGAAGCGCCCAGCCCTGGTCCGACACAGGAGAGGGAGGCTGCAGAGGCTCCTGCTGCCTCATCCGCAGGTATGCCTGAAATGAGAAGAACCATCATTCCTGCGATAAAAATGAGAACATATAACTGAATGAAAACCGTTATCAGACTGTTAATATTATCAGGCACCAAATGGCCGTTAAGTTTAACCGGCATTACAGCGTTTGGGTGCTGAAGTCTCACTGTAACGTTTCTCAGGTTTTTAAGCGAGATCAGATGCCTTGCCATCTTAATCCCACCTGTTGTCGAACCTGTGGATCCGCCTGCAAAAATCAGCAGGAAGATAAGGACATAGGCAGCAACAGGCCAGAGAGTATAATCCGATGTAGCATATCCTGTGGTTGATATGGTGGAAACCACCTGGAATACAGAATGGCGAAAAGATTCCTCAAAAGACATTTCTGAACCGACAAACAGGATCATTGTCACGGTTACAACAGATGCTGTAGTAAAGAAGATATAGAACCGGAACTCTTCATTTGTACTGACCCTGAAAAATGCCCTTTTGATGAGAAAGTAAAATACCACATAACTGGTGGCTGCCAGGAACATGAATAGGGTTATTACATATTGAATGTATCCTGAATAACCTGAAATACTTGTATTTTTTGTTGAAAATCCACCCGTTGCAACGGTTCCAAAAGAGTGACAGATGCTGTCAAAAAGATCCATGCCGCCTGCTGTCAGCAGGATAATCTCGGCAACTGTCAGTCCAAGGTAGATAAGCAAGATAGTCCTGGCTATGGATTTCGTTCGTGGGAGTATTTTCTCCTTAAGTGACGATTCCATTGCAAAGAGGTTGTAACCGCCCACCTTCAGTGACGGCAGTATAATGATAACCAGCAGTATGATTCCGATACCTCCTATCCAATGTGTGAAACTTCGCCAGAAAAGCACCGACTTCGGCACTATTTCTATATCAGTGAGTATTGATGCTCCGGTGGTGGTATACCCCGAGACGCTCTCAAATATTGCATTTACAACACTGTCTATCTCACCGCTCAGGAGATATGGAAGTGTTCCTGAAAGGACAAGGACAACCCATCCCAATGTTACACTCAGGTATCCCTCACGAGTCGTGATCTTTTGATTAAGATGGCTGCCTGGTAAAAAGAATAGAAGAGCACCCGGCACCAGCGCAATGACAAAAGAAAGAAGGAAAGGCCTGACCGGTTCAGTGTATATAAGAGCTACAGGCATGCAAAGCAGGAACGAGAAAGCTGAGATCAGCAGGATAAGCCCGATAATCTTAAATACGGATCTGAAGTTTATGGTGTTCATCCCACCTGTTGTATGCAGGACCGGGGAAAATTATCCCGGTTATCGTGATTCCGGAGCGACTCGAACGCTCGACCCACAGCTTAGAAGGCTGTTGCTCTATCCAACTGAGCTACGGAACCGTACCGCGGTTTAAAAACCGCGGCAAATATAAACAGATTTTTCCGTTTGACAACAGGGATAATCACCCTGCCCCGCGATCAGGCACTCTTCATCCAGTTAACCAGTCCCTTCTTTTCTATGATCGCCTTCAATTCCGGCGGTAACGGTTCAAATGTGAACTGTTTGTTCCCCACATTCAGGGTGCCATTGTCAAAGTCGATCTCCACACTGTCACCCTGCCTGTAGGCTTCAACAGCCTCCCTGTGCACTATCAGCGGCAATCCCTGATTGATGGAAGACCGATAGAAAATACGGTTTACTGATTTGATTATCACTGCCCTTATGCCAAGATGAGCAAGGCCGACCGAAGGATGTTCGCGTGAGCTGCCGCACCCGAAGTTTTCTCCTGCCATGATTATGTCACCGGGCTTCGCATTGCTGCTGAACGAGGGATCGAAATCGCCGAAAAGCAAAGGCAGTATCGCAGGGGCATCAGAGCTCATGACACTGTATGTATGCTTGCCTGCAAACATCTGGTCAGTATTCAGGTTATCAACATCGGAGTAGTTCCAGACATTGCCTGCTCTCCGGTTTTCTCCCTCACTGATAGTATTGGTTTTGCTCTGTGGAGGATTGAACGGGAAGAGATCCTTGCCCTTTACTACCCTCGGGTCAGTTATCACACCGGCAATTGCGGAGGCAGCTACGGTTGCCGGTGAAGCAAGATAGATGGAAGCCTCCTTGTTGCCCATCCTGCCCAGGAAGTTGCGGTTTGCAGTTGAGATAACCGTGTGTCCTGAAGCAGGAATTCCCTGTCCGGTGCCCAGACAGGGTCCGCAACTGGGACTCAGTATATTGGCTCCCGCCTCAATCAGATCGGTAATTATTCCTTCCCTGATAGCCTGCAGGTATATCTCCCTGGATGCCGGAATAATATGCAGTTGGAACCCCGGTTTAACCTTTGCACCCCGCAAGACGGAGACAGCACTCCTCAGGTCTTCAATCCTTCCGTTGGTGCAGGTGCCTATCAGCCCTTCATGCACCACGGTCCCGGCTACAGAGGCAACAGACTTTACGTTGTCAACGTGATGAGGGGCTGCTACCAGAGGAAACACCTTTGTAAGGTCAATAGAAATCCGGCAGCGGTATTCAGCACCATCGTCAGCCCAAACACCGCGGGTATCTGACCCGATGAACTTCTGCAGCACCTCATCTGACGGGAATACAGCGTTCTTTGCTCCCATCTCGGAGGCAAGATTGGCCACCGTCATTCTGTCACTCACGCTGAGTGTCGAGACACCTTCGCCGTGGAACTCAATGGACATATAATTGGCCCCGTCAGAACCCAGCATGCCGATAATCCATAACGACAGGTCCTTGGAGCTGACCCCCGGGCGAAGCCTGCCGGTAAGGTCGATACGCATCGACGGGGGAACAAGGAACCATGTCTCCCCCCTTTTCCAGATGCCGGCGGCCTCTGTGCGGTCTATCCCTGCCGCCAGCGCATTGAATGCCCCTGCCGTACAGGTATGACTGTCAGAACCCACAATAATCATTCCGGGACGGGCATGACCGGACATCATCTGATGACATATACCCTGGCCAGAGTCATAAAACTTCTTTATCCCCTGTGCACTGACAATATTCCTTATATCCTGGTACTGCGTTGCCAGCTTGGCATCAGCAGGAGGCGCATTGTGGTCCAGTACCACCACCATCTGATCAGGGTCAGAGACCTTCTCTCCGCCCATCTTGCGGAATGTCTGAAAAATACTGGAAGTGTTGTCATGTGTCAGGATCAGATCAGGCTTCCTGAATACAACCGCTCCCTCAGGAGCGCCCAGCACCTTCTCAACAAATGTCATTCGTTTAATATTCATTTTTTCTTAAGTTTTACCTAACAGACCTCCACGTTTATATATTTCATACTGTGCATCATAAAATGGATTAATTAAAGTTTTCATCCCATTGCGTTCATTGATTATCTCACCCGTCAGAAGATTGACTGATATAACATCCTGGTCCTTCAGATCCACGGTTTCAAAAGATTCGCAGGTAAGCACCGGGAAGGCAGCATTGATGGCGTTTCTTTCATAGATAGCCCCGAAAGACCGGGCTATGACTGCCTGGATTCCGAGAGAAACGAAGCAGTCCACAGCCTGCTGTCGCGAGCTGCCGCTGCCGAAGTTTTTACCGGCAACGATGATATCACCGGCCTGCGCTTTCTTTGCAAAATCCTTGTAGCCTTCGAGGTTGTCAAAGGCATACTGACCCATCTCCCTGATATCGGTAATTGCCAGGTAGCGGTTGTGAAAGATCATGTCAGTGTCAATGTTGTCACGTTCTATCAGCCATACCCTTCCCTTAATGACAACAGGTTTGTCAGAGGCCTCAGACTGTCTTGCAGCGGCTGCCGCAGCCGGCTGTCCTGTGGCATAATGCGTTTCTATCGGTGTGGCCGGGACAGCGTCAGGAGTGGTAATATAACCAGCCAATGCCGAAGAGGCTACAACTGCCGGAGAGGCGAGGAAAACACTTCCCTGCCCCTGTTTGCCGGGGAAGTTCCTGTTACCGGTACTGACTGTCACCTCACCCTTGCCGTTCTGTCCCACCTGTCCGGCGGCACAGCCTGCACAGCCGGCATTTGAGACAAGGGCGCCTGCATCCTTGAACACTGTCATTAGACCTTCGTCAAGACACTGCTTCCAGACTGCATCCGTTGCCGGCACTATCTTGAGAACAACCCCGGGAGCAACCTTCTTCCCCCTGAGAATTTCAGCCGTAACTCTCATATCTTCAATCCTTCCGTTGGTGCAGCTTCCGATGAAGGCGGAATCAATCCTGGTGACTGACATATCCTTGACGCCTACAGTATCATGAGGCTCGCCGGGCCGCGATACCATCGGCACGAAAGTGCTCACATCGATGATGTCAGATAACTGATAGACAGCATCACTGTCGGCATAAACTGGTTCAAATGGTGAACGGGCACGCTCCCGGCAGTATTCCAATATCTCAGGGGAAGGCGGAAAAAGAATTATAATGGCTCCCATCTCAGTTGCCATTGATGCGATGGTGATGCGCTCGTCCAGGCTCATCCTGTCAACGGCATCTCCATAGAGCTCGATGCTGTAACCCAGCAGAGTATTTGCCCCGTAAATGCCCAGAAGATTAAGGATAACATCCTTTGCAGTCACACTGTCGGGCAGGGTACCTTCCAGCGACAGCCTGACCGAACCGGGTACCTTGAACCATACCCGTCCGCTGTTCCAGGCAGCCGCTATATCCATATCACCCATACCCTGACCGAAAGCTCCCACAGCTCCGAGGATGTTGGCGTGGGAATCCGTTGAGATTGCAGTTGATCCCGGCCACACGTACCCCTCCTCCATCAGCAGGTGAGTGCCTATACCGGCATTGATATCATATACCTTTATGCCGTTATTGCGTGCATACTGCCTGCATAGATGCTGATTGACAGCATATTTCTGATCGGAACCGGTAGGGTTGCAGTCAAAAGTGAAGAGCGTCTTATCCGGATCATCAACCCTGAGACCATAATCATTGAGGTTCTTAACCACGTTGGCGCCTCCGAAGTCCCTGGCGGCACGGGCGTCAATGATTATGTCAACTATGTCACCCGGCCTGACGGTTTCGTACCTGGAGTGAGCGGCAATGATTTTTTCGGTTATTGTCATTCCCATGATGGAGATGTTTTTTGTTGGTTCAGAGGCAAATTTAACAATAGGGATTGATCTCCTTTATGAAAAATATCATACGTTAACCAAAGGCTTACGGACTATTTTATCTGGAGAATCAGTTCCTGTACTGAGCCCTGTAGTCACGCGCTGACATTCCGGAGTGCTTACGGAACTGCTTGTTGAAGTTGGAGACGGTTGCAAAACCGCATTCAAAGACAATCTCATTTATCTGGTGGTCGGTTTCGCGAAGCAGGTAGCAGGCTTTGTTGGTCCGTACCTGGTTGACATAGTCTACGAATCCGCTTCCGGTACTTCTGGAGAAGAATCGACTGAATGAGTGCGGGCTCATCTTCGCCAGGGCTACCACCTCCTTCACGGGGATGGCCCTGTAGAAGTTATCCCTGACAAAGGAACAGACTGATGTCAGCCGTTCGTCTGAGATGATACTGCCGCCATCGGGCTTTTCCCCGGAGAGTGTCTTGTACCTTGGTGCAGAGCAGAGTATGTCAAGCAGTCTGAACAGGCTAACCATCTTTCTCATGCCTGTCTCAGAGAGCAGGCGGCGCATTGGTTCTTCCGCTGCCTTTCCGGTTTCCGGCGGGAAGGCAATGCCCCTGACAGACTCTTCAAGCAACCTCCTCATGTCAGTCATCTCGAATTGCGACAGAAGGCTGTCACCAAAGGAATCACGTCTGAAATGCACCATAATTGCATGCCTGCCCGTGTCACTCTCATCCTGCCTGTGAAAATTCCAGAAATGCTTCAGGTCAGGCCCGTACATCACGAGGTCATAATGATCAAAAATCTCCGCCGAATCACCCGCAACACGGGTACCGTTGCCCGAAATGTTCAGTACAACCTCGAATTCAGGGTGAAGATGCAGAAAGCTGCTCTCGTTATCCATCCAGGCGGCCCTGAATCCCGAACCATCGTCATGCCTGATGCTGATTATTTCAGGTATCATAGTAAAATGTTTAATTTCAGGATAATGAATTATCCGATAATCAGCTTAAAAGTAATCATTCCCGGAATAATTAACAACGGGCAGAATTGATAGTTAATTTTTTTAAAAAAACATTTGTTTTTTATTCTTTTATGTATTACATTTGTTGAAACATGAAATAAAAGAGGAGAGTAAGGGTTACTTGTGGGAATCAATAGGATTGTATTGCAGACATTGACTTTCACATGGACCTATAGGCTGACTACCATAGGTTACTTCCTTTTATCAGACAGTAGATTCCGGGATTATCTCATAAGCCCGTTCCTTAAAGTACCACTGTAACCCTCTCCTCTTTTTTCTTTTGTACCCGCTGATGAAAACATTCCTCCGAAGATTTGAGAACAACAGGGATCTCTTAATACTCTTCGGCACATGGGGAATCGATGAAAAAGCCTTCTCCAATCTCTGCACTGACAATCACGACTTCATCCTCTTCTACAACTATTCTGCCGACGAGCCGCTGATACTGCCCGAGATGAAGACCTACAGGCGCGTAACCGTAATCGGCTGGTCACTGGGGGTATGGGCTGCTGAATATTACAGCAGGAAGATGGGGATAAAGCCTGATCTCACTATCGCCATAAACGGAACGCCAGTGGCGGCCGACGATAAATACGGAATCCCACTCCGTATTTTTGAAGCCACCCTCAACAACATCTCCAATTACAGCATGGCCAAATTCTACCTCAGGCTGTTTGGTACCAGGAGCAGGTTTGAGCTGAACCGCAATCATATACCAACCCGCACGGAAAAATCGCTCCATGACGAGCTCAGATGGCTCTACAACCGGATGATGGAACCGGTACAGACCGGCTTTGTATGGGACTATTCACTTATAGGAACCGAGGACCGGGTTTTCAGGGCCTCAAACCTCATCAGCTACTGGTCAGAGCACCCCGAGACACGCCAGATAATAGTGGAGGCACCTCACTATCTCTTTGACAACTGGAATTCACTGGAGGAGTTGGTAAGGTATGTAAGACGGTTCCGCCTCTCCCCTTTCCGCAACAAATAACTTTCAGCCAGGCTGCCCTGTCTGTCTAAAGATCCCTGAGAAGGATATTTGTCTCTGACGTGGCGATGAGACTTTCGAACTTCGTCAGCGCTGCGTCTATCTTCCTGTAGTCTGCATTGTTTATCACAGTCTTGTGCAGTGATCCTGACGATTCAAGCTTGTCAAGAACGAAGGAGAGGGTCATTCTGTTTATATCGGTGGCTGGCTGATAGACATATTTTTCCTGCTCTTCATTCCACACCTCGGTTACCATGGCGGCTTCGTGCAGAAGATCGAGACAATCATGAACGGTCCTTACCGGAAGGCTGAGCTCGAGGGAGATCTCCTCAGGCGCTCTCGGCCTGGTTCCCTTTACAAAATCGTTTATCAACGTGTGCATAACAAGCAGTGACAGCCTCTTTTTTTGTCGGGGGGAGACGTTCTGGACATCAAACTCGAACTCGTAACGTGTAATATTTTGCAGGTAATATGATAGCTGTGCACCCATCAGCAAAGTCACCCAGCTCATCTGGATCCACACCATCAGAAGTGGTATGGCGGCGAAGCTTCCGTACAGAGTGCCGAGCCTTGTAAGACCCATCTGTGACTCAACATATACAATCTGCAGAACCTGCAGCGCAATCCCTGCCAGAAGCCCGGCAACAATAGCTGTCCTGAACCGGACCCTCGTGTTTGGCATTGCAAGAAATGCCGATGTTGCCAGAGTACACAGAAGAATAAAGGGAATGAGCTTGACAAGGAAGGATACAACCGGTTTGAGGCCTTCAAGCATGTCAGAACTGCTCAGAATCTCATTCAGCCGCGTGGTGGCAAGAACCGTTGCGCTGCTCGATGCAATGAAAAGTGCCGGAACCAGGATTATAACTGCCAGGTAGTCTGTCACCTGACGGTACCAAACCCTTGTCTCATTAACCTTCCAGATGGAATTGAACGTACTTTCAACATACCTCAGCAACTGGCCGACAGTCGAAAACAGAAAGGCAACACCTATACCTGCCAGCCACCCTCCGCTGGTCTGCTCCAGGGTATTGTTCGCAAAATCGAGAATCCAGTTCATCACCTGCTCCTGGTTGTGGAACTGCATGATTATCTGGGACCGAAGCTCATCGTGAAGCCCGAATCCCTTCGCTATGCCAAAGGCAAGAGCAACCATCGGGATGACGGACAGAATAGTAAAGAATGTAAGCGCGGATGCCTTTATGTAAATGTTGTCCTTCTTAATACCCTTGTAAAGAAGGTAAAAGATACGCCTCTGACGTAACCAGAAAGGGATTGATTTATGCAGCCTTTCCGAAACCAGTCTGCGACTCTGGCCTGCCCGGTCTTTAATTGCCTGGCTTATTGTTGAAATGGGTCTCATCAGACTCTTTGTTTTTTACCGGAGCTCAAATTTAAGAAATGATCTTCAAACACTATTATTATCTTCACACTTTGAAGAATACAATATGGACATCACTGTAAAGGAGTTCATCAAAGGGGCACAGGAGTCTCAGGGCGTGACGGTTATCATAGACGTCTTCAGAGCCTTCAGTACCGCATGCTATGCCTTTGACAACGGAATCAGCCGGCTTTTGGACGTCTCAACCCCGGCAGAGGCATTTGCACTTAAGGATAAACTTAAGGCTGATGTTATTATTGCAGGCGAACAGGATGAAAAGAAGCCTGCGGGATTCAACCTCGGCAACAGCCCTACCGAAATGCTTACCGGTAACCTTTCAGGAAAGACGATGATACATTGCACCACCGCCGGCACAAGGGGAATACTCAGCGCCACAGGTGCCACCGAAATCATCGGCGCCGGACTGGTAAACGCCGGAGCAGTGGCATCCTACATCTCGGCACTCCGCCCTGAAAAGGTCACCCTGGTGGCTATGGGATACAGGGGAACGGAATCAGCTGATGAAGATCTCCTTTGCGCAAACTATATCAAAGATATGCTTCAGGGAAGAGAACCTGACATTACCGGGAGTATCCGGGAGCTCCGGACAGGGTCCGGCAACCGGTTCTTCAGAACTGAAAATCTTGATTTCAGCCCTCCAACAGACTTCTTCCTGTGCACTGACATCAACCGCTTCAATTTCGTTCTGAGGGCCATAATCACAAACGCCGGTTACGCCGAGATTATCCGTCTCGACATGGATCACTGATTGGCAGGAAAATTGTAATGACAAATTCCGGAAAACGATTCACGTATGAAGATCATATATTCAGCCCTGCTGCTAACGCTACTCCTTTTATTTTCAGATGCCCCTGCTGAAGGACAACCCGGCCACTCCATCACAGTAATACCTGAAAATGCCGCGGAGATCAAATTAAGGCTTGCTTATCACGTTGGAAACCAGCAATTTATTAAAGACAGCATTACAACTGACAAAGAGGGTAAAGGCCGGTTTTACGGGAGCGACAAACTGAATCCGGGGGTATACATGATTGTTCTTCCTGACAACAGGTTTTTTGAATTCCTGCTGGGAGAGGACCAGCATTTCGATGTAAGGTTCGATATGAATGATCCTGTGGCATCGCTGTCCTTCACCGGATCTGACGAGAATAGCCGTTTTGTGGCTTATCAGAGGAGATGGAAGACATTGCAGGAGGAGGCAGCGAAGATCAGCGGCAGGCTCACTGGCCTGCAGCAGGGAAGCCCGGAAGCGACAGCCGTCAGGAAGGAGCTGGCGGAACAGGAGGCAAAGATGAAACAGTACCTCATGGAGACGGCAGATGCCAACAGGGGTGCCCTGCTCGGTGCCATCGCCAGATCAGTGATACCAGTGGAAATAATATCCCCGAGTGTGCCGCCCGGTACTCATAATCCCGATTCTGTTGGTCGCCTGCTGTCATATCTTTACTATAAGGAACATTTCTTTGACAATATTGATTTTTCAGAACCCGGACTGATAAGAAGCCCTGTCCTTGGCGGCAGGCTTGATCAATTCTTCCGGCAGGTGGTGATACAGATGCCGGATTCAATAATAAAAGAGACAGACAGGCTACTGGAGAAGTGCTCAGCCAACCCTGACGTATTTCAGTATGTCGCCGTATGGCTGATGAACAGTTATGCCTCGAGCGAGATTATGGGCCATGATGCCGTAGTGGTGCACCTGGCTGACATGGTTTACCTTGCGGGCAAGGCACCATGGGCTTCGGAAGAGTATATCTCAGATCTGAAACAAAGAATCGCCCGTATCAGGCCCAACCTGATTGGCGTCAAGGCAACAGAGTTACTTATGAATTCATTCTCAGGTCATTATGTCTCATTATATGACATTGATGCTGAGTTCACCATTATCTACTTCTGGGAACCGGATTGCGGCCACTGCAAGGAGGCGACCCCGGTGCTGAAGGAATACTATGAAAAGAACAAGGCGTCCGGCATAGAGGTTTTTGCGGTTTGCACCCACCATGACAAAGAAAAATGGGAGAAGTACATAGTTGATAACGGGCTGACATGGATTAACGGCTGGGATCCTCAGAGGATGAGCAGGTTTGACTATTTCTACAATGTTGAATCCACTCCGCTGATTTATATCCTGGACAGAAACAAGAAGATTATTGCCAAGCGACTCGGAGTGGAGAATGTCGCCTCATTCATTGAAGCTTACCGAATCCTTGGGGTTCACTGATCCGCCTGTGGCAGGTGTGTTACCAGGTCGTAGAGTGAGGTATACCTTTTATCTTCACCGCTGCCTGTGACAACCCATTCCGCTGAACCTGAATTTTCCGTTATCGTTACTTTAGGCTGCGCCCGGGAATCTATGGTATAACCGCATCTGGAGAGGGCACGGACTGTCATTTTTGCCACCCTGCCTCTCCCCTCCAATGCGATGCCGGTCTGCCTGCTCCTGACGAAACTGAATGCGCCGTCAGTGATGCTGAACGAGAGCAGCGGACTTTCGAAGGCCCTGGCAAACTCGCCGGTGAGCATCATATCCTCAGGCGCCCCTTCACTGACACCGTCACCGGTCATAAGCCATATCCTGTCAGCCTCATTTATCGCAGTGTCAAGGTCGTGAGTTGAATAGATGACACATTTGCCCTTCTCCCTTGTGAGCCTGCGCAGAAGGCTGACAATACCGTACCTCGATGGCAGGTCAAGAAAAGCGGTTGGTTCATCCATCACCAGCAGCCCGGTGTCCTGTGCCAGTGACCTGGCAATCAGGGTGCGCTGCCTTTCGCCGTCGGAGATACTGTCTATGCTTCTGTTTTCCAATCCCGACAGACCGGTTGCCTCCAGGGCGATAGCGACAGCCTCCTCATCCGCGTCAGTAAGGGTACCTATCCAGTTGGTATATGGAAAGCGGCCAAGTGAGACCACATCACGAACCCTTATATTATGAAGGGTAAACGGCTCCGTGGAGGCGAAGCTGACAAGCTTTGGAAGCTGTGAAAGGCCGATTTCGCCAAGAGCATGACCGTCAAGAGCTATGCTGCCTCCCAGTGGAGGCTGAAGCCCCACCAGTGTTCGCAGAAGAGTGCTCTTGCCTGCTCCGTTTCGGCCTATAAGAGCCACCAGCTCCCCTCGCCTTGCACTCAGGGTAAGGCCCTCCATCACCCTGAAGACCCTGTTACGGTTACGGTAACCGACAGAAAGGCGGTTGGTCTCAGCTATTATCATACCAGTTCCCATCAGAACCTCCTCCCCAGTCCGGTCTTGCCCAGGATGATCCAGAGAACCACCGGGATTCCAATTAACGAAGTGACGGTATTCACGGGTATGATCTGACCACCGCCGGGAAGGCCGGAGACTATATCGCTCAGAAGTAATGTCGCCGCCCCGCACAGTGCCACTCCGGGCATAAGGGTACGATGGTCCGTGGTGCCGAAAAGCAGTCTTGCCATATGTGGCACTGCTACGCCTATGAATGCCAGCGGGCCGCAGAATGCCGTAACGCTGCCGGCAAGGATGCTTGCCGCAGCCAGCAGAACGATTCTTGTCCTATCCATTCTCACCCCCACGGTCCTTGAGAAAGTCTCTCCCATCAGCATGGCATTGAGCGGCTTTACCATCAGGAAGGATATCATAAGGCCTGCTGCTGTGGCCAGCGCCAGCGCCCTGATCTGAGGATAGGATATATTTCCGAGGTTTCCCATGGTCCAGATGACATAGGTCCTGAGCATAGCCTCGTTGCTGAAATACTGCAGAAGGCTTACCACTGCCGATATTGCGCTGGCGAGCAGCAGCCCGACAATAAGTACAGTCATAATATCTCTCATACGGGCGGAGACAGTCATAATGATAAGCATCACGGCTGCGGCGCCTGCCCAGGCAGCAAGGATCAGACCCCATCCTGAAAAAAGAGAGCCTTCAGGAAGGGTGAAGAGCGGTGTGAGTGTCAGCAGCGTCAGGGCCACTCCCAGGCCGGCTCCGGAGCTGACACCCAGCACATCGGGGCCGGCAAGCGGATTCCTGAACAGCGTCTGCATCAGGAGGCCGCTGACTGACATGCCTACACCTGCAATTACAGCCGTGATAGCCTTTGGCAGACGAAACTGCATGATGATGATTTCGTCACCCGGATCGCCATGACCAAACAGTGACCTGAGCACTTCGGCAAAATCCATCCGCGTACTACCAAGAAACAGATCGGCCATGAAAAGAATTATCATGAGCAGAGTGAGTCCGGTCATGACTGACGTAATCCTTGTGCGTGACCTGCTCATTCCAGTCTGATGTAATAATACGGATCATAATCCGGCAACAGTTCCGGGTGTATTATTGAGATAAAATCCTTAAGCAGGAGGTCAGGCCTGACCACACCGCTCTCCCAGTAGTCATTTCCACCATCCTGGCGGATACGTCCGCGGTTATTCCATACACGTCCGCTGCTGAAGACCGGAAGTGAGGTCAGCCTGTGATCTGCAGCTTCTATATCAGAGAGTTTGCCGGCTGTGCCGGGATTAATCCATATCTCCGCACCGGATGCTCTACGGAATACTGATTCCACCGATACCGGCACTGAATTGTTTCCTGTCATATCTCTGTAGATATAGTCTCCGCCGGCATCATCAATCAAACGACCTATATATGTATTTCCCGGGGAGACATACCACACGTCCTCCCATGGTGCTCCCAGAAGCACCCCCGGCTTCTTCCCGGCGGCGTTTGCCACCATTGTCGTCAGTTCCCTGTATGAGTCAGAAACAGTGATGACAATGCTGTCTGCCATCTCCTCCTTCCCTGTAAGCAGTCCAAAGAGCCTGAGCCAGGCGCACCTGTTCAGGGGATGCTCCTCGAGGTAGTCGGCATTGTAGAAAACCTTCACACCGGCTTCAGCCAGCCTGACAGTGCTTCCCGATGAAGGATCCGCGACACCGTACGCCATCACCAGGTCAGGCGCAAGGGAGATGACAAGCTCCCTGTTAAGATTCCCTTCATAGCCAACATCCTTAATTCCACCGCTTCCTGTTCTCTCAAGCAACAGGGAGTCATAAAGCAGCGATGAACCGGAAATACCAACTATCATACTATCGGCTGAGAGAGCCCTCATCATTGCAGCATGAGTTGTTGACATACAAATCATTCTCCTGACCGGAACCCGTATCACCTGTTCTTCGCCAATGTCCCGCGGCAGTGCTGAATCACGCGCCACCAGGTACCATACAAGCTCTTTTCCTCCAGAATTCTGCCACGGTTCCCTTACCGCAACCCTTGTGGCGCCGGGTACTTTTTCAATTGACAGCCTGCCTTGCGGAATGCCTGAACTGCCTGCATCCGCAATGCCTGAACGAGTGCTCTCATTACGGCAGGATAAGAATGTTAATGCCACCGCAATAACAAAAAAAGCAAGTCTCATCACCGTGAATCTGCTTTTATCAGGGTCCCTGAATAGAAAAGGCTGTCAGCCTGCAAACCGTAATGATAGATACCCGGCGCAAGGCCCGCGAGTTCGACAGGCAGCAGACCCGGAAAAGCATTCCTGTATTCTCCTGCTGAAACAACCCTCCCGGCGTTGTCATAGATAGTTATGAAAGCAATCTCCACAGCTCGCTCCCTGAACCTGAAATAAACACTGGTGCTGAACGGATTGGGAAAGACCTCCAGGTCTGTCCCTTCCAGTCCCGGGTCAGGCAGATTGTTCAACACAGAATTTTCTACCATTACTGCTTTGACACCCAGCGAAACGGACATAGGGAATGAGGGATGAAGTGTGAAGGGCTTCCACGTACTGCCGTCATTGAAAAAAGCTGTATTCTGGGCTGATGTTGACCACGGCGCAGAGTGCGCAACAGCAAACTGTGGCTGCTGTTGATTAAGCGGGGTTCGGTAGAAGACGCTGTAACCGGCATAGAACGGTCCCGTCACCTGGATAGTCCTGCCGAAATCCACCTCAAGAATGGTCCCTCCTTTTATTTCATTAAGCTTCATCCTTTTTGATGCCAGTACCACCCCGGGTTGTGCTCCGCCGCCCCAAATATAAAACCTGACAGAATCGGCTGTTGAGAGAAACGCCGAAGCGGAGATACTGAGTCTGAGCCACGCTATCTCACCACTGCCGGTAAAGGGTATATATTCGGCGTACCTGATGAGTCCATCTGAGTTGTTTCCGGTTGAGAGACCCCAGCCCGAAGAATATGTATCTGTGCTGCCTGGATCATCTGCCGGCATGTTTCCCAGGGTATCTGATCTTGACAGGTTGTAACTGTAAGGATCACGCCCGCTGACGACCGTTGCCCCGGTACCGGCAGGGTCCAGCCATGGCCTGAGGTGTGTGGAAGCTACTGAGGTAATTGTAAACATCCTGGAGAGCTTGGCAAAATAGTCATTTGACGGATCAGCGCATGTAGCTCCGCCACCGGTAAGCGTACCTCGGACTCTGCCGTTCTGATCAAAGAGTGGCCCGCCAGACGAGCCGGGTTCAGTAGTTCCCCTCTCCCACCTGAGGACCCGCCAGAAACCCATCGATACAAATCCCGTAACCGGGTAAGATGTTGATATAGGCGGATTGTCGTCAATGGTGAGCTTCATCACATCTCCTTCAGGGTGATGTATGGCGAAGGTGTTGGAAGGAGGTGTTGTGGTAATATCCCACCCCGCAAAATATGGCCTGTAAACCATCGAAGGAAATTGGTTCAGTTCCACGAGTGAAAAATCAATGTCCGGATTCTCCGCCTGCAGAACAGATCCTGCGAGGGCATTCATGTATGACATGTCAGGCCCATCGCACCAGGGACTCTTGTAGTTGAACACGAAAATTGTGTTCACTGCCTGATCCGGAGTCTCGATGCAGTGATTGGCCGTAAGCACATATGCCTTGTATTCGCTTCCGGTGTTATTGACCATAACACCGGTGCACAGCTCCGATCCATCCACCAGAAGCCTGACCACCGAACGGGAGGCAGTCATATAGTTGGGATTTGAAGAGCAGTTAAGGTCTGCCTCGCAGTCATCAGAGCGACCGTAATACAGGTCCTTTATACCGTCAGGGCCGAAGAAACCGGCAAAGTCGTGGGCAACCTGACTGACTCCTATTGAATTTTCGGGAACTGATGACCCCGGGAAATGACATTCGAGCACGAGCCTCTCTCCGGGCACCGGCATCACCGGCATGGATACCCTGCCTGACGTACTTTCCCGGGTGAAAGCACCTCTCACAATACGCCTCTCATCGTCATAAACATAGACATAGGCTCCGGCCGGGAGATTGAACGGTGAAAGGATAAGATTGAGTGACAGCGCACCTTTTGATGATACCGGCAGCACCCAGACAGTTTCATTGCCATATGCAACAGTATACCCGGAGTTTGACGGATCCCAGGCCACCTCTACAGGGATGGCAAACCGCCAGGGCTGACCCTTCACCTGTTCCACAGACCGCATGGCTTCTGCATGCAGGGGATCAACCGCAGCCTCGTGCCAGATGAGCATCTCCGGGAACAGAGGAGTCCCGACGGGGAACTCCGGCTGACCGCTAAGAAGCGCAGAGGCAAGCAGGCACAGGCTGGTTATGCGTATTCGTCCCTTCAATATCTTTTTGTTTCAGCACTAAAATTAGTCAAAAAGTGGTTAATCAACTCTCTGTATCATGAAGCCCGGTATAATTCCTGCCTGTTCGCTGTCAAGCAACTCTCCCTCCCGGTTGTAGATCAGCAGGTCTCCCTTCTGCTGATAGTCGATGGCATCAGTGACATATATCTTTCCGTCAGAACCTATCAGAAGCTTATAAAACAGCCTGTTACCGGCAGGTATAAATGCCACGGCGGGCATTTCATCGGCCGTAACCGGCATCCTTCTCACACCTTCGTCAAGGTAAAAGAGAGTATCCCTGGCTTCGTTGAGCGTCAGGGAGGAGGGATTGTCATCGACCGTTCTGAAGAAGAACTCGGCCTCCTTTTCAAGAGTTACCATGTTGATTCTGACGATTCTAGGAATCTCCTCTCCCATCCATCCGCCGGTGCAAAGCACCCAAAGCCTGCCGTTTTTGTCAAGTGCCATGCTTTCAGGCTCAAGCCCGACGGTAACTGACCGCACGACATCACCGGATCCCAGATCGGTTACAACAATGCTGTTTCCGCCGGACCAGTGCGCTGAGAAGAGCCTCCCGCCGGTGATGACCATTGCCTCCGAGGCTGACCCGATCTCCAGCTTTCCAGACTTCTCTGTCTTCTCAAGATCGATCACTGTAATCTCATCTTCCGTAAGGCTGCTGACATAACCGTTGTTGCCGTCAATAACCATCTGCCTGGGCGAACTAAGCCCGGTGACGGTTCCAAGGCTCTCCATCGTTAACAGATCCACAGCCTCAACGGTTCCTGAGTTGTTTACTACGATGAATCCCCTGTTCCCGTCAACAGCCATGAAGGAGGGAATATCCCCAAGAGCCCTCTTGTTCTCTGCACTGAACAGGTCATTGTAAATTTGTCTGGTTTCAGTGCTGTAAAACGAAACCGACCCGTTTCCGGCATTGAAGTTCCCCTCATTCAGGAGGAAAATGCCCTCTCCCCGGGGAAAAAGCGACGGATTCTCTGCTGGTTCACAGGATATCTGAAGCGCAAGGGCAATAAGGACTAGGGTTTTAATCACGTGTTTCATCTTTTTTCTTTTTTTCTGACCAGGTCAGCGTTAGTTTTATTTTAAATGTTCTGAGTGGCATCGGGTAGTTTCTCACGCTCTCGGTGGCCAGTCCGGGGAGGTTGTTTACTGCAATCTCCGCTCTCCATCCTGCTGCACCTGTCCTGAAATCTGCTCCGGCAAAGGCATCAGTCATGAGGGATCCTGGCAGCCACTCGCTGTTGTCTGAGGTGGTATAGCGTCTGCTCTCCCATGCTGCTGTAAGGCCTGTCCTGAACCATTTTCCCGTGGCTCCGAGATTCAGGTTGGCATGATGTAACGGCGCATAGATAAGCTGACGCCCTGGTGACCTGTCGTTGGCAACTTCAGTAGCGGCAACAACCGATCGGGCGAAGGAGTAGTTGAATACTCCGCGCAGGATCCAGTTTCGGATTGAAAGATCCCTTCCAACCCTGGCTTCTGCCCCGGCGATGTTAACGTCCCTTACATTCTCCGCCTGCCATAGTCCCGATTGTCCGGGCACCCACTGTATGAGATTGTTCACATGAGAACCGTGAAGAGTCAGGTCGAAGTTGCCCCGTGATCCCGACGGCCATACCCTGAGGAAAGACCAGGAGACTTCCCCTCCTGCAGCATTCTCAGGAACGAGGTCAGGGTTTCCTCCGGGGATCCAATAGAGATCATTAAGGCACGGAAGCCGGGAATTACGGCTAAGGCTCGCCTTAAGAAGGTGCTCACCGCCGGGGGTCATGAGCCATGAAGCCCCTGCAGTAAACTCTGGGGAGACTTTCATTCCAGTCACTGCCGTCTGCCTGGCCTGCAGAAGGAGATTCAGCCTCGGCAGGGGATTTGACCTGCCTGCCACCGAGAATGAAATCAGATTCCGGATCTCCGCTCCGTCGTAGCTCAGGGTGACTGCTTTTTCGTAGCTGTCTCCGGCACGAAATTCCAACGAGGTATTCTGAGTGACCCTCAGAGCAACCTTCGCCCTTATAATTGCAGATGACGAGCTGTTGTCGCCGTTGTATGATGTTACCATGTGGTAATACCTGTTGAACTCACACTGACCGCCGGCTGTTACATCAGCAGTGAGTCTTCCATGCTCCAGTGAATAATTAACCACGCCTCTGAAAGACCTGTCGGTCTGCCTCTCGTTGAAATCCTGCTGTACCGTTGTCACCGGCCCGGGAAGCTCGCGTTCCGTGTCGCTGAACCAGACATGCATGCTTATCCTGGAGTAATCAGTCCGGTAAAAAATATCACCTGTAAAACCTCCGGATGAGAAGGCTGCGTTGGTTCTTCGCATGAGTGCCTCTCCTCCCGGTGCATCACGGTTGATGAAGAGAAAATCGTTTCGTGATTTATTTGCCCATCCGCCGGCCCTGACAGATAAATTAGTCCCGCCCGGCGTAAGCACTGCCGACGAGCCATAGTCACCGTAGCTCCCTGCACTGAGGCTCATCGAGGCTTCAGTTCCTGACCCGAAGAGCGGCTTTGAGGAGAGTTCCACCTTGCCTCCAAGGTAGCCGGAAAGGTCATTCAGGTCAGAGCCGCCTGATGTGATCTGTACTGACGAAGCTGCCACAACCGGGATAACCGTGAAGTCACTGTATCCATTGCCGGGTGCGTTGACCGGCATTCCGTTCCAGGTCACAAGGGTGTGGCTGCCTGAAAGCCCCCTGACTGAAACTGATGCCAGTCCGTGATTACCGTACCGTTTTACATATAGCAGGCTTGAAGACTGAAGCAGTGTTGCCATGTCATCTCCCTTACGGCGTGAAATCAGATCAGGGTCAATCTCTACCACAGTATATGGGGTAACCCGTGCTGCCGCCCGGGCAGTGACGGTGACTGCATTTATATTTACAGTATCCTCGCTGAAAATGTCCTGCGCACCTACGGTAAACGGAACAAGAACAAGCAGCATTGCTGCAACCGCTGAAAGCGGCAGGCGTCTCAGAGACGCAGGGATGATATAGGCTGATAACCTCTTTATCATGACTTTTATTCCCGAAAGCTCCTTCAACAGGATACCTTCTGGCAGGTCTTCTGACTCATCCCTACTAACCGGGCCTTCCCGTCCGCCAGATGGCGAACAGTGGCGGGAATTCCGGCTGTAATGATCCGTCTTGCGACGGAACGGGCTTCACAGCAGCGGGTACTGTCCCTGATTCTCACAGGGTTCCCTTTTCACTGCCGAAATACCGGCAGCACCAGAATAAGACAAAGGTAATACTCAGGAGCGATAATTATCCCTAATAATTATCAACAATGTGATAACAGGCTGGTTATTTCATCACGAATCTGAGCTCCCCGCCGGCCATAACCTCCTCATAGGTTATATAGTTGCGCTCAAGCTTCTCTCCGTTGAAAAAAAGTGAAGAAACATTGACGGCGGACGGAGAGTTGCCCTCTGCAACAACGGTGAACTGCTTCCCTCCGGGAAGTGTCACAGAGGCCCTGTCCAGTACGGGACTCCCAATGATGAAACGGCCGTCAGCCGGGTTGACCGGGTAGAAACCCATGGCGGAGAAGACATACCAGGCTGACATCTGACCGCAGTCCTCGTTCCCGCATATACCATCCTTTGCGTCTGTGTACATCTCATTCATGATCCTGCGCACCATCGTTTCAGTCCTTTCCGGTGCACCGGCCATAGTAAAAAAGTAGGCGATATGATGCGACGGTTCGTTCCCGTGAGCATACTGACCAATCAGTCCGCTGATGTCAGGTGAGCGGTTTTCTCCCTTAACCTCTTCATTTACAGTGAAAAGAGAATCGAGCCTGTGGAGAAAGACCTCCTTCCCTCCGAAGAGTGATATCAGTCCGTCAACGTCATGAGGTGCGAGCCAGGAGTACTGCCATCCGTTGCCCTCCGTAAAGTCTGAACGGGTGTGATGAGAGTAGAGCGGATCAAAATCAGGTCTCCAGGTTCCGTCACTCATCCTGCCCCTGACAAAAAGGATAGTGATGTCAAACAGGTTACGGTAATTTCGTGACCTCTCCTGGAACCGGGAGGCCAGATCCTGCATACCCATGTCTGATGCCATCTGTGAGATACACCAGTCATCAATGCTGTACTCCATAGTCTTGGCCACAGATTCATTCTCCAGTTCGGATGGTATATATCCAAAATTGCGGTAATGATCCAGCCCGCGAAAGTCAAGCGAGGCCGAATGGACAGATGCGTCAAGAGCTGCCCCATAATCAAAACCGGTAAATTTCTTGTGTACGGCATCTGCCAGCACCGGTACGGCATGGTAGCCGATCATGCAGTTGGTTTCATTGCCGGCCAACGACCATACGGGCAACTTCCCCTGCTCTTCCCTGATGTTGAGCATTGTATTGATGAAGTCCGGCACCATCTCAGGAACGGTAATTGTAAAAAGCGGATGGGCGGCACGGTATGTGTCCCAGAGTGAGAAGACAGTATAATTGGTAAATCCTTCGGCATTGTGTATTCCTCCGTCAGTGCCCCTGTACCTGCCATCTGTGTCATTGTAAAGATTTGGTGCGATCATAGTATGGTACAATGAGGTGTAGAACACCCGGAGAAGTGCGGAGTCAGTTGATTCGGCTCGGATTACCTGAAGGCGCTTCTGCCATGCCTGCCGGGCTGCCGCCGCTACTCCGGCAAAATCCCAGCCGGTCATCTCAGTTGCCAGGTTATTCTTTGCACCGGACTCATCCACAGCGGAAAGACCGGTACGGATGATCAGTTCCTCCCCCTTCTTCATCCCGAAAGTAAGGATGCAGGCTATATTGCGGCCTTCTGCCTCTGTTGCACCGGTGATGGTTCCTGCATCAACCATGGTGACAGATTCAGGCTTCGCTGAAAACTCCGAGGAGAAAAAGAGATACTGTTTCTCAGCCCATCCGGCAGAGATGCGCCTGCCGGCAAGAGTGCGACCATCCCACTCAAGCCTGCAATCCACAGGCCTGTCCCAGTTAATGGCAAAGCCAAGGTCTACCAAAACGCTCATGATACCATCCATGACCGCGGTATACCTCTGAACACCACAACGGGGTGTGGCTGTCAGCTCTGCATCAACCCCACTGGAAAGGGCTACGGCATAATAACCCGGACAGGCCTGCTCCGCCTCATGTGAAAAGAGGGTCCTGTTCAGCTTCGCCAGTGAATATGTACTGTCAGGCAAAGTGAGACTGAATGTATGCATAGATGGCAAAAATAAAATGTCACACAGGTCGCCAATCCCGGTGCCGCTGAGATGGGTATGACTGAAGCCTGCAATGAGTGAGTCAGAATAGTTATACCCCGAGCACCAGTCCCATCCTGAAGTACCGTTGTCGGGACTGAGCTGCACCATGCCGAACGGAGTGGTCGCACCGGGGAAGACATGACCGTGGGCAGCCGTGCCGATGAAAGGATCAACAAACTGTGTGAGATCACCCTGTGAGGGTGACGTGCATGACACCATTGCCATCATCGCGGATGCAACAACCGGAAAGAGACTTTTCATATAGATTCAGTTTCTGATTTTCCTGAGCAAGAGCTGGCCTGTACCGATCCGGTATCCCTCGGATGAGAAGAGAACTTTTCCGGCTCCGTCGCAATAGAGGACTACCGGCCATAGTCTCTCTTCAGGTTTTTTCCCGGGAACCGTTGACAGGAACTCCAACCCCGGATCAGTAGCAAAAAATGCATTCACCGGAGTGCCTGTAACAGATTCAGGGTTATATCCACCCGGAGTTCTTTCCGGATCTGTGAGAAATACAAACCACCCTCCCCAACTGTCAAATTCATGTTTCAGAGCCGGTATATCATTCAGAAGGTGCCTTGTTGGTTCCCTTCCCGGTTCGATCCAGACCAGTACCACTCCTCTGCCGGAGATTGAATCCAGCGGGGCCTTTGCCCCTGACACGGAGGTCAGTGTGTGATCAAGACTTATAGAGAATCCTGCGGCGTTTTCTTCAGGAAAATCAGGGATGATAACCTTTACCGGCAGATCTTCTCCGGGATTAAGTTCCAGGAATGTGACCGAGGTCATAACGTTGCCGGCATCATTCCTGTTTCCGATTGTAAGCATATAGGTCCCCGGGTCAAGGGGAATGCGTTCAGTCATGTCACTGATTTTCTTTCCGTATCCGTAATCAATGGTCCTGAACCTGCCTTTCTCACAGAGTGCAAGCGTGAAATTGACATGATACTCCGGTTCCGCTGACCCGTCCATGCGGGATTCATTTATAAAGGTGATGAAGGCTGGTGTTTCAGATGACCCTGGCTCCCCGTCAAACCGCACGTCATGCCATTCTCCGGCCATATGGTATTGGGGCCTTCGCATTCCCGGGGAGAGCCGTGAGGGGATGCCGAGGCTGCGGCAAAGAGCCACAAAAAATATATCCCTGGAGTGACTGTCAGCTATTCTGAGCCTCAGTACCCCGGCAGGAATCAGAGGTGTGGCATAATGGTTCTCAGTATCAGTTATCACAATAGCCGTATCAATCCATGCCACTGCAGAGGAAGGATCGGTCCGGAATGACTCCGTCAGGTCTGATGGCAGATCCCGGAATGCAGTCCTGAAGGCCGACAGCAGTTCGTCAGAGATTCTGGGTGACAGTACATATCTGTCATACAGTGCGGTATCTGTTCCCGGCGCCGGTTCAGGTGCATTTGCAAGGTGATCGGCAAGCACAGCGGCAGGTGTGTCCCGAAGGTCCTTACCGGAAATGTTTTCAAGTATCCGGGTAGCCAGTCCGGCCCTCTCTCCTGCTCCTTCAATAAACCCGGCCACAGCCCTGTAATTGCCCATAGATGACGTCAGCAGCCGGCTTACGGTTTCAGCCTGAAGACCTGCTTCATGTGCAATATCCTCTGCGCTGATATCCGCCATCCATGTATTTATGTATGATTGTCTGATGCTGTCGCCCCTTCTGAGTAACTTATTATTTATCCGCACTTGCTCAGGATCAATACCCGGAAATGGCTCAGGAACCGGTGGTGCCAGGAGAAATTCAGTGAAAGGCGTTGTCCGGAATTCAGAATCTATTGTAACTTCGACAATTGTATCTGAGGGAGATGCCAGCACAAAACCGGATTGTTCCCCGTCATCAGCCCAGATCAGCAGAGTACCGAATCCGGTGAGGAGGCTGCACTCGCCACTGCTGTCACATTCCAGCCTGGCAAGAGGATAAAACTCCGCATAGTTGTAAAGCAAGTATCCGGCCATGGCACCCCGGACCAGTTTGCCGGAGGTATCCTTCACTCTGACCTTCAGCTCTTTGGTCTCAGCGTAGCGCCCGAGGGTATTTATCTCGGTAAATAGCCGTTCCTTCCTGATAACCCTTTCATCTCCTCCATAATAGCCGAAGGCGTTCGTGTGAACCAGCATTGCTCTCCTGGCCGGTTCCGTGAACCATCCGCGGTCCGGCACAGGCTCTGGCTCGCAAGCTCCAAGATAATGCCATGCACCGTCAATCCAGAACTCAACCCATGCGTGATTGTCATTTGTATGCGCCCAGCGCGGCGTGTATACCTGTCGTGCCGGTATGCACACTGCCCGAAGGGCGGATACCGTGAATGTGGATTCCTCACCGCACCGTCCCCGGGCAGACAGCATCGTAGCCAGGGGTGATGATGTGCGTGAATCGGCAGCCTGGTAGGCAACCTTCTCATGACACCACCTGTTTATTTCAAGTGCGGCCTCCATGGCACCCAATCCCTGAACACGATCCTTCAGTTCGGTGTAATACACAGTCCTGAAGTCATCAGGGTTCTCATTGTTTACCCGCGTCGGAAGAACAAAATTCAGGAAGATATCAACCGGGACTTTCTCTCCCCATGGCATCTCGTTCCTTGAACGAATGGCAGTGGAGGCATTGGCCGCCAGGTAATCCGGTTCATATACAGCCATATCGCTCAGTGGCATGTATGCAAGCAGGAAGATTACAGCCTCACGCAGTTCACTATCCCTTATGGTGTCAGCCATGCCGAACAGATCACTGCGGACAGTTCCGTGAATCTCAGACCGCGACCTGAAGTCGTCAGTTATTGCTTTTCGCAAAGAGTTGTCATCAATAAGATGACTTCCGCTGCATGAGAGCAGCACTGCCATGATCAATAAAGCCGGCAGCCTGATGATCCAAATCATTGAACATTATTTTTGATAAGAGCCGCAACTGCTCCTGATAAGAAGCTCGGGAGCCATGTTGACCTGGCGCTTATATTTGCTCTTGCCCTTATTCTTGACCTCGGACCAGATGATGTTGGCAACCTTGAGTGACATAGCTGCCAGGGGTCTGCGCAACCTGGTGACCGGAGTGGTCAGAAGGTCAAAACCAATTCCGTCTTCCATGGAGACAAGTGCCACATCCTGCGGTATCCGTATATTCTTGGCCTGCAGTGCCAGGTAAAGCGGGAATACCAGCGGGGAATTAAGCACAATGATTGCATCACTCCTGTGTGGTGGTCTCAGGAAATTCTCTATCGCTGTAAAATCAAACTTATCCCCGGCTTTCGGCAGCTCAGCAACGGTAAAGTGCACCGAATCAAAGTTTTTGGACTTCTTAGTCGAATTTCTGAGCTCCTCCAGCATCTCCTTGTCGTATGAAGCGGAATCCTCTCCTGAGATTATCAGAAGATTCTTAAGCCCGAGTGATGTGAGATGCTGTGTCATTATGGCGGCACCGGCAATCCTGTCTGAGCAGACAGTATTAAGCCTCATCCTCTTTATGCTCTTCTCAAGCAAAACAACCGGGTATGAGTCACGGTTCAGTGCTCTTACCACGTTGTCATCCGCTGCGTTACCAACCAGGATCATTCCGCTGAAAAACTTTTTCAGTGAGGTTGTCAGCCTGTTGAAACGCATGTCGTCCGGATCCCTGGTAAAGACTGAAAATCCAAGGCCTATACTTGAGAAAGCCTTTTGCAGGTACGGGGTAATCTCATAGATGAACGGATCATTCATCGAGGGAACCACCATTCCGATGATCCCGGGCTTCTCCTCCGCCGGTACCGTCTCACCCTTCTCGGCAGCAGCATTGAAATAGCCCATCTGCTTCGCCACTGCAAGCACCCTCTCCTGTGTTTCTTTCTTGATTCCGTGCTGATCTGCCTTATTGTTCAGCACTAATGATACTAATGTGCCTGAAAGACCTAGTCTTGCGGCAATGTCTTTGTTTTTAACCTTTTTCCCCATTTCATTTAAAATTAAAGCACGAAATTAGCTTTATTTTTTTAGAAACATGGAACTTTAGCAGTAAAATGTTAAAAAATGTTGAAAAGCAGTTTTTGCAGACTATTTTTTAGGCAAGGGGCGTCCGCCGCGCTTCGAAGCCTCTTCAAGACGCTGCTGCCACTTTGATTTTTTCACAGGCTTCTTCCTGTTTTCTTCAATCTTCTTAAGTATCTCATTCTCATTTACGAAACGGCGTGACACCTGAGTCTGGATAATCGTAATTACGTTAGCAAGGAAGTAATAATATGTAAGACCGGCTGAGAAGTTGTTCAGTATGAGCATGAACATCACAGGCATAAGGTACATCATCGTCTTCATCCCCGGCATCTGTTCCTGGCCGCCTGACGGATTGGTGATCTTGGTTGATATGAGTGTCGATGCGGTCATTAGCAGGGTGAAGAGACTTACATGGTCACCGTACATAGGTATGGTGAAGGGAAGATCAAGTATGCTGTCGTAGGTTGACAGGTCCTTTGCCCAGAGAAATCCCTGGTGCCTCAGCTCTATGGAGGTGGGGAAGAAACGGAACATGGCAAAGAGGATAGGCATCTGAAGCAACATAGGCAGACATCCTCCCATCGGGCTTACACCGGCCTTCTTGTAGAGATCCATGGTAGCCTGCTGCTTCTTCATGGCATCCTCCTGCTTCGGATACTTTTTCGCAAGCTCGTCAACCATCGGCTTCATCACCCTCATCTTGGCCTGACTGATAAACGACTTGTGCGTAAGCGGGAATAGGACAGCCTTGATTATGAGGGTCAGGATCAGGATTATCAGTCCGTAATTGACAATAAAGTTATCCAGCACATTGAAGATCGGGATAATCACAAACTGGTTGATCCAACGTATTATGTTCCGGCCAAGGAATACAAGCTCTTCAAGCTGCATATCATACTTCTTCATGAGCGTGAAGCTGTTGGGGCCGAAATAGAACTTCATGTTCACGGTACTGTTGTCACCGTGGGTGTAAGGAACACCTATCTCAGACTCGAAGAACCTCAGGTATTTCGATGTCGGGTTGGCATTGGTTGATTTGACTGCAGCATTGATGAAGAAGTCTTCCGCAATGACAACAGAGGAGAAGAACTGATCCTTGTATGCTATCCAGTCAGTCTTCATCAGGCTTTCCGATACCACATCCTTTTTCTGCCTCTGCATCCGCACACCGCCAAGGTCCTCCACACCCTCCTGATAGACCTTATACTTCAGTCCGGTGTACATATCCTCATTCTGCCTTCCCTTCTCCTGCTGCGGAATATACATCTTCCAGTCAAGAGCCATCGAAGTGGTATTTGCAGGTATCACCGGGGCAAGTCCGCTGAACCTGGACTCAAAATTGACCATGTACTCCCCGGGGAGCATTGTATAGATATAGTCAATATAGCCACCGCTGGCGGCCTCGAGCCTCATTGTCAGACTGGCCGGTCCGCTGGTCGCCGTTACTGTGCCGTTATAGTCCACCGGGGCAAAATAAAGCTCATCAGTCCTGATGGGTTTATTGTCTACAGTAAAGAATTTGAATCCGAACACAGTTGAGTCACCGTCAAAGAGTACAACAGGCCGTCCGTCATGTGTTGTGTAATTCTTCAGCATCACCGAATATGGCTTACCGCCACTGGCAGAGACTTTCATTACCATCAGGTCATTTTCCAGAGTATATAACCCTTCTTCTCCGGTGACGCGGGCTGAAAAGACTCCGTAGGCATTGCTGTCTGTCACAGGGACAGGCATGGCTGAAGCAGTGGCAGCGGTGTCAGAGGTGACTGTTGCCGCCTGTATCTGAGGGGTCTCCGTTCTGAGGCCGAGCCTGGTGTTGAGCTCCATCACCTTATTGATGGTGGGCTGATCTTTGGGCTTGAAGTTCAGCGCCCTGATGTATGACTCCCGTGCCTCGTCATAATTTCCGGCAGCGTACAGAGAGTCTGCATATTCCGTTTCAGCTTCGAAAAATTTCCCGGTCCTGTGATTGTTATACAGACTGAAGCCGAGAAAGATCAGAAAAATAAGTATGATGCCGGTAACTGTATTCCTATCCATTAGTCTTTTTTTCCCTTTTATCTATTGTTGCTTTTTTTTTGATGCAGGCCCTGACAAATCCCACGAATAGAGGATGAGGCTTCACCACGGTGCTGCTGTATTCTGGGTGAAATTGTACTCCTACGAACCAGCTGTGAGACGGGATCTCCATGATCTCAACAAGCCCCGATTGCGGATTGGTACCGCACGGAAGCATGCCGGCACTGCGAAAGTCTGCCAGATATTTGTTATTGAATTCGTACCTGTGGCGGTGCCGTTCTGCCACCTCCTCTTTCCTGTAGCATTTCCATGATTCGGAGCCGTGCAGCAGCTCGCAACTGTAGCTGCCAAGCCTCATTGTGCCGCCCTTCTCCGTCACACTCTTCTGTTCCTCCATAAGATCAATGACGGGATGCTTTGCCTTGGGATTTATCTCAGTGGAGTGTGCACCTTCCAGACCCAGCACATTCCGTGCAAATTCTATCACGGCGCATTGCATGCCCAGGCAGATTCCCAGGAAAGGTATGTCATTCGTGCGTGCATAGTTAACTGTCAGTATCTTTCCCTCAATACCGCGTGAACCGAACCCCGGCGCAACCACAATCCCGTCAAATCCTGCCAGTCTTTCAATAAAGTTGTTTTCAGTGATCTCCTCCGAGTGGATCATTGTCAGTTCAACAGCTGCCTCGTTGGCAGCACCTGCATGTACAAATGCTTCAGTGATCGATTTGTAGGCGTCAGCCAGCTCGACATACTTGCCGACAAGGGCCACTTTCAGCCTGTGCGAAGGATTTTTAAGCTTGTGAAGGAACTCTTTCCACTCTAAAAGCGGGGGCTCTTCACCTGCAGGCAGACCCAGCTTGCGCAGAACCGTCTGGTCAAGCATCTCCTTCTGCATGCGGATGGGCACCTCGTAGATCGTTGAGACGTCTATTGACTCAACCACGGCTCCGGCTTCGACGTTGCAGAAGAGCGCAACCTTCCTTCTGAGGTCATCGGTGAGGGGATGTTCGGTTCTGAGTACCAGGACGTCAGGCTGAATTCCCTCCTCCAGCAGCATCTTGACTGAATGCTGCGTGGGCTTTGTCTTCAACTCTCCGGAAGCATGAAGGAAAGGCACAAGCGTAAGATGAATGACGATGCAGTTCTGAGGACCAAGCTCCCAGCGCAGCTGCCTTACGGCTTCTATGTAGGGCAGCGATTCAATGTCGCCAACCGTCCCGCCGATCTCCGTGATTACTATCTCGTAACTTCCTCCGGAACCGACGAGCTTAATACTCCGCTTTATCTCATCGGTGATATGAGGAATGACCTGAACGGTCTTGCCAAGGTAATCACCCTTCCGCTCCTTATTGATTACGGACTGGTAAATTCTGCCTGTAGTGACATTGTTGGCCTGTGTTGTATGAACGTTCAGAAAACGTTCATAATGACCAAGATCAAGATCGGTCTCCGCCCCATCTACAGTAACGAAACACTCACCGTGCTCGTAGGGATTCAGCGTGCCGGGATCAACATTTATATAGGGATCAAGCTTCTGGATGGTGACAGAATAACCTCGAGCCTGCAGCAGTTTCGCAAGGGAGGCGGAAATAATCCCCTTGCCCAGTGAAGAGGTAACTCCGCCGGTAACAAAAATATATTTTACATCCGTCACAGCTGATCCTTTTTTTTCTTATCGGGAGTGAGAAATACTAATCTTCGTACATCGAGTTGTCAATCAGCTTTACCTTCTCTTCGAGAATCTTGATGTTTCTCTTAGCTTCTGCAATTTTCTCCTCAACCTCTTTGATCATGGTGTCAGCTTTGGCCGATTTGGCAAAGAACCCGATATTGTTTTCCCAGAGAACAATATCACTCTCCAACTGTTTGATCCTGCTGTAGAACTTCTCGCGCTCGTTTCTCACCTTACTGGCGGCACGGGGATTGGATCTGGCATTGTCTACCTTGCTCCTGTACCGAAGGATATTCTTGTCCTCGTCATCAAGCTTCAGTTTGTCAAACTTCTTATTGAGAGCCTCCTTGTAACGCCATGCTATCTCCTCCTTCCTGTTGAAGGGAACATAACCGATCTCAGTCCACCGTTTCTGGATATCCTTAAGCTTTTCAAAGCCTGCCTTCATGTCATCACCCGGGTCAAAGGCCTCGAGCTCTTCGATGATTGCCAGCTTGGATTTCAGGTTGTCTTCGTATGAAGTATCCCTGCCGGCAAAATATTCAGACTTCCTTGTAAAGAAGGTGTCACATGCCTTACGGAACCGTTTCCATATTTTCTCTGAATATTTTTTCGGCACCGGTCCAGTCTCCTTCCACTCCTTCTGAAGCCGGATGAGCATTTCGGAGGTCTCTTTCCAGTCAGTGCTCTCCTGAAGGGCTTCAGCCTTGAGGCATAGTTCTGTCTTGATCTGAAGGTTCTTTACCTGTATCTCTTTGCTGTCGGCAAAGAATGTGCGCTTCTTCTCAAAGAAGCTGTCGCAGGCGGTCCTGAACCGCTGGTATATCTTGTTGTTGTGCTTCTTCGGGGCGAAACCGATTGTCTTCCAGAGCTTCTGACACTCAAGAATGGCATCGGATTTTTCCTTGAAATCGGCAAAAGTGAGTATTTCGCCTGCAGCAATCTCTTCTACCTTTTCGCAGAGGGCAGTTTTTGCATCGAGGTTCTTCTTCTGGTCATCCTTTTGTTTCTCAAAGTACTCATGGTGCCTCTTGTTTACCTTGGTTGTGGCTTCGCGAAAGCGCTCCCAGACATCGTTCTTGTTCTCATGCGGTACCGGACCGATCTCCCGCCATTGGTTATGGTAATCCTGGAGAAGCTTGAACGCTGTAACGGCGTTGGGCTCCATCAGGAGTTCCTCTGCCTTTTCACAGAGAACTATCTTGGACTCGAGGTTCTTCCTCAGGTCAAGGTCTCTGAGCTCACGGTTGATCTTGATGTAATCATAGAACATCTCCACGCTGTGGTGATAGTTCTCCCACAGATCCTTGACGGCTGTCTGAGGAACAATGCCCGTGTTATGCCATGCGCTCTGCAGGTTGCGAAACTCCTGAAAGGTCTTGTTTATGGCTTCCTCGCGGTTGACCAGATCCTTTATCTGTTCGATTATCTCAAGCTTCCTGCGCAGGTTATCCTGCTTTTCGCTTTCCTGTATCCTGTTGAAATCACTCCTGCGGTTGCGGTAAGTCTCCAGGATCCCCTTTATCCTGTTTTCCAGTTCATCCGGCTCGGATTTGTAATCCTCTATGTTACCTCCTTCCTTCGCAAAATTCAGCCGCTTTTCATTGAACTCTGCCTTCGTCTTCTTGTAGAAGAACTCCTTGATGCGGGCAACATCGTCAATGATCTCTGCCGGTGGTCTGTTCTCAACTATCAGGGCCAGTGTCTCCACCAGATCCTTTCTTGAGAAACCGCTGTAATCCACCGGAGGCAGTTCGATCTCGTCATAGTTGACCGATTCTTCCTCAGCCCGTTCAGCAACAACAGTCTCCTCTTTGCCCTGTTCAGCTGTTGCAGCCTGTTCTTCGGCATTTTCAGCTGTTGCAGTAATTTCTTCGGTCTGTTCAGCTGTTGCAGCCTGTTCTTCGGCATCTTCAGCTGTTGCAGTCTGTTCTTCGGACTGTTCGGCAACTTCAGTCTCGTCAGCCTCTATGGTTTCCATGCGGGTCTCATCATCCCCTGTGCGGAGGTCATCCGCCGGCATTACAGGCAAAGCTTCAGCATCATTTGTCTCTTGCGTAGATTCGGCGGCCTTTTCAGTTCCGTCGAATTGTTCATCATGAACAGAATCTCCCGGATTTTTTGTAGTCATCATTAATCCCTTTTCTTCAGTGCTTCATACAAAGAAGGATTGCATGCAATTCCCCTCCATTTTTCAAACCACGAAAATAATGGATTATTGGTAAAACTCAAACCAATACAACATTTAAATGAAATGCGGCTCCGGTCAATCTCCAAAATGCTTAAATTTGTCATTCAAGTTTCAGGTCATTTACCTATGGAAAACAAAGACTACATAATCCTGGCGGCAGCTTTTGTCTTCGCCGGCTTTTCACTCTATCGCAAGTACGCGAAGAAAAAAAATGACGGTTTAACCGGAAAACCGGGTACTGGTTTTGGAAAGAGAGGCGGCCTCAGGGATCAGCCTGATGATTACGAACCATATTCCGGGAAGAAGTAAGGCAAAAAGTCAGCGTCCAAGCTCAAGCTGATCTTTTATGAGCCTGTAATAGGTCCCCTTAAGCGCAGCGAGTTCGGCGTGGGAACCGGACTCTGTCACTCTTCCGCCTTCAAGCACCACGATTCTGTCAGCATGCCGTACCGTGCTCAGCCTGTGAGCCACGATGACCGCCGTCCTGCCGGCATAGAACCCGGCAAGATTCTCAACAATCATTCTTTCATTTGAGGCATCAAGGGCACTGGTGGCTTCATCGAGAAGCAGCAGGGAGGGCTGCTTGTAAACCACCCTGGCTATGAGAATGCGTTGCCGCTGTCCCTGGCTGAGTCCGTGGCCGCCCTGTCCCACACGGGTCTGCAGGCCTGAAGGGAGTTCGTCCAGAAGCTGTTTCAGGCTGGCCACTTTCACAGCCTCGGCCACACTGTCAATATCCGGGTTATCCTCACCCGGAGCAATGTTACCGAGTATCGTATCCGGAAAGATGTATCCTTCCTGCATCACGGCGCCTGTGTTTCGCCGCAGCGAAGAGATGCTTATTCCGTCAAGTTGCCTTCCCCCCACTGTTATGCATCCCCCGGCAGGAGGATAGTATCCAAGCAGCATCTTCAGGAGCGTGGTCTTACCCGAACCACTCTCACCCACCACGGCAGTGATCTTCCCGGCCGGGATGACCAGGTCCAGGTTCCGCAGAACCCAGGGAGAGCCGGGACCCTCATACTGGAAAGAAAGGTTACTTATCTCAATATCTGCTTTTTCAGGCATCTCAGACTCTCCATTCCTCCCCTCCGCCTCCTCCGGTTCCATGGCATGCACCTCCGCCAGTCTTCCGAGGCTTATCTGTGCATCCTGGGTAGCTCTCATGAAGCTGACAATCTGTGATACCGGACCGTTAAGCTGCCCCGTTATGAACTGCACGGCAAGCATCATGCCGAGGGTCAGTGAACCGTTGATAACCAGCGTGGCCGATATAACCGTGATAATGATGTTTACTGATTCGTGAATAAGCGTTCCTCCCGCAGTCTGAAACTGCATGATACGGAGTCCGCGCACACGGGTGGCATAGATCTCTTTCTGCATCGATTCCCACTCCCTCCTGTTGGAGGCTTCATTGCCTGCCAGTTTTATCTCCTGCATGCCGTTCACTATGTTTATCATCCGGTTGCCAGCCTCAGCCATCTGCATGAAACGGATGTTGTCAAGCCTCTCCCTGGCCGGCATGAAGAGAGTCACATACAGTACGTAAAGGGCAGTGCCGGCCAGGAAAACAAGCAGAACCTTAAGACTGTATATGCCCAGAACCACTCCGAAGACAATGAAGTTGAAGAGCGAGAAGAGAATGGCAAGGCTCGAAGATGTCAGGTAACTCTCTATCCTGCTGTTGTCATCAATGCGTTGCAGAATGTCTCCGTTAAGCTTCGTGTCAAAGTATGCAATGGGCAGACCCATCAGCCTCGCCAGGAAATCCGAAACGATTGTGATGTTCAGTCGCGATCCTGCGTGAAGAATGAGCCATCCCCTGGTGAACTCGACAGCCAGCCTGCCAAGTGTCAGGGCCAGCTGACCTGCAAGAATGAGCCATATGAAACTTATGTCACGGCCAGCAATCCCCCTGTCAATGATGGCCTGGGTCATGAAGGGAAAAAGAAGCTGGATGCCACCCGACAGTATCAATCCGAGAATAAGCAGCACTATCTGCCGGTGGTATGGTTTCAGATAGGGTAACAGGAATTCAAATCCCCCCTTTGGCGGAGGGTCATCCTGCAACGCGGCAAAAGTGGGGCCCGGCTCCAGCAGCAGTGCAAGCCCGGTGGGTTCTTCACCACCCTCGCCAGGCAACCATCCCTCCAGAAACTCGTCATGGGTCATCTTCAGCCTGCCAATGGCCGGATCACTCACCCATACAGTCTTGCTGCTCACCCTGTTAACCACAATAAAGTGGTTCTGCCGCCAGTGCACAATGCATGGCATCGGAGCATCATTTACAAGCCTGCTGAAAGGTATCTTCACTCCTGCCGCCCTGAACCCGATGCTCTCGGCAGCCGTTTTCAGTCCGAGTAAAGAGACTCCCTCACGGGTGATCCATGCTCTCTTCCGGATTGTCTCAAGGGACAGGCGCTTGCCGTGACTCAGGGCTACCATGCTTATGCATGCCGGCCCGCAATCCATTGCATCATATTGCCTTACGAAAGGATATGCCATTGAACCTGCAGAGTGGAAGTTTGAACCCGTAAATATATCCAATTATTTACCTGCTTGAGGCAGGGCTGTTGAATTTGTGCCAAACTCCTTTTTTCAGTAATCGATTGCGGAAATTGTATATTTGCCTATTAAACCGCTTGCTTGGGATTATTCAGAAAGTTTTCGGACGCTGACATCGTTGATGGTATCAGGAGGCAGGACAACAGGATTCTTACCTACCTCTACGAAGCATATTTCGAAATGATCCGTGATCACGTCAGCAAAAACAGCGGATCGGATGATGATGCACATGAGGTGCTCCAGGAAACGGTGGTCATAATCTACAAACAGGTCACAGGTGACGGGTTCAGGCTTACCACAGACCTGAAGGGATATTTCTTCGGTGTGGCACGCAACGTATGGAACAGCCAGCTCAGATACCGTTCAAGGCTGGTGTCTATCACGGCTGACCCGGAAGACAATGCTGAAGCAGAAGAGGCAAACAGTGCCCTGCTGGAGCAGATAGTCACCCGCTCCTATGCCCTGCTGGGAGAGGATTGTCAGGTGATACTGACCCTTTTCGGAGAGGGTCTTTCCTATGAGGAGATTGCACGCAGGATGGGTTTTAAGAATGAAGATTACGCCAGAAGAAAAAAATACCTCTGCAAGGAAGCATTGATGGAGATCATAAAAACAGATACGGAGTATCAGGACCTCGGTCCTTTGTAGACCAATGCAAATAGCAGCGTCGCCACAAGCATAAAGAAGAGGATCCCTGTGTAGAGTTTTACCCTGTTATACCACAGCGGCGTATCGTCGCCGTATATCACAAGCGCAGACCAGTAGTAGGGATGAGACCTTCTCTGAAGTGCATCTTCCAGGTAGCTCAGCCTGGCGTTGCGGAGTGCAGAGCTTTTGGTCTGCCCGCTTCTCAGATTCCTGTAGAAGGAGTGAATTACCTCCGAGGCAGATATGTCATCCACAGCCCACATTGACATCACTGCCGAACGGCTTCCGGCATAAAGGAAACCGCGTGCCAGGCTCAGTATGCCCTCCCCGTTCACCAGCATCCCTGACCCGGTATTGCAGGAGCTGAGTACCACCATCATTGCCTTGATCGGCAGGCTGTATACCT
The DNA here is from genome assembly GCA_002383485.1 of Bacteroidales bacterium UBA4070. Lineage (GTDB taxonomy): Bacteria > Bacteroidota > Bacteroidia > Bacteroidales > VadinHA17 > SR-FBR-E99. Next base: position 47,451 of record DFYY01000012.1, on the reverse strand, counting down.
CATAGGTATTAAGCATGCCGTCCTCGGTGTCACCACCGCTTGGAGTGAAGAGCATCCTGGAGAATGCAGGTCTGCTGTCATCAACCAGCGTGTGCATGGCCAGGTGTATGATCTTGTAGTTCTTTACTTCGCGCTTAAAGGCTCCCTCACTGGCTTCAGCCCCTGTAAAGGCCCGCCCTCCGCACTGATTAACAACATCTTCAGCCTCCATAATGGCGTAGGGCAGCTCATGTATCTCTCCCCTGAGGGATGGCCATGATACAAGGAGGGAATCATCTATCTCAACTCCCTCATAGGACGGAGCAAAGGCTATCAGCCTGTTGCTCAGGCTTCTGCTTCGCTGTAACGTCTCTGACGAAAGGGTCACGCTGTAGATATAGGAAAACCGGTATTTCTTAAGGGCGAAGGGTGCCTCGCGGTAGAGCAGACCGGGACTGCGGAACTCTTCGGTTACAAGCGTTTCGAAGGGCAGGTAGGAAAGGAGGTTATCCGGAGAGATGACTATCTTATCGCCGGCAAGAAAAGGTTCAGCCGGCTCAAGGAGTATACGGTAAAGGCTGTAAGCCAGATCCATGTATTCGTTGAACGGGGCACGTGAACCGCTTGGGTCAGGTGGTGTTGACACCATCTCGCGAAAACGTGTAAGCAATGTGAAGAAGGAGGAGTCAATATCCTTTTTTATCACCTCGCTCCTCCTGTGGTTGGCAACAAAGATGTAAAGCCTGTCCTGAGTAAGAACATAGCTTAGAAGGTTTGCCCTCTGTCCGATGACTTTGCCGACATCACGCAGCGGGGTTACTTCGTTCCTGAATTTCAGGTTGTAGTAAGCCGGATAATCCTGTTCAAAGATGTTCACAAGCGAGTCTCGGGAGCGATGCAGCCTGAAGGTTACGCTCTCCCAGGTGGCCAGCCGCTGGGTGTCAGGCACTGCTTTAAGCCTTTCCGTGGTCATCAGTTCCCTGTATAACCCTATCTCACTGCGGATACCTGCCTCAAGCTCAGTCAGCTCCTCCGGCAGCGAGAACCGGGCAGCGTTCAGTTCCCTCATTGATGCCAGGAAACCGGCAACCTTACTCCTCTCGGCGTATTCGAACAGACCCTCCAGCGATTCACGGTCACCATTGCTCTCATAGAGAGCAGCATAGTTCTCAATTAAGCCGGTATAGATACCCCTGGCCGAAGAGCTTAGGCTGGTCCTGCTATCCTCCTCACTCATCTCAAGCCTTTGCCGGTCATACAGGGAAGTGATCCTTCGTCCGGTGGCTACAGCCTGCCTGAGAAGATCAGTGTTGTTTCTTCTGCCGGCAAGCGTATTCAAAGCCTCATACCTCAATCCCAGCAGGAAGAAGTCTTCCTCAGAGACGGCATCTGCCGCCATGGTGTCAGCAGCAAGGTAATCCGTCAGATCAATAACCCTGGCATACCTCCCGGCATCTGAAAGTTCCCTGGCGTACCTGGCAAGGATAAATTTTCCCATTGAATGATCCCAGGGATTCTGGCGAACATATTCAAGACACTTATCATAAATGGCTATGGCCCGGTCCCTGTCTTCAGGGTCATCGTATACCAGTTCCGCGGCCGAGGCAAGCATCATGTAATATTCACGGCTATCCGGACCGAATGCATTGCTTACCTGGTCCAGCCCCGACTTCAGGACCTGCTCTCCCTCGGCTGCACGTCCGTTGCGGATCAGAAAACCCGCATAGTTTATGTAAAGCAGAAATTTATCCTGGGTATTCTGGCTATCCCTGATTGCAAGGCCCTTGAGAAATTGTGCCTCAGCCTCCCGGGGCTGACCCATCCGTCGGTGAACCTGGGCCATGGTATTGTGCATCAATATCCTCGAGTCAACGCTGGCAGCCGGATCCTTTTCGTACATCCTGAGAGCCTCCCCACAGTAAGCCAGGGATTTGTTGTATTCCTGGCTACGGTAAAGACCGAGTCCTATTACATGATACAGGTCGGCTATTACCTTCACCGGTACCGCATCGGGGTAGAGCTTGGCAATCCTCAGCCCGGCCTCTGCCCTTTCAATGGCGCTGTCTGTTTCATTCAACTCAAGGTTGATACTGGCCAGGTTAACGTAATTGGTCACCAGACCTGATGAGTCACTGCCCGAGATTGCCCGCTTTGCCTCAAGTGCCTTTGTCCCCAGCACTGATGCACGCATGTAATCACCTGTCTTTAAAAGTGACACAGCCATATTTGCCAGCCCGTTGGCATATCTCCTGTCTGACAGCGAGAGTCGCTCCCTGTAAAATACTGAGATACTGAAACAGTCAAAGGCTTTAGCGAAACGGTTCGACTGATAATGCTGAACACCCAAAAAATAATAAGCATCAGACAGCAGAAGGGTATCCTTAATAACGTCGCCGGAAATAATGGCTTCTATCTCTGATGCCATCTCAGCCTTGCCCGGCGCGTCAGATCCCGTCTCCAACAGAACAGAGAGTGAGTCCGTCAACTCCCTCAGTCTCTTCTCCCCTATTACTGTTCCTTCAATAACCTCTTTACCCGGATGCCAGGTTCCGAGCGCTATTGCAGGTAATCCGCATAAAACAGCAAAAAGCAGGAAAGGAATGGATACTATACGTGCCCCCAGGCTCATCAAAATGGTTCTTCTCTCTTCCGTCGGTAAAAGTATAAAACAATCCGTTAAAGTGACAGCAATATTTTACATTTTATACAGACCTGTATTTCAGTATGTTGCATTTTTTTTGAAAAAAAGTTGATTTTTTCGTGTCACAAAACGACATCTTCTGACATGTACGGTATAAACACCAATTAAATCCTGACATAACAATTTAATTCTTGAAAACATGAAAACCCTGACAATCGAAAACTTCACTGAATTTGTTCTTTCAAACGAGGAAATGATAAATATTCGCGGCGGCAACGGCGGCAGAAGCAATACGGGTATTGAACCTACCAGGCCTCCGGTGATAATCGAGATCTGAATCAAATGACTGTGCCGGTGTGAGCCGGCAGGTATATATATTGACGTGGAAGGATCTGCCTGAGGCAGAGCCGGCCGTTCATCCGGGAGCGTATGCGCCCCATAGTAAGGCGCCCTGAAGGTAACGGGCTGATTGTAATAAACTAACTGACGGGTAGTTTTTTATAAGTGTGAAATAATAATATCAAGATGAAGACAAAGAATGTCAACAATGCCATTGAAGACTGGCTTGGAGGCCGGGCTGACAGAGCAGGCCGTGAATGGCTTGCAGGCGAGATGGCGAAGGATCCGGAGCTGGCAAGGGAAGTGAATCTAAGGCGAAGGACCGATGAGATCCTTGCAAACAGGCAGGTAATGGAACTGAGGAGCAAGCTCAGCGTGATAGGCAGGAAAAAACGTGCTGCCGTACCTCTGCGCGGTATAATAGTAAAGGGTGCCAGGTATGCTGCTGCCGTTGCCCTTATAGCACTTATTTCCAGCGCCATATACCTGGAGCTGAAGCCCGGGACATCGCCTGAGCAGCTCTATGCCTCCAGTTATACAAGGTATGAATCCCCGGGGGCTGTGAGGTCAGCATCAGGTGAAGGAAATGCATTGATGGAAAACGCCATAGCCTCCTACTCCGCAAAGGAATATGAGAAGGCCATTATATTCCTTGAACAGATTATCAACTCGGACCGGAATGATATGGAATCGGTCTTCATGCACGGTATGGCCAACATGGAGGTTAAGAATTACCCGGTAGCCAGCGGTTCCTTCTCACGCGTCATAGAGCACAATGACAACCTTTATCTTGAAGATGCGGAATGGTATCTGGGACTCTGCTACATGATGACCGGCAACCGGGAAAAAGCCTTGAGCCAGTTCAGGTCGATAGCTGCATCGGAAAGCAGGTACAAGAGGCAGGCTGCCAGGCTGTCACGCAAATTAAAATAAAAGAGTAAATCTGTTCATATGTTCGAGATTCTTCGCAATAATTGGCATGAGATGGGTTCGGCAGTGGCGACAGGGCAGGAAAAACTGAACAAAATGATCAATAAACCAAATATACTTGCAGGCGTATCACATGAGGTAAGAACTCAGATGAACTCCATTGTAGCCTTCTCTTATCTTATGAACAACGAGAGATTCAGTGACAATGAAAAAAGAGAGTTCTCAGAGCAGATCATCTCCTCATGCGAACAGCTGGTCGGGTTGTTTGAGAATTTCTTTGACACGGCGGTCCTCGAGACCGGAGCAACAAGGGAGAGCCTGCGTGAGACCGACATCACAAGACTTTTCGAGTCACTTACCTCTGATTTCAGGGTTTTCATGAGGAAAAAGGGACGCGACAATGTCGTTCTGATACAGGAAGACAACCTGCCTGACAGGCTTATGCTGAAGATAGATGCTGCACGGACAACAAGAATAGTCAGTAATCTCTTCCGTGATGCACTTGACCACACTTTTTCAGGGTTTATAAAGGTGGGGTGCACATACAGTGATGAGAAGACAACATTTTACGTAAAAGATTCTGGCCAGGGTTACCCCAGAAGCAGTGATCTGCTGCTTTCCGACAATCCTGAGATCCAACATTCCGAAAGTCAGGATACCTATTCCGCTATGAATTTAATCCTGGCCAGAAATCTTATTCTTGCAATGGATGGCTCTATCAGGGTTGAGACAAACGAAGCAGGAGGTACATCCGTATTTGTTTCATTACCAGCAAAGGAAAGTCCCGGCTTGAAAATACTTACCGGTTCCTCTTCGGAGAATAAGATAGCAATCTGATTCTCTGAAGGTCTACAAATGTCTGATTGATAAAAGAAGGAGGGCGGAGCATATCCCCCTCCTTTGTGATTTCACTGTGGCAGCAAAAAGCTGCCTGCATCAACCGTGACAGGTTATTTCCTGATTGTACCTTCAGACAGGATCGTGATTTCAGTCCGTCTGTTGAGCTTCCTGCCGGCTGGTGTTATATTGTCAGCCACAGGAGTGGTCTCGCCATAACCATGAGAAAAGATCCTCTCACCGTCAATGCCCCTCTTTATCAGAAATTCCCTTACCGAATCTGCTCTTCTTTCTGAAAGCCGCTGGTTATGTTCTTCACTTCCGTCCGAATCAGTGTGACCACCAATCTCTATGACAACTGTCGGGTTGACATTCAGAAATTCAAGCAGCTGTGTCAGCTCCGGCAGTGATGACTCCAGCAACTCCCATGAGTCGGTATCATAAAACACATTGTACATCCTCATGAATTCGCCTTTTCTTACTCTGTTCAGGGCGATTGTCTTGAGGTAAGGTTCCGAGGATGTATAACCTTCGACGAAGTCAAAGTTCTCGGAGAATATCATGTAACCCGGGGCTGTTACATTCAGTCCGTAGCTACTTCCCTGGGGCAGGCATACAAAGAACTCTCCCCTGCTGTCTGTGACCGAGTTTATTACCCCGGCCCTCCTGGTCAGGTCTGAAAGCTCATACCTGGCTGTGATAGGCTGGCCCGACGCTTTATCAATCACCTTACCCCTGAAATATGAAACAGGCTCAGGCTGAACCGATTCCGGAAGATCAAGATAATAGATGTCCTTGCCTTTATCCTTATTCCGGACTGAGGAGAAATAGGCTCTTCTGCCTGATGATTCTATGACAAGACCGGTTTCATCCGCCGGAGTATTCACCGGAGGTCCGAGATTCTCCGGCGTTGTCCAGCCAGAGTCACGCGCCAGGGTAGTGACATAAATGTCATGTCCCCCGAAGGATTCACGTCCATTGGATGAAAAATAAAGTGTCCGCCCATTGAAGTAGATAAAGGGCGAAAATTCGTCGCCCGTGGTATTGATGGCCTTACCCGGGTTAACAGGCTTACTCCACTTTCCGTCGCTGCCGCGGGTAGAATACCATATATCCATGCCTCCCATGCCACCAGGTCTGTTGCTGACAAAAAAGAGCATATTTCCGTTTGGGCTGATCGAAGGCTGGGACTCCCAGTATGCAGAGTTGACAGGCGGGCCGAGATTCAATCCGGGTGACCACCGGTTGCCGTCATTTGAAGAAAAGTAGATGTCACACCTGCCCTGTCCGTCATTCCGGTCGCAGGCAGTGAAGAACATATATCTGCCGTCAGAGGAGATAGACTGTGCCCCTTCGTTCCCTGATGTGTTCAGCGGTGCCCCGGCATTACGGGCCGTGCCCCAGTAACCGTCAGCCACCCACCTGCTGACGTAAAAGTCTTCCTGCCTGTCACGATTGTAATCGCGGCCATAACCTGCTGCCCGCTTTACCTCACGAGTGAAGATCAGTTGCTGTCCGTCACCTGTGACTGATGGCCAGTACTCATCCAGAACGGTATTTACCGAATCGCCGGCGCTTACAGGCTCCATCTCATAGAGCGACGAAGGGAAAGTCAGGGCGAAACGACAGCTTGCTATCATCTTCTCCGCCTCAACCCTGAGCTTTGGCGTCACGCCCGGTTGTTTGAGGTAAGCCTCAAGGTGGTTCAGCGCATCGAAATATCTCCCCGTCCTGAGCTCAGCCCTGCCCAGGCTGAAGAGAGCCGGTGTAAAGTAGAGAGAATCTATTCTTACTGCAGAGCGGTAATGTGTCACCGACTTCTCCCAGTCGCCTGTATCAGTATAGAGCTGGCCAAGCATTATGTGAGCCTCATAGAAGCGGTTGTCCTCTTCCACTGCCAGTTTAAGATTACTTTCAGCACGGTCATAATAGAGGAATTCATAATCCCGCTTGCCCTGATGATAGTATTTGAGAGCCCTGTTGGAGCGGGTATGAAAATTCTGGCCGCTTGTTAACTGGGTCAGCAGCATGGTCAGAGCCATTGTAAATATTGTAGTTCTTAAACCCATTCAGGGAATATGCATAAATTTATGTGCCTGCAGCGAGACTCTCCATTCAGGATGCTTTTTAACATACTCAGTTATCACGCCTATTATCTCACTGTACCTGCTCCATTCCGGCTGCAGCAGCAGCTGGCATCCGGGTCCCGTTTTCTGCCTGTATACCTCGGCATCCTCAAAATCAATGCCATACTGGATTACAACCTTCAGTTCATCAGCCAGTGGCCATATCCCGGGCAGCGGCGGCGATCCCTTCTTTGGCGAGAGGGTGATCCAGTCCCAGGAGCCTGTAAGAGGATAGGCGCCTGATGTTTCCAGAAAGGTTTTTATTTCTTCTGTCCTGAGCTGCCTGCAGAGTGGATCCATGTTCCACATCAGGGGCTCTCCGCCGGTAACCACTACAGAGTCTGCTCCGGATGCAATCACATTTGACACTATTGATTCCACCGGTACCAGCGGATGCAGCGCAGCATCCCAGGCATATTTCGTGTCACACCAGCTGCAGCAGATATCGCACCCTCCAACCCTTATAAAATAGGCTGCCTTGCCTGTATTGCATCCCTCGCCCTGCACGGAGTAGAACTCCTCAACCAGCGGCAGCATGTTACCGTCATTATCCGGGTCAACACTTTTCATTTATATTTTTTATTCAGTGACAACAGTCTTATAAAATCGTGAAAAAGTTCCGTCATACCATCCGGCGATTGCACGGTAGTCATACCGAAGAGGCACGTGTGCCGAAAATGCAGCGGGTGTGGCATCAGTGAGCGAACTGGTGCAGACAATGCCTGTTGATTTGCCTGAGGCTGCCTGCAAATGTCAGAATCAGGACAATAAGGGCATCGGCACCAAATTTCAAAAATATCTTCATGTAATAATAATTTTCAGTTAGAACCAAACAGCAGCTTACGCTCACGCTTTTCGGCTTTCGCAGCCCACTCTTCCGGAATGATCTTCCATTCACTCAGCGGAGCGGGACTGATTGTCCCCTTGCTCCGGATCCATTCAGTCATATAGTGACGCAGATCTCTTTCGGTGGTGGTGATGATCCTACTCTCCAGCTCCTTCCCGGTTATGCCGGCTGCCGGGAAATGCCCGCCGCCGCCATTGGCACGGTAAGAGTTTACAGCCACCGTGTAGTTGGTGCTGTGGCTGAAGGGGGTGCCATCGCTCAGCGAAGTGATATTAACCCTGGCACCCTGAGGCTTGCTGACATCCACAGTGTAAATTATTCCCATGGCGGATTCGAAGTTATAGGAAGGGTTGCGCAGCCTGGCCGTGCCGTTGACCATGACGGGAGCACCGCTGTCATCCAGCCTGTAGTTCAGCATATAACTGTCACCGTCAGTCATTGTTGTGAACCACTGACCTGCCGCATGCTCAAGATGGCGGTCTATCTCCCCCCCGGTCATATTAACGGTATAGAGAAAGTTCTCAAACCTGTAAAGCCGGTACATATCCCTGATCCGCAGATCACCCTCATCAATCTGCTGGTCAAAGGAGAGCGGGGATGCCATCGAAATCCGGGCTCCGGTAAGTTCAAGCTGCATGAGGTGAATCAGATCAACAAAAGCCGAAGGGCCAAAGAAGGCATCACGTGTTGTGGCACTCGCTGTAGAACGACCAATGACTTCCGATGTATATTCCTTAAGTTTTTGCGATACAGGCGCATATCTCCCGAGAAATTCAGCCGAAGCCGGCAGACTGTTCATTGGTATGATCCTGCCACTGACAACACTGTTTCTTTTGCTGCCAGCCTGCTTCTCCATGGTTACAGTAACGTTCATGAGTGCCTCTGCACGACTGCCGCCGTCAAGAACAAGAACCTTCTCCCCTGCACTGTTGAATACCTCCTTTATATCCTGCCTGTGGTCATGTCCGCAGAAAACAACATCAAAGCCCGGAACATTCATGGCAACGGAGAGGGAGCTGTTCTCATCATCCCCCCTGTCTCTTTCGTCGCCAAGACCGGAGTGGAAAAGCCCAATTACCAGGTCCGGTTCCTCTTCGAGCATCACAGGCATCCACTTCCTGGCAGTTGCAACCATGTTTTCGAACCTGATGCCGCGATAGAGCGACTCAGGGAGCCAACGGGGCACTGAAGGTGTGATGAGACCAAAAACCACGATCTTCATCCCATTCCGCTTTATTACCGTAAAAGGTTCAAAATATGGTTCACCGGTGTTGATGTCCACAGCGTTCGCAGCAAGCAACGGAAAGTTGTATTCACGTCGCACCCTGTCATAGACCGGATGACCCGCTTCAATATCATGATTTCCCACGGTGGCTGCGTCATATTTCAGGTGATTAAGGATATCAGCAATGATATGGGGTTGCGCTGTGTCAACAAAATTGTAGTAATAGGCAAGCGGATCACCCTGCAGTATGTCGCCATTGTCAAGAAGGATGATACTCTCCCTGTCTCCCTCACTGACCAGGGAAGCCAGGTTGGCAAGTGAAGCGTCAGTTGCCTCTCCCTCGGTATTGTCAAAGGGCAGCAGCATGCCATGCAGGTCCGTTGTTGCATATATCTCAATCTTGCTCTCATCCCTTCCGCAAGACAGGGTAAGAAGAGCAGCAATCAGAATTACCGTTGTAAGATTCAGGTTTTTCATGCATTTCTTTTTATCTTATTCTTTCGGTGGCTGAACGGCGAACTTCTTTCTGCCATCCTTCATCCTGGTTATGGTGAACTGGTCGGCAACCCTTCCTGTTGCATCATATGCCCGGTAGGAAAGACGATCACCGTCAACGGTCACCGCCTGCCACAGTTGGGTGTTGGTCATCCCGACTTGCCACCATTGCTTTGCATCCTGCTTGTACTGTTTGGATCCGCTTACAGAGACGACATATACCGTACCGGCCGTCTTGACTTTCATATCAGCAGAATCAGGCACTATCATTCCGCGTGCATAGGTGTGATCATGGCCTGTAAGAACCAGGTCAACACCGTATCTGTCAAAGAGCGGCTTGAGGCTTTCCCTTATGACCTTGTTGTCCCTCCTTGCAGAGGTCGAATAAACAGGATGGTGAAAAACAACAACGGTCCATTTGCACGGGTTGTTCCTGAGAAGGCCTTCAACCCATTCTGCTTGAGCATTGGCAAGAGACTCATTCCTGACCATCTCGTCTGAATTGACAATGATAAACCTTACCCCCTGGTAGTCTACTGAATAGGCTGTCTCCTCAACTCCTTCCGGTCCGTTCTCAGGAAGTGTGAAACCGGCCCTCCAGTACCTGTTAAGATCTCTTTTGCCCCTGACTGCAGGATCGTAGTACTCATGATTGCCGGGTGTCGGCATGACAGGCACCTCGGAGACAGTAAATCCCGCAGCTGCATGCCAGTCTCCCCATTCATCATCGTGAAGGGTTGAACCGGAGCCTCCGTCAACAAGGTCACCGGCAAAAATCATCAGGCGAGCATCGGGTGTTTGTCGGTAAGCCTGTCTGATCACTCTCGCATACAGCGATTTACTGCCGAGCTGTGAGTCTCCGAAATAGAGGAAGGTGAGTGGAGCAGTACCGGCTGCCGCGGTCCTGAAAGTAAACCATTCGCTGGCTTCTGCGCCTGACCCCACGCGGTAGGCATAGCCTGTTGAGGGTTTAAGCCCGCTGAAGATGACAGAGTGAAATCTTCCGGTCACTCCGTCTCCCGTAACATCCTGCCAGTATCCTGAAACAGTCAACGCGGAATCGGCCAGAAATACAGTAGGAAGATTGACAGTGACCTGAGCCACACTCTCCGTTATGGTTGTGTCTGTCCTCCAGGTGACAGCCATCGAGGTTGCCGGATCACCGGCGATATTCAGGATTATCCTGTCGGGCTTTGAAGAAGGGATATACTTTGTGATGCGCTCATGATCCTGTGAGTGCAAAGAGACTATGGCAAAGGCCAGAATACCAGTTAAAAATAATCGATTCATTATATTGTTTTATTTGTAACAACTCTCCCTGCAGAGGTTGTAAATATATTGATAATTTCCTTGCTGCATCATCCCGGATCCTTGCCACCGACGCTCTTTTAACTATTTTTGCAGTTATGAAAGTGCTTACAGGACTTGACTCGGTATCCCGCCGCCTTCCTGAGGGTTTGCGAGGAAAGAGGATCGGACTCCTCTGCCACTCATCAAGCATTACCTCGGATTTCAGACACATTACGGAGGTTTTTTCAGATAACGAAGACTGCAGTCTGACCGCATTGTTCGGACCGCAGCACGGTCTCTCGGGCCAGACCCAGGACAATATGATCGAATGGGAAGGCACTACTGACCCGGTGCTTGGAATTCCTGTTTACAGTCTTTACGGTCTGCATCGCAAACCCACCCCGGCGATGCTGCAGGGTGTCGATGCCTTCGTGGCTGACCTTCAGGACGTCGGAGCCAGGCTTTACACATATATCTGGACCGTAAAGCTTTGCATGGAGGCATGCGCCGAAGCTGGAATACCTGTCTGGATACTGGACAGGCCAAACCCCATCGGAAGGATACAGGCTGACGGACCCGTGTTGCAGGAAGAGTATTTTACCTTCGTCGGTGGAGCATCCATACCTCTATGCCACAGGATGACAATCGGCGAGATGGCTCTCTGGATCAGGGAGAAGCATATCCCCGGCTGCAAGCTTCATGTTGTCCGTGCAGAGGGATGGCGACGCAACTCCCTTTATAGCGAAACGGGATTGCCGTGGGTCCTCCCCTCTCCCAACATGCCATCACAGCAGACAGCTGCAGTCTATCCCGGCACCGTACTGGCAGAGGCCCTTAACCTCTCAGAGGGACGTGGTACCGTCATACCGTTTGAACTGACCGGTGCACCCTGGATCGACGGGCGAAGGCTTCTTGACGGGCTGCGCAGCCGAAACCTTCCGGGATGCAGCTTCAGGATGCACGATTTTATCCCGACATTCCACAAATACGCAGGAGAGTACTGCAGAGGCATACAGATACATGTCACTGACGCTGCCCTGTTCAAACCGGTGACAACCGCACTGCACCTGTTTGATGCAATCATCCGTACATCGCCCGAGGGTGCCTTGAAATTCAATCCGCCTCCCTATGAATATGAATACCGGCTCATGCCGTTTGACATCCTTTCAGGTGACAGCCTCATGCGCAAAGTGCTTACCCATGGTCTGTCGATTACGGAGGAGACGGAACGGTGGAAAGCATCGACGGAGATTTTTCTGGGTGAATTCAGGCAGATGGCACTATACGAAGAATAGAATGCTAAACGCTGAAAACATAATATTCCTCTCATTGATCATCTTCGCAGCTTCAATTGTCAGGGGCTTTACCGGATTCGGACTGGCACTCGTGGCAGTGCCGCTCATACAGTTCTTTATGCCGGTGTCAGATACCGCTGTCTTCATTGCACTGATAAACGCAGTCTTCTCAGTGATCTACTTTCGCCGGTCAAGGGAGTTAGTCAGGGGACAGCCACTTGGAAGAATGGCCATCTGGACCGGAATCGGCGTTGCTGCCGGAACACTCATACTGAAGTTTATCAACCCTGCTTACATCCAGCTGGTATGGGGTTTGCTGATAATTTTGATTGTTTTTGCCCTGGCACGGGGATTCAGTTTCGGGATAAGCTCGGACAAGTCCGCCATGACCCTCAGTGGCCTTTTCGGGGGAGTGCTCGCAGGTGCCACCGGCATCACCGGACCGCCAGTTGCAATCATACTCTCATCAATGAAGACACCCAGGGAAAAATTCAATGCGGTAATCTCTCTCTTCATACTGTTTGCGGTCTCCTATGCACTCATATTTTACCTGGTAGCAGGTCTGGTAAAAACTGAAACATTCCTGCTGGCAATGTGTTCCGTACCGGCACTTATAGCAGGTCTTTACACGGGTGACAGGCTGGTATCAAGAATCAGTCAGCTTACCTTTTCCAGGATTATTTACATTGTCCTGGTAATAATGGGATTAATAACGCTTTACAAGGGTGCGAAGGCGCTCATGATTTTATAATTCACGGCGTATTCGCCTTAATAATGTTATTTTCTGACACATACCGGACAATCGAGAGCGAGGCACACGGACTCTTCAGGGACAGGGGGAGCAGATTCATCGCAATAGCCATTCCCGTAAGCTCCCAGGAGGAGATTAAAAGCCGTCTCGCCGGGCTGAGAAGGGAGTATCACGATGCCAGGCATCACTGCTTCGCGTGGATGCTCGCCCCGGACAGGCAGGCATGGCGCATCAGCGATGACGGAGAACCGTCAGGCACTGCCGGCAAACCGATTCTGGGTCAGATCAACTCGAGGGAACTGACAAATGTACTGGTGGTTGTCATCAGGTACTTCGGGGGCACGCTGCTTGGCGTGAGCGGCCTTATAAACGCCTACCGTACTGCTGCAGCCGATGCCCTGAACAATGCCAGGGTAGTGGAGAAACATGTCTGCCAGAGATGGTCCGTTACTTTCCCGTATATTGCAATGAATGACGTGATGAAGGTGCTCAGGGATGAGGATTGCAGACAGTCTGAACACGCCTACAGTGGCAGTGATGTAACGGTGGAGATCCTTTTTCGCGCCTCCGCGTCGCAACAGATCACCGGAAGGCTCGGTAAAATAGCCGCCCTGCAGATGAAATGGCTCTCAACAGAATGAAGATGTCATTTTTTTAAATAGTTTTTAACATACGAAAAATTACACCCCCACTTATAATAACTTTGTGTCAGTTCAGGCACCTAAAACATATCTTAATGAAAACCAGAAGCTTAGTCTCGATTGATGATCTTACGACTGAGGAGATCACCAGGATTCTCAGCCTTGCCGCGGAGTTTGAAAAGAACCCGATCCAGGATCTTCTCAAGGGCAAGGTTGTGGCAACGCTCTTCTTTGAGCCTTCTACTCGTACCCGCCTCAGTTTCGAGAGCGCGGTAAACAAGCTTGGGGGCCGCGTTATAGGATTCACAGACTCCGCCAGTTCCAGTGTCACCAAGGGCGAGACTCTCAATGACACTATCAGGACCGTGAACAACTACGTGGACCTGATTGTGATGCGCCACCCTATTGAGGGCAGTGCACGCTATGCCAGCGAGATATCTACCGTGCCTGTAATAAACGCCGGTGACGGGGCCAACCAGCATCCCACCCAGACCCTGCTCGATCTCTATTCTATCCTGAAAACACAGGGGACTCTTGATAACCTGAACATCTGCATGGTGGGCGACCTGAAATACGGCCGCACCGTGCACTCCCTCCTCATGGCAATGTCGCGCTGGAAGACATCCTTCAACTTTGTCGCTCCTGAAGAACTGATGATGCCTGATGAGTACAAGCTTTACCTCAGGAACCTGGGACTCAGCTATTACGAGACAGCAGACCTGAACGAGGTCATCAACATGGCTGACATTGTCTACATGACCCGCGTGCAGCGTGAAAGATTTTCAGATCCGATGGAGTATGAAAAAGTGAAAAATGCCTACGTACTCTATGATCACATGCTTGCTGAGACAAAACCCGGGATGAAGATACTCCATCCACTGCCACGGGTGAACGAGATAAGCACCGATGTTGATTCAAACAGCAAGGCATACTATTTTGAACAGGCCCTCAACGGTGTCTTTACAAGGCAGGCAATCATCTGCTCATTACTCGGATTAAAATAACAAGCCATGAAAAACATAAATGACCCGAAGCAGCTTCTGGTAAGCGCAATTGAAAGCGGCACGGTGATTGACCATATCCCTGCCAGTACCCTATTCAAGGTAATAAAGATACTCGGCCTCGACAGGATAAAGAACCAGATCACATTCGGTACAAACCTCGAGAGCAAGACTGATGGGAAAAAAGCAATTATCAAGATCGCAGGGAAATTTTTCGAGGACGATGACATCAACAGAATAGCACTGGTTGCTCCAAATGCAAAGCTGAACATCATCCGTGATTACGAGGTGATAGAGAAACGCGTGGTTGAGGTTCCGGATACGATCACCGCCATTGCCAAGTGCATGAATCCCAAGTGTATTACCAATTTCGAGAAGGTGACAACACGTTTCAGGGTGGTGTCAAAGAAACCGGTGGCCCTGAAATGCCAGTATTGCGAAAAAATAACTGATCAGGAAAGACTGGAGATTATCTGAGGCGGTTATATGACCTTACCTTCATCTCATCCTTAAGGATCGCGCGATAGGCCAACCACGACAGGATGGCGGAGAGAAGCGGAAAGACCGCCTTAACTGTCCACACTACAGTTACATCAATCTTGCGGTCAAAAGTCACGATATAAAACGCTCCCAGTATTACCGTTCCCAATGAGAGAAGAAGGGCAATCATTGTCAGCCTCATTTGCAGATTCCTTTTTTTGTACAGAAAAATCGCAGTGACAGCCAGGAGAGGAACAAGCGCAAGTATGACAGACATGGGCCACAGCCGCTGAATGATCCCGCCGCCATTCTCGCCAAGTCCATTGAAACCCAGGTTGAACAACGTGCCGCCAGGCGTGCTGAGCTGAACCAGGTTGCCGGTCAGCAACAACCCCGACAGCACTGCAACAGCCAGTAAAAATAAAGTCTGTATTCTCTGTATCATTTTGTTTTGCAATTACTTAGATATGAACAATTTCCTGAAATTCTGGTAGTCAAGGTAATATAAAATTTTGAGAGAAAGACTGTTGGTCTGAGGCATCGTGAGCAGATCACGGAAATTGTCCATTCCGTTTCTGATAATTATATCGCCTTCGGACCAAATTGCATTTTTCCAGACCAGTGACAGTTCGCTTCCGGGTGCGAACCGCCATGTATACATTACATCAATATTCAGAAAATTGGTGTTAACATCATTGTTGTTTAACGGGGTGGAGTAGATCCGGTCAATCAGGGATCCGTCAGGCAACAGCGTAAAATAATTCCCGTTATAATCAGCAGCGGACCAGTAGTGACGGCCTCTCATGGTAACGTAGGAAGTGGCAGAGAAGATGAAAGCTCCCGACAGTGTATTGGTGATGGTTGTCACATCACGCTGCCCGAAGGTTATTCCCTCGTCAGGATCAATGCCTGTGTACCCGACATCATTGAACATCTTTTCCACCGAGACGGCATAGTCCAACGTAAACCGCCTGTTAATCTTGATCTCAGGCTGCAGTGACCACATGAATCCGTGCTGCCCTTTACCGGTCCATGAGGCCATGTATTCCGCGTTGGCCTCAATATAAAATCGTTTGCTCTTGTCGGTGTCGCCCCTGAACCCTGCTTCGAAGGATGGAGGGCGGTGGTAGAACATCGACATGTCCGGCGTTCGCGGCTCGAAGTAGTCATCCATGCCCCAGGGTGCCAGTTCCAGGTCCAGTGAGAAGGACCAATAATTCATCAGTATAATCATCGCGTCAAGCTGAACTTCTGCTGCAGTGAATTTCCGGGGCCTGAACAGCTGCCCGTAGCTGAAATCAAGCGAGGTCCTTGTTGACATGATGCTGCCTCTGGGTTCGTATGTGTTCCAGGCGAAGTCAAGCGAATGGTTTATCTCATTGTTGTTTCGGAGATACCCCATATCATTCGGGTCAAAAGTGTCACTCAGGAGCGTCAGGTTATAGTCGGTCCTGAACCTGCCGCCTGTTTTGCCTGCATTGAAGGCTATGGAATGTCCAAAAGCGGTCTTCGCCGAGCTGTAATACTTCTGGCTGAGGTATGCTCCTGCCGAGGCAGACCAGAGTCTGTCAGTAGTTTTCAGCGTGGCATCAAAACCTGTTACGTTTGCCGTATAAAAGTTTTCATCCCTGGTTGCAGACCTGATGACACTGGTGTTCATCAGACTGACATAAGAATCATTCTTCAGTGTCTGATCAAGCACCAGCATGTTGTAATTTGTCAGTGGCTCAGTCATGATTTGACGGGTCTCCTGAGTGACCGTGTTTTCAACTTCGGCCCAGGTTGCATTGGTAACGGCATTGAAGAGTCCTATTCCAAGCCCGCTGCCCGTCCTGCCTGAGATCTTGGTGGCATTAATGAGGCTTACCTCAGCGGGGTTATTGGTAATAACCTCATTTTCGTCAATCATTGTATAAACACTCCTGACAAGATGAGGTGATCCTCCGATACGTCTGGAATAGAATATATCACCCTTGTTGAACAACTCCGTTCCCTCCATGAAGAAAGGACGCTTTTCATTGTATCTGACTTCGTAGGGCGAAAGGTTCAGGACATGATCATCTGACTGCACCTGCCCGAAATCAGGAATAAGCGTGGCATCGAGAGTAAAGCTCTCACTCAGTCCTACCTTAAGATCAAGCCCTCCGTTATAAGAGGTGCCCACGCCCGGCTCCCCGGATACGTGTTCAAGATAGCCTGAGACATAGGGCACCAGCGAGAGTCTCAGAGGAGGCTTCACATCAAGTATGCCTGACAGTTCCCCCATATGAGCGATTGTTGATCCGAACTCCTTGGTGACGAAGTTCCATGAGGAGGTCTCCCTGTTTCGGCGCACCTCGCGCCAGAAGTTGATACCCCAGAGCTGTGATTCTGAACGCGGAAAACGAAGTGCAGAGTACGGTATCTTCAGTTCTGCAACCCATCCCTCTTCGCTGATCCTTGTCCGGCTCTGCCAGACTGCATCCCATGTATCATTGTGATCCCAGCTTTCAGTGGTAGTCATCTTATTGTCAATCTGAACATTGGATGCAGAGACTTTGAAAATTTCGCCGTTCAGCCCGTCATTGAAGGGTGATATCTCAACCCAGAAATGGTCTGCGTTAATATCGCCTTCATCCCTCTGCCCCAGCTCGGTGAAAATACTGTCGGGGTTGCTGTCATACATGACAGCTCCGATATAAAGGGCATTATCATCATAGAGCAGGTAAACCTCGGTTTTGTATAAAGATGGCATCCCGTTATGCGGATTGTAGATAACAAAATCCCCTGCCGGTGCAGCCTTTTGCCATGCCAGTTCATTCAGCCTGCCATCAATATGCATCTCATCCGTTGTCCGTGCTGCCTCTGCCCTCTTCTTTCCCTGTGCTGAACCTTCCGTGTTTCCAAGAAAAGTCAGAAAAGTCAGAATGATTGACAGGAGACATGTAAAGGATTTTTGATTGCTCATACTGATGTTCATCAATCTCTTATTCAGGTTCTGCGCAAAGATATCTCTCCTGCTTATTCCGGAACACAGCAATTCTCAAATTAACAAATATTAACTGCATCGAACCATTTGCCCTGCGATGGCTGGCTGATCACATTTTTTGTATTTTAGCACCTTATTCTCAGATTATGAAAAAAACAGAACTTATTACCAATCCTGACGGATCAGTATTTCATCTTCATCTTCTCCCGGGCGAGATCGCAGATAAAATAATCATTGTAGGTGACCCGGGAAGGGTAGGAATGATCGGCGAGATGCTCGATTCGGTGCGGGTGCGCAAGAGTAACCGGGAGTTCAGTACGATTACCGGAAGCTATCGCGATGCTGAGATAACAGTAATTTCCTCAGGTATCGGAACGGATAACATTGACATTGTGGTCAACGAACTTGATGCCCTGGCCAATATTGACCTGAAGACAGGCATTGTTGCGGAAGAGCCGCGCTCACTCTCTTTTATCAGGATTGGTACTGCCGGCGGGCTACAGCCTGACCTGCCTGTCGGTTCCTTTGTTGCCACCTCTAAGGCAGTGGGCTTTGACGGACTGATTCACTTCTATGAGGGATACGAATGGTGTCTTGACCACATGCTGGCAGATGCACTCGCCACCCATCTGGAATGGCCCGATGTCCTTGCCTATCCGTATGTTGTGGAAGCTGATGCTTCTCTCCTTGAAAAACTGGCATCAGGACTTACCAGGGGAATTACGATCTCCACCCCTGGTTTCTATGCACCTCAGGGCAGACGGCTCAGGCTTGAGCCTTTCGATAATGAAATCAATGACAATATCACCTCCTTCCGTTTCAGAGGAGAGCGTATTACCAACTATGAGATGGAGAGTTCAGCCATCTATGGCCTTTCAAAACTAATGAACCACAAGGCCCTCACAATATGCGTTGTGATAGGCAACAGGATCACCGGCGAGTTCCTCAATGACTACAAGCCGGCTATAAGTGCTCTTGTCAGGCAGGTGCTGGAAGGACTCAGCTCCTGAAAACTGCCAGGATTTCTTTCAGAATAGTTATTGCTGCCTTCCCGTCACCGTAGAAAGCCGGGTATTGCAGCTCGCTGCCACTTGTCATAAGGTAATCCCAGTACTCCCTTATCTTGGCAGGATCAACATCGGCAAGCTTAACAGTACCGTTCCTTACAAGCTCAATCCATTCCGTCTCCCTGCGTAAGACGATACAGGGACGTCCGAAGAAATGGCTCTCCTTCTGCACGCCGCCGGAGTCTGTAATAATAATCCGGGCCTTCTTCTCCAGCAAGATCATCTCCAGGAAGGAAACCGGCGGTATCACCCGTATGAAAGGATGATCAGAAAGTCGCGCGTAGAGCTCGGGAACACGGTTACGCAGCGCAATCATTGTCCTCGGGTGCAATGGCATTACCATCGGAATCTCATTGGTTTCCGAGAGCTCCTTCATGGTACTGAAGATGGCATTGAGCCGGTCAGAGTCATCCGTGTTGGAATCACGGTGAATCGTCACGAGGACAAATTCCTTCTCCGCGATGCCAAGCCCGGCAATAAAATCATGTTTCTTTCTCTCAGCCAGTTCGGCATAGAACAGGCTGTTGTCATACATTATGTCTCCGGTCAGGAAAACGCGGGGGTTATTGATTGTATATGGTGCAACGTTTTCCGGCCTGAACCCTTCTGCCATAAGGTTTTTAAATGCTGCATTTGTAGGGGCAATCAGGAGTGTCGAGGCATGGTCGGCCATGATGCGGTTCAGTTCCTCGGGCATGGTTTTGTTGAATGACCTCATTCCTGCCTCAATATGCACCACCGGGAAATGTTGCTTTGAGGCTGCCAGTGCTGCGGCAAGAGTAGAGTTGGTGTCCCCGTAGATGACCACACAGTCAGGCTTTTCATTGAGGATAACATCCTCTATGCGCTCCATGATCATGCCTGTCTGTCTTCCATGCCTTCCTGACCCTACCTGGAGGTTATGGTCAGGTCTTCTCAACTCAAGCTCATCAAAAAAGACATCAGACAGTTCCCTGTCGTAATGCTGCCCTGTGTGAACAACAACCTCTTCAATGTCGTCTGCAAACTCTCCCGCCACCGCCCGGCTAATGGCAGAGGCTTTAATTATCTGTGGCCTTGCGCCGACGATGTTCAGGATCTTGAGTTTTTTCATTATTTGGCGTAGTTAACTGCCCTTGTCTCCCTTATAACAGTAATCTTGATCTGACCCGGGTAGGTCATCTCGTTTTGAATCTTGCGTGCAATCTCAAAAGACAGGTTCTCAGTATCCTTGTCTGAGACCTTGTCAGCTCCCACTATAACCCTCAACTCTCTACCTGCCTGTATTGCATAGGTTTTGGTCACTCCCGGATAGGAAAGGGCAACCGATTCCAGTTCATTAAGACGTTTAATATAGGATTCAATGACTTCGCGCCTTGCACCGGGGCGTGCGCCGGAAATAGCATCACATACCTGCACGATGGGTGCGATGAGAGTGGTCATCTCTGTCTCGTCATGGTGTGAGCCGATGGCATTGATAACCTCCGGCTTCTCCTTGTACTTCTCGGCCAGTTTCATGCCCAGCACAGCGTGCGGAAGTTCAGGCTCATCATCAGGCACCTTTCCTATGTCATGCAACAAGCCTGCCCTCTTGGCCAGTTTCGGATTAAGGCCCAGCTCAGCGGCCATTATTGCTGCAAGGTTTGCAACCTCACGTGAGTGCTGAAGCAGGTTCTGCCCGTATGATGAACGATACTTCATCTTGCCCACCAGCCTGATAAGCTCAGGATGGAGCCCGTGAATGCCCAAATCAATTGTAGTCCGTTTACCAATCTCAACTATCTCCTCCTCAACCTGTTTGCGTGTCTTCTCCACTATCTCCTCTATCCGCGCCGGGTGGATGCGGCCGTCGGTTACCAGCTGGTGCAGAGCGAGCCGGGCAATCTCACGGCGTACCGGGTCAAATCCCGAAAGAACGATCGCCTCAGGTGTGTCATCCACGATGATCTCCACCCCTGTGGCTGCTTCGAGCGCCCTGATGTTGCGTCCCTCGCGACCAATGATACGGCCTTTGATCTCGTCAGATTCAATATGAAATACAGTAACTGAATTCTCAATCGCCGTCTCTGCTGCAACACGCTGGATAGCCATAAGAACAATGCGTTTGGCCTCCTTGGTGGCGGTCATCTTGGCATCATCAAGTATCTCGTTGATGTAGGACATGGCACCTGTCCGTGCCTCCTCCTTAAGTGATTCAATAAGCTGGTTCCTGGCTTCCTCAGCTGAGAGGCCGGAAACAGTCTCAAGCTGTTCTACCTTCTGCCTGTGAAGTTTGGAAACCTCTTCCGATTTCCTGTCAAGAAGTTCAATCTGCTGCGTCAGGCTGTCACGGATGGCATCAACCTCATTCTTTCTTCTCTGAGCCTCCTCAAGCTTCTGTGACAGGGCAAGCTCCTTCTGCTTTATCCTGTTCTCAGCCTGTGTTATACGGTTGTTGCGCTCGTTGATTACCTTTTCATGATCTGCCTTGAGCTGAAAAAACCTTTCCTTAGCCTGGAGAATCTTCTCCTTCTTGATGACTTCGGCCTCGGCTTCAGCTTCAGAAATTATCTTCTTTCTTTTGTTTCGCAGCATCAGTTGCCACAGGTAAAATGACAAACCTGATCCTGCTATAAGGGCTGCCCCGGCTATGGCGAAACAAACCCCTGGTGATATAGCTGCTGTGATCATATGGTTATTAATTATTTATATAAAAAAAACCCGCAGAGTTCCTCCAACTTTTAAAAAACCCCATATCTACATGGCTGAAGCGGCCGTTCTGCTTCGGACTTCTGCTGTCACGCGTAAGCGTGATCCCGGCGAACCGGGCTGCAGCCTGTCCTGGTCAAACCAAGACCTGCTCCAAAGTTAAAAATGTTGAGTTTTCAAAATGAATAGAGAAACAATGCGGGCAATATCCTGCTATTTTAAAGAACGCGTATCTATCCTTTTGACAGACAATGGTTGATTGTTTCGGTCAGTTCCTTCAGTCCCTCCTCCAGAGTGTTGTCACTCTCCTTCTCCTCAGTCTCAAGCAGCCTTATCACATACTGAAGTGCTGCCATTGCCAGAAAATCCTGCGTGTCCTTGTCAACGTAGCGTTGCTTGTATTGTAACACCTTCTCGTTGATCAGCCGGGCCGCTTTCCGGATACGTTCCTCATTTTCACTCTCAACCTTCAACGGATAATACCTGTCGGCCACATTTACCCTGATCGATAGCTTATCATCCATTGCTATATAATTATCTGTCTAAAAGAGCAATACATTTATCTATCTCCCGCACAAGTTCACTCACTCTCCTCCTCGCCGTTACGGCTTCCTCCCCGCCCCCGAGAATCGCTCCCGAGAACTTAGCTCTTTCGTATCTTGCCTGAAGCTCCTTTACTTCTTCGTTTTTTTCTGCCAGCTGCCGCCGGGCCTCTGACAGTTCGTTTTTCAATCCGGCTGCCAGTCCGATCAGTTTTTCATGCTCTGAAACCAGCGCCTCCACTGCTCTTCGGAGCAAAAGATACTCTTCATATCCTTTTGCATTCATGGCTGACAACTATATTGCAAAAGTAACACAATTTTTACTCTTTTCAAAAAAAGGATGGCATTATGTTTGCTCTTTCAGGGCATAACTTTAGATTTGCACATCCTGAACTGCCATGAATAAAACGACCTTACTTCTTGCACTGGCTATAACAGCTTCAAACGTCATTGGTTCACAGCCTTCCGCTGAAAAAACGCTGGTCAGCCCTATGCGTGATGTACCCTCCCTCTCAGCCAGCTTTGCAGAACTGAGAGCTGATCACTTTCATACCGGGCTTGACTACCGTACCGGGGGAGTCCAGGGAAAGGATGTACTGGCTGTGGACGAAGGATTTGTATACAGGATTGCAGTCAGCCCGACCGGCTTCGGAAAGGCTCTCTATGTAAGGCACCCGTCAGGTCTCTCCTCTGTCTATGCACACCTTAGAAGCTTCAGGCCGGATATTGAAGAGTACGTCCTGCAGAACCAGTACAGCCAGAAGAGCTTCAGTGTCTCACTCTTCCCCCAGCGAAATCAGTTCAGGGTGACAAGAGGCGAGGTGATCGCCTCGTCAGGAAACTCCGGAGGTTCATCAGGGCCACACCTGCACTTCGAGCTTCGTGACTCAGCCACCGAGGACCCTGTAAATCCCCTCAATTATGACGGGCTGGGGATCAGTGACCGGATGAGACCGGTGATTGACAGGGTGATACTTTATCCCCTCAGCCATCGCTCTACAGTGAACGGCAGCCGTACTACCCTGACACTCAGAACAGTGCCGTCAGACGGCTCCTACGGAGTATCTGCCACTACAGTTCCGGCAGTGCACGGCGAAACGGGAATCGGCATCAAATGCTGGGACACCTTTGACAACAGCACAAACAGGTGCGGGGTCTATTCAATAGAGATGCTGGCTGACGGCCTGAAGGTTTTCAGCTTCACTGCGGACCGCTTTTCTTACAGCGAGACCAGGTACATCAACGCTCATATTGACTATGCCGCCCGCATCAACTCGGGCGAATACATTCACAGGCTGCACATACAACCCGGAGACAGGCTCTCAATGTACGACAGTCACGTGGGACGCGGAGTGCTCTCATTCAATGATGACGCCGAGCATGAGATAAGGATCATAGTCACGGACACCCACAAAAACAAATCATGGGTCACCTTCAGGGTAAAATCTGTCTCCAGGTCTCCCCTTCCTCCCGCTGAACCGGATTGCAGCAAGGTGATTCCCTGGGGCAGGGCATCCGACTTCACGGCTGACGGAATCAGGATTCACTTCCCTGCCGGCGCCCTCTATGATACCCTCTGGTTCAATCACAAAACAAGAAAAAGCAACAACGGTTACCTTGCACCCATTCACACAATTCACAATGAGACTGTGCCCCTGCACGACAGGATCAGGCTGTCCGTAAGGCCTGACTCAGTCCCCCGGGGTATGGAGGAGAAGATTTGCCTGGCACAGATAAACAATAAGGGAACGGTCTCCTACGCTGGCGGAAGCTACAGGTACGGGTTTGTAAGCGGTGAGGTCAACAGGCTGGGTGACTATACCATTACTGCGGATACAGTGGCCCCGGAAGCCAGATTTTCCTTCGCCAGGGGAGCGAACCTGACCGGCAGATCTCAGTTTACCGCCACTATCCTTGATGAATTCTCCGGCATCGGTAAATATGAGATGCTGGTTGACGGAGAATGGATACTGGCAGAGTATGATGCCAAAAACAACCTTCTGATCTGCAGGCCGGGCAAATCAGGAATGAAAGAAAACACAACCCATACAGCTGAGCTCAGGGTGACCGACAATCGCGGCAACAGCAGGACAATAAAAACTGAATTCATGTGGTAGATGTCAATGATACAGATTAATCTGCCATACAGGTAACGAGGGGTCTCAGACCCCTCGCCATTAGAACAGATGAAGAATATTCTCCCATACATGCAGCGCGAGGTCTGAGACCTCGCGCTACGTCATATTGATGCAGAATATTCCGTCATCATGTCAGAACAGTTTTTCAGGGTACATCCCCTGATCTACCATCTTCCTTATGCTGTCAACCACAAATGGCTTATCCTCCCTGTAGGTGACACCAAACCAGTGACTGTTGCTTCTGAGTATCTGAATTGTAATCTCACCCTTCTTCACGAACTTGTCAAGTGAGGTGGGGATGTCAAGCTCAGCCTTCGGATCTGTCATCCGCTCATTCAGAAAACTGCTGAACTCCATATTCAGGTATTTGTAGACTGAGGGTTTGAAACCAAACAGGTTCATTGAGACAATTTCGTCACCGGTATACTGATTCATCTTCCCTTCGGCATCAGGCGCGAAGATTCCGTCAGGACGCTTCTCAATTCCGCGTGTTTCGACAATGTGCTCAAGGAAGCCTTCCTTGCTGACCCTGCAAATGCCGCGGTTCACATGACCGTGGTCAGAGAGGGTGTTTCCGAGGCGGTAGCCGACAATACAGAAATTGGTGTCCTTCCTGTCCTCGGTAAGGAAGGTATAGAGCACCTTGAACGCGTCGTAGCCGTAGTAATCATCAGCATTGATAACGCCAAAGGGTTCGTGTATCTTCGGTTCGGTAACAAGAATGGCATGGCTCGTGCCCCAGGGCTTCTGACGACCCTCCGGAACCGTGAAGCCTGCAGGCAGGTTTCCAAGCTCCTGGAAAACATAGTCTATCTCTATAACATCCTTGAGCCGCCTGATGAAAGTCTCCTTGAACTGCTCCTCGATATCACGCCGTATGACGAATACAACCTTGCCAAACCCTGCCCTCTTTGCATCATAAATTGAATAGTCAATGATCGTCTCTCCTGAGGGACCGACCTGGTCAAGCTGCTTGTTTCCGCCGTATCTGCTGCCCATCCCGGCAGCCAGTACCAATAATGTAGGTTTCATCTGATTTAAGGTTTAGATCACACAATATTATCTAAATAATATGTACTTTCAAAGCCTCATTGGAAAGAATTGTCTCTGATTGTTGAAATATGTACCGACTCCGTTGAATCGGCCATTATTGCGGAATCTGCCGGGGCAGGAAGGATCGAGCTCTGCTCCTCCCTGTCCGAGGGAGGGGTGACTCCCAGCGCAGGGCTTATTGAATCTGTCCGTCGCAATACGGGAATAAAAGTTCATGTGCTTATCAGGCCGCGCGGCGGCGATTTTCTCTACTCCGGCACTGAATTCAGTGTCATGAGGCGGGACATTGACATGGCCGGGGAACTTGGCGCTGACGGCATCGTGACCGGC
Organism: Bacteroidales bacterium UBA4070; assembly: GCA_002383485.1. Taxonomy (GTDB): domain Bacteria; phylum Bacteroidota; class Bacteroidia; order Bacteroidales; family VadinHA17; genus SR-FBR-E99. Next base: position 21,809 of record DFYY01000012.1, on the reverse strand, counting down.
ATACTCAACAGTGATGGAACCGTTGATGTGGACCGTACCGCATTGCTGGCAGAGTATGCAGCGCCCATGAGTCTCACCTTTCACCGGGCATTCGATCTCTGCAGGGACCCGAAGAAAGGCCTTGAGGATATTATTACGGCCGGCGCCGCCAGGCTGCTGACCTCAGGACAGGCAAAGAGTGCGATTGAGGGCGCTCCGCTCATCAGGTCCCTGATTAGGGATGCTGACGGCAGGCTCGATATAATGCCGGGGGGAGGAATTGACGAATACAATGCCGCACTGCTTGCAACCGGTACCGGGGCACGGGAATTTCACCTCTCAGGACGACGACAGCATGAAAGCGGTATGACATTCCGCAGGAAAGGTATTTATATGGGAGACCCCCGAACACAGTCGGAATACACCCTTAAACACGCCGACGCCGAGCGTATCAGCTCCGTAATAATGATTTTAAGAGGTATTGTTTTTTAATTAAAGATGCTATTTTTGAACCCTGCCGGGCTGCCAGTACCTTAAACCCGGACAGCAATTACTTATAATACAATAATTTAAATAAATCAGATAAACATGAAGAAAATCATCTCTATGATGCTTGGCCTCTTCCTTGTGACATTCCTGATCACAGAGAAGAGCCATGCCTGTACCAACTTCCTGATCACAAAAGGAGCCTCCAAAGACGGCTCTACAATGATCACCTACTCTGCCGACTCACACGTCCTCTACGGTGAACTCTATTTCTGGCCGGCAATGAAATACAAACCCGGAACCATGGTAGATGTCTATGAATGGGATTCAGGCAAATTCCTCGGAACCATTGAACAAGCTCCGGTTACCTATTCGGTTGTCGGTAATATCAACCAGTTCCAGGTTGCAATAGGTGAGACAACCTACGGAGGCCGCAGTGAGCTGCATAACCCTGACGGAATCATGGATTACGGCAGCCTTATCTACCTTGCCCTCCAGAGGTCAAAGAATGCCAGGGAGGCCATATATACAATAGTTACCCTGACAGAAAAATACGGATACTGCAGCTCGGGCGAGTCATTCTCCATTTCTGACCCCAACGAGGTGTGGATCATGGAAATGATCGGCAAAGGACCCGGCAAGAAGGGAATGGCTTTTGTTGCACGCATGATCCCTGACGGTTATATCTCAGGCCATGCAAACCAGGCAAGGATACAGACATTCCCTCTGGCCAACGGTACCACATCAATCACTTCCGCAGAGATCGACAAGATATTCAACCCGGGAGTTGAAACAGTATTTGCAACAGACGTCATGGATGTTGCCCGTGGTTTTGGCTGGTTTACAGGCGCTGATGCCGACTTCAGCTTCAGTGATGTCTATGCCCCGGTCGATTTCAGCGGTGCACGCTTCTGCGAGGCACGTGTATGGTCGGGATTCAACAAGGTCAACAGCACAATGGGTGATTATCTCAACTATGCAATGGGGTATGACCTTAAGAACAGGATGCCACTCTGGATCAAACCGGACAATAAGCTCGGTGTTGATGAGGTGATGGGCCTGATGAGGGATTACTACCAGAATACGCCTATGGACATGACCAAAGACGTTGGTGCCGGTCCCTATGCCAATACAGTTAGATGGAGACCAATGACCTGGCAGGTTGACGGAAAGAATTACATTCATGAGAGGGCTATTGCCACCCAGCAGACAGGCTTCTCGTTCGTCACCCAGAGCCGCTCATGGCTGCCTGATCCCGTAGGCGGAATCATCTGGTTCGGCGTTGATGATACCTTTTATACCGTCTATACACCGATGTACTGCGGCATGAGCTCCGTTCCACATTCATTTGCAGTGGGCAACGGTGATATCATGACTTACAGTGATGACGCCGCATTCTGGGTATTCAACGAGGTCACCAACTTTGTCTACAGCCGGGCAAATGTCATGACACCCGACCTGCAGGCCAAACAAAAAGAACTTGAACAAAAATATCTGAAGGAGACTGCTGAGATTGATGCCAGAGCTGCTGAACTGTTTAAAAGCACCGCGAAGGGTGCTGCAAAGAAGGGAACAGAACTGATCACCAGCTACTCCGTAAATGCGGGAGACAATACCGTCAGGGAATGGAGAGAACTATACAAACATCTCTTTACCAAATACATGGATGGGAACGTCAAAACCCGCAGACCGCTGCCTGAAGGGTATAAATACGTCGCCCCTGATGTTGAGCAGCCCGGCTATCCGCAGGACTGGCTGATGAGGATCGTGATTGACGCAGGAGACAAACTCAAAATGCCTGATGGCGCAGGTCACTGATCTTTACTGCAATTGCAACAAATAATTTTGCAGATAATAAAAAAATATTTGTACCTTTGCGACCTGTTTTAAAGAAGTAAAGATCACATAAATCATATTTGCGAGATGGACTTAATGAAAGTAGTTGAAAAGGAGTACGCCACCACCAATGATTTCCCGAAATTCAGGGCAGGTGACACGGTTACGGTACACTATAAGATCAAGGAAGGTAACAAGGAGAGGATACAGCAGTACCGCGGTGTCGTTATCCAGAGGTCAGGCGGAAATGGCGTGACGGCTACCTTCACCGTCCGCAAGATGTCAGGTAACATAGGCGTTGAAAGGATATTCCCGGTCGCATCACCCTTCATTGACAAGATTGAGGTCAATAAATTCGGGAAAGTGCGCAGGGCGCGTATCTTCTACCTCAGGAACCTTACCGGCAAGAAGGCACGTATCAGGGAAAAGATCTTCTAGACCCTTCGAAATTAAGAAAGAGCCACTGCAGAGTGGCTTTTTTTTATGATCTATTGTCATGCAAATCAACCCGGGAGAAGATAATCACAGTTATCCGGCATCGTCATAAAAAAAAGGGGTGCTCCGGTGCACCCCTCATTTCAATTGGGTTGTCAAACCATCAAATGGACTAGTACACTGTATTCTGCGGGTTCCAGTTGCACCATCCGGATGTCCAGTTTACCGTTCCGAACGCACCCCTGTAGGTGGTTGGGGTAAAGAAGGCGTCAGTAAGCCTGCTGTTGGTGAATGAGGCTCCTGACAGCAGCAGTGAACCCGCCGCGGGAAGCAGACCGGGGGAAGTGAGACTTATGAATCCTGACCCGATGATATCGGCAACAGTCAGGTTGTCAATATTGTTCCTTGAAGTGGCAGTGAAATAAGCCTGATGCTGAGCCACTGTATAGGGTACGGCAACAGTACCGGTTTTCTCAACATAGTTGGTGGTCATCCCTGCAAGTATGGTGTTTTCAATCTGTAGATCATTCTGGTCGGCACGGGTCGGTGAATTGCCCTTCTGACCGTCAATCGACAGTCCCTGAGGGAATCCGGCAAATACCGAGTTATAGATTGATGTCATCGTGCCTCTTCTAAGGTGAAGAGCCTTCTCATGCTTCGTCTCAGCAGGAAGGGTGGCTGTTACCGTCAGCGGCCCGAAAGCTGTAATGTTTGAAAACAGAGGCGATGTCACGGGAGTGAGAAGTGAACCGTCGGCGTCATTGTCGCTTTCAAAGGCATTAGAGCCTGACTGGTCTGATTTGAGCGGATCCTGGATGATAAGACCAAACTGAATCTTACCGCTGAAGCCGTTGTCAGTATCGAAGCCGTCATCAAGACCGCCTAAGGCAACAAGATACTTCATGTTGACGTTTCCTCCGAACCATTCGAAGGAGTCGTCACCCGAATATGAAACCTGTATATGATCCATGACAGTGGCTTTCCCGACAGAATAGAGTGTCAGACCGTTGATCTCGCTGTTCGCGGTGGAGGAAAGGGGAATACCCGGGAACTCTATCCTTACATACTGAAGTACACCTGAATTGTCATTGTCATCGGTCCCGCCGTATTTTGATCCGATGCCACCTTCAGCGATACCGACGCCTTCGCCGTCATCATGCTTGTTTGTTCTTGCCTTTCCGCAGAGTACAAGTCCGCCCCAGTCACCAGTAGCTCTCTGACCTGCAGGTTTATCTGAGGTGAACACAATGGGTTTTTCAGCCGTACCTGCAGCCATTATCTTTGACCCTCTTTCAATAATCAGGGTAGCTTTGGTATTTGAAACACCCCTGATAACGGTGCCGGGTTCAATTGTGAGAACGGCATTGTTCTTTACGTAGACATATCCTGATAACAGGTATTTGGCCTGTGCGTACCATTTGGTGTCTGAGGTGATATCTCCTGACACGGTTATCACCTGGCCGGTTGATGGTTCCACCGTAATAACGCATGAGGCTGTGAAGAGAGGATTCTCATCTGATGTTGCAGTTATAGTGGCGCTACCCAGTGCAACTCCGGTGACTACTCCGTTTGCGACAGTTGCAACAGATGCATTGTCAGTTGTCCATATCACCCCCTTGTTTGTAGCGTCAACCGGGTCAATGACTGGCATAAGTGTCAGGGTGGCACCAACCTCTACGACGGCTTCCTGCCTGTCAAGTGACAGAGCCGTCACCGGCACATCCTTCTCGCATGATACTGCCATTAACATGGCAGCACCAAGCATCAGCACCTTAATTGTTCCAGAAAAAATGTTCGTTTTCATGATTTGCATTTTGTTTAAATGATTATTTCCTTAAGTTAGAATTTGACCGAAAGACTGACTGAATACTGCCTTCCGGGATAATATGATTTTGTGTTCTGTGTCCTGTCAAATGCTTTGGTACCGTCACCGCCGTAATTGGACATATCAACCACACTTTTTACATTCTGCTGAAAGACAACCTTTTCCCCGAACAGGTCCTTAATGCCTGCCTTGAGTTCGATCTTCTCCCCTATTCTCTTGCTCACGGCAATATCAGCCTCGTTACGAGGCATCTCGTAGATGTCAGGGATGCTCTCCCATGCGTTTGGAGAAGGCCTTCCAACAGCAATGATCCTTTTACCAATGCGGTTATAGACAAGGCTTGCCGTCAAACCCTTATCCGGTTTCTGGTAGAAGATGCCGAAGTTCATAATGTAAGGCGACTGTCCCTGAAGGGGCCTGTCAAAGGCAACGGAACTCTTAATCAGTGAAAAGTTAACTACCGCTGTAAACTCCTCAAGCATGTCACTGACGAAACCCAGGGATTTCCGTGCCTCTGTTTCCAGGCCGAAGCTGTAAGCTGAACTGATGTTATCGAAGGAGAACTGGGTGGGGTTATTGCCCCTTATTGATACCTCTATCGGGTTGCTGAAGTCCTTGAAGAAGATACCGGCATTGAAGGTCTCGTTATTGCCGGGGTAAAGCTCATAACGAAGGTCAAAATTATGAATGTAGGCCTCCCTGATGTTTTCGTTTCCGTAGATCCCGGCATTCTGGTCAAAGTCAACGAAGTAGAACGGCGCCATCTCCCTGAATTCAGGCCTGTTCACAGATAGCCCGTATGTGAATCTGATGAGGCTCTTTTCGGTAAGGTTGTATGCAAGATTGGCAGAAGGGAAGAGATTGACCGTATCGCGGACAACCTGCACCGGGGTTGTTGTGCCCTGCCTGTAGCCCGACAGCTCCTGCCTGCTTTTTTCAACCCTGAGGCCCAGGGAGAGGTCGGTGCGGACACCAAACTTCAGCCTCAGATTCAGGTAACCGGCAAGCACAGAGGCGCTTGCTTCATATGAGTCGGATAATGCAGTGATCTCCTTCAGCTTTATTCCATCAGTGAGATTTATGTTTTGAGGGTTGAATATCTCTGTTATGGGCAGTGCCGTTGAGGCAAATGAGGAAGCTTCACCGGCTGTGGTATACCCGAAGTTGCGGGCTGAAAAAGCCCTCTCCCTCGTCTCCGCCAAAAGACCGGTCTTGAACTCGGTTTCAAAAGCGCCTATCCTGAATTTCTGTGTGAAATTCAGTAACCCTGACAGGTTTGTCTCATTAAGGTCTAGCCACATCCTTGAGATGGAAGAGAGATCCGGGTTGTTTCCGAAAAGAACGATGTAAGGTGAGGTCTCACCGTCGTTGCTGATATACCTGTACCTGCGGATGTCCGGCTCTTCTTTTGCCGACAGCGAGTATCCGCCAGTCATGTCGAATATTGTTTTACCTTCATTGAGCATCAACTCGCCGCCAAGCTGGCCGGAGTAAATGAGCCTGTTGCTGTACTGTGTCTCGCCTGATTTTATGAACCTCCCGTTGTTGTACCAGTCACGACCCTCCCTGAGAGTCACCTTTGAGCCGGAAGTGCTTGTAAAGAAATTCCTGAACTCAAGCTTAAGGCCTTCCATGGGGTACAGGGTCCAGTTGTGCATGAGTCCCACCCGTGCGTTGGTCTTGTACTGCCTGTCCTTGAACTCATCTAGGATCCCGGGAGTATCATATGCATAGTTATATATTGAATAGCTGTTATTCTGAACCGCAGTGACGGCATTGGAGTAACTGTATGTAAGCGAGGTGACATTCCCGGCTATGAAATTCCCCTTTCCGAACCGCCTGTTAAGGCCGATGGCCACTTTCTGGTCCGGCAGCGCTTTTGAAGGCAGGGCTTCCCATGAGTTGTTCAGGCTGCGCCCCAGCTCAGTCACCCTGTTTAGTATCTCCGGATTGGTTGCAGTCTCATACTGATCAAGATGTGCCGGCATGCCAGCCGGAAGGCTTCTGTGCCGTGTACCAAGAGTCAGCCAGTCAGTCTGACTGCCCTCTTCCTTCATGAAGTTGCTGAAGGTTGAATATTCTCTGAAAGCAGTGCCGTAAGAGACAAAGAAGCGGTTTTCAGTGGGAATACCGGTTGTGGCAATTTTGATGAAGCCACCAGAATAGTCGGCCGGCAGCTCAGCCGTGGGGGATTTAAGAATAAATATATTTTCAATCATTGATGAAGGGATCAGGTCGAAGGAGAAAGAGCGTGTGTCAGCCTCAAGGCTGGGGGCCGGAGAGTTGTTGAGCCACACATTGTTATACCTTGAAGAGAGACCTCTCACAACGATGAACTTGTCATCTACGATTGATACTCCGGGAAGGCGTCTTACAACCTCTGAGGCGTCCCTGTCCTGTGTACGGCTGATAAGCTGTGCCGAGATACCTGACACAACCACAGGACTGCTCCTTATATTTGTCATGACGGATACCTCGCTGTCATTGCGTTTGGTGGCAACAACCACTATATCATCCAGCTCCACAGACTGGTCAGACATGGCTGCACTGATCACGGTAACAGAACCGTTAATGACCTCCACCCCTTCGACCCTTAAAGGTTTGTATGAGATAAAGGTCAGATTCAGGCTGTAGGTTCCGGGAGCCACTCCGATAATGGAAAACTCTCCTTCCGGTCCGGTTGAGGCGCCCCTCAGAGTTCCTTCAATTACAACGTTGACGCCGGGCATTGTTTCACCGGTAGACTGATCACGGACAACACCTGTGATGGTGCCGCCCGATGTCTGTGAAAAGGATCTCAGGGGAAGCAGAATTACAATAATCAAAAAAAGGTTAATTAACTGGTTTTTCATTTTGATGGTTGACTTGAATTCAGCGCAAAAGTCAGTCATGGATGTTACAGGATTGTAATAAACCGGTTACGATTAAATGACACTTCTGTTACATGATTGTAACAAAATAAAAAAGAGGTCATTACAACCTCCTTAATATATCTGTGATTAGTCCGAACAGGCTATTTGAGAAGTTCCTCAGCTTTAGCCTTTGCATCGGCAAGTATCTTGTCTGCACGGCCGTTGGTCTCCGTCACCAGCTGTGTTGCCCGCTTTTCCGCCTCTTTGTTGAGAACTTCTGCAGCTCTCCTGGCGGCGGCAACGGCAAGGGGTCCCTGTGCTTCGGCATCTTTAACCAGCTTCTTACCCCTAAGGTCGGCCTCACTGCGTATGACCCCCGCCGATCTGGCTGCTTCGTCACGCAGCATCTGAGCCTTCTCCTCAGCCTCGTTCAGGATCTTGTCTGCCTGTTGCCTGGCAGCCTCATTGACCTTTTCCACAACCTCATGCTTAACGGTGTCAGCCACGGAAGCAGCCACCGAGGTAACGGTTCTACCGGCGCTGCCTGCAAATACCGGAGTTATAACGGGGTCAGTAAAGGTGCCGCCCACCCTGAGGTTGATTTTTATAATCTCAGGCGGGGTAAGGTTTAAACCCAACGCTGCCAGCTGAGTGGAAAAAGCCCCCATCAGGGCATTTGCGGACTCTCCCAGGTCGGCACTGGGGATCTCCGTCATTATAAGGTAGTTTATGGTACGGTCTATTCCCTGGTCTCCTGAAACATTTAATTTTATATTGCCCAGCTTCGCATCGAAAGGCTTGACAAAAAGGCGTCCGTCATTGACTATAAAGGTTGCCTTAATATCTTTTACAATATTAGTATAGGATTGATTCAACTTCAAAACACTCTTTATCCTGTCAAAGGTCTTTGATTCCACTATCTGAACTGACTCAGAATTAAGTTCCCCGCTCCCTGACATTGTGTTTAACAATGGCATCATACTGCCGTTAAGCAGGCTCCTGAAATCCATCTTTACAGTCACATTCCCTCCCAGTCCTGCCGCAGCAGGAATAAGCTGCCGTACGGTGTTAAAGGCATCAAACGTCTCCCTGATATTGACGGCACTTATCAGCAGATCAGCATCAATCAGCGGTTTAAGAGTATCACGCGTATCATAGGATGCGTTCATCAGCATTGTACCCCCCAGCGTCTTCATTCCTGTCTCGCTGACAGTCACAACACCGTCACGGACAAGGATATTACCGGTAACATCAGTTGCAGCAAGCCTGCCATAGACAAGCCTGTCAAGATTGGCACTAAAAGTGAAATCCATGTTTTCCGGGATCTGTATGACCTCCATCGCTGCAGTGTCGGTATCCAGCGTGTCTGAAGGGATGATATCGAGAATCTCATTCAGATCGGTCATCTTTGATTTCAGAGACAGATTGCCTTTCAGAATGCCGTCTGAAAAGAGGTAAGGTATATAATTTTCAAGTCTGCCGGAGAGGGTGAAATCGCTTTTATCGCCCATCGTGGCAGCCATTCCGGTCAGCTCTGCAAAAGCAGGACTGAACTCAAAGGCGGCATTGCTGATCTTAAGGGCAGGCATGTCAGTCATTGTCATGGACATGTCTGATATTCTGAGGTTTCCGGCAGCATTGAACTGATCATACATCTTGTTCTCCAGCATTGACATCCGGCCTGCCAGATCAAGTGAGACGTCAATCAGCCCGTTGAGGCTGATACTGTCCAGCGGAATGGCCTGCTGCAGCTTTGCCAGGTCAATCCTTCCCCTCGCGGCAGCCTTTACCGAAGGGTCACTCAGAGGTGTTGCCAGTTTCAGGTTCATATCAAACGGGTTGCCGGCAAGTTCAAAATGGAAACGGCTGACATCTACCGTGGTATTATCCATCTCCCTCCCGTCAGTCTGAACCATACCATTAATATTAATTGCTGTGATCTTTTCAGGAAGGTCAGGATAGCTTATCACTCCTTCCATCACCGCAAGGTTCGCGGTAATGTCAGGCAGGGTACTGTCAGCAGAACTGTATGTTCCCTTTACAGCACCATCAAGTGTAAAGGTTCCCGTCGCCTTAAGCTCCTCAAAGTCCTTCATATAGAAGACTGGGACCAGTGACAGAAGCGATTTGAAGGAGGTTTCCGGAGCGTTGAAAATCAGGTCAAGGTCAATGTCATCACCTGGCATAGCTGCAGTACCTGAGAGGTTCAGCACAATATCGTTTATGTTAAAGCGATTGTCCCTCAGGGTAAACTTCATCGAATCGGTAAGGGCATCGATTTCTGCCTTGAAACCCACCCTGGCATCAGTGAGGTAGGAAATCTTATCCATAATGAGATCCACGCTTCCTGCTGCGAGATCCAATGCAATATCTGACCTGGCGGCGCTCAGGTTCCCGGAGAGATTAAAATCCAGCTCCTCGATGGCGGCAGCCATCCCCGATTGCCTGTCGGTATAAAAAATCCTTCCGTCGCTTATTTTAAATCTGTTTAATGCCACCTTCAGGGGATTTGCACCCGGAGTATCTGCCACGTTCTCTTCAACCTGTTCATCTGACTCTTTAATGATATCCCAGTTTGCCATCCCGTCTTCGAGGACGATGGCATTGACCAGCAGCTCATCCACATTGACGGATCTGATTTCATATCCGCCATCACCCAATAGACTCATGAGGTTAAATACCAGTGAAAATGACTTTACCGCTGCCAGCGTATCACCTTCGAATTTATCCACACCTGTTACATTCAGGTCTTTCAGTGTGAATGAAATATTGGGGAACGCCCGGGACAGGCTGAGTTTATATCCTGAGAATTCAACCCGGGCGTTGACCATGGAGTTGATCTCAGTTTCAACCTTATCCTTTATTTTATCCTTGAATATAATCGGTATGACAAGTCCTGCTGCAATTATTATTACCAGCAATGATCCGATTATTAAACCGGTTATTTTCAACCCCTTTTTCATATTTTCAACCTTTTGCACTTATCATTAGCAATGATTCCTTTTTCTTGATTTCAATCTTCTTTCCCGAGACTGAAATAATTTTATCCTTTTCAAATTCTGCAAAGATGCGGCTTACGCTCTCCCTTGAAGAATCGATGAGGTTCCCTATCTCTTCCTGGCTGATGGGAATGGTGAAGCTGTCCGAATCATATATCGGCCCGGACATTTCGAGGATGACATCGGCAATCTTCCCCCTGAGCTGTTTCTGGGAACGGTTAACACATCTGTTGTAAATTTCGAGCTCATTGCGGCAGATATCTATTATTATCTCATATGAAAAGTCAGGGTTTGAATAGAGCAGTTTCCTGAAGGTTGTGATGTCGATGAAACAAGCCTCCACCTCGTCTATGGCAGTGATTGAGTACTGGTTGATCTTGTCTCCGAAGGTGGTGGGCAACCCGAGATAACCGGGCGCTTTGACAATCCTTACGATCTGGTCTCCGTACGGACCTTCGATGTGCAGCTTGGTCAGCCCGCTGCGGAGATAGACCACATTGGTGGAGAGCATACCCTGTTTGATGAGAACATCTCCTTTCTTAAAGCTGGTAAGAGCGCAGTTGAAGGAGAGTACATCAGTCTCCATGTCCTTCAGCTTTTTGGCTGCCTTGGACTTGACGGAACAATATCTGCATTCATTTCTGATCATATGGAAGAGGTTTGAAAGTGTGATCCAGATCACAAACTTACATAATCGACCTCACACCCGAAAGTGAAAACCTGAAAAAAAGAAATGCGTTATTTGCCTGTTCACAAAACTTAACCAAATTCCATTGTAGAGAACTGGCAAAATCTTAGTTATCAGCACTACCTGTAATCGTATAAACACATAAATCAAACTAAATTCTGTAATGCAACCTGAACTCACCAGTGAAGTAAAAGACCTTCGGTCGGAGATCGATACTCTGAAGGCAAAAATTGAAAGGCTTGAAGGCTCTCGCCAGGATCAGCTCTCCATTGCTCTTATTGCCGGTGATCTAGACAAGATACTTGCCGCAATGATCATCGCTCTTGCCGCAGCAGCCCAGGATACGAAGGTCAAACTATTCTTCTCATTCTGGTCTCTTTCCGCTCTCAGAGACAGGAAAAAGAAAGCAAAAGGCAAGGATTTCATATCAAAGATGTTCGGCATAATGCTTCCGAAGGGGAAGAGCAAACTGAAACTCTCTAATATGAACATGGCCGGCATAGGTCCTCTTATGATTAAGGGCCTCATGAAGAAACAGGGGGTGATGTCTCTCGAAAAGATGTTTCAGGAAGCTGCCGAACTCGGCATTGAGATCACCATCTGCGAGATGTCAATGAACCTGATGGGATTCAAAAAGGAGGAGATGATAGACTATCCCGGCCTGCGTTATGCCGGAGCAGTCACCTTCATAGCTGAGGCCAATGAAAGTGCAACACAGCTCTTTATATCATAGAAGCACAATTCTTATATACTATTGAAATAGAATTATTTATTCACAAATCAATAAATCAATCACCATGACACCAGAAGAATTGAAAAACGTCAGCGTCACGAAATCAGTCGATGCAAGAGGTACTGCATGCCCGGGCCCGCTGCTTGAGGCAAAGAAAGCCATCGGCACTATCAAGGTTGGCGATATAATGGAAGTGCTCTCAGCAGATGAGGGAACCAGGGTCGATATCCCGAAATGGTGCACAAAGCAGGGCCATGAATACTTAGGAGCCATCGAGGAGAGCGGATATTACAAAATCTACCTCAGGAAAAAGTAAACCTATATCCGGCATCCATGGAGAAGAAAAGCGCCAGGATACTGGTTTTCTCAACTGAAAAGATATCGGATCCCGCCATTGATATGGCGGGATTGCTTAAACTCCATTACCCTCCTACCGTTTATACAATTGCGGTACCATGTTCCAGCGGGATAAAGCCCCGATGGATCATGCATGCCTATGATAAGGGGTTTGACGGGGTGTTCATTGCAGCTGACGGAAGCGACTGCACCTACGGCGAAACGTGCACCGAAAAGACCGGGCATATAGTCGGCATCACACACCAGATGATGAAGGAGAAGAACATTGACCCTGCACGTTTAAGGATGGCTGCCATATGCTCTGTGTGCAGTGAGTCTTTTGTAAAACAGATAAAGAGTTTTAACCAGTATTTACTTCAATCAACAAAGAGCTGAACATGGCCGAAAACATTAAGACCGCTAACTATGATGCGCTGGTTATCGGGGCAGGAATAGCAGGTGGAGAGGCGGCTCTGAACCTCGCAAATAACGGTTTCAGTGTCCTGCTGGTGGAGAAAGATCTTTCCATAGGCGGCAAGATGATCCTCCTGAGTAAGGTATTCCCAACACTCGACTGTGCTGCATGCATCACCACCCCAAAGATGTCAGAAATTTCCCGGCATCACGGTATTACAATCTTTACCGGCAGTGAGGTTCAGAAAGTTGTGAAAAAAAGCGAAAACAGCTTTGAAGCAGTGGTTATTAAACAGCCCAGGTATGTGGTGGAAGATGACTGCACTGCATGCCAGCTCTGCGAACAGGCCTGCCCGGTAGTAGTTAAGGACCAGTATCAGTATAACCTGGTTGGCCGTAAGGCCGCATTTATCCCGTTCAGCATTGCCAGCCCCAGGGTAGCGGCCATAGATATCGAAAACTGCACCCTGTGCGGCGCTTGTGAGAAAGTCTGCCCTACAAAATGCATCGATTTTACAATGGAGGCTGAAGAGTACCATATCACGGCAGGAGCTGTGATCGTTGCCACCGGGTTCAGATTGTTTGATCCGTTGAAAATACCCAGATATGGTTACGGACAGTACAAAAACGTTCTGACATCCATGGAGATGGAGCGGCAACTGGCGCCGACCCGTCCTTTCAATACCGTTCTCAGGCCCGGTGACGGCAAGGTGCCTGACAAAATTGCTTATGTCCTGTGTACTGGATCACGCGATGCGACTGTCGGAAACCCGATATGCTCGCAGATCTGTTGCATGTACTCCATCAAGCAGGCCCAGCTCCTGATGGGTTCGCTTCCAATGGCTGATGTTACAATATATTATATTAACATCAGGTCCTTCGGCAAGGGTTTCGAGGAGTTTTACGAGCAGGCCAAGGGAATGGGGGTCAATTTCATAAAAGGCAAGATTGGCAAGATTACCGAAAAAGAAAACGGCAATCTCATCCTTCGTTATGAAGATATAAACGAGAACAAACTGAAGGAATCAGAGCATGATATGGTGGTCCTCTCAGTGGGTGTGCTTCCCAACACCGACGCAGCCGGAATCTTCAGGGAACAAAAACTGGAATTCGATCACCTTAACTTTGTTGGCCAGAAAGACCCGCTTGCCAGCCCTGCCGAGACTAACATCAAGGGAGTATTTGTTGCCGGAACAGCATCGGGACCCATGGATATACCAGATTCCATATTATCAGCAGGCGCCGCATCGTCGGAAGCCATGAGATATTTAATTCGCAAGTGATGAATAAGAAATTAGGTGTTTATATATGCCACTGCGGCGGTAACATCTCAGACTACATTGATGTTGAGAAGGTAAAAGCAGCCGTGGCAGGAGAGGATGGCGTATACCTGGCAAAGACTACCATGTTTGCATGCAGTGACGCCACCCAGAAGGAGATGGTCGAAGACATCCGCAGCAATAATCTTGACGGAATAGTGGTGGCTTCCTGCTCGCCCAAGCTTCACCTGCTAACCTTCAGGGCCGTTTCGGAAAGGGCGCTTCTCAACAAGTATAACTATGTCCACGCTAACATACGGGAACAAGGCTCATGGGCGCACTCCGACGATAAGGCCGGAGCAACCGAAAAGGCTGTCAGCCTTGTTAAAGCCGCAATAGCAAAGGTGAGACTTGCACGATCCCTTGACCCGATAATCATTCCTTCAAAGAAAGCCGTGGCAATCATAGGTGCTGGAGTGGCCGGGATGAGGGCTGCAATAGAACTGGCAGACATGGGATGTCCGGTAACATTGGTCGAAAGAGAATATTTTGTAGGTGGACGTGTAGCTCAGTGGGATGTAATGTTTACCACAAACCAGACAGGCAAGGAACTGGTTACAAGGCTTTATAATGAAGTAATAGCCCGTGATAACATAACCCTTCTGACCGGAGCTGAGGTAGTCGCGAACTCGGGAAGCATAGGAGACTTCACTCTGAAGATCAAAGTCACTCCCCGGTACATGAAGGAGAAATGTGATCAGAATAACCTGCTGAAAGCAATCGAAGCTTGCCCCGTGGTTGTTCCCGATGACTTCAATTTCAATATCACCAGCCGGAAAGCTATCTACCATAACTTCCCCGGCGAATTCCCACAGTATCCCGTCATAGATATAAAGAACTGTACCCGCTGCGGTGAGTGCGAGAAGATATGCAGCAGCGTTGACTTTTCCCAACAGGAACAGACGGTAGAAGTTCATGTGGGTTCGGTGGTGATGGCGACCGGCTTCGACCCGTACACCCCGGCAGAAGGCGAATTCGGATACAAACTCTCGGATTTCGTTGTGACTTTGCCTCAGTTCAAAAGGTTAACGGACATAAATAAAGATAATCTTGTCTATAATGGCAGAGAGATAAGGAATATTGCATATATATACTGTGTGGGCAGCAGACAGTCAGAAGGTGACAACAAATACTGCTCCCGGTACTGCTGCACTTCAGCCATTCATGCCTCCCTGGAGGCGAGGAACAAGTTCAGGAATGTCAATAATTTCCATTTTACCAGGGGCATAAGAACCTACGGCAAACAAGAGCTTTTATATGCCGAATCTCTCAGAAAAGGCGATGTTTACCTCCAGGCCTACGAAGAGAATCCTCCACTTGTTGAAGTGAAAGACGGACAGATCACGGTTACCATAAACGATATCATGACAGGAGGCCGCGAGATCAGTGTCATACCGGATCTCCTGGTTCTTGTCACGGGCATGGTTCCCAGAGCCGACAATTCCATAGCTTCAAAATTCAAGCTGCCGAAAGGACGTGACAGCTTCTTCAACGAGATTCACATGAAGCTTCGTCCGGTTGAGACTGTAATTGACGGGGTAACTATTTCCGGCGCATGCCAGGGCCCGAAGAACATTACCGAGTCAGTCAACTCCGCACTGTCAGCAGCAGCCAAATCCTACTCATTCGTCAACAAAGGTGAGCTGGCACTGGAACCCATTATTGCCGGGATCGACAAGGATCTCTGCACCTGGTGCGGTGAGTGCGAAAAAGCCTGTCCGTTCGATGCGATAAAAAAGGAAAAGCAGGGTGAGAAAGAGATTGCGGTCATCAACAACTCCGTCTGCAAGGGCTGCGGAATGTGCCTGCCGGTCTGCCCGGTCAACGCCATAAACCTTATAGCCTTCTCTGACAGGGAGATTGAAAGCATGATTGACGCGCTTGTAAGTGTTTAAATAACAAAACAATGGAAGTAGAAAAGGGTAAAACACACAAATACCTCAGGGAGAAGAGAGAGGTACCGGAAACGGTAAAGGAAAACCTGAAACACTTCACCAGGGTAAAAAAGTCAATACTTGAATCTCTCAGGGATGGCGAGATGACCATAGATCAGCTGACGCAGAAGCTGGGGATGCCCAAAAGTGAGGTTGTCTTTTTTCTTATGACTCTCATAAAATACGGCTTTGTCGAAACCGGCCAGATAGACGACATGGACGAATACTATTCCTACAAATTAAAACAGTAATGGCATCAATAAATACAGGGTTCAGCAAGGAACTGACAAAATTTGGCGCATTTGACTTCAACGCATGCTACAATTGCGGCACATGCACGGCCGTCTGTTCACTTTCCACCGGGGAGGACTCATTCCCCCGCGAGATGATAAGATACAGTGTACTCGGACTGGAGGATGATATCAAGGCTTCACTCAAGCCATGGCTATGCTATTACTGCGGCGAGTGTACAACGCACTGTCCACAGGAGGCCGACCCTGGCGAGCTGATGATGTCTCTCAGGAGATGGCTCACCTCGGTGTACGACTGGACAGGACTGTCCGGCCTGCTTTACCGGTCACTGACTGCCTCCATTATAGCAATGACGCTGACAGCACTGGCTGTGATAGCTTATGCCGTCGTTACAAACTTTGACCTCGAAAAAATTATGCATACAGGCCATATCTTCGAGATGGTCGTCATTGGAACTGTGTTTACCGTAATCCTCCTGCCCAACCTGTTGCGCATGTGGAACTTTATCATACTAAAGCCGGGAATAAAGGTT
This sequence comes from Bacteroidales bacterium UBA4070, assembly GCA_002383485.1. Taxonomy (GTDB): domain Bacteria; phylum Bacteroidota; class Bacteroidia; order Bacteroidales; family VadinHA17; genus SR-FBR-E99. The sequence goes on along the minus strand of DFYY01000012.1, from coordinate 5,189 downwards.
CCGTTCAAAAACTATGTGACCGGGCTGCGCGACCTGGTAGTGCATATGTTCACACAGAAGCGAACCCTTGGATGTGACGACAGCCAGGTGAGATGGTTTGAGCACCTGATACTGGTTTTTGGTTATCTGGGGCTGCTGTTTACCACCGTATTTCTAAACTGGTTCTCAAGCGAAAGCACTTTTGTCATAGTACTCGGCTATGTGGTCAGTATCATAATCTTTACTGTCACCGTGATCTTCGTCAGCGAGCGTATCCGGAAGAGAAGGGAGATGAGCAAGAAATCACAGCCGTCGGACTGGATGTTCGTAGTCTGGCTCTTCATGATGGGATTGTCCGCCTTCGCAGTGAGACTTTTTATTGACCTCGGCATACTTCAGAACAATATCTGGCTTTACCTGGCTCACATGATCATACTGGTACAGTGGGCTCTTGTTATAGTTCCGTTCGGCAAATGGACACATTTTCTCTACCGTTCCTTCGCAATGTATTTTGATGCGATAAAAAAGAACTGAATTTGTTGCTAAATTTGGAATTGTAATGTCATTGCCATTTATCAGAAATGAATAGGCGATGTATCTGAGACTTTATGCCAAACAGAAGAAGGTACAGAAGGATTAACGGGCCACCCATGATGGAAGGCTACAAACCTTTCGGTGTACCCATGCGGGAGCTGGAGTCCGTTGTCATGTCTTTGGAGGAGTACGAAGCGCTGCGCCTGGCTGATTACGAAAACCTCACGCATGTGGAGGCTGCAAAGAAGATGAACATCTCCCGCCCCACATTTACCAGGCTATATGACAAGGCCCGCAAAAACGTGGCAAAGGCCTTCGTCGAGGGAAAAGCTATCCTGATCCGCGGCGGAACTTATATTGCAGAAGAATATTGGTACAGGTGCAACAGCTGCCATGAGACAATAGTCTCTCCCACCCCCGAGGAGAGCTGTGAAAAGTGCAATTCCGATGATATCATCAGGATTGACGGCCATAACGATCCTGAAATAAATAATACCGGATCAGGAAAATGATAATCTCCGTTCTTACCGGAAATATAGCCGCCCGCTTACCGCAGCAGAGCAGGGTCTCTCATACCCGCAGGCATTCACGTAATGTAAGCCCTGATCCAAACCGCCTTTGAAGGCCGTACGGTCAGGACGGGAGATATTTTTTCATTCTGAAAATCAGCAACAGAACTCTTTTGCATTTTCTTAAAAATAATATCCTTGAAGTGAACATATGTTCATTTTATGTAGTATATTTGAATGGTTAAATCAATATATGTCTAACTTAAATTATATGAAGTTATGCCAATAGGAGATCGCACCGGACCTTCGGGAATGGGTCCCGGAACCGGAAGGGCAATGGGTTATTGCTATGGATTTGACTCACCCGGATATACAAGAGGTATTGGGAGAGGTATGTGCCGTGGAGGACGGTCAGGTTACGGACGCGGCATGGGTCGCGGCCAGGGCTTCATGGCAGGAAGAGGCCAGGGCTTTTACGGACAGGGATTTGCTCCCGGATACCCGGTTGAAAGGCCAGCCATAAATAAGGATGAAGAGATCAGGATGCTGAAATCACAGATCGACTATCTGAGTAATGCACAGAAAAATATTGAAAAACGGCTAAGTGAGCTTGGAAAGGAATAGACACTTAAACCTGACACAATCAGCCGGGTATTTTTAATACGATCAGTTTAGTATCAATTTTTACAGTGCCGGAAGATCAGCAAATTCTCATATTTGCCGGGTTTTCCGGCACTTTCAGCTTCCTGCCGTTGAGCCCGTCATACTTGGTTTCAGGATTGTAACTGATACCCAGCTTGTCAAGCAATGGTTCTACGGCCACCCCATGAGTCTGCAAACCTATATCCCACGGATCATAACCGAGCAGCAGACCCGCCAGTTCTTCGTAGGTCAGGACAGGTATTCCATAGCCGTCTGCACCATAGGTTTTGCCTTCCATCTCAGAGATGACGTATTGCCAGCGGTCAAGAAAGAAGGTGCATCCCGGACAGTTGGCAATGATAAGGTCGGGTTTGAAGGGCTCCATCGAGTCAAATTTCTTTTTCGAATTAGCGACTGAATAGCCCCTGTTCGACTTGATGATATACTGTCTGAAGCCAAAGCCGCAGCAGTGTCTGCGTTCAGGGTAATCGACCTGGTCACCGCCCCATGAATCTATCAGACCAGCAAGCACGTACGGAAATTCAGCACCTCCTATCCCCTTCTCCGGAAAAATCTTTGCATAGTGGCATCCGATGTGATCGACTATTTTCAGCGGCTCGCCTGTTGAGGCATTAATCAACCGCTTTTTGATCTTTTCACCGAGTTTCTCCCTGTATTTGTATATCACGTCGCTGGCGTGAACCAGGTTTTCCGGTATCTCAAATGTCTTTCCGGTTGCATTGAACAGGGCTTCATGAGCTCTTTTTTCAATGTCAGGATTATGTTTCCAGGTCTCGAGCACCTCCACATAAATGCCGAACGAAGTCACACAGGAAACAACAAAATTCTTATAGCCAGCTTCATTCATCAGGGCAAACTGGCGTGCAACCACAGTCATAATCGTTTCAAACGGAAGCACCCCGGAATGATATGCTATACCGGTACATGAAGTCTGTCGCGGATCATCGAATATATCAAGGCCAAGTTCATCCTGCAGTATCTTCAGGTATAGTCCTTCAGCAGCCGGGAAAAAGTTTTGTCTTATGCAGCTTCTTGCAAAATAATAATGATTATCGGCTATCTCTTTCTGATAAGCCTCCCAAATCTCATTTTTTCTACTCTTCGCCATTGTTCAGCATATTAAAGTATTCATCCCTCTCCTTCGAGAACTCTTTACCGGCTTCAGCAGCCTTTCTGGCAGAGAACTCTTCAATTTTATTGAACCGGGCTGTTCCCCCGGTCTCGTCAAAGATTCTCCTGAGGTCTTCAAGTGACTCCTCTGCAGTATTCCTGAGGGTGCCGGCCTGATCCTTCCCATAGCTGGTATTAAACCGTTCGAGGGTTTCTCTCCTGTTCTCCCTGAGCCATTCCCATACTGGGCCCTGCTCAGGATACCATTCATTTTTGACTTCGTCTATGTAGACACAGTATCCGTACTTCAGAATATGGTCTCCTACCGTGCGTTTTACAACAAGCTGTTTGCGACCCTCTTTGCTTTCGGCAAAAAGGCCTGTCTCTATCGAGAGTGACCTGAGCGACTGGATGATATAGCACGGCACATTACCCCTGGGGCATCTTGTCTTGCACGACAGGCATTCACCGCATCGCCATATCGTGTCACCTGACAGCAGGCTTCTCAGAATGCTTTCATCCTTCTGCTGTACCATATCCACAACCATTCGAGGGTCATAATCGCTCACCTCGGCGGCAGGACAGACAGAGGTGCATATACCACAGTTAATGCAGGCATTCAACCCCTCGCGGTATCGCAAATCCTTTTCAAGTTCCTTGTACAATTCGCCCATATTACTATCTCATTTAGGTTCCGTTGTTCATTGTGACTTTTACTTAATATGGAAGTCGCGCAGGTAACCAGGACCAGGGTGCTTATGATCTTTGCAACACCCCTGAGATTTTCCTGGCTGTCATTTATCCCTTTGCAAAGGAGTGTCTCCGTCCTCAGTTCGCCCCCGTATTCATCAGCAAAGAGTTTTAACCCCTTCATCAAAGTCTCAAACTTCAACCCCTCTGCCGGACAATTCACCTTCTGCCAGGTGTCAGCATCAGCGGCGTCAACCTTGACTGACACCCAGTCGGCCTGCATTAGCTCACCGCGAACATGCAGATCAGATAGCATTGAGGAGTTGGTGATTACTGCAATGGGTATGCCCAGTCGCTTCAACATCTCTATGGACTTGCCGAGATGGATGTCAAGGGTCGGCTCACCGTTTGAAACAAAGGTAAGGTAATCAGGTCTGTCTTCTGTCTTGAGCTTCTTCAGATGCTCCTCCACTTCACGGAGTATCTGTTCAGGCATGAAGAACGACTGCCGGGTCAGGCCCGGCTGTCTTGTTTTCCCAACCTGGCAATAGATACAACTGTAGGAGCAGACTTTGGGCCTGATAATATTGTTTATTCCAAGGCTTTTCCCAAGCCGCCGGGAAGGAACCGGTCCAAAACTTATCATATTCTATTTCTTTTTCGCAATCACATCATTGCAGGCAACATAACTACCCTTCTCCACCCCCAGGTATTCAGCAATTACATCGCATTTGACCATTAACAGGAAGAAGATGCGACTGTCATGTTCGCCTATCAGCCCTTCAAGATTACCCTGTCCTTTGGAGATAATCACATCAGCCTCTTCAAAGCAACGCCTGAATTCCTCACCGGATCTTGAGACAATGGTTGTAGGGGCATCGTATCCGCTGGAGATGACTCTTGTCAATCCGGTCATTCCAACATATTCCGCATCTTCCATGGTGGCGTCATTGATGGCCGGCCCTCCTCTCACTGAGAAAGTAAGGCCCGGATGTGCAATCTCCCTGACAAGCAGCCTGTCAAAGACTATCTCACCTGCATTGTCACCGATATACAGCACCTTCGTTGCCTTACTCAGCGCTTCCCGTAACTGAGGTGTATAATCAACAGCAAAGCCGGAGTTCAGCACCTTATCAACGGTGCCTTGCAGATCGCAATGATCATGTACCGCAAAGTCGATTATGTTACCGGCTATCGCCAGTTTCATTGCAGTGATGAACGGGTCGTCAGAGTTCCTTACTATATCTGCAAGATCATTGTACATCGCAAGAACTGTATCATTACTGTCACGCTTGACATCTCTGTAAGGGTCAGGATCATTGAGGACAGACCTGTATAGACTCTGAATATCACGGGCGCACTCGGGTGCAGAGATGCCGTACCACTTTTCATTCAGCACTTTCAGCATGCCGTGTGTGAACTGCTCCTTGGCAGCTACAGGGATTTCGGCTTTTTCAAGCCTGTTCCCGTACGACTTCATGAGGCAGTATATGCAGCGATAATCAGATATCATTTATTTTTTGAATTGCATAAGTGAGGATTGAACTCCGCACAAAGATAGTGAACATATGTTCATAATAAAGGTGGTATAAAATCTTAAATCAGGGTTTATTTGATGCACGCCGCAGAAAAAATAGCGGTTTTGGATCAGTTGAACTGAGTATAATAATGGGTTTAAGTCGAAAATTCAATTAGTAAGCGCAA
>DFYY01000036.1 GCA_002383485.1 Bacteroidales bacterium UBA4070 | reverse complement strand
TTTTGAGTTTAAAGACAAACACTAATTATACCTTTGCACAAATTTTCAAAGCATGAGTACAACCCAACTGAGCGAGCAGGAACAGGTTCGCAGGCAATCACTTGAAGAGATACGCAAACTAGGCATTGATCCTTATCCTGCAGCAATGTACCCTGTCAACACCACTGCCGCCGAGATATTGTCAGGATTCAGTGACACTGAGGACAAATTTCCTGAGGTGTGCCTCGCCGGCCGGATCATGAGCCGCCGCATCATGGGCAACGCCTCATTTGCCGAGCTGATGGATTCATCAGGACGCATACAGATATATGTGCGCCGTGACGACCTCTGCCCGGGCGAAGACAAGACTCTCTACAACACCCTGTTCAAAAAGCTTCTCGACATAGGCGACATCATCGGTGTGAAGGGCTTCGCCTTCCGTACCCAGATGGGTGAGATAACAGTTCATGTAAAGGAGCTGACACTGCTCAGCAAGTCGCTCCGTCCCCTTCCCGTTGTCAAGGAGAAGGACGGCGTACTGTACGATGCTGTCACTGACCCTGAGATGCGCTACCGGCAGCGCTACGTAGACCTGATCATAAATCCCGATGTGCGCGAGACATTCCGCAAGCGCACCCAGATAATCAGGTCAATGCGTGAACTTTTTGACTCATACGGATACCTCGAGGTTGAGACTCCGGTGCTCCAGCCAATTCCCGGCGGTGCCGCAGCAAGGCCGTTCAAAACTCATCACAATGCCCTCGACATACCTTTATATCTTCGCATTGCGGACGAACTGTACCTTAAAAGGCTTATAGTGGGAGGATATGACGGAGTCTATGAGTTTGCAAAGGATTTCCGCAACGAGGGGATGGACCGCACACACAACCCGGAGTTCACAGTCATGGAGATCTATGTAGCGTATAAGGACTACAACTGGATGATGGAGTTTACCGAGAAGATACTTGAAAAGGTGGCCACGGACCTCCACGGAACAACCAAAGTGCCACTGGGCGATAAGGTAATTGACTACAAGGCTCCCTACAGGCGCATCTCCATGACTGATGCCATAAAAGAATATGCAGGTATTGACATAACTGACATGACCGAAGATGACCTGCGCCGTGAATGTGACAGGATGGAAATAGGCCACTCGCCCTCAATGGGCAAGGGTAAGCTGATTGATCAGATCTTCGGTGAGAAGTGTGAGCATCACTTCATCCAGCCTACATTCATTATCGATTACCCGCAGGAGACCTCACCGCTGACGAAGAAGCACCGTGCCAAGATCGGACTTACCGAACGTTTCGAGCTGATGGTCAACGGGAAGGAACTGGCCAATGCCTACTCTGAACTGAATGACCCTGTTGACCAGCTCGAGCGCTTCCAGGAACAGCTTCGGCTCTCTGAAAAGGGGGATGATGAGGCGATGTTCATTGACATGGACTTTGTCAGGGCACTCGAATACGGCATGCCTCCCACCTCGGGGATGGGAATGGGTATCGACAGGCTCACCATGTTCATGACCAACCAGCCCTCAATACAGGATGTGCTATTCTTCCCGCAGATGAAGCCGGAGGTATAGAAGTGCGAGTTGCGAATTGCGAGTTGCGAATTTAGCCATAAACATACAGCATTGCAGAACTCATAATGGCTGATTATAATAAATGCATGGAGTTGAGTGAGTTGATGAAGCTGCTGGATTCCCCGGCCAGGATCCAGGAGTTCCTTGATTCCATTCCGTACAATACCACCAAACGAACACTTTCGCCTCTTCTTGTATTGAAAGAAAGGATGGCGCACTGTATGGATGGAGGGATGCTTGCTGCTGCAGCTCTCCGAAGGCTGGGATACCCTCCCCTCATTGTTGACCTGACGGCCGAAAATGATGATGACCATATAATTGCAGTCTTCCGTGAAGGCAACTGCTGGGGTGCAATAGCAAAATCAAACACAACGGTCCTCCGCTTCCGCGAACCGGTTTACAGGACACTGCGCGAACTGGCAATATCTTACTTCGACATGTACTATAATCTGAATGGCCAGAAGACGCTGAGGAGTTACTCACGAACCATTGATCTTTCAAGGTTTGATGACTGTAACTGGGAAACCGCTGATGAAGATCTTGAGTATATAGGTGATCATACATACACGGTCAGGCACTATCCGCTCATAACCCCCGCGCAGGCAAAGAGGCTGAGTGATGTCCCGAAATATCTCTATGATGCCGGTTTTGCCGGCTCTGATATTGACGGGCTGTATAAGCCTGTCTGAGTACTACCCCTTCGCCTGTAACTCCTTCTCCAGCCGCTCCCGTTCTGCTTCAAAACCGGGTTTGCCCAGCAGGGCGAACATATTCTTCTTGTATGACTCCACTCCCGGCTGATCAAACGGATTAACACCCAGAACATAGCCGCTGATGGCGCATGCCAGCTCAAAGAAATACATCAGCTGACCGAGGTTGTATTCATCTATCCTCTCCATGCTGATAACAATAACCGGCACTCCTCCTTCAGTATGTGCTATGCGGGTTCCGGCTTCGGCCTTGTGATTTACCTCGGTCATCCTTCTGCCGGCGATGAATCCGATACCGTCTGAATTATCTGATGCCACCGGCACAACCAGCTTCTTATGCGATTCCTTTATGTGTATCACTGTTTCGAACAGCTTTCGTTCGCCCTGCTGGATATACTGCCCCATTGAATGAAGGTCGGTTGTAAAAGTCACCGATGCCGGGAAAATGCCCTTGCTCTCTTTCCCCTCACTCTCACCGTATAGCTGCTTCCACCACTCCGCCAGGAAAACCAGCGATGGTTCATAGCTGATGAGGATCTCTGTCGAGTAGCCCATTTCATACAGGGTGTTACGGGCAGCCGCATAGGTTACTGCTATATTCGCAGGCGTGTCATTACCTTCCCTGACTGAGAGGGCCATGTCAAGCATTCCCTGCGCGAATGCACCGATATCATACCCGGCCAGCGCCAGTGGGAGCAGGGCCACAGGTGTCAGAACAGAATAACGGCCGCCTACATCATCAGGGATCACGAATGTCTCATAACCCTCATTTACCGCCAGGTCATGCAGTGCTCCGCGCCTGGCATCAGTTATGGCTACTATATGTGACTTCATAGCAGGGGCTCCCACCTTGCTCCTGAGGTGATCACGCAGGATGCGGAAAGCGATTGCCGGTTCAGTGGTGGTGCCGCTCTTGGAGATGACTACAATATTATATAAAGTGCTGTCGAGATATTTCAGCAGAGCGGCATGGTAGTCCTCACTCAGGGTGTGGCCTGCAAAAAGCAGCCGGTGTTCCTGTACGGCGAAGGGGTCATTGAGCGCTTCTGTCAATGCCCTGGCACCCAGGTATGACCCGCCGATGCCGACAACAACTGTCACCGGCGCCTGGGCACGAAGCCTCCTGGCACAGCCCAGAACAGGGGCTGTCTCTGAAATGGTTTTGTCAGGAAGCCTCAGCCAGCCGGTATATTCACTCCCCCGGCCACTGCCTTCCCTGAGAGCCACAAGATGCTCGATTGCACTGACACTTAATCTGCTAAGTTCTTCCTTGCCAATAAAAGAACCGATGCCGTTAACGTTTACAGAAAGGTCACTTTTCATATTCTTATCTTAGATTTTTTGAAAGTATTCTTATCTCCGTCGCCGGGGCAGAGTTCAGGTACAGAATCCTGTAAACGGCATCCGCGATGGGAGTGTCTGATCCGGTCTTCTTCTTTACCTCATTGATGCAGCCTGATGCATAATATCCCTCAGCCACCTGCGTCATCTCAAGCAAAGCGTTTCTTACAGAATACCCTTTGCCTATCATGTGTCCAAGGTTCCTGTTCCGGCTGAACTGTGAATAACCTGTTACCAGCAGGTCTCCGAGATACGGAGAATCAGTTATATCCCTTTCCCCGGGAGAGAGTGCCTCAACGAACCGTCGCATCTCCCCGGCAGCGTTTGCAAGCAGGACGGCAATAAAATTGTCACCGTAACCCAGTCCGTGGGCTATTCCTACAGCAATTGCATATATGTTTTTCATTACGGCGGCATACTCGGTGCCGAATATATCAGAGGAAATTACGGTCATTATCCATCTGCATGAGAAAAGATCCGCAACCCTCCCGGCGTGAGATGTATCAGGTGAGGCGAAGGTGAGATAAGTGAGCTTCTCCATCGCCACCTCCTCAGCATGGCTGGGGCCTGTAATAATTACTATGTCATCATACTGCACACCGTAACGTGAGTGAATGTACTCTCCCACAACAGTATTGTTGCCGGGCACTATGCCTTTTATTCCTGAGCAGACAATCCTTCCCCGGAACATATCATCATCCAATCCTTCAAGCTCCGCCTTAAGGAATGCCGCCGGGGTTACCAGGATCACTATTTCTGAAGCGGAAACAGCTTCAGTAATATTATCAACCGGCATTACCAGTTGAGGATCCAGTTTCACCGAGGTGAGATAATAAGGGTTCTGATGATATCGTCTTAAATGCCGGTAAATCTCGGGTCTGTCAATGTACCAGGAAACGTATCTTCCGTTGGAAGCAAGCACCATGGCCATGGCCGTAGCCCAGCTCCCTGAGCCTACAAGGGTTACATCAGCAGCTTTAAGATCAGGCATAACTCAGTTTCTGCCGCAAAGATAAACAATTTCAGCCGGCAGTCTGCAGTCAGCAATCGGCAGTCAATTTATAATAAAAAAATCCCCGGTCAGACCTGCCGGTTTCCGGGCAGCTGACTGGGGACTGTAGACTGCTGACTGCACTATTGTCCTTCCCTGCAGGTTGTCTCCTCTCCGCCGGCTGGCAGATCGGCCCTCTCTTGCCTAAAGTTTGTGCTTCTTCACAAAATCATCAATCACCTCCTCAAGGTTCGGGCGGCCGATCTCCTGTAGATCATACCATACCCTGGTTGAGGGTCTCTTGATGTTGATGATGCGGTTCAGGTCAATGGGTGTGCCTATAACCACGGCATCGCAGTCAGTATTGTTGATGGTGGTCTCCAGATCTTTAAGCTGTTGATCACCGTAACCCATAGCTGGAAGAAGGGTACCGATGTTCGGATACTTCTCAAAGGTCTCGGTCATCTTTCCAACGGTGAACGGTCTGGGATCAACCAGTTCAGCAGCACCAAACTTGCGGGCTGCAACCACACCTGCACCTATCTTCATCTCACCATGGGTAAGTGTCGGGCCATCCTCGACCACCAGAACACGCTTACCCTTGATAATTGAGGGATCATCAACACTGATGGGTGATGCCCCGTCAACCACGATAGCTTTGGGGGATACCTTTTCAATGCTTTCTCGAACAGTCTGTATGTCACCCGGAGCAGAGCTGTCCATCTTGTTAATGACAACCACATCGGCCAGACGGAGGGTCACTTCGCCCGGATAATATGTCAGCTCATGGCCGGCACGGTGCGGGTCCGTAACGGTAATCATCAGGTCAGGATTGTAGAAGGGGAAGTCATTGTTCCCTCCGTCCCACAACACCACATCACAACCGTCGGGATCATTCTCTGCTGCACGGAGGATTGCTTCATAATCTACTCCGGCATAAATTACGTTACCGCGTACGACATGAGGTTCGTACTCCTCCATCTCCTCAACGGTACACTTGTGCTTCTCCAGGTCTTCAACCACTGCAAAGCGCTGCACTTTCTGCTCAACGAGGTTCCCGTAAGGCATCGGGTGACGCACTGCCACTACCTTCAGACCCTTTTTCATAAGCAGTTCAATGACCCTGCGGGATGTCTGGCTTTTGCCGCAACCGGTACGGACAGCGCCTACGGCGATAACGGGTTTCGTACTCTTCACCATCGTCTCCCTCCATCCCAGTAGCGAAAAATTGGCTCCGGCAGCGTTTACTATGGCACTCATCGACATGACCTTCTGATAAGTCACATCACTGTATGCGAACACACAGTCATCGACCTTCAGTTCACTGATCAGGCGAGGCAGATCACTCTCGGAATAGATGGGAATGCCGTCGGGATAAAGCTTGCCAGCCAGTTCGGCCGGGTACTTTCTGCCGTCAATATCCGGAATCTGGGCAGCAGTGAACGCAACGACATTGTAAAGTTCATTATCGCGGAAGTAGGTATTGAAATTGTGAAAATCCCTGCCCGCGGCTCCAATGATGATAACATTCCTTTTTAACATATAACCTCCTCGTTATTTATTTATATTTTTTAAATATTATCTGTTCCAGTCAGTTCACATATCCGGCAAATTTATAATTTGTAACTGAAAACAGAAGTGATATTAGTCAGTTTCATTTAATCTTTCTGAGGTTCATAATATTTTGATAACATGCAAGTTAATAATTAAGAAGGGTTTGTTGATTAAATCACTGCTTAATATTTTAAACCTCAGCAGATTGGCAGGAACTTTGCACTAACTTGCAGCGGATGAATGTCCTGGCACACATATATCTCTCAGGCGATTCTGATAACATAATCATCGGCAACTACATAGGTGATTATGTGAAGGGCCGTGATTACCTGAAATATCCTGAGGGGATTCGCAAGGGAATCATCATTCACCGTCACATTGACGCCTTTACCGACAGGCATCCGGTGGTCCACCGCAGCAAGCTCCACTTCGTGGGTAAGTACAGGAAATACGCGGGTGTAATAATTGATATTCTCTATGATCATTACCTTACCAGGGAGTGGGATCTCTTTTCCAGGAGGCCGCTTGAGAGCGTGACCTACAACTTTTACCGGGCCATGGTGAACAACTTCGAGATCCTTCCCGAGAATGTGCGTGAGAAGATGCCCTTTTTCATAATTGACAACTGGCTGGAGACTTATCAGACCCGGAGAGGGATTAAAAGGGTGCTTAAGACGCTGAGCGGCAGAACCTCACTGCCGAAGGAAACACGCTGGGCCATGAGGGTGTGGAAGAAGCAGTACTACTCCATAGAGGAGGACTTCATGGAGTTCTTCCCGCAATTGATAAACTATGTGGAGTCGGAGTTCGGGATTGAACTCTCCCCGGGAATCCGCGTTCCCTTCTGATCATTAAGGGCATTCAACCTGACTGTTCCGATTTTACGCCTTGTCCCTTAACCGAAGAGGTACTTCTTTCCGTTAACCCAGATACTCCGTTCTTCCCGCATCCAGGCGCAGGAAGATGAAGAGCAGTATCGTGAATCCCCACAGTGAACTGCCGCCATAACTGAAGAAGGGCAATGGTATGCCTATAACCGGCATCACTCCGATTGTCATCCCTATATTGACAAAAAAGTGTACCAGGAACAGTCCGAAGACGCCGTAGCCGTATGCCCGTACAAAGGTAGTACGCTGTCGCTCCGCCATCATCAGCAACCTGAGCAGGAGCCAGACAAAAAATCCAATTACAACAGTCGAACCGATGAATCCCCACTCCTCACCCACAGTGCAGAAAATGAAGTCGGTACTCTGTTCGGGTACGAACTTGAATTTGGTCTGGGTCCCGTTAAGGTATCCTTTCCCGGCGAATCCGCCCGAGCCGATTGAGATGAGTGACTGATTAAGGTTATATCCCTCCCCGTACGGATCAGCCTCCACTCCGAGCATGATATTTATTCTTGTCTGCTGATGTGGTTTGAGAACATTGTGAAAGGCATAGTCTACAGTGAAGAGATATAGCAGTCCGAAAAGCAGAAAAACATAAATAGCAGCCTGGTTCTTCATCTTCTGACGATAGATATACCAGGCATACACGATTCCTGCCAGGAGCACTGCAATTAAAATTATCAGTACCAGTTCGAGATCAAGCAGATAGTGTCCTGCCGCGTAAGCCACGCCCCCTGCCACCGCCATGACACCTGCAGCCCTGAGTGAGACCTTATAGCCTGAAGTCACGATCAGGGCTATTGCTGCGACAACCAGAAGGCCTACTGCCACCGGCAGGTTACCAAGCATGAGTGTCAGCAGAAACAGCACCACGGCAAGTATGGCCGTGATGAAAACCCATATGCTCATACCCTCGCGGTATAGAACAATAAAGAAGGCGAAATAGGTTATTACCGATCCCATGTCAGGCTGTAACGCTATCAGCAATGCAGGTGAAAGGATAATGGCAGTGGCTGATACCATCGTCCGGGTGTTATACAACTGTCTCTGTGAGTTCAGGTAGGAGGCCAGAGCGAGCCCGGTGGCAAACTTTGCGAACTCGGAAGGCTGGAGGCCGAAGGCCCCGAAATCAAACCACGCCCTGGCACCATTGACTTCTTTTCCAAGAACCAGAACCAGGATAAGCAGCAACATGAAAAAGCCGTAGATGAACCAGGCAAAGAAGAACCACAGTTTGTTGTCAGTCACCATGACAAAAACTGCAAGCACCAGGGCGGCAATAATAAACATCAGCTGCTTGCCGTAACGCTGTGAGAGATCGAAGATGCTTGTATGGTTTTCATTGTATACGGCTGCATAAATATTCAGCCATCCCATGGCCATCATCACCAGCCACAGTATAACCGTTATCCAGTCGAGCCTCGCCAGTATGTTACTATTCTTGTCCACCAGGTTTAATCACCATTTTTAAAACATGATCCTCCAGGTACGTTCTCTTTACCTCACCGGTAAGGTATTTCTCTATCAGCAGACTGGCAATCGGTGCGGCGAAGGTTGAGCCGAACCCGGCATTCTCCACGTATACAGCAATGGCAATCTGCGGGTTGTCCTTCGGTGCGAAGGCCACGAAGATCGAGTGATCCTTCCCGTGAGGGTTCTGTGCCGTTCCGGTCTTGCCGCAGATAATGATACTGTCAAGACGGGCACCGCGGGCAGTAGAGCCAGGGCCGCCATTAACAGCTCCCTCCATCCCCTCGATAACCGGTTCGAAATTTTCCGGTGAGATTCCGGTAATGTATTTCTGTGTGTAAAGCGGCGAAGGAGCTCCGTTATCTCCTATCTTCTTGACCACATGAGGAATATAAAATGAACCCCTGTTTGCTATCACCGCAGCCATATTGGCCATCTGAAGCGGTGTCGCGCCTATCTCTCCCTGACCTATTGCCAGTGATATTACCGTAAGGGCCTTCCACCGGTCCTTCCCGTAATAACGGTCATAGTAGGAACTCGCCGGGATGAACCCGGAGAGCTCGTTGGGCAGGTCTATCCCCAGTTTGTTCCCGAATCCAAACGCTACAAGATATTCCCTCCACTTGTCATAAGCATCATGAACAGAGCTGTAGTCCGGGTTTTCAAGTATGTTCCTGAAGGCGTTGCAGAACCATGCGTTGCATGACTGTGCGACCGCTTCAGGGAGGTCGAGGGGTGAGCGGTGAGAGTGGCATCCCACAGTCAGGGATCCGACATGATAGCCGTTACTGCAGCTGAAGAGTGAGGTGGGTCTGATGACACCCTCCTGAAGCCCGATGAGGCCGTTCATAATCTTGAAAGTCGAACCCGGAGGGTAAGAGGCCATCAATGCCCTGTCAAATAGCGGCTTGACAGTGTCAGCCTGAAGCATTGAAAAATTCTCCGATCTGATCCTGCCGACAAGCAATGACGGATCATAGGTGGGAGAAGAGACCAGAGTCAGTATCTCTCCTGTAGCCGGTTCAATGGCAACAATAGACCCGGTTTTGTTCTGCATCAGCCTCTCACCGTACTCCTGCAGTGAGAGGTCAAGGGTTGACCACAGACTGGTACCCGGTATGGCTACCGTATCAAACCTCCCTTCGGCATATGACCCCTTGATATTGTTATGCACATCAACAAGGAAAATGTTAACTCCCTTGCGCCCCCGGAGATGCTCCTCGTATGATTTCTCAATCCCGCTTACACCGATATAGTCACCGGAGCGATAGTACTTATCCTTGGAAATCAGCTTATTATCAACTTCCCCGACATATCCGAGCAGGTGAGCCGCCACCGGTCTGGTGTATTTCCTGAGAGTTCGTGCCTGCACGTAGAATCCCGGAAAGCGGTAGAGCTCCTCCTGCAGCAGGGCATAGGTTTCAGAAGAGATCATCTTCATGAAGACTGACGGGGCACGTCGTGAATAGCTTAGGGCAGACTTCATCCTGGCCCGGAAATCATCCATGGTTATTCCGAGGATATTATTGAACCTGGCCGTGTCAAAAGCACTGGTATGTACCGGGATCACCAGAAGGTCATAGGCTGCCTGGTTGTAAACAATCAGTTCACCGTTGCGGTCATAGATGAGACCACGTGCAGGATACTGCGTCACCGGCCTTAGCGCATTGTTGGCAGCGGAAACACGGTAAGTCTTGTCAACTATCTGAATGTAGAAAAGACGTACTATCAGGATAAGCGCCAGCAGAAGAACCACCGCCATTAAAAAATATTTCCTGTTTGCATATCTGTCCTTCATGACTGGCTCCTCATCTGTGTGGCCTTATGAAGTCAAAGAGAATAATGAAAAAGGTCGTCACTGCCGTGCTCAGAAGAACCCTGAGAAGCGTCTGGAAGAAATACCTGAGGCTGAATATCTCCACGAGGAAGAGAGCAAGGTGGTGAACCAGTACCACCGTAACGGTGTAGATCAGGAACCACCGGAAACCACTCCTGTATGAGGAGGGTGACATCTCTGCTTCAGCGCCGTCGGCTGTCACGTTGAGTGACAGCACCCAGGGACGGACAAAACCGGCAAGAACCGTGGCAAATGCATGCACGCCAAGGGTTCCGCAGAAAAGGTCAATTATGAATCCGGTAAGAAAGCTCAGCACCAACAGGATCCATGACGGTATTGCCACCGGCAGGATCAGGATGAACATCACGTATACAAAGGGATTGACGTATCCGCTGAATTCAATATTATTGAAGATGAGCAGCTGAAGGATAATCAGCAGAACAAATGCGCCGGCATATCTGATGATGCTGTTCATTGTGCAACCTCCTTCTCAAGGTTTTCGCGTTCTTCTCTTGTCAGGTTGCCAATCACGTATACATCCGTCAGCTTCTTGAAGCCAGCAGAGAGAAGCACCTTCAGCGAAACGAAGTCGCCCCCCCGCCTCTGTTCTCCGGTAAGAGTTCCTGCCATTAGCCCGGCAGGGAAGATGGCAGAAAAGCCGCTCGTCACAATGGTATCACCCTCACTTACAGCTACATGATGAGGTATTTCCGAGAGTCTGGCATATCTGTAGTTTGTTCCGTCCCAGGTAAGTGATCCGAAATAGTCATTTCGCGCTATGCTTGCACTCAACCTGAAATCAGTATTAAGCAACGACATTACTACGGAATAGTTACGCGAGACACCCACTACCACGCCAACCACTCCTGACGGAGAGGCCACTCCCATTCCTTCTTTCACGCCGTGACGTGATCCCCTGTCCAGCGTGATGAAATTCTTCTGTTTATTTACGGAGTTGGTGATGACCCTGGCATTCAGGTAGGTGTAATTTGCACCGCTGACGCTGTCGCGAACAGGAATGAATCCCTCCTGTACGCGGGAGGAGAATTCTGCGATTTGTTTTTTCAACAGGGTGTTTTCCTCCAGGAGTTCCTGGTTGACCTGCCGCAGGCGGAAATAATATGTTCCCCTTTCAATCCGTTCTGCAACGAATCCCGTAATATTTCGCGAGATGCCGTACAGAACGGTCTGATGATAGTTATGGGATGTTGAGATCATGACGAGAGCAACCGCTTCCAGCACAAGAAACAAAATCAGGGTCTTAAACCTGAGCAGGAAGTTCAGAAGGCTTCTCATTCATGCATTTAATTTATCTCATCAGGAAGGGATACTTCTCCACGTTCTTCAGAGCCACGCCCGTGCCCCTGACAACTGCGTGAAGCGGGTCTTCCGACACCCTGAACGGAATGTTTATCTTGTCAGTGAGACGCTTGTCAAGTCCTCTCAGCAGAGCTCCGCCGCCGGCCAGGAATACGCCTCTGTTTACAATATCAGCGTAGAGCTCCGGAGGTGTCTGTTCAAGTACCTGCAAAACTGAAGCTTCAATCTTGGTGAGTGATTTGTCGAGGCAATAGGCTATCTCCTGGTATGAGACCGGAATCTCTATCGGGAGTGAGGTCATCAGGTTGGGGCCACGGACCACGAAGTCAGCTGGGGGATTCTCTATGTCAGGAAGAGCAGCGCCAACGGCAATCTTTATATCTTCCGCCGTCTTTTCTCCTATCTTGATATTGTGCTGATGCCTCATATATGCCTGTATGTCAGCGGTGAACCCGTCGCCGGCAACACGTATTGACCTGTTGCAGACGATTCCTCCGAGAGCAATAACGGCGATTTCGGTGGTTCCTCCGCCTATATCAACAACCATGCATCCCTCCGGCGCTTCCACGTCCAGTCCTATGCCAATAGCAGCAGCCATGGGTTCATAGATCAGGTATACGTCCCTGCCTCCGGCATGCTCCGATGAGTCGCGCACGGCCCTGATTTCCACCTCGGTGCTTCCGCAGGGGATTCCCACGACCATTTTGAGAGAAGGTGAGAAGAACTTCGGCCCGGTATTGATCATCTTGATCATACCCCTGATCATCAGCTCGGCTGCATTGAAGTCTGCTATGACACCGTCACGCAGCGGCCTGATGACCCTGATGTTTTCATGGGTCCTGCCATGCATCTGCCTGGCTTTTTCGCCAATTGCGATAAGCTTTCCGGTATTTCTGTCAATGGCCACTATCGAGGGCTCATCCACAACCAGCTTGTCATTGGCAATAATATTCGTATTGGCTGTACCCAGGTCAATTGCAACCTCCTGTGAAAGAAAAGAAAATAATCCCATAGGTCCTTTATGCTGTTTCTTGATTGATTATATTAATGTTTAAAATGCCGTATACCTGTAAAAACCATTGTGACACCTGTTTTATTGCAGTAGTCGATTGATTCCTGATCGCGGACAGAACCGCCGGGCTGAACCACAGCCGTAATTCCTGCCTCATGTGCGGTGGTGACCGAGTCCGGGAAGGGGAAGAAAGCATCAGAAGCCATCACGGCTCCGTCAAGCGAAAAGCCGAAGGCTCGGGCCTTGTCAATGGCCTGCCGCAAGGCATCTATCCTTGATGTCTGCCCTATGCCGCTGGCACAGAGCTGCAGCCCCTTTGCAAGCACGATGGCATTGGAGCGGCTGTGCTTTACTATCTTGTTGGCAAAGACCAGATCACGGTACTCCTCCTCCGTGGGGAACCTCGATGTCACAGACTTCATTTCTGCAACACTCTCAGTCGCCCTGTCGCGCTCCTGCCACAGCACACCGCCCAGTATCGATCTGAAGGAATCTGCAGTATCTCCCTTGGCCTTACGCTGAAGGATGATCCTGTTCTTTTTTGAGCTCAGTATTTCCAAAGCCCTTTGGGTAATTGAAGGAGCCATAACAATCTCGAGGAAGATCTTGTCCATCTCTGCTGCCAGGTTCTCATCAATCTCACCGTTCAAAATGGCAACCCCGCCGTAAGCTGATACCGGATCACAGGCCAGCGCAGCCTCCCATGCATCCTTCAGACTGTCACGTGAAGCCACTCCACAGGCATTATTGTGCTTAATTACAGCACATGTCGGCTCGTTAAACTCATCGATAAGACTGACGGCTGACTCAATATCGAGCAGATTGTTGTATGAGATCTCCTTGCCGTGCAACCGGCTGAATACTTTATGGAGGTCTCCGAAAAATACTCCCTTCTGATGGGGGTTCTCACCGTACCTGAGTGAATGCGACTCTGTTATGCTTTGCCTGAACACGCTGACATCACCTCTTCTGTTGAACCAGTTGAAGATGGCAGTATCATAATGTGAGGTCATATTGAATGCCTCAAGGGCGAAGAGGTAACGGTCATCGCCATTCACCACGCCGTTACCGCTCTCCAGTATCTGCATCAGCGTACCGTATTGCCTTCGGGATGAGACGATAAGAACATCTGCCCAGTTCTTTGCCCCAGCCCTGATAAGTGATATGCCTCCTATGTCTATCTTCTCGATGATATCCCTGTCCGGGGCTCCCGATGCCACTGTCTCTTCAAACGGATAGAGATCAACTATCACCAGGTCAAAGAGGGGAATGTTATACTCTGCCACTTGCTTCATGTCAGTTTCATTGTCCCTCCTCGCCAGGATGCCGCCAAAAACAGCAGGATGCAGCGTCTTAACCCTCCCCCCGAGGATGGAAGGGTAGGTTGTCAGATCCTCAACCTTACCTGCAGGTATGCCTGCAGCAGTAATGAAGTCCCAGGTGCCTCCTGTGGAAATGAGTGTGACGCCAAGCTCATTCAGCTTTTTGGCTATGGCCTCAAGGCCATCCTTATAATAAACCGAAATAAAGGCACTCTTTATTCTTACATCCCTCATTACCTACGAGTTATATTAACGGCACTACGACAGAAGCAATCGCATAAAAATAGATATTTTTTTTGATCGGCAATGTTTGTCAATTAATTGAATTGATGATTTATTGCGGACGTATTGATGTTTCAGATTTGACTATCTTTGATCGGAATTTAAAACGGGGACCATGTGGTTAAAAATGTTCAGGGAGAGCTTTCTGTTCGCCTTCGGTTCCGTTACGGTGAACAAGCTCAGAACCTTTCTTTCTCTCTTCGGTATCACCATTGGTATTGTCTCGATCATCTCGGTCTTTACAGTATTTGACTGGATGGAGAACAGCATCAGGGAGAGTATTGCAAGCCTTGGTGACAACACAATTTATGTGGAGAAATGGCCCTGGGCGCCCGATGCCAACATCAAGTGGTGGGACATGATCAAGTGGCCGCCACCCTCAGTTGATGATTATGAGGCGCTGGTGAAAAGATCAGCCTCGACACAGGCCCTGTGCTATACAGTCGGATCATCAGAGCCGGTCAAATACCGCGGAAACCTGATCAATGAGACATGGATCATGGCCGCCACGCACGACTTTGAAAATGTCAGGTCGTTTGAGATCGAAAAAGGTCGTTACTTCACACAGTCGGAATCTGCCGGAGGAAAACCCGTTGCAATCATCGGCGCAGAAGTGGCCAAAAAGCTCTTTGACAGAATTGACCCGGTAGGCAAGGAGATATCTATAGACAGGTACAAAGCACAGGTTATCGGCGTATTCAAGAAGGAGGGCAAGGGTGGCATGAGTGATAACGGCATGGATGAGGGTGTGCTTGTACCGCTTGATTTCAGCCGTCAGTTTGTCAACTTCCGTAACCCGTTTCTCAACTCTGACATCATGATCAGGGGAAAGGATGGCGTCTCCGTCCAGCAGCTCTCTGACGAAGTGATAATGATACTGCGAGCCGCAAGGCGAATAGGTCCCGGGGAAGAAAACAACTTTTCCATTAACCAGGCCAGCCAGATAACCAGCACTCTTGAACCTGTCTTCAAGGGCATCAATATAGCCGGATGGATCATCGGAGGCTTTTCGATCCTTGTCGGAGGCTTCGGAATTGCCAATATCATGTTTGTGTCAGTGCGGGAGCGGACCAGCATCATAGGCATCCAGATGGCACTCGGGGCAAAACGCAGATGGATTCTTCAGCAGTTCCTCACTGAATCGGTGCTGTTATCAGTTACCGGAGGGATCCTCGGCCTGATAATAGTCTTTATAGGAACCCTCTTTGTAAATTACTTCTACACCCTCGGAATGTATCTTACTGCAGGGAATATTATACTGGCTGTCTTAATCTCTGCCACTATTGGCATCATTGCCGGCTTCGCCCCGGCATCTGCGGCATCGAGGATGAATCCCGTGGAGGCAATAGGCTACTCGTTCTGATTGCCGGTCGGCCGGCCCGGCCGCTGATTCCCCAAAATGGCTTCTTCGCCGGTCATGCAGCTGCTCCCTGTGATTTCCGGTTAATCATCCCGGTGGTTGTACTGATGTCCTTCCGGCCGGTCCCTTCTGTGCCCCGTTGGCTTCCCTACTGCCTGCACCGCCGGTTGTCTCAGTCTCGCTGACACCCAGTTTGTCAACTCAACAAACTGTCCCACTGACAATTGCTCTGCCCTCATAGACAGAAGCGGCATGTCTCCTGATTCCGGGTTGACAAGGTCTTTCAGGGGGTTGCGTAACATCTTGCGCCTTTGGTTGAAGCAACGCTTCACCACGGTCACAAAGAGCTTCTCATCACAGTCAAGCTTCTGAACGTGATTACGGGTGAGCCTGATCACTGCAGATTTAACCTTCGGCGGCGGTGAGAAAACATGCTCGCTGACCGTAAAAAGATATTCAATATCAAACCATGCCCCGAGGAGTACGCTCAGAATACCGTAGACCCTGCTGGCGGGACCGGAGCAGATTCTTTCCGCCACCTCCTTCTGAACCATTCCCACCACTTCTGTGACACGGTCACGGTTATCAAGTATTTTAAAAAATATCTGACTGGAAATATTATACGGGAAATTGCCGATCACAGCCATCCTCTCACCCAGGGACCCGAGATCAAGCCCGAGAAAATCGGCTTCAATTATCTCAGTGCTGCCCCCAAGATTTTTTTGCAGGTAATCAACTGATTCCCGGTCAATTTCCACTACCCTGAATGATGGAAGATTCCTCTCAGCCAGGAGGTGTGTCAGCACCCCCATACCCGGACCCACTTCAACTACAGTGTCACACTCCTCAGCGCTAAGTGAGCCGACAATGGCCTCTGCAATCCTTTTATCCTTAAGGAAATGCTGCCCGAGGTGCTTCTTCGGCCTTACTTTATAAGTTCCCACGGCGGTACTATTCTGTCAGATCCGAAACCTGGTATCCTAATCCTCTCCAGCAGGCTCAGCAGGAGCTTCAGCAAATTGTAATAGAGCGTCACGAAGAGCAGAACATTCATAATCCATATTACCATCAGGTTGAACCAGAGTGTACCGATCTTCAGGTTGCCGATCATCTTGAAAGGAGCATAAAAATGAGCCCTGCCTGACCGGGAGCCGGGGAGCATCAGCACGGGATCTGACTTCTGTATTATACGTTTTTCAGTCTCGTAGAGTTTTTTCCGGACAGTCCGGTTGAGGACCATATCGGCCAGATCATTGTTGTGGTTTTCTGTCCGAAGTTTTACCAGAGCCTCCTGTCCGATATCCGCAACAATGCTCCTCGTGATACTGTCCTTTACTGCAGTCTGCCTGAGATAGAACCCCCTGACCGCCTTCTGAAGAGAGTCAAGATAATCATTGACAATAAAGGATGCATCACTGGTGAACGGCACTCTCCTGATTACCCTGATAGCCTGGGCAGGATCAAGTCCGGCTTCGGCACTCAGCTCCGTGATGTGGAGCTCAAGCTTGTCGAGGTTGTTACGGTAAACATCTTCATATTCCGGTTTGCCGGCAGCCCATGCACATTCGTTGCTCTTGCGTTTCAGCTCGGGTATCAGGAAGGCCGACTGCCAGTCGTACCGGCTGATCAGCATCTCAGTCAGGAAGAAGGGCTTCATGTATTTGTTTGACCGGAACTGTTCCACCGCCATGGCCTCATAGGCCCATCGGGTAGTCATTACATCCCCTATGACCGGGACATACACCTTGCGGGTGAGGGAATGGTGCAGGTCGTCAAACCTGACCATGGCTCCTCCAAGTAAAAGCTGGGGCACCAGCACCAGGGGGATCAGAATGTAAATGCTTATCACTGTCTTCATGCCTGCGGAGATGTTCAGACCTACCATATTGCCAAAACACGATGTGGCGAACAATATCAGCCAGTGACGCCACATCATTCCCTCAACCTCAAGAATATGCTGCGCAATGACCACATACATCAGAGTCTGTACCGCCGACAGGCCAAAAAGGAAATTTATCTTCGAGAAGAGGTAGCTGGACCGGCTGATGTTCAAATATTTCTCACGCTCAAGTATCCTTCTGTCGCGAAATATCTCCTCTGCGCTGACGGTCAGCCCGAGGAACAGGGCAACCACGACGCACATGAACATGAACACCGGGTAGCTCTTGTTGTCAGAGAAAAGATAAACACCGTCAGAGATATACTTTGAGACAAAAGCAAGTATTACGGCAAGTAACGGGGGCTCAAGAAGGTTGATGATCATATACTGCCTGTCAGCATACTTCCTTACGAGGTTTCTCTTGACGAAAGTGCGTACCTGCTTCACCCGGTCCGGAATCTTGAAGTTGCTCGGAGGCAAAGGCTTCATCTCAGGCTTCCCGGACAGGGCTGGTTCCATCTTCTGCCTGTATCGATGGTACCACTCAACAGGTGACACCTGTCTCTCCTTCCCGCGGCGACCATCAGGGTCAACCACCTTCGCTTCAACTATTTGCAGTATCTCATCCGTCTCCACGTTGCCACAGGTGGGGCATTCACTCTCGGCAGCATTGGCCTGTGAGGTCTCGGTCTTGAAGTAAACTATGGCATCAACGGGATCACCGTCATAAATCATGTAACCGCCCCTGTCGAGCACCCAGAGCCTGTCAAACATCTTCAGAATGTCTGACGAGGGCTGGTGAATGATGACAAAAACCAGTTTGCCGTTTATAGTCTGGTCTTTAAGCAGTTGCATTACATTCTCTGAATCGTGTGATGCCAGTCCCGAGATAGGTTCATCAGCAAAGAGTACAGCCGGCTCCCGCATCAGCTCCAGGCCTATGTTGAGTCTCTTGCGCTGTCCGCCGCTTATTTTCTTGTTCAGCGGGTCACCAACAAGCAGGTCACGATAGTCATAGAGATCCAGTTCCCTGAGAACATCCTCAACAACCTTGTTCAGTTTCTCCTCGTCATAACCTCCAAAGGTGAGCCTTGCATTGTAATACAGGTTCTGGTAAACGGTAAGTTCCTCTATCAGGAGATCGTCCTGAGGTACGTATCCGATCAGACCGTTGAGTTCTTCGGATTCGTTGTGCAGATCATAGCCGTTGATGTAGACTGAACCCTTTTCGGGCTTGAGCTTCCCGTTAAGGATGTTCAGCAGGGTGCTCTTGCCAACTCCGCTGCCTCCCATTATGCCGACGAGGTTACCTGACTTGATGCTGAAGCTCATCGGCTTGATGCCGTTATCCGAACCTTTGAAGGTATATTCGATATTATGGCCTTCAAAGAGGATATCTTCAACGAAGCCAGCCCTGATGAATTTTCTGAAGATGGCTGTATAATAGAGAGGAGCTATTCCCTGGCCCCGGATGTTGACGCCGGGGTCCAGCAGGAATGGACGCAGCGGTACCACGTTGCGGCCCTTGAAGTGGAGCTGCATCTTCCCCTCGTACATGAACAGGATGTGACCGGTACTCTTCACAAAGAGCACGTAGATGGTGCCCCGAAGCCCTCTTGAGACCATATGGTGCCATTCGTGATAATTGGCATACCTGGAGGAAGCTTCACCTATATTGCCCTCCCCCTCGATGGCAAGAAATGACTCCGGTCTGATATGATCGAACCGCATTCCGAGCATAAAGGCATGCGCATCGGTCTTTTCATCCTGCGAGATATTGAAGGTACGCGCTACTATGTCAATGATTGACGATTCCTGCTCGGAGATGGTTCCGTCCTCAAAAACAAACTCAAGCAGTTGCAGAAAGACAATCATCCTCTCTTCGATGAAGAGGCCTTTCTTTATCTGCCTGCAAATGTTGGTGATCTGAAAAGTGATGAGCGAGTCCTCGTCTGACAGTTCCCCCTCCTCAACAGCCTTAAGCTCGCGTTCGTAGAAATGAAGATTGTTTTCGTAAAGCTTGAAGTACTCCTCTTCAAGCTCCTGGTTAAGATACCGCCGTAAGTAGCTGCGAAGGATCTTCTTGCCTCTGACCGTAACCCCGGCCGGGTTTACGGTGGAGATAATGGCAAAAATATGTATCAGCGCATGTAATACTGATTCCCTCATAACCTTAAAAAAAGACCGCAAGTTTTGTTTGCGGTCTTTCGGTATCTGTTGATTCTCACTTAATCAGTTCAGCCCTGACCCCATTCACGGCCTTTTTCAGGGCCTCGATATTTTCCATGGTAAGGCTTGTGCCAAGGCTCGCATAGATATCACTTATGGGTTGCATGGTTGTAAGTATCCTGGCAACAAGCGGATCAGTGTTATGAGGCGATGCAAGCTCCATAAAGAGCTCAAAGGACTTCTTCTGGTCCAGAATGGTCGACTCAAAACCTGAGAGATGTCCGCCTGATTCCGATACAGAGAGAGTGAGATACATCCCCTCAACCCATGCTCCTCCTACCATAAGCAGAGCCAGGTTTGCCTGACCCGCATCAACCATATATGAATAGGTACGGTCAAATGCGTCCGTGAGAACGTTAACCAGTGTATCCCTGTTGTCAAAATTGGCTTTGATTCTGTCATAGAGCGACTCGTCATAAATCTTGGACAGGTTCTGCTCCAGGGCCAGAGTGCGAATGGCAGCCAGATAATCAATCACATCCTGCTGCATATTATAAAGGGTGGCATAGCTGAGATCGGCACCGAAAACACCAAGGTTGACGGAACGGTTGTAACTCTCGACGTAGTTACGGGCATTCTCAGTAGGATTGGTGGCTCCAAGAATGTATCCCAGGTCCAGGTCGGTGAGTTTCTTGATAACCTCTGCAGACGTGGGCAGAGGGTATACGTTTTCTTCGATCTTCTGTTCCAGTGCCTCGAGCTCAACCTCTGAGATCTCTTTCTGTTTCCTTGTTTCGCCCCTGTTCTTGCAGGAAGACAGACCGGCAACTGTCAGAATCAATACAGCTGCCAGTATCGTCGTGTAAGTCTTTTTCATATAACTGTTGTTTGGTACTTGTGTTTTGGCTACGTAAAAATAAGATTTTTTACATATTCAGTCGGAATATTATTTCAAGAATAATTAAACCATGCTCTCAGTCCGGCTGACATAGTGTCTAAACACCGCCGACAGGCCGGTTGTTCATTGCCATTTTCTGCTAACTTTGCATCCCGTAGCAACAACAAACCCATGACTTACAACTTCGACGAGGCGCCTGTCCGGGAGAACAGCAACTGTCTCAAATGGGACAAGCGTGAGGAGGTCTTCGGCAGGGCCGACGTGATACCGATGTGGATCGCGGATATGGATTTCAGCACCCCTCCCTTTATTATCGAGGCGCTGCGCGAAAGACTGAACCACGAAATACTCGGATATTCATACAGGCCGGACGCATATTTCAATTCGTTCATCAGGTGGGCTTCGGAGATGTATGAATGGGAAATACGGCGCGAATGGATCGAGTTCAGCCCGGGAGTTGTGCCAGCGCTCAATATGTGTACTCTGGCCTATACCTCACCGGGTGATGAGATCATCATCCAGCCGCCTGTATACCCGCCATTCTACGGGGCAGTGAATGATCACGGGCGGAAGCTGGTCTTCAACCCGTTGCTGGAGACGGATAAAGGCTGGATAATGGACTTTGAGGGTTTGCGCAGGGCGATAACATCTCGTTCACGAATGCTCATCCTCTCAAACCCTCACAACCCTGTGGGAAGAGCATGGACCCGCGAGGAGCTTAACCAACTCGCGGAGATATGCCACAAAAAAGGAATCATTATCCTTTCCGACGAAATTCACTCTGATCTGACACTTCCGGGTATAAAGCACGAACCCATGGCATCCCTGTCTGACAGGGCGGCATCAGTGACAGTCACATGCATGGCGCCAAGCAAGACCTTCAACCTGGCAGGGCTGTCAACCTCGTCCGTGATCATATCCGATCCGGAACTGATGGAAAAATACAGGCATACGCTGGTGGGGCTTCACATGCATCTGGGAAATATTTTTGGCAATATTGCCTCCGAGGCAGCGTACACTCATGGTCGCGCCTGGCTTGCAGAACTGATGTACTATGTTGAGGGTAATGTTGACCTGGTCATGAATTTCTGCCATGACCGGTTGCCGCAGATCAGGCCGGTGAGGCCCGAGGCTACCTATATGATATGGCTCGATTGCCGGGCGATGGGCCTGAACGGTACGGAACTGAACCGTTTCTTCGTTGAGCAGGCCGGAGTAGGGATGAATGAAGGCTTCCGTTTCGGTCCGGGTGGTGAAGGTTTCCTGCGGATGAACCTGGCGTGCCCGCGCGCCACGGTGAAAAAGGCACTTGAACAGATAGAAACCGCAATAAAAACAGCAGGGTGAGAAACAATAACAGAATCAGTGTACGACTGACCCTTGAGGACGGTACTGTCTACCGGGGCTGGTCGTTCGGAGCACCGGTGGCGGCCGCCGGCGAGGTGGTGTTCAACACCGCCATGACAGGATACCCCGAGAGCCTTACAGACCCCTCATACAGGGGACAGATACTCTGCCTCACCTATCCGCTGGTGGGCAACTACGGCGCACCGGGAAAGAACGAACAGGACGACCTGTTCATGTTTTACGAATCATCAGGCGTCCATATCTCAGCACTGATAGCATCCGATTATTCATTTGAATACAGCCACTGGAACGCAATAGAAAGCCTCGACGAATGGCTGCGGCGCAGCAATGTGCCCGGTATTTTTGGCATTGATACCCGTGCGCTCACAAAAAGGATTCGGGAGAAGGGATCCATGCTTGGCAAGGTGGAGCCTGAAGGGATGACAGCGGAGTTCTATGACCCCAATAAGGTTAACCTGGTAGCCGAAGTGAGCACCTCTGCACGCAAGGTGTATGGCAACGGCCGGTACCGGATACTGCTGGTCGATTGCGGGGTAAAGTTCAATATCATACGTAACCTTCTGAAGCGTGACACCACTATCATCAGGGTGCCGTGGGATTATGACTATTCCGCTGAAGAATATGACGGCCTGTTCCTGACCAACGGTCCGGGTGATCCTAAGATGTGCCGGACTGCCATAGACAATATCAGGAAGTCACTTGACGATGACAGACCGATATTCGGAATATGCCTGGGCAATCAGCTCATGGCGCTGGCGGCCGGGGCTGATACCTATAAGTTACGTTACGGCCACCGCAGTCACAACCAGCCGGTGCTGATGGTGGGCACTGACAGGGCTTATATCACTTCCCAGAACCATGGTTTTGCAGTGAACAACAATACTCTCCCTGCCGGCTGGGTGCCGCTGTTTGTCAATGTGAATGACAACACCAACGAGGGGATGAAGCATATCTCGAAACCCTTCTTCTCCACCCAGTTCCACCCCGAGGCCTCCGGTGGCCCCACCGATACGGATTTTCTATTTGATCTTTTCATTGAGAATATTGCCAGGGTATCAGGCAATATGCAATAGGCAGTTGGCAGCAGGTTGGTCGTAGCCCAACAAAAATTGGAGGGTGCAGGTGACACCACCCAACCACCCGCCCCGCCTGTTTTGGGGGTCTGCATGACTATACAATTCCTGACCCTCTGCGAGGGTCATTTTCTTACCCCGTCCTGTTACATATCTGGATGCTAATCTAAAGGTAGGCCATCAGGAATTGTAGACCTGGCCCTGTCTGACAATCCCGTCCCGCAACTCAACCGGTGAACACCCGGTCGTGAATTTCTTCATCAGATCATCAATCCGCTGCTGAATGATTTTTCGTCCGTTATTGCCTATGCTGCCTGTGTGGGTATAATCAGCCACTGAGGGAACATCAAACGAACCTGATCCCGCCTTTTTGGCCACTTCCCTGTATGCCTCCCGGAAGGGAACACCCTCACGGACCTTCCGGTTTGCTTCCTCGACTGAGAAGATATCATTGTAGCGGGGATCACTTAAAATATCCTTCCTTATAACCAGTCCCTCCAGAGCCCCCCGCAATGCCTTCACCAGCTCCGCCATGCTGTCAAAGGCATCAAAGAGAACAGCCTTCAGTTCCTGGAAATCACGGTTATAACCCGGAGGCAGGCCGGAAGTCATGAGTGCCACCTCGCCGGGAATGGTCTGCAGCCTGTTGCAGCGTGCCCTGATAAGCTCAAACAGGTCCGGGTTCTTCTTCTGTGGCATGATTGAGGAGCCTGTTGTAAGATCATCTTTCAATGAGACAAACCGGTAACCCGGCGACATGAACAGGATCACATCCGATGCGAACCTTCCAACAGTGTTTGCTGCCGAGGCGATGGCGCCGGTCACCTGCCGCTCCGTGCGGCCACGGCTCATCTGGGCATAGGGTGAGGTTACAATCAGCCTCCTGAAACCAAGCAATGAAGCAGTAAACTCCCGGTCAATCGGCAAAGAGGTTCCGTACCCGGCAGCCGTTCCCAGCGGTGAAGCATCAGCCAGCGCAGCCGCACCGGCCAGAAGATGCAGGTCATCACACAGGCTCTCGGCATAAGATGCAAACCAGAGCCCGAATGAAGATACCATGGCCGCCTGCATATGGGTGAAGCCGGGCATAAGGACATCCTCATGCCTCTCACTCAGACTCAGAAAGATATCGGCCAGTGACTTCAGATCATGCGCCAGAAGGAACGTCCTGTGCCGTATGAAGAGGTGCAGATCGGTAAGCACCTGGTCATTCCGTGAGCGGCCTGTATGCAGCTTCCCGGCTGCCGCCGAAGCAATTTGATTGCCCGGGTCAAAGGTAGCAGGCTTGCCTGCCGCCTCCGCCGCAATTTGTTTTTCCTTCCCGTCGGCATACATCTTTGCTTCCCCCGCTACCATTTCGCCGAGCCGGATCTCAACCCAGGAGTGAATATCCTCATATTCCTTCCCTATTGAGAAATCGCTTTGCGCTGTCTCCTCAAGAAGCCGGGCCAGGCCGGCAAGAAGGCTCTCCATCTCACCAGCCGTTATCAGCCCGCACCGCTCAAGCATGACCGCATGAGCCATCGAACCAACAATGTCATACGGCGCCAGCCTCGCATCATAAACCCTGTCACTGTCGCATGTGAAGCTTATGAGCGAGTCCCGTACGGTGCCGCCCTTATCCCACAAGTGCATCTTCCTTCACTTTTTTCCTGTTAGCCTCCATGATGGCATGGTGAGCCATCAGGCGAATGGCGTTGATGCGGATGAACCCGAGGCTGTCAGTCTGGTTGAACCCTCCTTCAATATCCATACTGGACAACTCCTTATTATATAATGACGACGGTGACTCGCGCCCCTCAATGATTATATTGCCCTTATAGAGGATCATGTGTACCACCCCGTCTATCACCTCCTGGCTCTTGTCCATGGATGCCTTCAGAAACTCCATTTCAGGAGAGAACCAGAATCCGTTGTAGACCAGCTCGGCAAAGACCGGCGCTAGCATGTTGCGCAGGCGCATCACCTCGCGGTCCATGGCGATGCCTTCAATATCCTTGTGCGCCGCATATA
Organism: Bacteroidales bacterium UBA4070; assembly: GCA_002383485.1. Classification (GTDB taxonomy): domain Bacteria; phylum Bacteroidota; class Bacteroidia; order Bacteroidales; family VadinHA17; genus SR-FBR-E99. The sequence continues at coordinate 69,554 of DFYY01000036.1, read as the reverse complement.
GGATGGTTGCGCCGGGAGTTTCGTAGATACCCCTCGACTTTATTCCCACAAACCTGTTCTCAACCATATCGAGAAGGCCAATGCCGTTCGTGCCTCCCAGCTTATTCAGATAGGTGAAAAGTTCCAGCGGGTCAGTGTAACTTGTGCCGTCATCTTTGTTGGTGACCCTGACAGGGATTCCATCCTTGAAACTGATCGAGATATGAGTCTCCTTGTCCGGGGCATCCATCGGCATGACCATCTTTTCAAGGATCTCCTTGCCTCCGAAGTATAGCGGATCCTCCAGGATGCCTGCCTCATGACTTATATGCATAAGGTTGTCATCCTCACTGTAGGGTTTGGAGATTGATGCCTTTACCGGGATGCGGTGGCCGGCAGCATACCTGATCATATCTGACCTGCCCTGGAACTGCGAGAGGAACTCGGCATCCTTCCAGGGGGAGATCACCTTTATGTCAGGCTTGAGAGCATAGTAGGCCAGCTCAAAGCGTACCTGGTCATTCCCCTTGCCTGTTGCCCCGTGTGCTACATAATCGGCACCGTATTCAATGGCCGCTTCAATCTGCTTTTTGGCAATAAGCGGACGGGCAAGAGCCGTTCCCAGAAGATAGCGGTCTTCGTAGACCGCGTTTGATTTTACAGCCTGGAAGATGTAGTCAGTTACAAATTCCCTCTTCAGGTCCTCGATAATGACAGATGAGGCGCCAATGGCAAGGGCCTTTTCGCGAACAGCCGCGAAGTCATCGTTCTGACCTACGTCGGCAACGTATGCTATTACCTCGTAACCTTTATTTATAAGCCATTTAAGAATCACGGAAGTATCAAGGCCTCCCGAATATGCAAGCATTACTTTTTTCATTTTATTCTTCTGTTATTTAATTTCTGACTGGAAAATTGATCTGAGGCACTCTTCAATTGCCTCGTTGCTTATGTTGTCACGGGGGATGAGCAGTATGGTGTCATCACCTGCAACCGTTCCGGCAATCTCGTAACGGCCGGCACGGTCAATCCTGATGGCAACCGCTGAAGCATATCCCGGAGGGGTACTGACGAGCAGCAGTCCGTGTGCCCATGTCAAGCCGGTAATTGCCGCCGTAGCGTTGCCGTGAAGCATCTCTGAGGTGGCCTCCCTTCCCGACGGAAGAATATACCGGTACCCGCCGGCTCCGTCGAACCCCCTGCTGATTCCGATCTGCCTTAAATCGCGGGATAGTGTCGCCTGCGTACACTTCATCCCTGTACCCTCCATCATCCTGAGCAGTTCCTCCTGGGAACCGATTACATTCTCCCTGACCAGCTTCTCAATCAATGCCAGTCGTGACACCCTGTTCATATTGTATTTATATTCATTTTGAGTGCAAATTTATACATTTTTCTATAAAGCAAGCTCTTTTCAGGCAAAAATTCATAAAAAAATGAGGGCGCCTCACTTCTGCCGTGAGGCACCCTCATTAAGGTTTGAATTCTGATTCAGTTCTATTTCACGTCATAGTTTTCGGGAAGGCCCAGCTTCTCCTTAAGCTTCCTGTTGTATTCCTTTGCGTCTTTGGCGGCATCATCCACGCGGTAGTAGTGCCTTGGGTACTTTTTGTCAGCACCCATTACAAAGACATAGCCAAACGTTCCTGCCACGATCCCGGCAGTAGCAACCCCTATTTCCCAATCAGGTGCGGTGGTACCGTCAGGATGCAGGAAAGGTTTTTCAACCATGATATCTACCAGCACGGGGCCTCCAATCAGCAAAGCGCCGAGGAACATGCCAAGACCTACATTCATCTGTCTTGTCACAGACCTGTGGATAGTTGCATACCTGTTGAGCACATTCTGGTTTTCAGCGAGGTTGGCAAGGCCGAGGTCTCCAATCTCCTTCACTCCTCCCTGTATAATCTTGAAATCGGAAACCTGCGAAGTATTTGTCACAGAAGAGGAGTAGCCGTAATAGCCGTAATAACCAGGGAAAAGTGTACTTGCGCCCTGGGTTGTGCTTACTGAGTTTGATGTGTAAATCACATCTATTTTATTAGACTGGTACTCTTCACGTTCTTTGGCCTTGCTGTCGAGAATCTTTTCAGCTACCTGCCCGTCATTCTTTACGAGCACTGTTGTCGTCTGACCCGGATTTATTGCAACCAGTTCACCGAATATTCCAACACCGTCTTTAATTATCTTGAGATAGTGGTTGCCTGCAGGAATGCCATTAACCACCCTGACGTCGTCTCCCTGCCTGATATCATCCAGATAGATGGTGGTTCCGGTAAACTCGGAGAAGATATTCAGTATGCCGGTACCATTTTGTGATGCAACTGCTCCCTGTGCGGCAGGCTGGTTAGCAGTCGCGGTTGCAGGCTGGACTCCGCTTCCCTGTGCAGTAACAAGTACTGTGGTTACCTCCCCGTCTTTTATTGTTACTATGTTACTGTACATCCTTGCCCCGTCTTTGTTCAAGGCTTTGACATAATGTGTTCCGGCGGCAAGTGAAATTGCATCATAGCTTGGATATTGGATCTCATCGACATAAACCGCAACAGGTTCTTCCGAGAAGACTTTAAGTGTACCCGTATTCTGTGCGAATGCGGATGAGATGCTGAAGATCAGCATAAGGGCTGTCAGTACCTGGGTTTTCATAAGCAGTTCTTGATTAGGGGCTAATTCGAAAAATTTATGCAGTTCTTGAATAAAGGTTAATTCGAAAAATAATTGTCCTTGAATGATTTATGGTAATCATAAGCATGAAGTCTGAGCTTTCGTGCGGCGGCCTCGGCACTCATCGGGCCGCTGGTGTAAATTGTTGCTGCGAGGGGGGCCGTAGTGTACCCAAGCCCGACCATAATATTATTCCCTGAGGCAGGATCAGTCCATGTATAAAGCAATAACGCCTTCTTCTTCCGGAGTGCCTCCTGGAGACGGCCGTCATCTTCACTGTAACCGGACAGGAATATCTTTTCAGCAGTGGCAGGAGAATCATAAATTGCAGTAACATCATTCAGCATCTGGTTGAATTCCGGGAAGGGAACCTCATCCTTGTTCAGTTTCAGTTTGGAGTTGTTTGTATACATTGAAATATATCCGACGATAATCTGGAAAAGCTTCTGGTCAAGGAACCTGCACTCTATCAGGTACACTGAGGATCCGTTGGGGAGGGCATAAACGCTGTAACCTTTGTTCCTCTGGGCCTGGGCTGCCTTTGGTGACATAATTCTGTCGACATCCATGGGGCTCATGCCAAAGGAGAGCCCGTAAGCTCCGGTCATATCCGGTGGAAGAGTGCCGCCAACCTGACCGATATCAATTGTCGGCTTGGGTTTAGCCGGGGATGCAGGTACAGCATCCTTACCGGCATCAGATGACCCGGACCGGGGATCAACCGCAGGCTGGCCGTTCCCGGAGCTTGCCGCAGTCTGACCGTAAACAACACTCTGTCCGGAGCCCTGACCCTGCGGCTGAGTTGCCTGCTGAGTTCCGGTGACGGGCTGAGCAGGCTGAGCCTGCGGAGCTTCGATAAGCACTGAGGTGACTTCATCCGCCTTCACGGATACAATCTGGCTGTAAATCCTGACCCCCTCGCTGTTGATGGCCTTGACCCAGTGAGTCCCGGGGGCCAGCTTTATCTCGCCGTACTGCGGATAATGGACTTCATCCACATATACAACAAGTGCATTCTCAGAGAAAATTTTCAGTACTCCGGTTGGTGACTGGCCTGATACGGACAGCAACGTAAGAGGAATCAGTAAAATAAATGATGCTAAGCGTTTCATGACATAATGAATGTCCTTATTCATAAAATTTTTATCTGATGATAGGGATCTCCGAATCAAATTACTAGGTAAACGTAACGAAATGCTCTATGTTACACATTATTTGACCAGTATTAAGTTTTTAACAATGAACTGCAAAGTTCTGAACACCACCGGACCAGCTTCAATGGTAGGCTTTCCCGGGAGACGGGCCGCGATTCATGTCCTTCCGGATTCCATGGACAGTTCAAATCCGGCCTGAGTCACGGCCTGGTGAACCTGCTGCTTCTTCTGTTCCAAACGGGGCTGCACTTCATTTTTGTTGTATTTTTACACCCCAAACGGGAATGATGAATGACGATATAAAGAAGGTGCTGCTGCTGGGCTCCGGCGCCCTCAAGATAGGTGAGGCAGGCGAGTTTGACTACTCCGGTTCCCAGGCGCTCAAAGCGCTTCGGGAAGAGGGGATCTTCACTGTTCTGATAAATCCGAACATCGCCACGGTCCAGACCTCGGAAAAGATTGCTGACAAAATCTATTTCCTCCCGGTCACCCCGAAGTTTGTAGAGCGGGTGATTGAACGTGAGAAACCCGACGGGATACTCCTGTCATTCGGCGGCCAGACCGCTCTCAACTGCGGAACAGCCCTCTATCGCAGCGGAGTCTTTGAGAAACACGGGGTGAAGGTGCTGGGGACTCCTGTGGAGGCCATCATGAATACGGAGGACCGTGAGCTCTTCGTCAAAAAACTCGATGAGATCGGGGTGAGAACTCCCAGAAGCATGGCAGTGACTACAGTGGAAGATGCACTCGGCGCATCACAGGGACTGGGATTCCCGATAATCATCAGGGCAGCATACACTCTTGGCGGACAGGGCAGCGGATTCTGCTCGGATACCGAGGAGTTGAAGGCCCTTGCGGCCCGCGCTTTCTCCTATTCCGATCAGATACTCGTCGAGGAATCGCTCAAGGGATGGAAAGAGGTTGAGTACGAGGTGGTGCGTGACCGGTTCGACAACTGCATCACCGTCTGCAACATGGAGAACTTTGATCCGCTGGGAATCCACACCGGAGAGAGCATCGTGGTGGCTCCGTCGCAGACCCTTACCAACAGCGAATACCATAAGCTCAGGGAGCTTTCCATTAAGATTATACGACATGTGGGCATCATCGGCGAGTGCAATGTCCAGTATGCCCTCGATCCCAACTCAGAGGACTACCGCGTCATTGAAGTCAACGCCCGTCTCTCACGCTCCAGCGCCCTGGCTTCGAAGGCAACAGGCTACCCCCTCGCCTTCGTGGCAGCCAAGCTGGCGCTCGGCTATGGCCTCCACCAGCTGAAAAATTCAGTAACAAAAACAACAACCGCCTGCTTCGAACCTGCCCTCGACTATATTGTCTGCAAAATACCCAGGTGGGATCTCAATAAGTTCCAGGGTGTTGCCCACGAAATCGGCAGCAGCATGAAGAGCGTGGGTGAGATAATGGCAATCGGTCGGACATTTGAGGAGGCTATACAAAAAGGCCTCAGGATGATAGGACTGGGAATGCACGGATTCGTCAGCAACCGTAACCTGAGCTTCAGCGATATCGAAAAGGAGCTGTCGCAGCCGACTGATATGCGTATCTTCTCAATTGCCGAAGCGCTGGAGATTGGATTTGATGTAGACCGGATCTGGGAACTGACCAAAATTGACCGGTGGTTCCTCTATAAGCTTGAGAATATAAGTAACATCAAGAAGGAGCTTGAGGGTTATGACTCGCTGGAGAGCCTGCCCGACAGAGAACTTCTTCACGCCAAGATTAACGGATTCAGCGACTTCCAGATAGCGCGGCATATATTGAAACCTGACAACCGCTCCATCAACGAGGCGATGCTCACCGTGCGGCGTCACCGTAAGAGCCGGGGTATTGTGCCGTATGTCAAGCAGATAGATACCCTGGCAGCCGAGTATCCCGCCGTAACCAACTACCTCTATCTCACATACAGCGGGATAGAGCACGACATCTGGTATGAAAATGACAAGCGTTCGGTGATTGTGCTGGGTTCCGGTGCTTACCGTATCGGTTCCAGCGTGGAGTTCGACTGGTGCTCAGTCAATGCTATCAACACCATCAGGCGCGAGGGCCTCCGCGGCGTGATGATCAACTACAATCCCGAAACCGTCAGTACCGATTATGACATGTGCGACAGGCTTTACTTCGACGAGCTGTCGTTTGAAAGGGTGATGGATATTGTTGACCTTGAGACGCCGCGCGGTGTTATTCTGGCAATGGGCGGCCAGATACCCAATAATCTTGCGATGCGTCTGCACAGGCAGGGAGTGCCTATCCTTGGCACACCACCGGAGTCAATCGACAGGGCCGAGGACCGGCACAAGTTCTCTTCAATGTGTGATATGCTGGGGGTTGACCAGCCCCGGTGGAGGGAGTTGCGCAGTTTTGAGGAGATTAACCGGTTCATAAAAGATATCGGGTTCCCGGTGTTGATACGTCCATCGTATGTACTCTCCGGCGCCGCGATGAATGTGGTCTCCAACAGCTCCGAGCTGGTGCATTTCCTGGAGCTTGCAGCCAGCGTCTCCAAGGAACACCCGGTGGTGGTATCAGAGTTCATAGAATATGCAAAGGAGATCGAGATTGATGCCGTTGCTTCCGGCGGCGAGATTGTAGCCTATGCCATCAGCGAGCATGTGGAGTATGCCGGGGTGCACTCGGGCGATGCTACAATCGTTTTCCCGCCTCAGAAGATTTACTTTGAGACGGTCCGCCGTATTAAGCGTATCTCGCGCGAGATTGCCCGCGAGATGAATATCTCAGGGCCGTTTAACATTCAGTTCCTGGCGCGTGACAACGACATAAAGGTCATTGAATGCAACCTGCGCGCCAGCCGGAGCATGCCGTTTGTTTCCAAGGTACTCAAAATCAATCTAATAGAGCTGGCCACCAGGGTCATGATCGGAGTGCAGTGGGAGAAGCCGCACAAGTCGGTCTTTGACCTCGATTATGTGGGGGTCAAGGCCTCGCAGTTCAGCTTCTCACGCCTGGCCAAGGCCGACCCGGTACTGGGTGTGGATATGGCATCGACGGGCGAGGTGGGATGCATTGGCGACAGTTTCCATGAGGCGTTGCTCAAGGCGATGTACTCCGTGGGCTATCGTATACCTGTGAAAGCCGTTCTTATTTCCTCCGGGCCTGCCAAGTCGAAGGCTGACCTGTTGGAGGCGGTGAGACTGCTGGAGCGGAGGGGATATACAATCTTTGCCACCCGTGGCACGCAGCAGTTCCTATCCAATGCAGGGGTGGCGGCGAAGGTGGCATACTGGCCCGACGAGCAGGCACCACCGAATACGGTTGAGCTGATCAGGCAGCGGGTGGTAGACCTGGTGATAAATATACCAAAGGATCTGTCGGCTACGGAACTGAGCAACGACTACCAGATCAGGCGCAGTGCCGTGGATTACAATATCCCACTGATCACCAACGCGAGGCTGGCCTCGGCATTCATCAACGCCTTCTGCAGCGTTCCGGAGAGTGAGATAGAGATCAAGGCGTGGGATGAGTATTGAGGATTGGCGAGTTGCGATTTGCGATTTGCGATTTGATCATAAAGTAGAGGATGGCTGCAGGCCATCAAGAATTGTAACACAGAACGCACGATGAAACACGATGGCTTAGGCCATCAAGAATTGTAACACAGAACGCACGATGAAACACGATGGCTGCAGGCCATCAAGAATTGTAAAAGAACATCATAAATCAATCTATTTCATCATGATTACAATCCGCACCGCAACCCCCATTGACGCTCCGGCAATCATCTCCTTCCAGCAGGCCATGGCCATGGAGACAGAGGGTATGGAACTGAAGACAGACCTCATCACCCGCGGAGTCATGGCCGTTTTCAATGACCCGACCAGGGGACATTACTATGTAGCAGAAGATCTGGGCAGAATTGTGGCCTCACTTATGATCACATTTGAGTGGAGCGACTGGCGAAATGCCAACATATGGTGGTTCCAGTCGGTCTATGTGATTCCTGATTACCGCCGGAAAGGGATATTCAGGATGATGTATGAACATGTTAAAAAGGAGGGTATGGATCAGGGAATTGCAGGACTGAGGCTTTACGTGGAGTCGGAAAATATCCGTGCCCAGAAAACCTACGAGGCGATGGGCATGAACGGAAGTCATTACCGTACCTTCGAGTGGATGGTGTGATTGACTTGCAAACCCTCAGATTGAGACCCGTAGGGTCGATACCCCGCACACGAAGTGTCGGGGCTCTCAGACCCTCAGACTCTCAGACCCTCAGACCCTCAGACTCTCAGACCCTCAGACCCTCAGACTCTCAGACCCTATGACCCTCAGACTCTCAGACCCTATGACCTTCAGACCTTAAAATATGTGGTGGCTGATTCTACCTGTAGCTGTCTACTCAGCCGGACTTTTAATCCTGTGGCGGATCCTTGCCCGCCGCCGAGAGGCAGTTGTTCCTGACAATGCATATGCGGCAACTGTAAGTGTAGTTGTGGCAGCACGGAACGAGGAGAATCACATAGCCAACCTGCTCGGGCGCCTTGTAAGACAGGATTACCCGGATGAATTCCTTGAGATTATAGTCGTCAATGACAACTCAACCGACCGGACACCAATATTAGTAAGTGAATTTATTGACAGCCTCAGGAATAAGCCAGGTCCGCGAATGAGGCTCATTTACAACCCATTTTCAGGCAAGAAAAGGGCTGTGCGTTACGGCATTGAGAAAGCGGCCGGGAATATTATTCTCACAACTGATGCCGACTGTGTTGTCGGTCCCGGATGGGTGAGATCCCATGCCTCGTGGTACCGTGCCAGGCCCACTGGACGAGTTAAAACGGATGGAGATTCACCGGCAGGGACAACTCCAGCGGATGATAATCAGCTGACGGATGCTGCCACGGTTCCTGATGCTGACATTGTACTGGCATCAGTGTACCATGAGGCAGCCGGGGGATTCTGGCCGCAGTTCGGGGTCTTTGAGTTTTCGGCTTTGCAGGCGATAACGGAAGCGACAGCTGTGGCGGGGTTTCCGGTTATGTGCAATGCAGCGAACATGTCGTTCCGCAGGGAGGTATATCTCCGTTATTCAGGCGAATTGCGTGAGGATTTGCCGTCGGGTGATGACATGTTTCTTCTGGAGGCCGTCATGCGTGGCGGCGGGGCCGCCATGCATGACGGCCGCAGCACGGCGGCGGTGGAAACCGCGGGAGCGGTCACGGCTGCGGCGCTGTTGCGGCAGCGCGCACGCTGGGCATCCAAGGCGCTTCACCTGAGGGGCGCCCCCGTCATCACCCTCGCCACAGCCACGGCGGCGTGCAACGCCGCCGTCACCGCCGCCGCGGTAGCTTCATGCTTTTCAGCTGCATATCTGCCGGTGGTTGCCGCCATGTACGGGATCAAAGCCATACCCGATTTCCTGCTGATCAGCAGGGAGATGAAAAAGAGAGGCAATCGTATAAGGGTGATGCAGTTCATTGGTTCAGGGCTCCTGTATCCGTTCTATTTCCTGGTGGTGTGGGTGATGAGTCGGTTTCCGTCATCTCGGAAGTTCAGGGGTAAATGAGACTGGTCGGGTGGCGGCAGGCTTTTACAATTCTTGCAGGTCTACGACCTGCGTAAGGCATCTGATGCCCTGTGTTACAATTCTTGCAGGTCCAAGACCTGCGAAAACCACATGAAGTTCTGTTTTTAAATTCTTTACAACAAATTCGCAACTCGTAAATCGCAACTCCCTCAGTTTCCCTCCGCCAGCACCTGGATCCGCACCAGCCTGATCTCCTCCTCCTCAAACTCACCGGCAAGCTCATTCACTGCCTCCTCCAGCGTACCTGTCTGTGCCTCCTCCATGAAGAACGAATAGATGTCCTGCTGACGGTCCTCATCAATAACCATATTGATATAGTAATCAATGTTAAGCTTGGTACCACTGCTCACTATGGCCTCTATCTCGGACAACAGTTCATCGTATTCAATGCCCTTGGCATCGGCAATGTCCTCAAGAGGCATCTTGCGGTCAATGCTCTGAATAATATATACCTTCAGCCCCGACTTGTTTACCACTGACTTTACAACCATGTCCTGTGGCCTGATGATCTCCTTGTCAGCCACATAGTTTTTGATCACCTCAATGACTTCCCTGCCGTAACGCTGCGCCTTGCCCGCACCTATACCGGTGATGTTCTGCAACTCCTCCAGGGTTATCGGGTACTGTATTGCCATCTCCTCCAGCGACGGATCCTGAAAGATGTTATAGGGAGGCTGGCCGGCCTGCTTCGAGATCTTCTTCCGGAGGTCCTTCAGTATGCTCAGCAACTCTTCATCCGCTGCTGCCGTACGCGCTCCGAAAGAGGTCTCTTCATCCTCCGACTCAGTATAATCATGATCCTCATTGAGCTTGAAGCTCACCGGATTGTCAAGAAATTCATGACCCTTTGGTGTCAGCCCAAGCAACCCATAGTTCTCTATATCCTTATTAAGCAGCTTGTTGATGAGAGCTTGCCGGATCACCATATTCCAGAAACGCTCGTCCTTCTCCTCGTCTATCCCAAAGGTCTCAAGCTTGTGGTGCTTGTAAGACTTGATTGCAGAATTCATTGTCCCGGCAAGGATTTTCGCAATATGGTCTGCCTTATGCTTCTCTTTAACGGCAAGCACCGTCTCCAGCATGTTTACCACATAATCCTGGCCCTCGAACTGGGTCTTGGGATGCAGGCAGTTGTCACATGCTTCGCAGTTTTCCTGTTTGTATTCCTCACCGAAGTAATGAAGCAGTATCCTCCTTCTGCAGGTTGACGACTCGGCATATGAGACAGTCTCCAGCAGCAGTTGTTTGCCAATCTCCTGTTCTGCGATAGGTTTTCCCTGCATGAATTTTTCAAGCTTGACGATATCATCATAGCTGTAATAGGCGATGCATCTGCCCTCTCCCCCGTCACGTCCGGCACGCCCTGTCTCCTGATAGTACCCCTCAAGGCTCTTCGGCATGTCATAATGAATCACATAGCGCACATCGGGCTTGTCAATCCCCATCCCGAAGGCAATTGTAGCCACAATCACATCCGTATCTTCCATCAGGAACTTGTCCTGGTTGGATGTGCGCGTTAGCGAGTCCATCCCTGCATGATAGGCCAGGGCCTTGATGTCATTGACCTTCAGCGTCTCGGCCAGTTCCTCTACTTTTTTGCGGCTGAGGCAGTAGATGATCCCTGACTTGCCCGGGTTGTTCTTTATATATTTGATGATCTCCCGGGTGGCATCCTGCTTGGCTTTGACCTCGTAATAGAGGTTAGGCCTGTTAAATGACGATTTGAACACTGCAGCATCAGATATCCCGAGGTTCTTCAGGATATCATGCTGCACCTTCGGGGTTGCAGTGGCTGTAAGTGCAATGATGGGCGCCCGTGCTATCGTGTCAATAATGGGTCTTATCCGGCGGTACTCCGGCCTGAAATCGTGCCCCCACTCGGAGATGCAGTGTGCTTCGTCAACAGCGTAAAACGAAACCGTTATGCTCTTTAGAAACTCGATATTCTCGTCCTTGGTGAGCGACTCCGGGGCCACGTACAACAGCTTGGTATTTCCGTGCATCACATCATGCCTGACCTTGGTGATGGCGGTTTTTGTCAGCGAAGAGTTGAGAAAATGGGCCACGTCATCAGTGGTGTTGAAGTTGCGCATTGCGTCCACCTGGTTCTTCATCAACGCTATCAGAGGCGAGATCACCACTGCCGTACCCTCCATCATCACGGCCGGGAGCTGATAGCAGAGCGATTTCCCTCCACCGGTTGGCATCAGCACGAATGTGTCATTCCCTTCAAGAACGCTCCTGATGATAGGCCCCTGGTTTCCCTTGAATGTGTCAAACCCGAAATACCTCTTCAGGTAGTCGTGTATGGAAGCGTCAGTATACATTTAATAGTTCCTCTCCCTCAATTTTAAAATGGTTATAATATCAATAACAAGTTACGTGAACTTTATTCAACCTATTACCCTTATTTCAAATTTAACTTAAATTAAAATATATATCAAATCTTTTTATCACCGGTGAGATAAATATTATCAAGGGGCAGATTTTCGCAGAGCGATTCAAATGCGGGCGATTTTATGTAAGTTTACACCCTTCAAAGCAGATGCAGGCATGGCCCTCAGAAGCAAGACGAAAAGAAGCAGCGAGGAAGGTGAGATGACGTTTCTCCAGCACCTGGAGGAGTTGCGATGGCATATTATCAGGGCCCTGATTGCAATTGTTGTGGGGGCGATACTGGCCTTCATGTTCAAGAATGTCATCTTTGACAGCATAATCCTGGCACCCAATAATCCTGATTTTATCACCAACAGGCTTCTGTGCCGTCTTGCCGATCTTGTCAATGTCCCGGCGCTGTGCATAAACCAGGATCCTATTGAGCTGATAAGCATCAAGATGTCCGGGCAGTTCACCACTCACATCAACATTTCGCTGGTTGCCGGACTGATACTGGCTTTCCCTTATGTTTTCTGGGAGTTCTGGTCGTTTTTCCGGCCTGCACTTTACGAGAAGGAACGCAAGTATGCCCGCGGGGCCGTCACCATGGCTTCGTTACTGTTCCTTACCGGGGTGGCATTCGGGTTTTTCGTCATCACGCCTCTCTCTATCAACTTCCTGGGTTCTTACAGGGTAAGTGACATTGTTGCAAACCAGATAAACATAAGTTCCTATATCGGCTCCGTGACATCGGTAGCACTCTCGGCGGGTATAACTTTTGAGCTGCCCATTGTGGTATTCTTCCTTGCCAGGATTGGAGTCATCACTCCTGAATTCATGAGGAAATACCGCAGGCACTCAATAGTAGTTGTACTGGCGCTGGCTGCAGTGATAACCCCTCCTGACGTCTTCAGCCTGATACTTGTATCCATACCCCTGCTCCTGCTTTATGAAGTAAGTATATTCATAGCTGCCAGGGTGGTCCGGAAGAGGGCTGAGGATGACGCCGCGGAAGAGACCGCTGCAAATTAATGAAGAAGTGAGTATCTTTACGGCTGCTGAAACGAAGGAAGGAGTCCATGGAAGGTTATGAGGGATGACGCTGATCCATCGGGCCGGAGATCAGGAACAGTTACAGGACGAGCCCCGGCGAAAATGCAGAAACATATAACAGGCAACCGGCGCAAAAGAGTAAAATTATGAAACTCCATACAACAGACCTTGTCAAGAGGTACAAAACCCGGACAGTTGTCAATGAGGTCTCCGTAGAGGTGGAGCAGGGCGAGATAGTTGGCCTTCTCGGACCCAACGGTGCCGGCAAGACTACCACCTTTTACATGATAGTGGGGCTGATACGCCCCAACGGCGGACATATCTGGCTTGACAGCACAGAGATAACCGACTTCCCCATGTACCGCAGGTCACGCCTTGGAATCGGTTATCTGGCGCAGGAAGCATCAGTATTCCGCAAACTGAGTGTTGAGGACAACCTGATGGCAGTCATGGAGCTATCAGACATGACAAAGCATGAGAGAAAAGAACGGCTGGAGTCGCTGCTCGAGGAGTTCGGGCTGGGGCGTATACGCAAGAGCCTGGGCATACAGCTCTCCGGTGGCGAGCGACGCCGTACAGAGATAGCACGCGCCCTTGCCCTCAAACCAAACTTTATTCTGCTTGATGAACCCTTCGCCGGTGTCGACCCCATCGCGGTGGAAGATATCCAGATGATCGTTTCTCACCTGAAAAACAAGAATATAGGCATCCTAATCACCGACCATAACGTACACGAGACCCTCACAATAACTGACAGAGCCTATCTCCTCTTCGAGGGTAAGATACTCAAGCAGGGAACAGCCTCACAGCTTGCTGACGATGAGCAGGTAAGAGATGTCTATCTCGGTAAAAACTTCGAACTCAGGAGGTAAATTCACCGTGTCACTTTGGTCGATTCGTAATTTTTACTAATTTTGCACCACTTTTTGCGGATGTGTCGTAATTGGTAGCCGAGCAAGACTTAGGATCTTGTGCCTCAGGGCGTGGGGGTTCGAGTCCCTTCATCCGCACCAGGTATCTGAACCGCACTGACTCTTCGGCAACGCACGAAGGTCAAGGCGGTTTTTTAAACCGACAGGTAAACAATTATAATATGAATGTCACCAGAGAGAACATTGACGCACTGAATGCAACGGTCAGAATTGATATCGTTAAGGCCGACTACGAAGAAAAGGTAGAAAAAAAACTCAGGGAATACAGAAGGACAGCCAGCATCAAGGGATTCCGGCCCGGCCACGTTCCCTTTCAGATGATAAAGAAACTCTACGGAACCACGGTTCTTGTCGACGAAATTAATAAAATCGTCTCGGACAGTCTGACAGACTACATCAAGACAGAAAGCCTGGATATTCTTGGCGATCCGCTTCCAAAGCATGACAGCCACTCATTTGAGCCTGACAAGTCGGAGGAGTTCAGTTTCACCTTTGAACTTGGCCTTGCTCCTGAGTTCGACTTAAACCTCAACAAAAAGCAGAAGCTCACCCGTTACCAGATAGAGCCTGACACGAAGATGGTTGCCGATTATGTCGACAACTATGCACGCAGGTTCGGCGAATTCGTAATCTCAGAAGTGTCACAGGAGAAGGATCTTCTCAAGGGTACAATCACTTCAGCGGACGGAACCGTGATGAATGAGGATGCCACCCTTTCCGTGGACCTGGTCAAGGACGAAGAGCTGAAAAGGGAATTCCTGGGAAAATCTGCCGGCGACACAGTCAGCTTTGACATCCGCACTGCCTTCCCGAACGATTATGAGATAGCCGGCCTGCTGAAGAAACAGAAGGAGGAGGTTAAGGAGCTCAACGGGACATATACAATCACAGTCAGGGAGGTATCACGCTTTGCCCCGGCCGAAAACAACCAGGAGTTGTGGGATAAGGTATACGGTGCAGGCGCTGTCAGTGAAGCCGAAGAGTTTGAGGCAAAGGTCAGGGAAGAGATCAGGGGTTTCTTCGGCCGTGAGTCAGAATACAGGCTTCATACAGATGCCCGCAAACTGGCCCTTGAGAAGATGCAATTCGAACTACCGGAAGAGTTTCTGAAGAGATGGCTGCTGAAGGTGAACGAGAAGACCACCGCTGAGGATATCGAGAAGGACTGGAGTCATTTCCGTGATGATCTGCGCTGGCAACTGATAAAGAACAGGGTGGCAAAAGACAATGATGTGAAGATCACCGATGAGGAGATCCTCGCTGAGGCTCTGGATTTCACCCGTGCACAGTTTTCTCAGTACGGTCTGTATTATGCTACTGATGAGCAGATTACGTTATTTGCAAGGGATATGCTCAAGAAGGAGGATGATGCACGCCGTATTGCAGAGAAGGTGCTTGACACCAGGGTGCTCGGCATAATTATTGACCTTGTCAAGGTTGATGAGAAGCAGGTCACTCCTGAGGAATTCAACAACCTGTTCACTGAGAAGTGAAACCTGTAAAGCCATTATTTCGTATATTTGAAATTCACCAATACAAACACATATGTCAGATAGCAAGGATTTTAAAAAATATGCCGCTGACCGTTTCGGTATCAGCAGTCTCACCATGCACCGCTATATCTCGGCAAGCAACGGATACATCTCTCCCACGATCATCGAGGAGCGTCAGCTGAATGTAGCTTCGATGGATGTCTTTTCGCGTCTTATGATGGATCGCATAATCTTCCTCGGTCTTCCGGTGGATGATTATGTGGCCAATATTATCCAGGCGCAGTTGCTCTACCTTGATTCGTCAGATCCGGGCAAGGACATACAGATCTACCTTAATACTCCCGGCGGGGTGGTTCATGCAGGGATGGGTATATATGACACTATACAGTATATATCAGCCGATGTGGCAACAATCTGTACGGGAATGGCTGCATCAATGGGTGCCGTTCTGCTTACCGCCGGCACGAAAGGCAAAAGGTCTGCACTGAAGCATTCCCGTATCATGATCCATCAGCCGATGGGTGGTGCAGAGGGACAGGCTTCCGATATTGAGATAGCTGTCAAGGAGATCCTTAAGATCAAGAAAGAGCTGTACGAAGTCATTGCATTCCACACCGGACAACCCCTCGAAAAGGTGGAGAGGGATGCTGACCGTGACCACTGGATGACAGCGCCTGAGGCGAAAGAGTACGGAATGATAGACGAAGTCCTTTCCAAAACAAAGAATTAATCACATCCGGATGGACAAATGTTCGTTCTGCGGACGCACAAAGAAAGAGGCAACCCTTCTGATCGCCGGTCTTGAGGGCCATATATGCGATCAATGCATTGAACAGGCCCACAATATCATGTTGGAGGAGCTCGGAAGCAAGTCTTCTTTCAGCCTTGACAGCCTTAAGCTCCGTAAGCCTGATGAGATCAAGAAGTTTCTTGATCAGTACGTCATCGGGCAGGACAGGGCCAAGAAGATCCTCTCCGTGGCTGTATACAACCACTACAAGAGGTTGGTGCAGAAGGCTGACAGTGATGATGTTGAGATAGAAAAATCAAATATTATCCTGGTTGGTGAGACCGGCACAGGGAAGACTCTGCTGGCCCGCACCATCGCACGGATGCTCCATGTACCATTCACCATCGTAGACGCAACGGTACTAACCGAGGCGGGATACGTGGGTGAGGACATCGAGAGCCTCCTTACCAGGCTGCTTCAGAATGCCGACTATGATGTCAAGGCTGCCGAGAAGGGCATTGTGTTCATTGACGAGTTGGACAAGATTGCCCGTAAGGGTGACAATCCGTCAATAACGCGTGACGTATCCGGAGAGGGCGTTCAGCAGGGTCTCCTCAAGCTTCTTGAAGGCTCCGTGGTTAACGTGCCCCCGCAGGGAGGCAGGAAGCACCCTGAACAGAAGATGATACCCGTGGATACCAGGAACATACTCTTTATCTGCGGTGGCGCCTTCGAGGGAATAGAGAAGAAGATAGCCCACAGGCTTAACACAACTGTTGTGGGATACACTGCAAGCCGCTCGCGAGACAGTTATGACAAGGATGATCTCCTGAAGTACATTGCCCCGCAGGACCTGCGTGCCTACGGACTCATTCCGGAGATCATAGGCCGTCTGCCGGTGCTGACGCATCTTTCCCCGCTGGACCGCAAGGCACTGAGAGCTATTCTCACCGAACCGAAGAACGCAATCACCAAGCAGTATATCAAGCTCTTTGCCATGGACGGCATAGAGCTTACATTCACTGACGAGGCGCTTGACTATATCGTTGACAAAGCCGTGGAGTTCCGTCTTGGCGCCAGGGGTTTGAGAGCCATTTGCGAAGCCATCATGATGGACGCCATGTTCGAGTTACCGTCAGGAGATACCAAGGAATTCACCGTCACACCCGACTACGCAGCTCATAAGCTGGAGAGGGTTGATATGAAGGTTTTGAAGGCATCATGATTCACTGAGGTTTAAAAAAAAATCCCGGTCCGCAATTCTGCAGACCGGGATTTTTTTCATGAAGCCATCGCACGGCTCAGTATAAGACCGTTACGGCCAGGTGAAGGTTATTTGTTATCCCTGTATTTCGGATGCCGGTATTGAAGTGTTATCTCCTTTGATTCATCACCGCGCGACAGGGTGGCCGTTGCGTCACATTCGCCAGTGCCGTAGTCAAGTTCAAACGGCTCGATACCGTCAACTTCAAACCTGATGGTTCCGCCAATCAGGAACCTGCAGGCAGCAGTCCATTCCAACGGATTTGTAACCGTCAGTGAGTAAGCTTTGCCATCGAGGTTGGTCCCCGATGAGGTACCGGTTATCAGGCACCTGTCGTCCCATGGACTCCAGGTTCCGTATCCCTGGATGTATTCCCTCTGCCTGCTGAACTCCTTTGTGATGACCTTTGCATCAGGGAATGTTATTTTCCCTCCCTCGAGACTGACGTAAAATACTGCATTCTGGCTGCTGTTCGGTCCGAGGTTTTCGATTGTATAGGTCCCCTCTACCTTCGCACCGTTCACATAATAGTTGTCAAAAGTGAGGACGCGTTCCGATCCGGTTGTTCCCCTGGGGCCGGAAAGGGTGATAAGTATCTTACCGCCTCGCTCCACGTCGAACAGGCCGGTACAACCCGTACCGTAGTCAATCACAATGTTCCTCGGAAAGAATTCCTGTCCGGGAGAATTGACGGTTATAAGTGGGCAGCTGTCAAGTATTGAAGCTGACTTTTTGCCCACCTCGGCAAATACGGTAGCTATCTCCAGTGATGCAAAGGCATCATCATAGAGTGATTCGCTCAATGCTACATCATCGGCAGCCTCCGTGGCCTTTGTGTCAATCGGGTCCGACTTGCCGCATGAGGTCATTATCAGGCCCATAAGGGCCACAAACAGGATTAGTGTTTTTGTTTTCATACAATGGTTTGTTAAGTGTTCTTCAGATTCTGTGTCTCTTTGACGGTAGAGAACACTAACGGTTTAACGGACGGAGAAAAAAAAAGTTACCTCCGCCTGAGATATGTTGTGTAGGAAAAGCTCAGTTCACCGGGTTCGTCGGAGAGGTAATCCTCCTGTTCAGAGATATACCATTCATCAGGGTTGATCTCAGGAAAGAACGTATCTGCCTCGAACTCAGCATCTATGTGTGTCACCATAAGCCTGTCAGCCATAGGCATGAACTGCCGGTAAACAGATCCGCCACCAATGATGAATATCTCTTTCCCGGGTTCACATAACTGCACCGCTTCCTCCAGCGACCTGGCCGTGGCAGCGCAGTCAAAACAGTCGAGTTCATTGTCAGTGAGAACAATATTCTTTCTTCCGGGGAGTGGTCTGACGGGGAGTGACTCCCAGGTCTTCTTGCCCATGATAAGGCAATGGCCCATGGTGATCTCCCTGAACCTCTTAAGATCGCCGGGCAAATGAGCCAGCAGGCTGTTGTTATAACCGATCCCGTTGTTACGGTCAGTGGCTACTATTATGGTGATCATCTCAGACAGATATTTCGCCTTTTATGGCAGGGTGCGGATTATAATCAGACAGGACAAAATCCTCATATTTAAACTTCAGTATATCGTCAACCTCTTTGTTGACAGTCATCCGGGGCAGTGGCCTCGGATCACGGGTGAGCTGCAGGCTTACCTGGTCAATATGATTGAGGTATATATGTGCATCTCCCAGTGTGTGGATGAATTCGCCTGGTTTGTATCCCGTAACCTGTGCCATCATAAGTGTAAGCAGGGCATAGGATGCAATGTTGAATGGTACTCCCAGAAAAATGTCGGCACTACGCTGATAGAGCTGGCAGGAGAGTCTGTCGCCGGCTACATAGAACTGGAAGAGGATATGGCACGGAGGGAGGGCCATCTTCTCTATTTCGCCTGCGTTCCATGCGGATATGATGTGTCTGCGTGAGTCGGGATTCCTCTTAATGGAATCAACCACAGCGCTGACCTGGTCTATTGTCCTGCCATCGGCAGCAGGCCATGAGCGCCACTGGAAGCCGTATATCGGGCCGAGGTTTCCGTCGGCATCAGCCCATTCATTCCAGATCCTCACCCCTTTTTCCTGAAGGTAGCGGACGTTGGTGCTGCCGCTGAGGAACCATAGCAGCTCATATAGGATTGATTTGAGGTGCAGCTTCTTTGTAGTCATCAGCGGGAACCCTTCAGAGAGGTCAAACCGCATCTGGTAACCAAAGGTGCTGAGGGTACCGGTACCGGTACGGTCTCTCTTTTCAATGCCATGTTCCATGACATGGCTCAGCAGGTCAAGGTATTGCTTCATGATTTTTCTCCCGGTTTATTTGCCTGCAGGTGAGATCTTTGCCACCCATCCACCGCCAGGGGCCAGATTTATCTGCAGCCTGTCACCTGCAGTGACCTCCTGCTTAAGGTGCCTGTAATCCTCCCCGTGACGGTCTGCATTGACGCCGTCACTGAAGATCTCCATGCTGTAGCTGCCTTCAGGCAGGAATGACAGCTCAACCTCTGTAGTGAACGGAGTCCAGTCATTCATCGCTGCCAGGTACCAGGCTGAGCCGTTCCTGCGTGCAGTGACTATAAAGTCGCCTTTGCCGGCGGCCAGCACCCTGGTCTCATCCCATGTGACGGGCACCCCCGCGATGAAGGATGTGCACTCCTGGTTGCGCATATAGTTGGACGGGCTGTCTGCAAGCATCTGCAGCGGGCTTTCAAAAATAACGTACATCGCCATCTGGTGAACTCTTGTACCCTGGCTGGCAGGTCTGTAGAAGACCGGTGTGAAATCGCGCTTCTGCATGTTGACCATGGCTCCTGGAGTGTAATCCATCGGGCCGGCCACCATCCTTGTGAAAGGAAGCGTCAGGTCATGTTCAGGATTGCATTCCGCGCTCCACTTGTTGTTCTCAAGCCCCTTAACCCCCTCACGGGTAATAGCGTTGGGCCATGTTCGTTCAATACCGTCAGGCTTGTAGCTTCCGTGGAAATCTACCAGCATTTTATGCTCTGCAGCCTTTGCGGCAACAGTATGATAGTAATTGACCATCCACTGGTCATCACGCTGCATGAAATCGACCTTGATCCCCTTCACACCCCACTTCTCATACTGAGAAAGTGCCTCATCAAGCTGATCCAGGAATGTTTTCCAGATCACCCAGAGGATGATGCCGACATTTTTCGAGGCCGCATAATCGCACAGTTCCTGCACGTCAAATCCGGGTGCCTGCTCAAGTACGTGGCCCAGGACATACCATCCTTCATCCAGGATTACATACTCTATTCCATTTGCAGAGGCGAAGTCTATATAATATTTATATGTATCATTATTCAGTCCGGCCCTGAAATCAACCCCGAAGATGTTATTTGCATTATACCAGTCCCAGGCCACCTTGCCGGGTTTGACCCAGCTGAAGTCGCTCCCAGGTGCCGGCGGCGCTCCGAGGCGGTAGACCATCTCGCTCTCCGCGAGGCTGGCATCGTCAGGTGTGATGATGAAGAGGCGCCATGGGTAGGTGCGGGTACCAGACGTAACAGCCAGGTAATCCTTTCGCTCAGTGACAAATACATTACGATCATTGTGAGCCTTCACTGCAGCAGGGTATGCAGGCAGCACACCCGTGATCCCGCCGTGTCCGTCACCGGTGATCCAGAGTCCGGGATAGTCCTGAATGTCAGCTTCCGTAAGAAGGATATTGGTTCCACCGGTTGTGAAAAGTGCCGGAAGGCTGGCAAGGTGGGTGCTCCCTACAGTATCCATAGAGGCGGGATAGAAAGTACACTCATTGTGTGACATGAATCCTTTCTCGAGCGGGTACAGAGCCTTAGTCCCGGCAGGGAGACTGAATCCAAACTGTTCATTTTTCACGGTGACACTGTCTTTCATGGCAGTGGCAAACCTGTACGCAACACCGTCGTCATAGACACGGAAGTTAACAGAAGCACCGCCTCTGAAGCTTAGTGTCAGGGCGTTATACACATCCGGCACACGGCTGTTTTTCCTTGGAACAACAGGCACAAGTACATCATTCACGGATGATGTCACTGCGCGGGTTATGGCCGGCTTCGGACCCGGGACACTGATTCCCTCAATTTGCAGCCCGGGAGTAAGCCCGGATATTATCTCCCTGTTATCATATCTGACGCTGACAGACAGCCCTCCTGTGGCCTCCACTGTTACGACCGTCCGGCCGTCAGGCGATTTCACATTGTACTCCTTCGACAGCAGGGGCATCGGCATCAGCACTCCTGCTGCAATTAAAATCATTAAGATCCTCATTTCTCCTCCGGTTTTATCCTTGTCCTTTTCTTCGTGCCATCTCATCACGTATGGCTGCAGCCTGTTCATAATCTTCACGGGCAATGGCATCGGTGAGCATATCCGTAAGTTCACCGTCTGTAAACTCCCCGTACTCACTGGTTACCGGCTGTTTCTTTTCAGTGACCGGTTCGGGTGATTTCTTCTGTTCCTCATCGGTGGTTGTACCCATCACTATGCCGGCTTCATTGAGTATCTGGGGATCGATAAAGATCGGGCATTCAAATCTGAGAGCCAGCGCCACGGCATCCGACGTGCGGGAGTCGATCCTGAACCTTTTCTCACCGTCAGTACACAGGATCTCGGAATAGAATATGCCTTCGCGAAGCTTATTGATAAGCACCTGCTCCACGGTTACACCACAGGCTTCCGCGAAGCTTCTGAAGAGGTCATGTGTGAGTGGCCGTGGAGGCTCCAGGTTCTCGAGCTTGATGACAATGGCCTGAGCCTCGAACCCGCCAATAATGATGGGTATGCG
The DNA here is from genome assembly GCA_002383485.1 of Bacteroidales bacterium UBA4070. GTDB lineage: Bacteria > Bacteroidota > Bacteroidia > Bacteroidales > VadinHA17 > SR-FBR-E99. The sequence goes on along the minus strand of DFYY01000036.1, from coordinate 47,570 downwards.
ACGTTCTCCGTTTTCCTCCGCCAGTATGAGGGCATAGGCGCCGGACTGAGTCTGGCTGTAAGATATGCCTATGACTTTCAGACGAATAAGCTTATTCTGCATATTATTCCAGGTTTACTGCCTGACAGGCCGATACGACAAATATAAATAATAAGACTCTTCAAGACCCGCAGCGGGGAAATTTTTATCCACAGTAAGATACTGATAAATTAATCGGACCGGTTTGCAAATAAGTTAATTTTTATATCTTTGCAGTCCGAAAAACAGAGATCCGGCGGGGCCTGCAGAAGAGTCATGCACAGAGGAGCATGTCCGCCTCACGGAGTAACAAAAGAGAGATTGAAAATGTACGCAATCGTAGAAATTGCCGGTCAGCAGTTCAAAGTCGAAGAAGGAAGGAAGATCTTCGTTCACCGGCTCGACGCAGCTGAAGGCGATAATGTAAGTTTTGAAAAAGTTCTCCTGCTGGATAATGACGGAGCTGTCACCATAGGGGAACCGGTCATCGCTGACACCGTGGTTGAAGGCAAGGTCCTTGCCCATGTAAGAGGTGACAAGGTCATTATCTTCAAGAAGAAGAGAAGAAAAGGCTATCAGAAGAGAAGCGGTCACCGTCAGGACTTTACCCAGATAGAGGTATTGAGCATCGGTTCCGCCGGAGAAGAAAAGAAGAAAGCAGCACCCAGGGCTGAAAAGAAAGTAACTGAAGCGCCCGTTGCCGAAGAGGCAAAGGCTGAAGTGAAGAAGGCTCCTGCAAGGAAGACTGCCGCCCCCAAGGCAGCTGCTGAAAAAAAGGAGACCGTAAAAAAGGCACCCGCAAAGAGCACCAAAAAAACGGATAAGTAATAACCGATAAACAGTAAAAAGACAAAGATATGGCACACAAGAAAGGTGTAGGCAGTTCACGTAACGGCCGCGACTCAGAAAGCAAAAGGCTTGGTGTCAAGCTCTTCGGAGGACAGGCAGTTAAGGCAGGCAGCATCATCGTACGCCAGCGCGGAACCACTCATAACCCCGGTGACAACGTGGGAATGGGGAAGGATCATACTCTCTTTGCCCTCGTTGACGGCACCATTGAGTTCAGAAAGAAAAGAGACAACAAATCTTACGTTTCGGTTAAGCCCTCAGCAGAATAAAATAGTATCACAACCTTACAGGACTCCTGAAAATTACGCTTATGCGCAACTTTTCAGGAGTTTTTGTTTTAATTTTACCCCACCTTTTACAAAAACCCATTTGTTATGTTAACCATCAATCTGATCCGTGAGCAGTCTTCATTTGTGATCGAGAGGCTGAAAGTCAAAAATTTCGATGCAACCGCGACAGTCGCTCTTGTCCTTGATCTCGATCGTCGTCGCAGGGAGCTACAGACTGAGAGCGACTCAATCCAGGCCGGGCTGAACAGTCTCTCGCGTGAGATAGGCGCCATGATGAAGGAGGGCAGGAAGGCTGAAGCTGAGTCAGCACGCATTGGCATAGGTGCGATGAAGGATAAGCAGAAGCAGCTTGCCGACACTCTTGAGGAGGTCACCGGGCAGATGCAGGCCGAGCTGGTGAAGCTGCCGAACCTGCCACATCAGATGGTTGCACCGGGGAAGAGCGCGGAAGATAACGTCATAGTCCGCAGCGGCGGAGAGATCCCGCAGTTGCACGGAGGAGCCGTACCCCACTGGGATCTTATAAAGAAATATGATATCATTGACTTCGACCTTGGCATCAAGATAACAGGTGCCGGGTTCCCGGTCTACAAAGGAAAGGGGGCGAGGCTCCAGAGGGCGCTGATCAACTTCTTCCTTGATGAGGGAGGCAGGGCCGGATACCGCGAGATAGAACCACCCATCGTTGTCAATGAGGATTCGGGCTTTGGTACGGGTCAGATCCCTGACAAGGAAGGGCAGATGTACCATGTCGGCATAGACAATCTGTATATGATTCCTACTGCAGAGGTACCTATTACTAATATTTACCGTGATGTGATCCTTGATGCTGCCGAGCTTCCGGTGAAGAACGTGGGATACACCCCCTGTTTCCGTCGCGAGGCAGGATCATGGGGCGCGCATGTCAGGGGTCTCAACAGGCTGCATCAGTTCGACAAGGTTGAGATAGTGCAGATTGCCCATCCTGACAAGTCATATGAGGCACTGGAGGAGATGGTGAAACACGTGGAGAGTCTGCTTGCGAAGCTTGAACTGCCCTACCGCATTGTAAGGCTATGCGGGGGAGACATGTCGTTCACCTCAGCCATGACATATGACTTCGAGGTATGGTCTGCAGCACAGCAGCGCTGGCTGGAGGTGAGTTCAACATCCAACTTCGAGGGCTTCCAGGCCAACAGGCTCAGGTGCCGGTTCAGGGAGAAAGGTGCCAAACAGACAACCCTTTGCCACACACTCAACGGCAGTGCACTGGCGTTACCGCGTATAGTGGCAGCACTGCTTGAAAACAACCAGTCACCCGAAGGAATTAAGATCCCTGCCGTCCTGGTACCCTATACCGGGTTTGACCTCATCAGCTGACACTCATGAAACACGGCAAGCAGGCATATATCTATGCCGCTCTCTCAGTGCTGCTCTGGGGAACAATACCAACAGCCTTCAAGATAGCCCTGTCAGAGCTGAGCATAGTGACAATGCTGGGTATCACCACCCTGGTCTCCACGGCCGTTCTCTTTGTGATCATGCTGATGACCGGCAAGCTATGCCTGCTGAAGGAGACCACCCGGAGAGATCTGATGTGGTCTGCACTGTTCGGGCTGATCAACCCGGTGGGCTATTATCTGATACTGCTCACTGCTTACAGCAGGCTTCCGGGGCAGGTGGCACAGCCGATAAACATGATCTGGCCCATCATCCTTGTCTTTTTCTCCATCCCGCTGCTTGGTCAGCGCATACCGGGACGAAGCTTCATCGCCCTTGCGGTGAGCCTCGTCGGGGTATATATCATCGCATCACAGGGCGCACCCCTGAATCCGGGACGCTCAGACACCCTGGGCGTCATCCTTGCTCTCGTCAGCGGAGTGTTGTGGGCCCTTTACTTCGTGCTGAACGTACGCGATAAGCGGGACGAATCGGTAAAGCTTTTTACAAGCTTCCTGTTCGGATCATTTTATATGCTCATCCTGATGGCCGGCACGGGCTCATTTTCCGAACCTGTAAGTCAGAAAGGGATCGCTGCATCAGTCTACTGCGGATTCTTCGAGATGGGGATCACCTTCTGGCTCTGGCTCAAGGCCCTGCAACTCTCCGAGACAACTGACAGGGTGAGCAACCTGATCTATTTCGCACCGTTTGTATCACTGATACTGCTGCATTTCATCATTGACGAACCGGTCTATTTTACTACACCGCCCGGACTGCTTCTGATCATCGCAAGCGTGATCTGGCAGAACAGGAGTGCAAGGGTTTGAAACATCAGGCATAATTTTTGCTACTTTTGCATAAAATAAGGCAATCATGAAAAAGATAACTATCATATCACTCCTGTTGATCACTGCGCTCATGGGATGCAAGAAGGATCCGCCGGATCCGGTTGATGAATATACAATGGAGGAGAGAGCCCGTGACGGACTCTATGATCTCATGAAGTATGTGTATCTCTGGTATAATACGATGCCTACGGTAAAAGTCTCTGATTATGACAGTCCTGAGGAGATCCTCGAAGCGCTCAGGTACAAGCAGAGAGACCCATGGAGCTTTGTCGCGGATTATGAAAGCTTTATGGCGTCAATGCAGGGAAGCTTTGTTGGTCACGGGATCAGGATGAGCCTTGACCAGGCAAACAATGTCAGGGTGGTTACCCTGTACGAAGGATCCGATCTGTGGCCCCAGGGGGTCAGGAGAGGATGGATTGTCAAAGAGATAAATGACACTCCCGTTGCGCCCATTTTCATCTCAGGCGACAACACGGCATACAATAACCTCATGGGTCCTTCAACGGCAGGGGTGACCAACAAGTTCAAGTTTCAAAAGCCTGACGGAACGGAGGTGACTTACAACTCCACCAAATCGAGTTTCACCATCAACTCAGTTACTGCGGCAAAAACACTTGACCTTGCGGGTGGCAAGACCGGTTACCTGGCTTTCGAAACCTTTATCGAGCCGTCAGAGCAGGAACTGAATGACGCCTTTGAACAGTTCAAGGCTGACAATGTCACGGATCTTATCATCGACCTACGTTACAATACCGGCGGTTACATGGATATAGCACAGCAGCTGTCAAGTCTTGTTCTGACATGGAATGACACCACGAAAGTCTGTTACAAGTTGATTTACAACAATCTCGTGGGACCGGAATGGAATGAGAGTTATAATTTCGTCAGGACGCCGAGCCCGCTTGGCCTTGACCGGGTTGTCTTCATCACCACCCGCAGTTCGGCCTCGGCCAGCGAGGTGGTAATAAACAGCCTTAGGCCTTATGTCGATGTCAAGATTGTGGGTGACACTACCCACGGCAAACCAGCCGGGATGAATATCTGGGGTTTCCCCTTCCCGTCACAGAGTGATCCGGAACCCGATTATGAATATGTCTTTGCTCCCATCACCTTCGAGTACCTGAACGCGCAGGATCAGGGACGGTTCTATGATGGCATCCTGCCTGATGTAAAAGCTGCTGATGACATAACAAGGGATTTCGGTGATCCAGAGGAGGCATCGCTGAAGGCAGCCATAGGTGTACTGGAAGGAACAAAATCAGCTCCCGCACTGCCGGTCAGGCGAAACCGCGTATGGTCAGAGGGGAATCAGCTGCCTACAGAGCTCTTCATGGCTCCGCCGCAACCGTTCATGAAGTGAAGGAGCAGCGGTCTGAGCGTATTATTCTGGGGATTGACCCCGGCACCACTGTGACCGGTTACGGTCTGATAAGTGTTACCGGAAGAAGTCCCTCGCTCATAACGCTTGGCATCATTGACCTTCGCAAGCAGGATGATCATTTCCGTAAGATCCGCACCATTTTTGAGCAGACTCTCGGGCTCATTGACCTTCACCACCCGGATGAGTTTGCCATAGAGGCTCCTTTCTTCGGGAAGAATGTACAGAGCATGCTCAAGCTGGGGCGTGCACAGGGTGCCGCAATAGCAGCGGCGCTATACCGTGATCTGCCGGTGTTTGAATATGCCCCGAGAATGATCAAGATGTCAATTACCGGCCGCGGGCAGGCCAGCAAGGCGCAGGTAGCCACGATGCTGAAGACTATTCTTGAATTCCGGAGCGAGTCGATGGTGCTTGACGCCACCGATGCGCTGGGCGCCGCTCTCTGTCATTTTTACCAGAGCGGCAAGCCGGCTGCTTCGAAGGATTACCACAACTGGTCTGACTTCATAAAGAAGAACAGAGACAGGATCAAAGAGTAAGCTTCTGGGACACTGCCAGGGCCGCCACACTTACACTCACCTCACCTGCGTCATGCAGTGCATTGACACAGGCCTCTATTGTTGAGCCGGTTGTAATTACATCATCAACCACCAGCAGATGCCTGCCGTGTATCTCAGCCTGTTTTCTGACCGCAAACAGACCCTCAACATTTTCCCATCTTTCATACCGGCCTCTTCTTGTCTGCGAGCCCGATTTACCTGTACGGTACAGAATGTCACTTCTGACTGGAAGCCTGCTATGTTCAGCCAGACCGTCAGCTATGCAACGGCTCTGGTTGTATCCGCGCCTGCGCTCCCTGGCAGGATCAAGCGGCACCGGCACCAACATGTCTATCCCGTCCATGAAGCCGCTGCCAGCCAGGACAGCACCATAGAGCCTGCCAAGCATCCTTCCCACATCCTCTCTCCCCTGGTACTTGAGGAGGTGGATCAGTTTCCTGATCCGGCTGCCGCGGTTATATACCGAGAAGGCGGCAGCCCTCTCCACCACGCATCTTCCCCAGAATGCCTGTTCGAGCATATTGCCGCGCCGGACATGGAAATCCGTACGGGCCATTGCCAGAAGGCAGCCCGTGCAGAGCACCTCCTCCCCTCTCACCAGATGAGCCCCGCAGGAGAGACATGGACGTGGCAGAAAAAGGCTCAGAAAATCGTCCGCAATATCTTTAATACCTGACACCTGGCAGTACGAGACACACGTAAAGTTATGATAAATGCCACCATTTTTATGAAATAAGCAAAACTTTCCTATATTGCCGGCGTTATTAAAAAACCAATTAACTATTTGTATGAAGAAATGGATGATTAGCAGCCTTATTCTCATCGCGATGATGGTGATGGCTGCAGGGGTCTATGCTCAGACTACCGACAAGGAAAAGAAGCCCACAAAGAGTGATTGTACCTTTGTCGATAAGAACAATGACAGTAAGTGTGACGTATGCGGCTCAACAGCTGATGCATGCAAGAAAGCCGCCACCACTACCACCAAAGGCACAGATTGCTCCAAGTGTCCTTCAGCTGCAGAATGCGGCGACAAGAAGGGTGAGGTTGTTCCGGCAAAGGAAGGTACCGCTGCCGCTGCACCATGCTGCGCTGGCAAGAAGTAAGAAAAATTGCTGATACAAAAAAGCTCCGGTCAATGACAGGAGCTTTTTTTTTATTTCATTAAGTGATCAGAGTCTCACATGCCCTGCTATTTCCCTGGCCAGAGCTTCGTTCTCCTGCGGCGTCAGGGAGACCCGGGGGTTTGTGAAGAGCATATCGCCCTCCTTGCTGATAGGGATAAGATGAATGTGGGCATGAGGCACTTCCAGGCCCAGAACGGCGATTCCTATCCTGTTGCACTCGATTACCTGCTTCATTGCCTTTGCAACCTTCTGAGCGAAGAGCATCATTCCGGCAAGGGTATCCTCATCCAGGTCAAAGATATAGTCCACCTCATGTTTAGGGACCACGAGCGTATGACCCGCCTTGAGCGGTCTGACGTCAAGGAATGCAATGTACCTGTCATCCTCGGCAACCCTGTAACAGGGGATCTCTCCGTTGATAATGCGAGTAAAGACTGATGCCATGGTTATTAAGTTTTCAGATTGAAATCTCAACTATCTCAAATGGAATGACACCGGCAGGTACCTTCACCTGCACCACATCCCCCACCTTTTTACCCATTATTCCCTGTGCTATCGGGGAAGTGGCAGCTATCTTGCCCTCCCTCAGGTTAGCCTCGCCTTCCGGCACCAGCTGATATTCCATTACAAGGCCGCTGGTCTTGTTGAGGATCCTTACCTTATTCAGGATCTGCACTGATATTGTATTTATCCTTGAGCCGTCTATGATGCGTGCTCTGGCCACCTGATCCTCAAGACGGGCTATTTTCATCTCCAGCATTCCCTGAGCCTCTTTTGCGGCTGAATACTCGGCATTCTCGGTAAGGTCTCCCTTATCGCGCGCATCCGCAATCATTCTTGCCATTACAGGCCTCTCATTCCGGAGCGTATCAAGCTCCTCCTTCATCTTCTGAAGGCCCTCCTCTGTGACATAAACAAATTCCGCCATAGTTCTTCGTAAATAGGTCAAAAAATAAGAAGAATCCCGGCATTACCGGAACTCTTCAAAGAACAAATATAAGTTTTTTAAATTACAAAATCAAATAAAACCCCTTTGGTAAATATCAGGTAATCAATATGAGTACTCTTTTCTGTCGAGAACTGATGAATATATGACTGCCTTTCTGAGATCGAATCCATCCGTTAGAATTCCACTCCCCGGAGCTACATTATAGTCATATTCGGGGGCATCACTTATCTCAGTGTCAGATATCTCATTATGAATGAATTCCGCCGACACTGAGCTTCCGAAGGCAGAAACGCCCTCTGAGGCAAAGGCTGCAGCCATTCTTCCTGGTATTGAGCCCTCACGTGAGAAGTCTTTGGCCAGTGGTTCTCCCCTGCCGCCTTCCCAGTCGAACTCCCGTGCCATCGGCTCTTCATATGAGCCTTCCCGTCCGAACTCACCGGCAAGAGGTTCGTCATATCTTCCCTCCATGGACGGTTCCGGGGCGATGTATTTCGGCGCCGGTGCAGGCTCATAGGGCTGTGCGGCAGCAGGCTGAGGCCGTGTCGTTACCGTCTCACGTCTTGCTTGAGGAATGGGGGCTGCAGTTTCAGGTTTGCGCTGAACAGTTTTCGGTACCCCGGTTTTTTTCTTCCCCTTCCCCTGAAAGGAACCGACCAGGGCTATTATCCCCAAAACAATATAAAATATAAGGCTGCCAATATCTTCCATATGCTCAGTATTTTTTAATCTTATGTTGTTTAAGCCTGCCCTGTTTTTTCGGGTCAACCAGTTTCGACTTTGCCTTGCTTTTTTGCTGCTTCAGTTCCGGCTGTTTTGAGGGATCTTTTGTTTTTCCCTTTGCCTTCACCTTTTTTGACTCAGGTTTGCCGGCAGGGTCTTTCGTCGCCGCTTTTACCCTTGCATTCATGTTCCCCGGCCGCTCCGGCTTCATCAGGTCAGGCATCGCCTGTTCCTTCTTCTGCTTCTGCCTTTTGATCTTGTACTTCTCTGCGGTGGCCTTGCTGTTACCATCCATGCGGCTCCTTGTCTCCTCGCTCTGGATCTCATAGTGACGGTTCCGCAACTCTTTCAGACTCTTTTCGTCATCCCTCTCACGTTGTGCCTCTTTCCGTTCCTGCTTCTTCATCGCCTTCTCAGCTGCCTTGCTCTCTCCGCCGCTTTTGTCGGGGTTTCGGCGCGACTGGCCAAAGGTCTCCTTCTCCAGCTTGCGGGTGGCATAGCGCTGTGCATCACAGTTGGTGACCTGCACCACGAAGAGCATCATGACCGCCATGGCAATGAACCTCACAGATACTATCGCTTTTTTCATTCCGTTGTTTATGTATGACCGTGAAAACAGAAATACTTACATTTACACAAACGCAGAAAAACACATGTCTGGTTCAAATGTAAGATTTTTTTTCATCCTGGCCCCGTTGCTTCTTCTCCTATTGTCCTGCGACAGGGAGAAAAACGAGGTTATTCCTGACATCACCATAGACTTTACCATCACCTTTTCCGATCCGGAGTTTTTTGATCTTTTATATTCCCCCGGAACGAGCGCCCTGATCTCATCTGCTCACAGGCACCTGGGGCTTGGCACGGCAGGGTATGACGGAAATGGAATAATCGTTTACAATACCGGGCTTCAGGGTTTTGAATATGCTGCCTATGACCGCACCTGTCCTCACTGTCTGGTAAATGACGAAGTAAGTACGGCAGTGAATGTGGATGGTGTTTATGCAGTATGCCCGGTGTGCTCTACGAATTATGCACTGGGAGCATCAGGCCTTCCGCAAAGCGGGCCCGGACGGTACTATCTGAAGAATTACCGGACATCTTTTACCGGTTACAGTGTAAGGGTCTGGAACAGAAAGTAATCCCTTCTAGTACCTGTAATGGTCAGGCTTGTAGGGTCCCTTGAAGGGGACTCCGATATAGTCCGCCTGTGACCTGGTAAGCTTCGTAAGATTGACTCCCAGCTGGGCAAGATGAAGGCGTGCCACCTCCTCGTCAAGATGCTTTGGCAGCCTGTAGACATCAGTCTTGTATTCCTTCGTCCACAACTCTATCTGCGCAAGTGTCTGGTTACTGAATGAGTTGCTCATCACGAATGAAGGGTGGCCCGTGGCGCAACCCAGGTTTACAAGGCGACCCTCGGCGAGCAAAAAGATGGCATGACCGTCAGGGAAGATATACTTGTCGACCTGCGGCTTGATGTTGATCTTCTCTATCCCCTTGTATGCGTTAAGCGCATCAACCTGGATCTCATTGTCAAAGTGACCTATGTTGCAGACGATAGCCTGGTCTTTCATCTTCTCCATATGTTCAACGGTGATGATGTCACGGTTGCCCGTTGCAGTCACGAATATGTTGCCTTCACTGAGTGACTCCTCCACGGTTTTTACCTCGAAGCCTTCCATCGCAGCCTGCAGGGCGCAGATAGGATCAATCTCTGTCACAATGACCCTGGCGCCGTAAGACCTCATCGATCTTGCCGAGCCCTTGCCCACGTCTCCGTATCCGCATACAACCACTACCTTTCCGGCAATCATTACATCCGTTGCCCTCTTGATACCGTCAGCGAGTGATTCGCGGCAGCCGTACAGGTTATCGAATTTGCTCTTGGTGACCGAGTCATTCACGTTGATGGCCGGCACCAGCAGTTCTCCCGCTTCCATCATCTGGTAAAGACGGTGCACTCCGGTGGTGGTCTCTTCAGATATACCCTTCATCTCCTTGACGGTTCTGTGCCATTTCTGAGGGTCTTCCGCGAGAATGCGCTTCAGGGTGTCAAACACTATGGACTCTTCCCGTGATGAAGGAACTGCATTAAGCCCTGAGGGGTTCTTCTCCGCCTTATAGCCCATGTGTACCAGCAACGATGCGTCACCGCCGTCATCAACAATGAGGTGAGGTCCCTGGCCGCCCGGGAATGAAAGCGCCTGTACCGTACACCACCAATACTCCTCGAGGGTCTCTCCCTTCCATGCAAAGACAGGGATGCCTGCTGCTGCAATGGCTGCCGCGGCATGGTCCTGGGTAGAGAAGATGTTGCAGCTCGCCCACCTTACATCAGCGCCAAGTTCACGGAGAGTCTCAATGAGAACGGCAGTCTGTATTGTCATGTGCAGTGAGCCGGTTATCCTTGCCCCTTTGAGGGGTTTTGTTGCGGAGTACTTGTCCCTGATAGCCAGCAGCCCCGGCATCTCCTTCTCTGCGATCTCAATCTCCATGCGGCCAAAACCGGCCAGCGCCATATCCTTTACCTTGTACTGAAGTTCGTTGTTGATGAATGACATGATTCTAATTTTTTTTAAGTCTGCAAAGATAACTAAAATATACCATTATTGTTCAGCCCCCAACAGCATAATGGCATTCTCACGGTCCTTCACCAGCTGTGCAGCAAGAGCATCCACACTCTCAAACTTCATCTCGTTGCGCAGGCGGTTGCGGAACCTGACGGTAATCACCCTGTCATAAAGGTCGGCATTATAGTTTATAAGGTGCACCTCGATGGTTCGCCGGCCGTCACTGTCGCTGATTGTCGGTCTCATACCTATATTGAGCATCGCCATATGCCGTGCGGAATCGCCTTCCACGAAAACTTCAACTGCATAGACCCCTGAGCGTGGTATCAGCTTGTACCGGAACAGAGGGGTGATGTTTGCCGTCGGGAATCCAATATTGCGTCCTATCCTCCTTCCGGATACCACCTTTCCCCTGATGAAATAAGGATATCCCAGCATGGCTGCGGCTCTCTCAACCTCTCCGTCGTTCAATGCTTTCCTTACAGATGATGAACTGACCGGTTGTCCGTTAAGAGTGAATGCTTCCTCCCTGGTGACCCGGAAATTCATCCTGGCAGAGCATTCGGCGACGGTGTTGGTGTCGCCCTCATGACGCCTGCCAAACTGGTGGTCATATCCTGTAATGAGGTGGTGTACCCCAAGATGCCTGCAGAGGATTGACTCTACAAATTCAGATGCGGTCATACGGCTGAGTTCTTCAGTGAAATTAATTATCACCAGGTGGCTGATGCCTGTCTCTCCAAGCAGTTCAATACGCTCTCCGATATCGGTCAGGAAGCTGAGATGACCTGGATCGCCGGTAAGAACAATTCGCGGATGCGGATCAAAGGTGACAGCTACCGCGTCAGAGCCTGACGATATGGCTTCTTCCCTTACCCGCGAAAGCAGCATGCGGTGTCCGAGGTGAACGCCGTCGAATACACCCATGGTGATGACCGGGTTTATAAAAGAAGTGCCGGTATATCCGTAATGAACCTCCATAATCTGAATAAGACTTCAAAAATAGGAAAGATACCCTCTCTTATGCAAATGAAGACATATATTAATATCACAAGAATCTTAGTATTTTTATATAAGTTTATAGAAACTGCAACAGCAGCATAGATGTTATGGCAAAGAGATTCTACCTGGTTGATCCATGGCTTGATCCCTTCAGGGAGATCATTGAGGCGCGGCTGGCCCGTAACGTTGAACGAGAGCGGCTTTTTACCGGTGGCCGTTCGCTGACCGACTATGCAAACGGCCATCACTGGTACGGTCTGCACCGCACAGCGAAAGGCTGGGTCTTCAGGGAGCATGCCCCGAATGCCACATCTGTCACCCTGACCGGCACCTTTACCGGATGGAAGGAGGATGAACGGTACAGGTTGAACAGGACGCCGGAAGGTGACTGGATCGGAGAGTTTGATGCAGGGATGCTGTCTCACGGTGATCTGTACAAGATGATTGTAAGATGGAAGGGAGGGCATGGCGAACGTATCCCCGCTTACGTCACCCGAACGGTGCAGGATGAGGTGACAAAGATATTTTCCGCACAGGTGTGGCACCCTGAGAATGCATATGTGATGAAGCACGTCTCTCCCCCGCCTCCCGGGTCGATTCTCGTCTATGAGGCCCACGTGGGAATGGCAACCGAGGAGGAGCGCACCGGCACCTTCCGTGAATTTACCAAAGATGTGCTGCCCCGCATTAAGAGACTGGGTTACAATACCATTCAACTAATGGCCATCCAGGAGCATCCCTATTACGGTTCCTTCGGATACCATGTATCGAGCCTCTTTGCTCCCTCATCACGGTTTGGCACACCCGACGAGCTGAAGGAGCTGATTGATACAGCACACGGCCTGGGGCTGAGAGTCATAATGGACCTCGTGCACTCACACGCCGTGGCTAACACCCTCGAGGGCCTGGGGCTGCTTGATGGCAATCCCGGTCTCTATTTTCATGCCGGTGACCGCCGGAAGCACGTTGCCTGGGATTCACTCTGCTATGACTACGGCAAGCCGGAAGTAAATCATATGCTGCTGTCCAACTGCAAGTACTGGCTGGAAGAGTTCCGGTTTGACGGATTCCGTTTTGACGGTATCACCAGCATGCTGTACTATGATCACGGTCTGGGCTCCAACTTCGTTTCATACAACCAGTATTTTGACGGTAACCAGGATCCGGATGCACTGGTCTATCTGACGCTGGCCAACAAGCTTATACATGAGTTCAACGGTAATGCCACTACCGTTGCCGAGGAGATGAGCGGTATGCCGGGACTGGCAGCGCCTGTCGCCGCAGGAGGGATCGGGTTTGATTACAGGCTTGCAATGGGGGTGCCAGACATATGGATCAAGATGGTTAAGGAGATTCCTGACGAGAACTGGGATCTCGGCTATCTGCTTCATGAACTCACCCAGCACCGTGCCGAGGAGAAGGTCATCTCCTACTGTGAATCTCATGACCAGGCGCTTGTAGGCGACAAAACACTCATTTTCAGACTTGCCGACAAGGAGATGTACACCTCAATGAGCCTTTTAACGCCCAGCCTGATTATTGACCGCGCCATGGCTCTTCACAAGATGATACGCCTGTTTACATTCATCACAGCCGGAGGTGGCTATCTCACCTTTATGGGAAATGAATTCGGCCATCCGGAATGGATTGATTTCCCGAGGGAGGGAAACGGATGGAGCTTCAAGTACGCCCGCAGGCAGTGGAGCCTCGCGAATGATGAGCTTCTGAGATACCGTCACCTGGATGAGTTCGACAGGGCAATGGTTAAGACGGGAACGCTGTACGGATTGCCTCAGCTGCAGATGACTGAGGCTCTGACAATCAACGATGCGGACAAGATCATTGCATTCAGGCGCGGTGACCTTGTGACCGTGATGAACTTCAATCCTTCAGTCTCTTTCACAGACTACGGAATACCGGTAAAGGGAAAATTCAGGATCGTGCTCAGCACCGACGATCCGCTCTTCGGCGGCCAGGGAAGAATAGACATCTCACAGCATTATTTTTCCATCCCTGACAAGGAGCGGCACAGCGTTACGACACCTCACCACCTGAAGCTCTACCTCCCTGCAAGAACAGCAATTGTGCTCCTGCAGGAGAGGGTAAAGACAATCATGGATCTGTAAGCATCAGTCAACCCACCTCAGCAGGCAGAAGTCCTGCCTGTGAGGCAACTCAGCGTGTTTGGCGTAGATACGAATTCCGTAGAAGAACGTGCCGGCCATCTCAGGTTGAAAATCAACCTTGTAGATTACCCTGCCCTTTTTACGGTTCACATATTTGAACTCCCGTGAAGAGAAGAATGCATGCTCGCCGTTCTTAAGCTGACGGGTAACCACCAGTTCAACCCCCACGTTTTCAACGGGGATATCCTTAATGTCCAGTATGATCTCGGTACTGTAATTGTGCCCTGAGCGGAAGACATTCTTTGCGAGTCCCTGTAGGTCAAACTTGACGATTTCGATCTCATCCCAGACCCTGGAGATATAGCTTTTCCATCCGGCCAGCTCACGGGCCAGTGCAAAATTGTCTGCTGAGATGCGACGGCTTCTCTCCCACAACTTCTTATAATACCGCGCCATATAGTCATTCATCATCCGGCGGGTGGTGAATTCCGGAGCTACCTTGACCATTGTGTTTTTGATGTAGCTGATCCATTCACGGGGGATGCCGCCTTCGTCTTTTGAGTAGTAAGCGGGTACGATCTCATATTCGAGCATGTTGTAGATGGTTTCAGCATCTACATCATCCTGGAGCTCCTGGTTTGAGAAAATACGTTTTTTGGGAAGGGCCCATCCTGCAAATGCATGGTATCCTTCAACCCACCATCCGTCAAGCACGCTGAAATGAATTGTACCGTTCATCACGGCCTTTTCGCCGCTGGTACCTGATGCCTCGAGGGGCCTCGTGGGGGTGTTCAGCCAGATATCCACTCCCCTGACCAGGAACCTTGCCATCTCCATGTCATAATTCTCGAGGAAGAGCACTTTGCCTGCAAACTGCGGCATCTGTGATATCTCGTTGATCCTTCTTATGAGATCCTGTCCGCCGCCGTCATTGGGATGGGCCTTTCCTGCATAGATAAGCTGCACCGGCCGTTCAGGATTGTTGACTATCCTGTCCAGGCGGTCAAGATCACGGAAGAGGAGGTTGGCACGCTTATATGTTGCGAACCTGCGGGCAAAGCCAATTGTCAGGGCCTTCTCGTTCAGATGAGAGCTGATATTCATCAGCGTGCGGGGACTGACATGCCTGTCAAGCATGTCTGACTGCAAGCGCTTGCGTATATTGTCAAATAGACGCTTCTTGAGCTTCATCTTGGTCTCGAAGACCTTCTCGTCTTCAAGCTGGTATATCTTCTCCCACTGCCCACGGTCACCCAGGTCAAAATGGCGCTTGCCGGTTAGCTTTTCATAGATCTGTTCCCACTCCGGTGCCACCCAGGTTGAGTAGTGTACGCCGTTTGTGACGTATCCGATGTAGAGTTCGTCACGCAGATAGCCGGGCCAGAGCTTCGAGAAGAGGCCGCGGGAGACATGTCCGTGAAGCTGGCTTACCCCGTTCATCTCCTGGGAGAAACGGGTAGCAAGGTAGCTCATATTGAACTTACGGTCATGCTCATCCTTGCACCGGCCAAGAGCCATGAGCTGATCCCACGTGATATTCAGCCTGGTGTGATAATGCGAGATGTATTTCCTGAGCAGGTCCTCCTCAAAAGAGTCATGGCCGGCCGGAACGGGCGTATGGGTGGTAAAGAGGGTCGAAGCCCTTACAATCTCTAATGCTTCATCAAATGTAAGATGTTCCTCCTCAAGAAGGTGTCTCATCCTCTCAACGCCGATGAATGCCGAGTGTCCTTCATTGCTGTGGTAGACATCCGGTTTTATTCCGAGGGCTATCAGGGCACGCATGCCTCCTATTCCCAGTATCAGTTCCTGCTTCAGTCTGTTCTCGGAGTCGCCTCCGTACAGATAGTGAGTGATAGCGCGGTCTTCCTGAGTATTCTCATCGAAGTCGGTGTCAAGAAGATAGAGCCTGACCTTTCCAACCGGTGCAAGCCAGAGACGTGCCTTGACGGTACGGCCCGGCCATGTCAGCTGGATGGTCAGGTGGTTCCCGTTATTGTCCTTTACTGGTTCAACGGGCAACTGGGAAAAGTCCTCAGCTTCATAGATAGCCTGTTGTTCACCCCTCGGGCCAAGTTTCTGCCTGAAGTAACCGTACCTGTAAAGCAGACCTATACCCGTAATATGAACGTTTGAATCACTGGCCTCCTTGAGATAGTCCCCTGCAAGCACCCCCAGTCCGCCTGAGTAAATTTTCAGGCTGGGATGTATGCCAAATTCCATGCTGAAGTAGGCAACCGACGGCAATTCAGTGTTTTCAGGCCTGGCGAGATATTCGGTGAACTCCCGGTATATTCTGTCGGCGTCGTCAAGGAACACCTCGTCGTCAGATAGAACAACAAGTCTCCTGTAGTCAATTGCCTCGAGGAGTCTTTTGGGATTATGCCCCACCTCTTCCCAGAGAGTCGGGTCCATGCGGCGGAAGAGAAATTCGGCATCGCTGTTCCATGACCACCAGAGGTTTGATGAGAGTTCCTTCAGATAGGCAAGGCGCTCAGGCAGCTCTGACTGCACGTAGATGTCCTTCCAGACAGGTACCTGGAATGGTTTCCTGGCCTGAACCTCAGTTGCCTCCAGTATTCGTGCGTACTCTCTTGGCTGATCCAGTCTCTCCTCGCTTTTCCCGAGAGCATAGCGGTATGCCTCTGTATAGTAGCTGAAAAGGGTGTTCCAGTTGGCTATGCGCGAAATCTCCCATGCTTTCTCCCTGGCTGCTGCAGCCTCCGAAGGGCTGAGGTTTATGAACTTCCTGATGAATTGCTCCATCCCTGCAATGACTTCCTTCTCATTCTGATCCGTACGGCTCAGCACCAGGCATCCGTTACCGGGATTTTCAAAGTAGGAATCAACCCACATCCCGAATCCCGCCAGGTTTGTTGTGACTGTTGGCACCCTGAACATGAGACTCTCAAGGGGAGTGTATCCCCATGGTTCATAGTAAGAAGGATAGAGTGTCAGGTCAAACCCGATGAGAAGGTCATAATATGCCATGTTGAAGATCCCGTCATTGCCGTTAAGGTACGAGGGAACGAAGATCACCTTCACTTTTTGGTCGGGGGTGTTGTGTATCTTTTCACGGATAAGCTGGTTCATCACCGGGTCTTCGTTCTGGTAGTGCAGTCCGTGGGTAAGGTACCTGTCTCCCTCGGTGACAGTTCCTCCCCCGGCCAGTGCCGCAGCCAGGTCCTGCCGTGGTCCCCTGTGATAAGCCGGCACAAGAATGAAGGCCACGCACTGGCGGTCTGAGTCCGGTTTACGGTTTATTGCACCCAGGGATGACAGGAACAGGTCAATGCCTTTATTGCGGTATTCATACCTTCCGCTGGTTGAGACCAGCAGGGTGTCAGCCGGGAGATCCTGGCCGAGCAGAGCCCGTGCCACTGCCAGGAGTTTTTCCCTTGCCGCCTGCCTTGCACTGTCAAAATTCTCAGGGGCAGGTACGAAGGAATCCTCGAATCCGTTCGGAGTGACCACATCAGGTTTCTTGCCCAGAAACGCCTCGCACTCACGGCCGGTGATCTCACTTACCGTTGTGAATACGTCAGCCTGCTGCGCGCTAAGCTTCTCAAGCGACTGTTTGGATGTCACATTGAACTCATGAGCAATCTGTACCGGGCTGAACTCTTTCAGCCTGCTGTAGAGCTGCCTGTTGTTTCCTGCAATGCTTCTTCCGAGCACTGTTGCATGAGTTGTGAACGCAGTAGTTATCCATGGTGCATTCTTTTCAAGGTATAGTACACCCATGCCTGTCATCCACTCATGAAAATGGGCTATTACTCTTGGATACTCGCGGTAGAAATTTGTAAAGCTCTCTATCACCTTGCCAGCTGCATAACCGAAAAGAGCGGGCTCTATATAATCCCACTGCCCTGATATGCTGTCAAGCTGGTATGTCTCCCAGAAGCGCGCAAATACCTCATTCTGCTGACCGAAATAGGGTGTAAAATCAACCAGCATTACCCTCGGGCTGCCCTTGATGTTCCATCGCCCGGTCTTTATTATCAGTCCCTCCTGCGCTGCAACGGCCTTCCAGGGAAGGAACATGGTGTCATCAGGAGTAAACTCCGGATTGGTGCTGTCATCCCTCCATACATCAGGTCCTATAAGTACAAAATTGTCTCCGTATTCATATGAAACATTGAGTGCCTTGGTTGAAATGACTGTATAAATACCGCCTACCTTATTGCATACTTCCCAGCTTGTCTCAAACAAAAAATCAGCTTTCATCTCCATTTAGTTAATAATCAATTAATACGCGCAAGGCGCATATAAGTTACACATAGCTTTGAATACCGGTATTTACTTGCTGCCGGGTTTCTTTTTCTTCTCCGGCCCGGGATTGGTTGTGGTGGCCTTTCTGGCTGCAGACTTGGCCTTTTCCGCTGTGACAGCGGTTTCCTTTGCTGCTGCAGGTGCCTTCTTAACTGTTGCAACTGCTTTCTTCTCTGCTGCAGGGGCTTTCCTGACTGCCACAGGGGCTTCTTTCTTTGCTGTCACAGTGGTCTTCTTAGCTGCTGCAGGGGCTTTCTTTGCTGCAGCGGCAGGCTTCTTCGCTGTCGTGGGAGCTTTCTTTTTTACCGCCCGTGCTGCAATCTTCTCAAGTTTCTTAAGCTTTTCGTTGAGTTCCATGAGAGTCTTGTCCCGCTCTCCAATAGCAGCAGAGAGCCGGTTTATCTCCTCATCGTGAACGTTCAACGGACAGAGAGAATTGAGCCTGATCTCAAAATCGCTCAGCACATTCATGTAGTTCATGAATGCCTGGTACGGATTTTCATAGGGATTAAAGTAGGCATGTACCGCCCCGTCAGAGAAGAATTTTGTCGACATATAATAAAAATGATCGCTTGACTGCAGATAGACCCAGTCACGTATCAGCTGATCGTTATTGCATTTGCTCACCCTGTCAGAGAGGCTGTAGAGCTTGTTGACCGCTGCCGTCTGCAGCTCGTTGCCCATCCATGCAGTGAGGTCTCTCTCCTCATCAGCCCATGAGATAGGTGAAGGGACATGCAGTAGGGATACCGGCTGGTAATGGTCAGCTATCTCGGAGACTGTCATGAAATTGAAAGGTGTCTTTTTCATTATCATCTCAGGCATGTGCTTCAGGAAATCAAATATACCCGTCTCCTTTTCATGGTGTTCGCCGAATGTTTCATAGTCCATGAAGATGTTCACCAGCTCGGAAGTAGTTGCCAGTCCCTTGATCCAGGATGCATATTTCTCGGCAGTGAGGGGATAGCTTGACCAGCTCTTGTTTGAGAACCGGAAAGCGATATCATCACTCAGGGTATAATTGCGCAGCAGGACCTTCAGCCTCGGGTTGATGGCGTTACAGTAGAGGTAGTTGGGCGACTTCCATCCGAGGATATGCTTTGCTCCCTCGGTGACCACTGCCTTGTATCCCAGCTCAGCCATCCAGTTGCCTATCTCGTCTGAGTAGATCAGTTCAGTATTCCTGATGGATGTTGGCTCATATCCAATGTACTCCATCATTTTTTCGCGATGCACCTTTACCTGCATTTCATACCCTTCCCTGCTCATAAGGGAGGCCAGGGAGTGAGAATTTGTCTCGGCCAGAAACTCGACGCAGCCTGTCTCGGCAAGCTCCCTGAATGAGGCAAGTACCTCGGGGGCATAGAGCCGGAACTGGTCAATTACAATGCCTGTCAGTGAGAAAGTGACCCTGAATTTGCCTTTGTGCTTGCGGACCAGTTCAAGAATGATCCTGTTGGCAGGAAGGTAGCAGTTGTTGGCAATCTTGCGCAGGATCGACTCATTCATGAAGTCGTCATAGTAATAGTGTTCATGACCCATCTCAAAGAAACGATATCGTCTGAGCCGGAAGGGCTGATGAACCTGAAAATAGAGGCAGATTGCCTTTTTCTGTACTGTGCTCATATTATTTATCTTGTCTGTTGCAAAACCCCTTTATAAATATTCTTTACCTGGCCGGCAGCCTTTTCCCACTTCAGCTTGTCAACCTCTTCCTTGCCGTTCATGATAAACATCCTTGAGAGTGCCGGGTAAGTAAGTATGCCGTAAATGGCGTCAGCCATAGCCTCAATATCCCAGAAATCGACCTTCACCGCATGTGTGAGCAACTCAGCCACACCGCTCTGCTTGCTTATTATGACAGGTACGTTAGACTGCATTGCTTCCAGAGGTGAGATTCCGAAAGGCTCCGAGACGGAAGGCATAACGTATACATCGCTCATCCTGAGCATTGTAACTACATCATTGCCGCGAAGGAATCCGGTAAAATGAAACCTGTCAGTGATCCTCAGTGCGGCGGCATGACGCATCATACGTTCCATCATGTCACCTGATCCGGCCATGACGAACCTGACATTGGGCATCCTCGAGAGTACCATCCTGGCAGCCTCGATGAAATATTCCGGCCCTTTCTGCATGGTGATGCGGCCGAGGAAAGTGACTATCTTGTCGTCATATGCCCTTTCGGGAATGTCGAGCTCAGAGTGATGGAGCGGTTCCACGGCATTATAAACCGTAATCACCTTATCAGGATCGATGTTGTATTTGCTGATTACTATCTCACGGGTGAGATTGCTGACGGTAATTATCCTGTCGGCTGCATCCATACCCTCCTTCTCCATATTGTAGACCACGGGGTTGACGTTTCCGCCGCTGCGGTCAAAGTCGGTGGCGTGTACATGTATCACCAGCGGCTTGCCGGATACAGCTTTGGCTGCTATTCCTGCCGGGTAGGCGAGCCAGTCATGAGCATGAATGACATCAAATTCATGCTCGGAGGCTATTACCTGGGCAACCACTGAATACTTGTGAATCTCGTCCATGAGCGTGGCACCGTAACTTCCTGTGAATTCAACCTTGCCATGCTCATTTGTCCTGACAAGGACATCCGAATCGGCCACCTCGCCGCGGGTCATCTTCCAGAAATCCTCCGGATCAGTATATGGCACGAGCTTCGAAAAGACCTCGATCTTTTCAACAGGACGCTGAAAATATCTGTATTTTACCTTCCTGAAGGCCACATTCACAGTATTGGCGCCAATCAGGCTCACGACACTCTGATCCTCGTCGCCGTAAGCCTTCGGCACCACGAAGATCACTTCGATGTCTTTGTGGGCTGCAAGGCCCTTTGTCAAACCATAACTGGCAGTTCCAAGACCTCCGGCTATGTGAGGAGGGAACTCCCATCCAAACATCAGGACACGCATATCATTTTTCTGTTTCTGGATATTTCGTTTCAAGCAGGGTGTATATGCGCAGAATCTCTCCCACGCTCCACGCCTGTGATATAGCCCCCCTTGGCGAATGTGGCGGATCACCGTCAAAGATCTCCGATATGGTTGAGATTCCGGCTTCCGTCAGTGTCTCTTCGAATCCCATGATAAGTTTGCGCACACGTGATACACCACCCTCACCATACACTCTGAGCCATCCGTCACAGAAAGGTCCAACCAGCCAGGGCCATACCGTTCCCTGGTGGTATGCAAAGTCACGTGTCTCCTGGTCACCGCAGTAAATGCCCTTGTAACCCTCTTCGGAGGGCGACAGTGTTCTTAATCCCCTTGGGGTGACCAGCATCTGGTTGACGATATCCAGTATGCTCTTCATCTGGTCACGTGTGAGCATTGTATAGGGAAGGGATGTGGCTAACACCATGTTCGGCCTCACCTGCATATTCCTCTTCTCATTGTCACTTACATAGTCAGCAAGGTAACCAAGCTCCTCATCCCAGAAGATCTCGTTGAATGACCTTGCTGTCAGCTCCGGAAGATTTTCCCATTCTTTCACGAAGGATCTGTCGCGGGCTGCCCTGGCACAATCAAGCGAGTAGCACACTGCATTGTACCAAAGAGCATTGATCTCCACCGCATAGCCGTCACGGGGTGTGACCGGCACACCATGTACAACAGCATCCATCCATGTAAGAGCCTTCCCGGGAGCGCCTGAATAAATCAGGCCATTTTCCCTCATGTGGATTCCAAACGACGTTCCGGAGCGGTAGGCGTTCAACACGTCCTTCATCGCGGCACCGTATCTTTTCCAGGTCTCTTTTTGTCCGAGACCGTAACTGAACAGGGCCTGGAAAAACCACAACGGAGCATCTACGCTGTTGAAGGCAGGGTTGTCATTATCTCCCATGTTCGGGAAAAGTCCGCCTTTCATGCGTCGTACCTGTGTATCTAAAACAGCTGCATACAGGTCCTCCGTTTTACGCGCCAGCGCCAGTCCCGGAAGGGAGATGAAGGTGTCACGGCCCCATGAGCCAAACCAGGGATAACCGGCAATGATGTTGGTGTTTTCGCCCCTCTTTTCTATGAACTGCTGTGCAGCATTGCGGAGGCAGTTTTTGAAGTCACTGCGCGGAATCTTTGTCGACAGGGTGCGGGTGAACTTGGCCTTCAGACCGGCATGCTTCTCCTCCCTGGTTGATACTGATAAGACTATCACATCACCCTTTGATGCCATAATCTCGAAGAATCCGGGAACAAACAGATCCTCGGAATAATCATACCCGCGCTTCTGCTCCTCGGTGTACTCTATTCCCAGGTACCAGTCCGGGACAGGAACAAACTCCGCTCTGGAGGAGAGTTGCATATGCAGGTACGGAAATCCCTCGTACATTCTTATCTTCACACCGTTAGGCACCGGCTCCGTCCGGGTGTTGGCCCACATGTTTGCGCGGGTAAGTTGATGTATGTTCCTGAAAGCCAGAAATGGCCTGAGTTGAAGCTTAACCGGCTCATCAGTGTCAATTATCGTATACCTGATCAACAGTTGCTCCTCGTAATGCACCAGGATTCGCTCCTGCTTCATGATTACATTTCCAACCCGGTAGGTCATCGAGGGGATATCCTGTATATCAAAGTCTTCTAAATACTTGTGCCCCTTCGGACTGTAATAGTCTCCCTTATACTTGTGAATTCCCGTATTAAAGCTCTGTCCGTTGCTGACCACAGTGGCATCAACGGTTGAGAGAAGCACGTGCCTCTCACCGCCAAGCTCGTCAACCGGACAGACGAGCCAACCATGGTACTTGCGGGTATTGCATCCCACAATGGTTGTGCATGAGAAGCTCCCTGCCCTGTTGCTTCGTAAAATTTCACGGCTCAGTGAATACTCCAGGTTTACTACCCGGGCTTTGTCAAACTTAATGTATCCCATAATTTCAGGAGTTCCGTTTTGATGCTAAAAAAAACAAGAAAATAACTCTATTAATTTAATAACAAATCATTTCACCTGCAAAGAAAAGCAAAAAAATCAGATTTTTTATCTTCCGTAGCGGCAGGCACCAGCTCTCGAAGGCTCTGAAAAATAGATATCTTTGCACTCCATAAAGAGAACCAGTGCGAGTTTAAAAAGTTCGGGCAGAATGAAAGGAAATTTTACGCTAAAGAAACAAAAAATGTTTTATTTAATATTTGACAATATGGGAAGACGAATGATTCCTGTTCTGGTTGCAGTGCTGATCCTTGCTGCCGGCTGCAGGAACGGAAATTTCAGTATCAGCGGAACAATCGAGGGTGCCGGAGAGAGAGATTACCTTCTTCTCAGGGAGGTGAAACCAGGTTTGCTTGAACCGGTAGACTCAGTAATGCCGGGGAAGGATGGCAGGTTCAGTTTCAGGGCTGAAACGGAATGGCCCTCATTTTATATGCTCAGCATAGATGATAACGACTATCTTACGCTGCTCGTTTCACCCGGCGAAAAGCTGGAAATCAATGCTGTCCGCAATTCCCTGGCAGCTCCGAAAGAACTGAAGGGTTCGGAAGCCACGGCCGTTATCATGAAATTCCGGGAAGAACAGGAGAAAGTAAAAGCCAGGCTGCAGGAGCTGACTGATACATATAATGACAGTATTGACAGCCCCCGGCTCCCGTTGCTGATGGACAGTCTGGACAGAAAAGCGGCTGAGATCGTCACTGCCTTCCGTGAAAAATCAATTAACATGATAGAGGAGAACAAGGCCTCCATGGTAGCGATATACCTTTTAAACCAGCACCTTGTTCCGGGCCTGCAGCTCATTGAACCGGCAAAGAATCCGGAGCTGTTCTATAAGGTAGATTCAGCCCTCTATGCCCTTTACCCGGAATCAGACCTGGTGCTTGACCTGCATGCATTTGTTGCCGGGCTTCGCAAGAGCGTAACCGTAGGCAAACGTGACGGCGTAACACCCGTACCTGGAGAGATTCTTCATGACATTGTCCTTCCCGGTCCTGACGGAGACACACTGCGCTTATCGTCAATGAGGGGAAAGGTTGTGCTGGTCGATTTCTGGGCAGCATGGTGCCCCCCATGCCGTGAGGAGAATCCCAACCTGGTAAAAATGTACGACATGTACCACTGGCTGGGCTTCGATATATTCCAGGTTTCGCTCGATCTCAGAAAGGAAGAGTGGACCGAGGCGATACGCAAAGACAGGCTTGGACGGTGGAAGCATGTCAGCGATCTCCGCTACCGTGACTCAGAGGTTGTAAAACAGTTCGGGCTCTCAGAAATCCCTGCCAGCTTCCTCATAGACCGCGAAGGAAGGGTTATAGCTGTCAACCTGAGAGGTGACGACCTGCGTAAAAAACTGGAGGAAGTGCTGGGAGGACAGTAGCCTGTCACGTTTTTTAGTTTATTTGTATCTGAAACACACAAAAGGAATGAAGAGGTTTGCACCAGTGCTCATAGCCGCAGCAGTGCTTGCGGGTTGCAACAGCGAAAACAAAATCACGATCAGAGGCACATTCAATGAACCGATGGAAGGCACCGTCTACCTGGACCGGTCGGAGGTGGAACGGGCAACAATGGTGGATTCGGCAGTGATAAAAAAGGGAAAGTTTAAATTCACGGCTGAAGTTACCGGTCCGGAGTTCTACCAGGTGAGATTTGCAAACAGTGAATTCGTGGGGCTGCTTGTGATGCCCGGGGAAAATATTTCTATTGAATTCGGGAAATCTCCCCTGGCAATGAATTATACTCTGCAGGGTTCACCCGGATCAGAAGACATCAGGCTCCTCGATCGTCAGCTGCTGGTGACCAAGACCAGGCTCGACTCTGTCAGGGATATCTATTCAGAACTGTCTGATGAGGAACTGGCAGTGAGGGGACCGGAACTTGAACAGGCTTTCGTTAATATTGTGGATGTACAGCGCATGTTCAACATTAAGTTCATACTTGAAAATATGAGCTCTATGTCGGCCATCCAGGCTCTTTACCAGCGTCTTGATGAGAACACATATGTACTCTACCAGCCTCGTGACCTGCAATACCTGAAGATTGTCTCAGACTCACTATCGGTCAAATATCCTGTATCACGCCATGTACGTGCACTGAAGGAGAACGTTACCACCGAGCTCAACAGAATGTATATTGACCGTGTGGCAAGCCTCGCCTCACAGTTGCCTGAGACCAGGCTTGCACCGGAACTGCCTGACGTTAACGGCATAATGCAGAGTGTAACCGCCATGAAGGGCAAGTACGTGCTTGTCTCATTCTGGAGTACCACGGAGCAGGAATGCATGAACGAGCTTGCTCTGCTGAAAACGATTTATGAAGCTTACCACCGCAAGGGCCTGGAGATATTTCAGGTAAGTCTGGACCCGGATGAGGAACGATGGAAGAATATCGTGCGCTTCGAGGAGATACCATGGATCAGTGTCAGGGAACAGGATCCGGAGAATCCGGTCTATTCGAGGCTGATGAATATCACAAGGCTGCCATCCAGCCTACTGTATGACCCGGAGGGTAACATCATCAATACCAACCTTACGGGGCGCAACCTGAGCATCAGGATGGATCAGCTCTTCAATAAATAGAAGAGACTTTGGAAGTCCGTAAGTCATATTTTGCGTCCGACTTTCACCTTGGACTTGCTGCCGGGACCGATCCCCGTGAGCGCGAACAGCGCGCTATTGAGTGGCTCGACAGGATCTCGGCTGATGCGGAATCTGTCTGGCTGCTTGGCGATGTCTTCGACTTCTGGTGGGAATACAGGAAGGTGATTCCAAAAGGGTTCACCAGGTTTCTCGGCAGACTGTCTGCCCTGACTGACAGGGGCATCGCAGTGCATATCTTTCCAGGCAACCATGACATGTGGATGAAGGGTTACCTGGCAGAAGAGTGCGGAGTCACCGTTCATTATGAACCACTGGTGACAGAGATCGGCGGAGAGATATTTTACCTTGCGCATGGCGAAGGACTGGGCAGCAGGAGTGCCGGTGGCAGGATTCTTTTTGCCCTCTTCCGCAACAGGATAGCCAGAACACTCTTCTCGGCACTCCATCCCCGATGGGGTGTGGCAATAGGACATGCATGGTCAAAAAACAGCCGGCTGGCAAAACATGTCTCACTGCCATTCATGGGAGAAGAGAGGGAAGACCTGATAAGGCATACACGGCAGATAGCTGCCGGAGGCTGCCGGGCCAGATATTACATCTACGGTCACAGGCATCTGCCCCTTACATTTGATGAGGCAGGCAGAAGGATGATAATTCTGGGCGACTGGTTCAGCTGCCGCACAAGTTATGCAGTCTTTGATGGAAGTGATCTCTCGCTGATCTGCGAAGAGTTCTGATTACAGAGTCTACTTTTCCCGGTAAGGTTTGCCGGCGCCCTCTTCCCTGCCGGAACTGAATCTACTTAGCCTGATGAGGCTTGTACACTTTTGCCCTCACCCTGACCGTAACAGTATAATAGCAATACTGGTCATTGACATCGTCAAACGTATAGGTGAGCCTGCTGCCTGACCTGCGTGCCATCTCCAGAAGTCCCATGTATCCGGTTGATATCTTCGACATGTCCTGTCCCATCAGAGCTACCTTCAGCAGCTTCTTGAGTCCCTCCTCATCATAACGGTTGACCATATCCAGCTTCTGGGTGAGGTGCTCTGAATCGCTTCTTCGGATAAGGTTCCCGGAGGTTATGATAAATGATGCAGCCGTCTTCCTTATCATGGCCAGCGGAATGCCGTATTTTTTCTCTGCATCGTAACCCGGGCTGTGCTGTGCAACGTTCTGCAGCAACTCTATGAGGGTTGCAAAGACGCGCTTGTGAAGGTTCTGCTCCAGGTCGGCCTCCCTCATTGTGGTCTCGCTGAAGTTCAGCAGTTCCTTGCTGATGGCATGGGTCATCGGGCCGGCCCAGAGGAAGAAGATGCTGTTTGATTTCATCATCTTCTCGAGGTGTGCAACCTTCTGTGTATCAAATGCCACGGCTGAGCTGCCCTCTTCGCTGATGCCTTTGCCTCCCGCATCAACAGTCTTGCTGAGTATGAAGTAAGAGTACTTGTCGTCTATCGGGAGAAACTCAAAATCAAGCTTGTTGCCTGTCTTTCTGGCCATCTCCATCAGACCAAGCCCTGCCCCGCCTTTCCTGCCTATCTTCGTATCCTGCAGCATGGTCCTGTAGACCTCGCGGATCTTGTCAGGATCAAGGCTGTTGATTTTCTCAAGGTTACTTCTCAGGCCCTTTACCTCAGTCTTTTTCAAGGCATTGCCAGTACTGACGGTATAGCCGTCAGCCGTCTTGTGATAGACCACGAGCGATGTCATCTCCTCGCTGTTGGCAACACCGTGCCTGGTGATGTTCTGCAGGTTTTCCAGCACGAACATGAAGAGGCGCTTGCGTCCGAGAAGGCTGAAATCGGAAAACTCCATCTCGCGCTCAAGCAGTGTCAGGAGACCGACAGAGTTGTCTCCGGTTACCTCGCCGCGATAAGCGAACATCAGATGTTCATCCGAGAGCTTCTGCCTTAATTTATTGATCAGTTCCATACATTCCGACGAAATAAGATAATACCTTCCCGGAAGCAAAATAAGCAAAAAGAAACATGCTAAGCTAGATATGAGGTTTTTTTTATCCTGCCCAACCCTCCCTGTCCAGGTTGCGGTAGTTAATTGCCTCCGAGAGGTGTTCGGGACGAATGTTCTCCGAGCTGTCGAGATCTGCTATAGTTCGCGCCACTTTCAGGATACGGTCCCATGCGCGGGCTGACAGTCCTCTTCTTTCCATGGCAGCTCTCAGCAGTCTTTCCCCGGTATCGTCTAGATGACAGTGACGACGGATCATGGACGGGGTCATCTGTGCATTGCAATGAATGCCATCATCACCGGCAAAGCGGGCAGACTGTATATCCCTGGCCTTCACAACCCGCCGCCGGATACTTTCCGAGTTCTCGGCCGGGGCTGCTCCGGCCAGGTTCCCATAATCCACCGGTACAACTTCAATATGGATATCTATCCGGTCAAGCAGCGGCCCGGATATGCGGCTAAGGTACTTCTGCACCATTCCCGGTCCGCAGGTGCAGGGTTTTGAAGGGTGATTGTAGAACCCGCACGGGCAGGGATTCATTGAAGCAATGAGCATGACTGATGCAGGAAAGGTACAACTCATCCTGGCCCTCGCAACTGTAATCACCCTGTCCTCAAGAGGCTGACGCAGTACCTCCAGGACGTTTCGCCTGAATTCGGGCAACTCGTCGAGAAAGAGTATGCCATTGTGTGCCAGGCTTATCTCCCCCGGCTGCGGCACGGAACCGCCACCGATGAGGGCGATATCTGAACTTGTGTGATGAGGACTGCGGAATGGACGGCGGGTCATCAGCGGCAGGCGGTTATCCATCTTGCCTGCCACAGAATGAATCTTGGTAGTCTCCAGCGCCTCCTCCAGGGAAAGAGGGGGCAGTATCCCGGTCAGGCGGCGAGCCATCATAGTCTTTCCGGAACCAGGAGGGCCAAGAAGAACGGCATTATGCGAACCAGCCACGGCTACCTCCAATGCACGCCTTACATTTTCCTGTCCCCTGACATCGGAGAAATCTGCATCATAGATATTGCCCTCACGATTGAAGAGGGCGTTCAGGTCAATCCTGAGAGGCCCGGGTGATGACTCCCCGCTGAGGAAAGCCAGTACCTCCGTAAGGCTATTGACACCGAATACATCCAAACCTTCAACTACTGCAGCCTCAGGGGCGTTTAATGCCGGCACTATCATTCCCCGGAAACCGGCATCACGTGCCTGCAGCGCCATGGGAAGCACACCGCGGACAGGCCTCAGGGTACCGTCCAGTGACAGCTCCCCGGTGAGGAGCAGGCCTTCAAGCCTGGCGCCGCTGATCATCCCTGATGCGACGAGTATGCCAATGGCCAGGGGAAGATCGTAAGAGGCACCCTCCTTGCGGATGTCTGCCGGCGCCATATTGATTATCACCTGCCTGCCCGGCCAGTGGAGTCCTACTGCACGCAGTGCCGACTCAATGCGTTGCTGGCTCTCCTTGACAGCGGCATCGGGAAGCCCGACAAGCATGTATCGTACCCCGCGGGTGACATCAACTTCTATCGTAACCGTAACTGCCTCTATGCCAAAGACGGCAGCGCTGAAGGTCTTGACCAGCATGACTCAGAATATATGTTGCACACTAAAAGAGGAAATGCAGCATAAATTTATGCAAACAGGATTAAACCTGCAAGTAAAATTTATGCCTGTTTACTGATGCCGGAACCTGTATATCCGTGTCAAGATGTGATATACGGATCTCAGGCACGTAACCTGAGGGCGGCCAGGAATATCCCGGACTGCACCTCATGTCAGTCTGTATCTCTTTTGATGCCGTGCTTGTGGATTCTTATCTCAGCAGGAGTAATTGTGACGAGGCAGCCTTTGGGCAGAGCCTCCAGTTCCGGACCGATAATCGAGTAAAAGCCTTCTATTTTTTCCTCAGTGTCAATCAGGTCAATCACTTAATCATTATTATTAAAAAATTTGCCTGAATTCTTGCGAATTTTATTATTGTTTTTTAATTTTGACCAGTTGGTTAATCTGAATGGTTAAACTAAATAGTTAATTCAATGGTAAAAGCCAGCGTAAATAACAGCCATACAAGGGATAAGATATTTAAAGCCGCAACACAGGTTTTTGAAGAGAAGGGCTTTGCGGGAGCCAGGATGCAGGAGATCGCAGACAGGGCGGGCATAAACAAGGCGCTACTGCACTATTATTTCCGTACCAAGGACCAGCTTTTCATGGCCGTATTCCAGGTGCTTCTCAGGAAGATGTTTGAAAAGATTACAGCAATTTTTCAGGCAGATCTCTCCTTCAGGGAGAAAATAAAACTGTTTCTCGATCAGCATATTGATTTCCTCATCAAGAATCCCAACCTTCCCATGTTCCTTCTCAATGAGATGTCAGTCAATCCGGCGGTCAATGATGGTGTCAGGGAAAGACTCAACTACGGCGGGCTGCGTGACCTGATCTACGAAAAGCATGCAAAGGAGCTTAAAGGTTATGGCATCAGGAAGAGTGACATGCCTCAACTGATGATCACCATCATATCAATGTCCATCTTCCCGTTTGCCGCCAGGGAGATGATTGCCGTGATGATGCCGCAGATGCATGATAACAGGAAATTCAACGCCTTCATGGAGGAGAGGAAGGGATTTGCCGCCGATTTTATTTTCAGTGCCCTCAAACACCGTAAGAAATGAAGAGGATTACTCTGTTGACGATGCTTCTGCTGCCGGCATTATCGCTTGCAGCGCAGCGGACAGTGACTCTCCGGCAGTGCTATGACTCGGCTGCGGTGGCATCTCCCCTCTCAGGTGAAGGGGAGATCCACGCCGGCATGACACTTCTGCGCGACATGAACCTTGCATCGGCATGGCTGCCAACGCTTGATCTTGGGGGCTCGTTTAATTACCAGTCTGACGTGGTGGACATGTCTGATTTACCGGGGTCCATGCCAATACCTGCCGGCTCTCTCCCCTCAATCCCGCATGAGCAGTACAGGGTAACGGCGGATCTCAGCCAGGTGATATGGGACGGCGGGGTGACACGCAGCGCCCGTGAGGTGGAGAGGGTGGGCGGGGCCCACATTCTACCGTTCTTTTTGGGCTACGACCAATTTCCACCAATGCCAATCAACTGTTAACTGATCTGGGCTACGACCAATTTCCACCAATACCAATCAACTGTTAACTGATCTGGGCTACGACCAATTTCCACCAATACTAATCAACTGTTATGTAAACATTCGTACCTGCTGAAAAGTTGAATCGGATTTCACTTTTATGAGTTGCAGACGGTTCCATTTCTTCCATCTCCATCCTGAGTTTTTTTTGCACATGCGTATACATCTGATTAGCTTTGCAGCGTTTAAGGGGTGGAACTGTTTCGAAATGACAAAGGGCAATTACTGTCATATTTTGCCTGGTGACAAGACACCGGAGGTGTTGTTTGATGCTGATGGTACACTCAGCATAAAAGGTAGGGCTATGGACCTTAACAGGACGGCCCCGTCTGAAAAACTTTTGGAATGTATTAACCGCTACCTTCAGAATCCCGCAAGAACGACAACAGTAACAATATTTCTTGAGTACCTGAACAGCTTCGGGACTCAGATAATTGTTGCCATAATCAGAAAACTTGCGGTTGTGATCCAGCAGGGAAAGATTCTTGTAGTCAAATGGTACTATGACGAAGAGGACGACGATATCCTGGAACGGGGACATCACATTGCAGAGACATTTGATATACCGATTGAATTTATCCCCATTTCGGACACGTCTCTCTTCGGTTAGGAAGGGGAATTGCCGGAAATGATCGAGGATGAATGCCCATTCTTCAGTTGATACGTGCAGTCACCGGCCAGTGGTCAGAGATAAAGACCCCCTCTTCAATGACCCTGTGCGTTTTATGATTCAGCGTCCTCATTCCGTTGCGGACGAAGATGTAATCAATCCTCCCCTCTCCCGGCTCATCTTTCCAGCCGTTGAAGGTGTACGACTCACCTGCCGGCGGGGTCTCTGAGATAAGATAACTGTCCACAGCAAGTCCGTCCTTCTTCATTCGCTGAATGGCAAGGCTTTCGGGCAATGCATTGAAGTCGCCGGTAATAACGAATTGATTGTCTCCAGCCAGTTGCCTGACCATTCCCAGCAGCACGCCCGAACTCATCACCCTGGCAGAATCGCTTATATGGTCGAAATGGGTGTTGAAGAACAAAAGAGTATCCTGTCTCACCCTGTCATAGAGCCTGACCCATGTGCAGATACGGGTCAGCGCGGCCCCCCAGCCTACGGATCCCGGAAGTTCCGGTGTTGCCGAGAGCCAGAATGTGCCGTCAGCCAGCCGGTTGAACCGCCCAAGCCGCCAGAACACCGGGCATGCTTCGCCACCGCGCAGGCCATCGTCACGACCTGCAGCTACAGACCCGTAACCCGGTACCACGGTATGTATATACTCATACTGATGCCACAGAACCTCCTGCATACCAATCAGATCAGGTATCTGTTCGTCGACAAAGGCGGCAACCATTGCGGCACGGTTTGGCCATGCATTGATACTGTCCCGCGGAGTATCCATCCTGATGTTGAATGTCATCACATCGATGGCCGCGTCATCAGCGGGAACACATCCGGAGAAAAGAATTGCGAAAAGAGCAGCTATGGTAAGTGAACTACGCATATATTTGAAGTTTGTTTGTAAACAGGGTAAAGTTACTTTAAAATTTAAATTATGTCGAGGAAACGAACCATAGCGGAGATCAATGAAAAGATCCTCAGCGGAAAGGCGGTTGTACTGACAGCCGAACAGGTTGCGGCCATGGGCCGGGAAGCCTCGCCGTCTGAGATTGCGGAAAAGGTTGACGTCGTCACCACCGGCACCTTCGGGCCGATGTGCTCGTCGGGCATGTTCATCAACTTCGGTCATACTGATCCGCCTATGCGCATGGAAAAGATCACCCTGAACAATGTGCCGGTTTTTGCAGGCATAGCCGCAGTTGACGCCTATATCGGCGCCACGGAGACGGCTCTGCCGCACGATCAGTACGGAGGAGCGCATGTGATTGAAGAGCTGATTGCCGGAAAGGATGTTATGCTGCAGGCTACAGCCAAGGGAACTGACTGTTACCCCCGGACGGAGGTAAAAACATATATCAACAGGGCGAGCGTCAATGAGATGATCATGTTCAATCCGCGCAACGCCTACCAGAATTACAATGTTGCGGTGAACAGCACCTCGAAGATGAAATACACCTATATGGGCACATTGCTTCCCTCGTTTGGCAACGCCACCTTCTCTACCTCGGGTGAGCTCAGTCCGCTGCTCAATGACCCTGAATTGCGCACGATAGGGATAGGCACCCGCATCTTCTTCGGTGGTACCACCGGATATGTTGCATGGCACGGTACCCAGTTCAACACCGGCAAACCGGTAAACGAACACGGTGTTCCGGTTGGCAACTCTGCCACCCTGGCGCTTATCGGGAATGCAAAAGAAATGACCACACAGTTCATCAGGGCGGCATACTTCGAGAAGTACGGAGTCTCCATCTTCGTCGGGGTGGGGATACCCATCCCGGTGCTTGATGAGGATATGGCACGAAGAGTCATGGTTCGCAACAGCCAGATTCATACCAACATTCTCGATTACGGGTCACCCGGACACGATGCACTGGGTCGGATTGATTACCAGTCTCTCTTCTCCGGTGAGATAACCCTTAACGGGAAGAGGATCCGTACCGCACCGCTCTCAAGCGTGAAGGTGGCAAGGGAGATTGCCGAAACACTCCGCCGCGAGATCGAAGCAGGCAGGTTCCTGCTGACAGCTCCTGTGGAGCAATTCACGAAGACATCCGGGCTTAACAACCTGGAAATAAGACTTTGACTTTAAATTTATCATTATGAAAAGCAGGAGATTTGTGCTGACCTTCCCGCCTGAGGCAACGGGAGAGCCTATTACATATAATCTTATCAGGAAGTTTGACATCATGGTCAACATCGTCAAGGCCGACGTCACCCCCGGCCAGGTAGGACACCTTGTGATGGAGATGACTGCCCCGTCGAAGGTACTGAAGGAGGGAATGGAATACATGAAGCAGCAGAACGTGGAGTGTGTACCCATAGACCGCAAGATCACCTACCGCGAAGATCTGTGCATTCATTGCGGTGCTTGTTCGGCAGTCTGCTTCGCGGGTGCCCTGACAATAAACCGGGCCACCGCAGAGCTGGTGTTTGACCCTGAGAAATGCGTGATGTGTGAGCTCTGTCTCACAGCCTGCCCGCTTAAACTGTTCGACATAGATCTTGGCTAAGAGCCCGGCATACCAGCCCCGCCTCTACCGGGAGGCTATGGGAAACAGCCGCTGGATGAGCTTCCGCTCCTCCTGGCGTGAGACGGATCTATGGGTGGCGATGGATAGGGAGCATTACAGCCGTGAGGTTGAACGGTACACGATGGACCGCATACTCTTCTACCGGAAGGTGCTGGAGGGACATATTAACCTGCACCCTGAGTTCCGTGATTCCCTAAGCCCGGTAGTGGCTCCCGGCGGAGTGCACCCTATAATTACAGCAATGAGCGACGCCGCTCTTGCTGCAGGCACGGGGCCGATGAGTGCCGTGGCCGGTGCCATGGCTGAATATATCTGCAGGGACCTTCTGACGGAGTTCGATGCTGAGGAGGTGATAGTTGAGAACGGGGGCGACATCTTCATGATCCTCACCGCTCCGGTTACAGTGGCCGTTCATGCCGGCGATTCACCGCTCTCGGATAAGATAGCGCTTCAGATAAAACCGGAAGAGACACCGCTGGCCCTCTGCTGCTCTTCTGGCACCGTGGGCCATTCGCTGAGCTTCGGGATGGCTGATGCATGCATGATCGCCTGCCGTGACGGTGCACTGGCTGACGCCTTCGCCACCGCCTTCTGCAATAGTGTGAAGAGCGCGAAGATGGTATATGAGGTAACCGAACAGGCCCTGAAGATCCCGGAAATCCTCTCGGTTGTACTTGTTGCCGGCGACAAGGTTGGACTGGGTGGTATTGTTGAGGTAAAGTTTATCTGACGCGCCTGACCCTGCCTCTCATATCTTCGGCGGGTA
Source organism: Bacteroidales bacterium UBA4070 (assembly GCA_002383485.1). Classification (GTDB taxonomy): domain Bacteria; phylum Bacteroidota; class Bacteroidia; order Bacteroidales; family VadinHA17; genus SR-FBR-E99. The sequence goes on along the minus strand of DFYY01000036.1, from coordinate 12,853 downwards.
CCCTGTCACATCCCTGATCTGTTCATAGAGCGGTTGCAGGTGCCTGTACATCTTCGAATAAACCTTATCATACAGATCACGGTATATCGCAACATTATGCGGATCAGGCTCATACCGGTCGCCCTTGCGCGTCATTGCGGCAACCGCTGAAGGGAAATCACTGTAATACCCCATCCCCACTGCAGCATTGATTGCGGCGCCAACAGCCGAGGTCTCATATGTATGCGGCCTGTATGTTTCGAGATTGAAAATATCAGCAGTAATCTGCATCGCCTGTTTGCTCTGCGAACCGCCTCCTGATACTACCACGCTTCGGACAGGTATTTTCGTTCGTTTAACCGTACGGCTAAGACCCTCTTTAAGTGAATAGGTGAGCCCTTCAAGTATTGCACGGTATACATGGGCACGGGTATGAACATCGCCAAAACCGATGATTGCACCTTTGGCTTCGGTACCCGGCACCTTGACGCCGGGCGACCAGTAAGGCTGCAGTACAAGCCCCATTGAACCTGCCGGCACTTCGTCAACCATGGCATCAAAAAAGGTCTCGGGGTGCTTGCCTGTCTGTTCGGCCATCTGTATCTCCTTCAGCCCGAACTCCTTCTTGAACCAGCTGATCATCCAATACCCCCGGTAGATCTGCACTTCGGTGTTGTAGCAATCGGGCACGGCGCTGGGATAGGAAGGGAAAAACGGTATGACCTCGTGATACCGGCTGTGTGTTGTCTGTACCGTAGCAGTAGTGCCATAGCTGAGGCATGCCACATCCGGGGTGATGACGCCTGAGCCCAGCACCTCGCTAGCCTTGTCTGCCGCAGCTGCAATCAGCGGGAGACCTGCAGGAATGCCTGTCTTCTCCGATGCCTCCCTGCTTATATGCCCAAGAACTTCAGAGGGTTTGACGATATCGGGCAGCTTTGACCTGTCCACAGGAAACATCTTGTAGTTCATGTGGTTCTTGTCAGTCCAGTTCTGCGTTTTGTAATCAAACGGCAGGTAAGCAACGGTACACCCTACCGAATCCCTGTACTCTCCTGTCAGCACCCAGGTAAGGTAACCTGACAGCAGCAGGTACTTGCTTGTCTTTTCCCATACCTCCGGAGTATTCTGCATCAGCCAGTTGCACTCGCCGTTCTTGACGGCAAAATGAACCGCCTCCCGCATGTTGACCAGGCGCAGGGCCAGATCCATCATCTTCCCCGGGTACTTTCCCATGGCACTCAGCCGCTGGTCAAGCCATGATATCGCAGGGCGAAGCGATTTGCCCTCCGCGTCAAGGTTGATCAGCGTCGATCTCTGCGTGGTCAGGGTCACTGCTTTTATCCGCTCCTTCTCATACGGCATCTCACTGAAGAACCTCTTCAGTCCCTCGAACATCCTGTCCCTGAAATATTCAGGATGCTGCTCGGCCCAGCCGGGAGCCACTGAAAAATAGGGCTCTATCTCTGTTTTTGTCAGGTGCAGCACATTGCCCTGCAGGTCGGAAAGAACGGCGCGGACCGACTGTGTGCCGAAGTCTATGGCCAGAATTAGTTCATCGGATGATTTCATGGTCAGTTTATGATGGCTCCGGCATATCTCCGGGATTTAGTATGTTATTCGTTCAGTTTACGGCAAACCGGGCATGATGACGGGATTCTAACAGTTATTAATCAATTCATATTAGCCCCAGAGTGCCGCCGGGATTCATTATGTTGTACGGGTCAAGATGCTTTTTTACTGCCCTGAGGAGCTCCATGGAGCTCCTCCCGAGATGCTCTTCCATCCAGGGAGCCAGCACCCTCCCTACACCGTGATGGTGCGAGATGGAGCCGCCGTTAGCGAGGATGGTATCAACAAGTCCCCGGTGAAACGCCGAGAAATCCTGCTTCTCATTTCCCTTCTCCATCGGACTGAGGAAAGTGAAATAAAGATTTGCTCCATTCTCATAAACATGAGAGATGTGAATCATCAGGAACGCCTTTGGCCGGCGCGCAACATAATCATGTGCCGCCTTCCAGACCTTAAGCAAGTGCTCCCACGTAATGGCAGTCTCGAGTGTATCGGTCATGATTCCCAGATCCATCAGCGGATCACGCATGTATGCACTGGAATATCTCTGGTCAAGCCATTTTCTTACAGGCGATGTTCCGATATACATCCCCTTTCCCTTGCGGGCTTTTCCTTTAATCTTTTTCAGGACGAACCGTGCATAATCGCGCTCACCCTCCACGGCCACAAACATCAGGCAACGGCTGCCAGTCCGGAATCCCAGTAATTGCAGCGCCCTGTCGGCAAGAGTGCCGTCGAATCCGCTGGTCCTGAATGCAATATCAGTCTCATCGGGATCGGATATGCGGAAGAGGTGGGGTTTGCCACTTTCGCTCTGCATGATATTGCGCATCGTCTCTACCGCAGCTTCAAATGACCTGAATATGAATGCAGCCGAGGCGGTGTTCTGCGGGGCATAGTTGAATATATGAAGTGTAGCCTCAGTGATGACTCCCAGGGTTCCCTCCGCGCCTGCAAAGAGCCTGAAGAGGTCCCATCCCTGCGCTGTCCGCGGATAATCCTTCGTCTCAATCACTCCTGCCGGGGTCACTGCTTTCAGGGCAACAACCATGTCCTCGATCTTGCCGTAGCCTGTGGATGCCTGTCCGGCACCCCTGGCGGAGATCCAGCCACCGACTGTTGAATATTCAAACGACTGCGGGAAGTGGCCGCAGCTGTATCCAAGCCTGTTGAGCTCCTCCTCCAGTGCGGGGCCGTAAATACCTGCCTGAACCGTCACGGTCTTGTTAACCCTGTTGATGGCGAGGACCCTGTTCAGATGTTTCGTCACATCAAGGACTATGCCTCCGAACGGAGCCCGGTTGGCGCCTGTGACCGAAGAGAGTCCTCCGGCTGGCACCACGGGAATCTTCTCCGCGTTACAGAATCTGATGATCCTCTCGACCTCTTCAGGGGTACGGGGTGCAACTACCGCATCAGGCGGGTCCGGCACCAGGCCCAGACGCAGATCAAGCAACTCACCGTAAAACTTGCCGCAGGAGAAGCGCGCGCGTGAAAGATCATCGGTCAGTACATTCTCGTTGCCGCAGATACCCTGCAGGTGTTCCAGCTGAGCCGGCTTAAGCGCCGACGGCTTCGCAAGCCTCACCGGCTCTGTACCGGGAAGGTGTTTTCCTTTTAAATCCGCATCCGACAGACCAAACTTTTCCTTTATCACTTCCGCCATGTGATGGCTGATGACCTCTTCCCGCTTGTCTCCCCACTTCAGAATGTGACGGTAACTGTTCCCGTTCTCCATATTGTCAGAATAGTTCGTAAACCTTGATGAACGAGGCAATCTCCTCCTCTTTTCTCTTATCACTCCACCCCATCATACCGGCAGCCAGTGCAGCTACTTTGTCAATAACAGCCTTGCCCGGATTTCCCAGCGTGCCAATACCGGTCCTCCGGAGCATGATATCACTAAGGGTCTTGACGCTCTCATACTGTATCGCATAGACCACCTCGGCCAGTATCTCCCCGTCGTGAGTTACCACCTCGGCAAACCTGGGGTTACTGCGAGCAAGCCGGAAGACAACCTGACTCTCGGTGCCATAGTTCCTGCTTACATACTCCACGGTGTTGCGGGAAAAATCCTTGTAGTTCAGATGCTGCCTGATCATGAACTGCTTCATGTCACGTATCTCGCAGCCTGAAAGATATAGATTGTCTGAGACAGAGTCTGCGAGTGTCCTGTCCAACTTGGCCGAGATCATCTTAAGCACCTCGCGGGCGAGGCTCCTGCTGGTAGTGTATTTTCCCCCCTCCACGGTTATCATCCCTCCGATGCCGTCAGCGGCATTGTCGTAGACCTCATACTTCCTGGAGGTCTCGTATGAACCCTTTGTCTGGTCATCAACAAGAGGACGCAAGCCACCGTAAGCATGTATTATATCTTCTCTTGAAATCTTCCTCCCGAAATAAGTGTTAACGTTTTCGATGATCTCATCAATGCTCTCCATCGATACCCTGTAATCGTCCGGATCACCGAGGAACTCCTTGTCGGTTGTTCCGATGAGAGAGTGTTCCCTCCACGGCATGATCATCATATGCCCGCCATCGTCCTTCTGCAGTGAGACCACATGGTGTCCGGCGATCTTCTTCGTGATTATATGAATCCCTTCCGACCGTTTGATGCGGTGAGTAAGATTTTCTTCACCGGCAGCCAGTCCCAGAATCTTGTCGGCCCATGTGCCGCCGCAGTTGATCACCAGATCTGTATGCACCTCCTTCTCTCTGCCGGTGAACAGATCCTTCACCTTTACACCGGTGATCTTCTTCCCCTCGCCAAAGATAAACCCTTCAACCGGTGTGTAGTTGGAGACAGATGCTCCGTATCCGGTGGCAGATTTTATGAAGGCAAGTGTCAGCCGTTCGGGAAAAATACTCTGGTAATCAAAGAAATAGAATGCATTACGCAGGTTCTCCATCCGCAGGTTGGGTTCCACCCTGATTGTCTTCCGGTGGTTGATGAGTCTGTGATTCTGCAGTTTCTTGCTTTTATCCCACGTATCCTTCTTGTCATAGCTGAGGAGGTCATAGAGATACATCCCTATCAGCATCTTCCAGATGTTGCCGCGCCACCGTTTATACATCGGCATTATGAAGGGCAGCGGGTAGACGAAGTTCGGGGCAATATTGCCGAGGATCCTTCTTTCGCGAAGCGATTCACGCACGAGCTTCAATTCGCCGTTGGCGAGGTAACGCAGTCCGCCATGGATTAGCTTGGAGGTGGCTGCCGAGGTGGCGCCGCCGTAGTCCTTTTTTTCGAAGAGGGCTACCGAGAGGCCTCGCGCAGAAGCAATATAAGCCACTGCAGCACCGGTGATGCCTCCGCCTATTATAACCAGGTCGAACTTATCAGGCCCTCTTTCTTCAATGTACCTTTTAAGCATAATTGATCTGTCCGTTTTTAACGACGCTGTAAGTTAATCGAAAATGTTGACAATAATTATACAGCGGATTAATTCCTGCCGGTACAAAAAACAGCTTCCCCGCTGCCAGTCGTCGCGCAGCGGGGAAGGGTCCGCGATCAATTGCGGGCGGGAAGAGAATGACCCGGCATTACGGGGAGAATGATTATCGATCGCAGCTTGCAGGATCACAGTGCCGCGCGGGACATCGCCCGGCGGCACTGCTTCGCCCTGCTATACCTACGCCTTGAAGAGCTTGTATTTTGCGGATACGAGCATCAGCGCTGCAAGCAACACGAAGAGTCCGATATTACCGACAAGGAATGCGTAATCCTTCATCGCCAGGAGGAAGAAGATGAAGACATAAAGCACCGTCAGCAGGCCGCTGATGAGAAGCACCATCCATTTCTTGTCAAGCAGTGACCTGAAGAAGAAGGTCAGCAGGCTTATTGTGGCTGCTGCTGAGAGGAGATAGGCAGGATTGAACCCGATGTGCTCGCTCAACGCGGTAAGCAATGAGAAGAACATTATAAGTGCAAGAGCCACAAGCAGATAATAGAAGATGTGTATTCGCTGTGACGAACGCAGTTCTATAATAATGAGAACCAGAAAGGTCAGGGCAATGAAGAGAACTCCGTACTTCGCACTGCGTTCAGCCTTTGTATAATGGTCGGCCTCCATGATCAGGTCAACACCAAAAGCGTCATCGGCGGGGGCATAGCGCTTGCCCTCCCATACCTGCGGGAAGCTGCGGTTGAGATGGGTTACAACCCAGCTGGCGGTAAAGCCGGTATCTTTCACATCGCGGGTAGCCGGAAGGAAGTTGCCGGTGAACTTTGGCGCATCCCACTCCGAGGAAAGAGCAACCTCTGTCGTCCTGCCCACCGGAGAGAATGACACGCTGCCGCTTCCCCTGAGACCAAGACTGAGACTGAAATCGCCATTAAAACTGCCGAGGTTTTCGGGATCAAGCGGGAACGGGAACGATATGCCCTTCTCGAACAGGTCTGTCTGACCGGCTCCGGGGATAGCCCCTATTACCGCGTCGCCGATAGTTAGCTCGGCCTTGTCACTTATCCCCTTGTTGTCTGAAACGCCAAGTGAGATGTAGGCTTTATCCCACTGCCAGATGTAATCGTTAAGATGCTCATAGCCGGCGATGATAAAGTTGCCTGTTATCTTAATGTCCGAGTCATAGACTACGGTTTCATAGATGCCCCTGTACCTTATCTCCGGCGCAAGCATGCCGTTAACCTTCAGCACATCCGGTAGAATGTGCATGGTAGTTGTGACATAGGAGCCGTCATTGGCCACGACCTTTGTGCCTGGCACATTGAGCACCGGACCCGTGACGGTCTGAGCGGCTGCCCAGAGGGCACCGATCTCTTTGCGAGCCGTCTCTGCATTGGCGGAGCGCTCCCCTATCACCTCATTTATCAGCACGAGGGGAATGAGAAGCATCAGACCCATTACTGCGAGAAGGACCATCTTGACGGTCATCGACTCATACCATTTTTCCTGTTTTTCTGTTCCTGTTTCCATTTTGATCGTATTTGTTAAAGTACTTTGTATTTCAAAGTATATTTATAAAAAAAAGCATTACTTCCTGTTTATGAGTTCCTCGAGGGCTTTGAGGTGGCTGCTGAAGCTTTCCAGTCCTTCCTCGGTTATTGAATAGCTTGTATTGGGTTTCCGGTTGATGAAGCTTTTCTCCATCTTCAGATAGCCGGCCTCCTCCAGTGCCCTCAGGTGGCTTGCGAGGTTGCCATCGGTCACCGCCAGTGTATCGCGCAGGCTGGTAAAGTCCATACCGGGATTTACCGCCAGCACGGACATTATGCCCAGCCTGACACGGCTTTCAAAGGCCTTGTTGAAGTTTGCAAGTATATGTCTCATCCCCTGTATCTGAGATGCATGAAGAGACCGTAGAAGATGTGGATCACACCAAACCCGACGGCCCAGATAATTATTGTATACTGAGGCAGAAGCAGGCATGCGAGTCCCGTCACCACCTCCAGGACGCCAAGCCAGTGTATCTCACCGAAAGTGAATTTTCCGGCACTCATCATTGCAACACCGTAGAAAATAAGTGATGAGGCTGCGGTGACGCTGGCGGGAACGGTTTTTATCGTAAACAGTATGAAAAGTCCTCCGGCGGCCAGAGGCAAGAGCAGGCTGACGAGCATCCGTTTCGTGACGGGAGTCCAGGCGTGCATGCCACTCTTCTTCGCCTTGCGTGCGGAGAGTATCACTGCCCCCGTAAAAGCCACAACAAGCACCACTGCCATTGCGGCAAAGAGCTCCAGTACGGTTCCGGCAGCGGCCTCGCCTCCTGCAAGAGGCCTCAGGTACCAGTCGGCATAAGGGGTGTTACCTCTGATAACAAGGTGTGCCGCCCAGGCACCTGCAAGACCGGCGATCCCGGCTATTATTCCCGATAACCCGCTGAGCGACAGGAACCTGGAAGATTCCTCCATGAGCTTGCGGATGACCCTGATGTCCTCCAACGGCTGGTCTGACTGATTCATCATTGTATTGTGTAGTACTTTGCGCTACAAAGTAAAACAATTTATTAATATGGTGCAAATATTTGTGTGAATTTTTTGGGGGGCTGGCGGGATTTCAGTCTGTAGACGGGGTTGTGGTTGGGGACTTGGACATGGTTGGGGCCTTTGTCAGGGCCGGGATGCTGATTGAGGTATTAGTCAGACCGGGATCCTGGGCGGGAACCGGCCGGGATCAGGGTCAGGGATAGGGACAGGGGGCAGGGGCAGGGATAGGGACAGGGGTCAGGGTCATGGTCAGTAGAGCCACATATCGTAAGTCACTCCATCAACCGGGTACTCTCCTATCTTCAGGGAATCACAGGCGGTTGAAGAGGCACCTACAACGCCTAGACCATTAACGACATTGGTATATACTGGTACCGGTTCTGCCAGGAAATTGTCACGTGTCTGTATATGTGCCGAGTACGACTGCAGGTGCAGGTACAGGTCACGGCTTATGTTGTTCAGACAGAACCGTGCGTGCAGAAACTCGTAATAATCAGTATCCGGATAGACACCGGTGTATGACAGCCTGAGAGAGTATTCCCGGCCAGGGATAAGCTCATCCGTGAAGAGGAAATAAGTATTCTGAAGATACATGTCAAAGATGTCATCTTCCTGCTGAGGGGCGATGAGCGGATCGGAGAGTGAACCATAGCCGAGCTCCTGCCTCTGAACGCTGACCGGGGCAAACGGGTTGTAAGGCTCATTCTTGTTACCGTAGTAGTAGCCGGTTGTCCCGGATGCGGTAAACCTGTAGTAATTACTTTCTCCTGCGGGATCGCGAAATCGGAACCTGACCACCAGCTCCCGGTAGCCGTTGCCGATATCCGCGGAGTTGGTATCAGTGATTGCTGCAGCGACAGGAAAGGGAACCTCTGCCTCGCCGTATGCAAGGGGAAGACCCGGCACCTCAACCTCTACCCGGTAAATGCTGCCGGGCTCCGGGCTGTTCACATCTGACACATATAACGAATAGGGACTCAGGGGTGCATACTCCGGGACCGGGGCGGGTTCCGCATAGGAGAGAATCTCGAGCAACACACCGTCGCGGTAGACCCTTACCGTCGCATCAGGGATCTGCCTGGGCTGGTATCGCAACTGGAACACCGAATGGCTTTCTGACACAAGCACCGTGATCAGGCTGTCAGGCTGAAGAACAGAGTATATAACCACCTTCGGCTGAGCGTCCGGTCCCCTGTAATCAATCACCGTCTCGCATGAGACTGTTGTGATGAGAGTAAGCGCGACAGCCACCAGGAATGTTAAAGTATACTTTGGCTTCATGGCTGTCAGAACTTAAATGAGTATGAAACGGACGGAATAATCGGGAAAACGCTCACTTTCCTGAGCTCCGGCTTGCTGTAGTAGATCATTTGCCCCGGGTTTGCCGGATCCGGTTCCTCAACCCAGGTGCTGCCCCAGTAGATGAAGAATGGATTGAGCCGGTTGTAGGCATTGTATACCGAGAAGCTCCAGGTCCTTATCCCGTTCTTTTTCTGCTTGTGCAGGTTCACGCCAAGATCTAGCCGGTGATAGGCCGGCGTGCGGTAGTTGTTCCTGCCCGGGTAATCAGTCACCGGGGAATAATAGTAATCGTTGTCTGATATTGGCGGGTATTCAGAGACTCCCAGGGTAGCTGCATTGCCTGTACCGAAAACCCATACCAGGCCGGCATCGACCTTTTCGCTGAACTTGTGTGTCAGTGCAACGCTTATGTCATGCCTGCGGTCATACTTCGCGGGGAAGGTCCGGCCAAAGTTCAGATTCTCAAATTTCCGTTCTGTCCATGAGAGTGTATATCCTATCCATCCGGTCAGCTTGCCGTAACTCTTCTCAACCATGAACTCGGCCCCGTAGGCCCATCCCCTGCCACTCTCAACCTTCGATTCCCAGCCTGATCCTGTTCCGCCGAAAAAGGCTCCCTCCTTGTATTCTATCAGGTTATCCATCGTCTTGTAGAATGCCTCCACCGTCATCTCCAGGTCGGCCGGCAGCAGGAATCCTGTTCCGATGGCAACCTGGTGGGATACCGGCGGCCCGAACTTTCGTGTGACAGGCAGCCACAGGTCAGTGGGGAGGCTGATAGCAGAGGTGGTAAGCAGGTGCACAAACTGGGCCATCTTGCTGTAGGAGACTTTGAAAGAGAGATCGTCGTTTGCCATGTACCTGACAGATAGCCTGGGCTGGAAGACGAAATAGCCTGTATCCTGGACGCCGAACATAGACATCCGCATTCCCGCATTGATCTTGATTCTGGAAGTGATATCAATGTTGTCCTCGGCATACATGATAAACTCGTTTGCCCTGACACGCATATCTCCGATAACTGTATCCAGTCCGTCGTCACCCATCATCGGATCATACCTGAAGGTGGTCACTCCCGGCTTGAAATGGTGGTAGGTGTATCCTGTGCCGAACTTCACGGAGTGCCGTGGCGAAACATAATAGTCGAAATCGATCTTTGCACCCAGGTCATCGATGCCCGAGAAGTACTTGAAGTAATCCACCTCCTTTGCCCCTGTGGAGAGGTTTTTGGCTGACGATTCGATTGTAACGTCGAAGTCATACTTGCTGTAAGTAAGTGTGGTGTTGCTGAACAGTTTATTTGTAATGAGATAGTTCCATCTCAGGGCGGTGATTATGTTACCCCATCCGAGACCGTAGCTGTCCTTATACTCTGTCCTGCTGTTGTCGCCGTCCTGAAAATTGGTCACATACCGGCTGCGCGTGTAGGCCCTGTCGCGGCCCAGGTATGAGCTCAGGTAGAGTCGGCTTTTATCAGAGAATTTGTGGTTAATCTTGGCATTCAGATCATAGAAGTAATACCCGCCGGTAGTGCGGTCATCGCTGTCCCTGTTAGCCCTGATTATAAAGGGTTGGGCCAGCACGTCATAGTATGTACGGCGGCCCGAGATCACAAATGATGTCTTGTCCTTGATGATGGGGCCTTCAAGTGACACCTTCGATGATATCAGCCCTACGGCGAAGTTGCCGTGCAGCTCTTTCTCGTTGCCCTCCTTCATTCTTATGTCAATCACAGAAGAGAGGCGTTCGCCGTAGCGTGCGGGAAAGCCGCCCTTATAGAGCTGTACCGACTTGACGGCATCGGGATTGAAGACCGACATGAATCCGAAGAGATGGTTGGCGTTGTAGACAGGTACCCCGTCGAGTAGGAAGAGGTTCTGGTCGGGTCCTCCTCCCCGCACATATATGCCGGTTGATCCTTCGGTGCCCGATTGTACGCCGGGGAGCAGCTGGATTACCTTGAGCACATCGGCTTCGCCGAAGATGACAGGCAGTTTGAGAAATTTCTCAACCGGTATATCGATCATGCTCATCTGTGTACTTTCGATCTTCGCTCTGCGGCCCGAGGCGGTGACTGTAACTGCGGCTATCTCGCTTGATGACATTACCAGGCTGAAGTTCATCACAGTGTCACGGGTCAGCCATATTCTTACGGTATCAGCGTCATAGCCAAGATACGATACAATGATCTCCGCATCGCCGGGCAGCAGCGGGAGGCTGTAGAAGCCGTAGCTGTTTGTTGTAGTGCCTGTAAATGAGGCTCTCTCGTAGACGGTGGCATCAATCATCCGTTCACCGCTGCCAGCGTCGGTCACGAAGCCGCTGACGGTGACCCGCGGCGTGGCTGTCTGGCTCGTGACAGTTCTCTGGGTGGCAGCAGCACCGGGAGAGGTTCTCTGAGCTTCTGAATGGGAGCTGAGAAGAGAGAGCAGGATAAGGAAGAGCAAAAGTCTGTGCATACGCTTCAGAAGCCGGTTGTCTCCTTCAGAAATTTGCGCACTGCCCGTTTCTCATCGAACTCGAGCATGCCCGTCGGGAGGCGCACTGTGCGGCCGGATTTGAGTATTATCCTGACTGAGTTCTCATCGGCCAGTATCTCTTCGATCTCGTGAATTTTTATTGCGGTCTGTCCGGGACGGGTGTACCACCTTATTGTCAGCATGCCTTTTTCGACGGTGAGTCTGTTGATCAGGCTACCGAAATTGAGGCTCAGGAAAGCAAGTCCCACCAGCAGCATGGCTATGATCTGGATCCAGAATGACCACGCGTCCTTGTCGCCTGTCATTATAATGACTATTACCATCACCATGCAGACCAACCCCAGTGAACGGTAAATCCTTTCATATAGCGAGTTGCGTAGTACGAGCTGTTTCATGGAGGGAGATTTTACAGTGTAAAGATAGGAAATTATGAGGACGGAGAGGCAGGGTGAGGTCGGGGGTGAGTTGCCGGGACGGGCAGCCGGGAAGAGTGTTGATTAACGGAGTACTGACGTGCCCGGAACAGGCAAACCAGGTGTTGATGAGCCTGGGGCTGACAAATGGGTGAAATTAATCCCGGTAGTTATAATCCCGTATTCTCCTTCAGGAACCGGCGGGTGGCATTTCGTTTGTCAGCGTCCATCAGTTTTACTGGCAGCCGTACGGTATGGCCGTCCTTCATGATGATGCGGATATACCGTCTGTCGTCGGTTATCTCAGCGATCTGGTCAATGCGGAGGTGCTTTTTGAAGATTTTGGTGTTCCATCTGACTGTCAGTATGCCACGGTCGGCTGAGAGGCGGTTGATGAAGGTGCCGAAGAACATTGTGAAGAAGAGGATGGCGACGAGGATGAAGACCACTGCCTGTATCCAGAATATGGCTTTTTTCGGGCTTTGGGTAAAGAGTTGCAGTCCCACCCCGAGGAGTGTCACACCTCCAAGGAACCGGAATACATATTCCTGCGCCTTATCTCGAAGCACCAGTTGGTTCATCAGGTAACGTTTTGTTGCACCGTGAAAGGTAAAAAAAATATGGGAAGATCACAAAGTTGCACGTTTCAGGTTGGGCGTGAAGTCTTATTATACGGGTTTCCTGTTGACATTTTTCAAGAATACCAGGGCTGCAGGTGTCAGTACTCCAACGACCACGGCGATAATCAGATTTGCCGGAACCTTTTCGCAGACAGAACCATCACGCATATCAGGCAGCATCAGTATCAGAAAGAGCGTCCCTGTCATGACTACCGAGTAGACGATGAAGTGTTGCAGTTTTGTTTTCATGATTGTGTAGAATGTGGTTTTACAGTGGCTTCCGTTTCAGTTGCAGAAAGAAGGACATTCCTGTCAGTAATACCGTCATCCCGGTCATTATCATTGCGATTCTGCCAGGTGAGCCGGACTTGAGTTGAATGATACGATAACCACAAAGTTACTTATAAAGAGCCTGTTAATCCCAGCTGGACTTCCATTAGCCTATAATATATAAGTTGCAACTATCTAAAATCAAAATAACCTCTTTGCTAATCAGATAGATAGGGAGGTCAATTATGAATCCGAAAATTCAATTAGTAAGCG
>DFYY01000001.1 GCA_002383485.1 Bacteroidales bacterium UBA4070 | reverse complement strand
CTTCGATCTCGAGCTCAGCGATTTTGATTTTGGGTGTTCCTGCCATTAGTTCTCGTTGTCAAGGGGTGGTCCGTACAACTGATTACGCAGCTCCATGAGCTCTGTGATGAGGTGGTCAAGGGCTCTCTGGTGATCAAGAAAGAAGATGATCCCCGTACTCTTCCCGTCTGGTGTCTTCTCCAAATCACTGAAGCGGAGAGCCATAAATTCGGTTTCCGGGAAGAGAGGGATCTTCAGCTTCTTCACTCCCAGGGTCATGGTCTTGATATTATCCATCTCCGTGAGTTTCATACTCTCAGGGTCTTCCGCCTCGAAGGTGCAATGCGAGAAGGGGATCTCGATCTCTTTTACTTCTGCCATGACTACAGAGTTTTTGCGATCTTCTTCACGAAGGTTACATCGGGAGAGAGCTTCCAATTTTCACCGGCCTTGCTCCCCGGTACCGCCTTAAAGAATGGCAGAGAATGACCGGCAGAGTTGATATCTGACCCGTTGATATTGAACCGGGTAAACAGGTCGTTCAAGGAATCGCAGACCGTCTGCAGCTTGTTATACTCCTCGATCTCGGCCTCATTGGTGAGGTATATCTTCGCACCCTCGATGATCTTATCCTCGGCCTCTGCCATCAAAAAGACTGTCTTGTCTCCCTCATTGAAGCCCAGCATCCCGAGCTGTGTGGGTGACAGGTGAATACCCTGAGCCCGGACCGTGATACCGGAGTAAGGTATTCTGAACATGGCAGCTATCGCAGCGGGGTCGGGCTTGGCCTTGCCAAAAGTGAGGCCACAGTTGTTGATAATTGCCTCGTTCATGAATCCTACTGGGTTCTTAAGAAACTCCAGACAATCGCCCGCTGTCTCGATAGGTGGCACAACCGGCATTTTGTTATAGGAGGCAATCAGTTCTGTTGCCAGACGGCACTGATTCTTCATTTCTAAAATGCTCTGGCGGGCATTGTCGCTGTTTAAATTAATAAGTACTTGCTTCATTTTTGATTATTATTTATGGTTTGAAAAAAAATTCTGCGTTGCTGGTTGTCGAGAGTGATGACCTTGTTCCGGCGGAGCATGTCGAGAATGTCGAAGGGTCTTTTAATGAACTGAACGGAGTTGCCACAGTGAAGCCAATTCCCTTTGAATCTGACAGCACGGCCAGCCACGACAATGCAGGAGGGTTCATAATACCTGACGTTGCAGCCTGCGGCCTCCAATGCCTCGGAAATGAGTTCGACGTTCATACCTGTACCTCCTCTGCTACGGGGTGAAAGCCATCTCTGCGGTACATGCTCACGAAAGACTGCACATCACTCCGCAGGATGTAGTGACGGCCCACAACTGCCCCTGTTTTCAGCTTCCTCAATTCCACGTTGCAGAAGTGAAGGTCAGCAGGATCGGAAGCGATAACAACCAGGTGCGGACTGCCTTTTTTCCGCATTTTCACGTCAATTTTTTCGGCCAAATTTGTTTTATTCATTTCTCTGATCTTTAATTCATTACAAAGGTTGTAGCATCGTATTGTTTCTCTATAATACTCTCATCCCTTTCCTCTCTATTTTCCTCTATTATTCCCTCAATACTGACGTTGGGTCGAAATCCGACAAAGTTTGTCAACTCTTCAGTGATGATTTTGCGGACGGCCTCCACATTGTTTGTTAATATTCCCGTTAAAACACTATCATGAATTGTGATTGCTACAACTCCGGGCAACTCCCTGTAAATTCTTTTCAGCACCACGTCCAGCATGAGGTGGGATTCCATGCGTTGCAGAAGTATTGCAAACCTTTTGAATGACGTAAATTTGTCACCCGGAGAGTTGCCCCTTACTTTGGTGAATATCCGGTGCACCGTCGGAAACCTCTTCTTAAAAATCTGCCGTGCCTTACGGTTGGTTTCATCCTTCGGTGTCCGGTTCCTGGCAAAGAGTATTCTCAATACCTGGCGTTTGGTTTCTGAGCGGTCCAGGTGCAGACCTTCAGCAGCAAATGCTTGCATGAGATATTCATAGAATGTGCCGTTAACCACTAAACTGATATAAGTTTTAACATCTTCATTATGTGATACTTTCAATGATTGTAGCAACATAGCAAAGGCACGGTTTTCTGTGAAGATTGAAGCCTTCAGCGGATCAGTCAAAATGATTGTACTCAGGTATGGTTGGCAGTTTTTAACATCAATATTGATGAGGGGCTGACCGTTCACCCGGAGGTGTGGCCGGAATCCTTTAGGGCAGTTGGTGACGTTTGAATGAAACCGGCCAGAGGTGTTATCTACTCTGTAAAATATGTCACCGTTAATGATCCGTGTTGCCGAAGCAAGCACTCTATTGAAGCCCTCCGGGTCAGCGGCGTAATTCTCATTTATGAACGTCATGAAACCGGGGTCAATGGTCAGTTGCTTCAGGTATTTCACTTGCTCAGAGTGGCCCCGGACAGACCGGGTTGCCTCCTGCCGGAGAGAGTTAAAAGCCTCTTCAATACGTCGCTGTAACTTCGCATTTGTCAGGGGTGAAGATGTGTACTTGCTTTCATACTCTGCTGCAAATGCGTACTTATAGGCAGACTGGCCGGGTATGTAGTATCCTGTACGGTCAATAACTCCCAGGTCAATGAGGGCTGTCAGATATTTGTCACCCTGGGGGACCAACTTTTTAATATAACTCATCTTCAGCGGTGTTGCCTCGTCATCCTTACGGACGTGGCAGGCAACTATTGAAATAACCTCTTTGAGATAGTCCCGGCAGTATCCCGGTATCTCCGGCCGGATCAGTGATTCAATCACGTGGAGTGAATCCTTAACCTTCGACGGCATGAGCTGGTAATATGTCTGTCCTGCCTTCATCCTAAAAGAGGGTCCAGTCTTTAATACTTTGCCTGAATGCCTCATTGGTTGTTAAAAAATTCGCAGTGTGCCTGGTGATCGGACACAGCCCTTTCCTGACTAAGAAGATCCGATCCGCTTTTCGCATTTCCGCAACGTAACGGCAAATATTGGCCCTTTCAATTCCCGTCTGCCTTGCTATCATGAGCATCGTAGCAGGAGACTTGCGGAATGCCTCCGCAACATTCACAATTTGGGATTGTCGGACCTCCGGGTTCATTATCGGAGCGGCTTTACAATAGCGTTCATCTGACGGCCAGCGGCCAGCCAGGTGTCAATCGTGCTCTTTCTGAAGTACAACCGCTTGCCGTGCTTCTCGAAAGGAATGAGCCTGTCATTCACTTTGCCGTAGATAGTTTGCCTGGCAGGACGTTCCGGCAGGTAATCCATCAGCTGTTCTATCGTCATAAGGAAATCACGATCGGGTTTCACCTCGGTAAGTGAAAGCAGCCGGTCCAGCTTTTTGTCAATCTCTGCGACTTGTAAAGGGAGGGTTTCAAATGTGTTTAACATGTTTTTTCGTATTGGTTAACGAAACAAAAATAAAACCTTGAAACCAATTATGCAATTGATAATCAATAATATAGCCGACTATCCCAATCGGTTTTTAGTCGGTTCAATCGGTTATAAATAAAAAGAGCCTGAAAAACAGGCTCCCTTCATGTCGGAATTATTATTTATTGAATCTTATGTTTTTCTAACATTGCCTTATACGTTCTCAGTTGAGGGTCTGGTTTCCCCTCAGGTTTTTCTAATCTGTACGCCTTAGGAACGTCGCCTGATCTGACGTCCCTGCCAATGCCAGCATCAAAGCACTCATTAAGTTGCTTCCATTTAAAGCCAAATTCCTGCCCGAACAGAGCACAACGGGAGGCGGGAAAATGTCCCGTCCATTTGATTTTATTCACCCTTCCCTCCGGCAGTCTCTTCTTATTCATCACATACTTGAAATCCTCTTCGCTTACGTCTTTAATGTGCTCCCATGTTGTGAGGTCATCATAAAGCCCTTTCCAGCTTTTGCCCGTATTGCCCTGTAATCTCAGTTCTAAAGCCTTCAAATGATTTTCGTATGCAATCTCCTGTTCAATCCCCTCGCCCCCGGATAAGCCGGTTTTTGACAGCAACGTGATGCGTTTCTGAATACTCTTTATTGCTATTCTGATCTGATATTCCCGTTCTCTGTCCGGCAGTTGATCCAGAAACAGGTCAAACTGTCTGAATTGATTTTCAGTTAACAATTGTGTAAAGCGGCCGGTTGCAAGCGGGGTTCTGCCCGTTTCTTTGAAATGGAGCATTATGGCTACGCTCTCCGGGACCAACTCCCCTGTCTCCGTATAAAGCTGCTCCTCTTCATAGTAGTAATTAATTCCACTCCTGCCGTAATCAATGATTATATCCTTCATGTCAGATTGCTTTATTGTTATACACTACATCTTCAATTTTCCCGGACTGCTGCTCCCTGGTTTCCTTTTCAAACCCTTTGAGATAGGGCCGTGTTACCAATACCGAAGAGTGACCCAGCTGTTCTGAAATGTATTCCGTGCTTGCTCCGGTATTCTTTGAGATAGTTGCCCATGAATGACGGGCCACATACGAAGAAACGTTCTCTTCAATTTTAACGGCCTTTGCAATCTGTTTGACGTAATGGTTCACCAGCTTCACCAACTGCCTCACCCCTGCAAATTTATGCTCTTCATCCCAATCAGGCCGGAGAATCGGAAAGATAAACGCATCATGTCCGACTGCCTTAACTCCGTGCATGTCTATAATTGTCTGCATCTGCCTTGTGATCGGAATCCGCAGAGCCTCTTCTGTCTGCTCTTCTGCTTCTGTCTTCTTACGGACAAAGACAATTTCCCCGCCTTCAATATTTGAGAACCGCAGACGTGCTATGTCGGTCAGGTTCATGCCACAGCCCAAAAATGAGAACATGAACATATCACGGTAAAACTGCTCTTTCGGGTCGCTGGTGGCATAATTTGCTATCAAACTGATTTGCTCTGCCGTGAGAGCAATTTTGCGGCCTTCAGCTGTCTTTGGCTTGTGCTTTTTGAAGGGATTTTCAGCCCTTACTTTGTGCTCATTCACAGCAAGGTTAAACAGGACCCTCAGATTCCGTACATAGATTCCAATCGTGGATCGTGATTTGTCCTGCCGCTGTAGATGTTTCTCAAATTTCTTTAACCACGCAGGCGAAATGTCGACAAAGTTCAACGGCTTGCCTGATAGATATTCCTGATACCTGTTTACAACCTTCTGTCTGCAATTGTAATCAAAGGCCCTTCCCTGGTGAAATTCCTTTATTGCTCTCAATGTACTTTCAAATGACATGGCATAAGAGAACCGGTCTTCAGATTTCAATTCTTTTATGTGATCAATCATTGCAGTAAAAACATTGTCCCAGTCCGTCACAGTATGAAAAAAGGCCTCTTCAAACTGATTGAAACTGAATTCCCGAAGGCCGTTAATAATTGCCCCCGCTTCGTCAGTAATTCTTTTATACTCAAAGGCCATATCCCTGTACTTTCCCCTGGGGCTGTCGCATGTGATCTTCTCAATTGCAGTTTCAGGGACGTATAGCCAATCATGGTCTTTAATGGCCTCATTGATTGAATAATACTTCCGTACCCGGTTATGAGTAACGCATAATTTAACGGGGCAAAGATCATCCTTTGTTTTCTTTGCCGGGGCCTTCTGAAAGTAAATTCGTGCTGTTGCTTGCATTGTCGTCAGATTAGTGAATACACAACTGAATACACAAATATAATAACTTTGCAATAAATGACCAAAAATAAATCATAAGGTTATAATCTTATCAATATTATTTATCAACACTATAGAGTGTATTCACAAAAACATCAAAAAGTATTTAGTTCTGACTACGGATCAGAAGGTTACAGGTTTGAATCCTGTCGGGATCACAATACATCAACGCAACTCGCAGTAAAATAACGGGTTGCGTTTTTTTATGGCCCTATTTTAACGACTATTCTACAACAGAGTTAAAAACTGATGCTTTTACAGAAATATGGAGATATTAATATTCAGAGTAAATAAGGAGTTGACCCAGGACATAAAAAGCTTGAACAAAATTCACTATACGAAATTTTTAGGGCTAATGCTTTGAGAGAAATTAGAACTTAATAATGAAGGTGATTTTAAGAATAGTTAAAATGGAAATTGGGGTAATTACCTTTCAACCCTCAGGGCATGGATGATCCCAGCGAAAACTTCATTTAGTTTTTCTGGGGACAGTTCAGTTATTTTGTTTCTTATAAGAGCTTTCTCAACTACTGCAATTTTTTTGCAGTAAGCTTTCATACGATCATGAGGTGGTTTAAATGGTGTTGAAACATCCGAATTTGATATTTCCACTGTCAATGGGCCTGTAACTTCTTGTGTAGTGAGTTGCACTAAGATTACATCACTGCTTCTGTTGACAGATGAGTTTGATACAACCACTGCAGGTCTAACCTTATTGCCCGCTAAGTCTGAGAAAGGAAACGGCACAATAACAACGTCACCTTGTCTATAGGGCATATTATCGGCTTAAATATGAATTCCAATAGTCATCGTCTTCGCCATCCCATAATTCGGCAAAGGAACTTTCTGACATTTCAGAAGCGAATTTCGTCAAATCACTTGAGCTAAAATCTAATTGAAATGATTCGGAAATATCGATGTAAATCACATTTGCTTTTAAACTCAAAGGTGATTTAAGAATATTATTAAAGAAATCCCATCCCATGAGTCCCATATTACTTGAGCGGGGTTTTAACTTCCAAACAGATTCCCGGTTTGTATCCACATCTATAACTAAATTCATCGACTTACAGTTTTGTTCTTCTCAATTTGAGCTTTCATATCCTTCACCGCTCGTTCCGCAATGTCAGCAAAACGAAAGAAGTGCGGCAAGGTAATAATAGCTTTGTGAGTTATTTTCGCAGTGGAATTGTCAGAACTTTTTATGCCAAAAGAAAGCGTAACAGTTTCGGGATTGCCCTCAATGCGTACAATATCACTGAAAAATGTATCCACATTTTCCGCTGTCGTCATCTCTATATTTTTCCCTTCAGTCATGTTAATTCATAAACATTAAAGAGTTTGAACATTTATAAAAAGAATGTTACTATGACATTAACAGTAAAAAGTCATCCTTTGTTGCATTGTGATATGTAAATTTCACTGCATTAAGTTACATGTCTTTTCGGATATTTAAGCCACAAACTTACAATATTTTCTATTCCATTCACCAAATTACATTTTTTTCCAAGAGAGACTGCATCCAAGTTAATTAAAAACCCCTCCAGCTGTATAACCTGAAGGGGCGGGAGTTACCAGCTCCAAACCAGCAGCGAAAGACTACTGCTGTATGTCTTCATGCTTTTTATTCAACTGCTTTGAAATCGCTTGAAACAGTTCAGGGGAAGGAACGATTTTCCCTGTCCGGTCTTCCTTCAGAAAAACTGCCAGTTTCGGGCAGGTCAAACCAGCCATGAATGTGAAATCATTTTTCACCATGTAATTGAACTGGACCAGCCCGGAGATCATTGTTTCCCATGCCCGGAATAACTGCAAGTCACTTTGTGTTCTTGCTGCAATGCTATGAGCATCGCAAAATTGCTGAAACTTCCCTTCATCTATCTCGACCTGTTTGTCAATAACTTTGAAGTATGAGAGTAACGTTTGCCCGTTCTTTGCAGTGATCTTATCCCGTGCGGCCTGAAACTCATCCCAGCCTTTGAGTTTCATGAACTTGCTGAACCGCTGCCGGTCAATTTCCAGACCTGGCACACTTAGGTTTTCAGGCAGGTTGCTCATGATGTAAGTCTGTGACTGGCCTTCAGTGTTTGAAAAGATGTTCCCCGGTGTTGCACTCTGAAGGGCAAACGGGAACCGGAAATAATGATCTGACATTTCTGCAACCAATGGGAACAGGTCTTCAAGTCGCTGCCTGAAGTCATTTATTGCGGCTTCATCACGGGCCAGCACTATCGGAAGTTGTTGTGATACCTGTTTTTTCATACCATTGGAATTTGTGCGGTGAAAGAGATTAAAGAATGATCAATACTAAGGAGCCAGTTCTTAACAAGTTCATAGCATCCTGACAGCTCCCTGTCGAGCATAGGAGTAATGGTACCCCGGAATGTTTCATCCAGCCTCACAACCTTTACCCTGAGGTCAGAATGTGACCAAAACGCCGGAAGGCTCCGGGCTTGTGAAGGAGGGACAAATGCCACAAGGGTAACGCCCCGGGTGGTACGGCAGTATTGTTCTGTCTCTGCCGGTGTCATCGGTCCAAGGCTATTGCCCTGAAGGATAACATAGTTGCCATCATAATAAAATAGTCTGTTCATAATGTGTTAATATTTAATTGGTTAATAAATTCGTCTGCTGCTGCCTTGTCTTTGAAGGCAAATGTTTTGTTTTGAGGGTACGGAATTGTCACATAAAACTGAGTTCCGATATAGAGCTGGGCTGTCCTCAACCGGCCTTCCTGTTTCAGGAATGCCGCAATCTCATTGAGCGTGTTTTGTTTTTCCATCACAACCCCCTTAATCTTTTGAATGTCTCTGCCGTCTCCGGGCTGTCTGCCGTGACGTTCAGTCGCTGATCTTCCCGTGAATGATCCTCCGGCACCGGATCGCCCGGTTTCAGTCCCGGGTGCGGGGGCCAGCAACCGTAAAGAATTCAGCTGCCGTCAGGCTTTCTAATGTAGATCGCTGTTCTCTTTTCAGGAGTGCCGTTTAATAGCTCGGTCAGCTTCCGTTTAGTTGATTGTTTGATTGTTCTCATCTTGCTTTGATTGTAAGTACCGTATTATAGATTCCATTTGCTCAATCGTGAGACTATCCCCGTTCACCGGTGGTGGTAAGATATGTTTCAATAGGTTATTAATGGCGTTTACTTTGTCCTTTGGGTCCATTTGAAGGAATGCTGTTTCAATCTCATCCCAATGCTCTGTTATGAAGGCCTGAACCATACTTCTGATCTGCTCGGGAGTTTTTCCTCTTGCTCCCTTCGGCCTTCCAGCCGTGTTCCGTCGTGGATCGTTACCCTTTTGGAATTTTCCCATCTCAGTTTTTTACCAGTTGTTTACTGTGAAATCCATCCGCTTTGTCATCTGTAAGTTTACCGGCTCATTCATCTTTCAAGTTTTTTAAAAGGCCCCCGGAGACGGCCAGCCCCCGGAGACCTGACAGGGTCGTGTCCACCACAGCACGAAACCTGTTTTACTGATATTCTTTTCATAATTTTCGACACAATTTTTTTTGACATAATATTTTTCTAACTTTTTGAATAGTTGTTAATTACAGATTCCGTAGGAACATAATGGTTATATAGCTCTTCTCCTTCCCTTTCCTCCTTCTTTCCTCCTTCTTTCCTCTATAATTCCCCTCTATTTCTGTTTTGGGTGGAAATCCTATAAAGTTTGTCATCTCTTCAGTGATGATTTTGCGGACGGCCTCCACATTGTTTGTTAATATTCCCGTTAAAACACTATCATGAATTGTGATTGCTACAACTCCGGGCAGCTCTCCTGATCTTTGCGGAGATTACAGCATATGATTGAAATTACCTCTCGGAGACAATCAGAAGAATACCCTTTAATTTCAGGTTTGATCAGTGCTTCAATTACCTCAAAGTTCTGCTGCACCTTTTCCGGTATCAGTTGATAATATTTGCGCTGCTCCTTCATAACGGGAGTTTTATTTGCTCAGGCAATGGCGCCAAATTGTTGGTGCAGGCAAAGTCACCATGTAACCGGCGGGCCCACGCATCGTAAACCCGTACGGCAGTTTTTTCATTTCTGAAAAGTCCTAAATAGTAATAGATGTTATTGCACCTGATTTGAGCGAAGTACCGCCCCTGAAATAAAGTCACTCCCTTAAAGTTGGTACTGCTTTGTTGTTTCCGGCGGTTGTGCTGGTTTTGTGACGGGGTGCAAACACTCCTGCTCAGCCCCGGCAACAGTACCTGCATTAAGCGCCAGCGCTCCGAATCCACATCCGCAGACCCCCGCAAGGCAAGTTTTTTGGATAAATCCTTTCCTGTCCACCTTGGTTGATGCGAACAGTATTATTGCTTTTCGGGGGCAAAGTGCTATCTGTTCGGCTTATTCGTTTAAATAAATCTAGGTTAAACTCTCTGTCAGATATTTTTCAATCCGGTCCTTATTTGCTATCAAACTTGAAAACTGCTTCTCGCACACATCACTGAATCTCGCGACCGCTTTCCTGTTAATCTCCTCCTGATCTTCAAATATGGCAAGTGACTTAAACTGCAACCCCCATTTTTCATACTGAAGAAGATTGATCGTGCTGATATTACATTTATCATCACTGTTTATAGCAAATATATAAAGAGGCTTGTCGAGCTTATTTATCCTACAATCAACCGGGTACTTCCCCTGGGGGTCATGCAAGCTGTCATAATAGTTAAATGTGAACCTTTCTGCAGGAACCTTTTGAGTGATAAAGTTTCTGAAATCTTCCCAAAATGTTGACCTGACTCTTTCCCTGGTCAGGTATGAGACATCTGTAATCTTAATAAGGGCTTGCACATAGTTATAAAAGACATTACCCATATTCTCCTCTGTAACTGAGGCAAAAATAACTCCCCCCCTTTCTTGTATACCAAAATTATTCAGAGTTGTGCTTATTATCCTGGCCCTGGTTCCCTTATCAAGGGAGTCTATATCAATTTCATAGCTTAAATGCATGAATGTGTGGCCCTCATCTGTAAGAAACCATTCATTTTCAGTTTTCCTGAGAACTATCGCCAATGCATCACCGTCATCAAAAAGAAATGGGGTGAAGATCCTGAACCTGTCAACACCTTCCTGCAATAGCCGGACTTCATTGCAGACTTTGGACTTAAACTCCTTTTCTATTGTTTTAATTTCCATTACATTCCCAACTTTAACTGTAATTCAGGTGGCAAAGAAATATTACAATCAGCAATTAAACAATTAAAGGCTTCTCTGGGAGTACTATATCTGCCAGTTTTTTCTGCATAATACTCTTCTTTTGATCCTTCACGCTGATACTTCTCAGTGGCCTGATGTATGTGGAAGTCATAAAACAATTCTTCGTTCTCCAGCCGGTTTTTGTGTTCATGGCTTCTTCCATTATACCTCCTCAGAAGAAAAAGTCTGGTTGATCTGACCGGGGAATAACCAAGAATTACAGAGAAATCCATAGAATTTTCAATGCTGACGCGAACCTTAATTACAAATGAACTTCCGTCAGATTGAGGCATTTCATGTTCCGCTCCTTTATGACCTTTTTTTTCCTTCATTCCGGAGAACAGGGAATCTGGGTCTACACTCATCTGTTTATGCATGCTGATGAGTTCCCTGATCTGTATGTCAGTCAAAAAAACATCCATACTATAGCCTGGCTCAATGCTTTTTGAATATCAGTTAACTATTTACCTATTAAGCTTTTGAAATTAATCATTAAAATTAAAAAAACTTTATGAATTCCAGGTTCAGTTTAATAACTATCAGATATTTTTATGAACAACAAGTAACAGTAATATAGTTACAGGCGCTGGAATTTTTCAGTAAGAAACCGGCCGGAAAAATCCCGGCCGGTCAATACGGGTTGCTATCAGGCCAAGCTGTCGAGTATCAGACGTCTCAGTCCCCATCGCCCGCGAGGTGCTGACCTTGACTTAGTCCCTCAGCCTGATAATTGACTCAAAGATATGATATTATCTTCCTCCAGCCAACCGGTTTTTCCGCTCGGACAACAAAAATCCTTCGCAAACAGTTACGATTTTACTACTTTAGCCGGGCTGTTAATTAAACCCTGACCTGATGACCAAAGAACAGGAGCGTGATGAGCTCCACCGTACAATATGGCAGATAGCTACCAATCTGCGTGGAAGTGTTGATGGCTGGGACTTTAAATCGTATGTACTCGGCATGCTCTTCTACCGGTTCATTTCCGAGAACCTGACATCATACATCAATAAGGAAGAACGGCGAACCGGCAACAGGGACTTCGACTACACTAAGATCGATGACAGCAGGGCCGAGTTCGGCAGGACTGACACCGTCAGGGAAAAAGGTTTATATATCCTCCCTTCGGAACTGTTTGTAAACCTGCGCAAAAAGGCCAGGGCCGACGCCAACCTTAACGAGACATTAAGCCGTATCTTCAGGAACATCGAATCATCAGCCCGGGGGACACGAAGCGAGGACAGCCTTAAGGGGCTGTTCGACGATATTGATGTTAACAGCAACAAGCTGGGAGCTACGGTGCAGAAACGAAACGATCTCCTCGTGAAGATAATCGAGTCTATCGGCGATCTTCAGCTGGGCGATTACCAGGACAACACCAACGATCTCTTCGGCGATGCCTACGAGTTCCTGATGACAATGTATGCAAGCAACGCCGGAAAATCGGGAGGTGAGTTTTTCACCCCGCAGGAGGTCTCCGAGCTGCTGGCACGGATCACTGTCACCGGAAAGAAACAGGTAAACAAGGTTTACGATCCCGCATGCGGCTCGGGATCCATGCTTCTGAAGTTTGCAAAGGTACTGGGTAAGGAGAACGTGCGGCAGGGCTTCTTTGGCCAGGAGATCAACATCACAACGTACAACCTCTGCCGTATCAACATGTTCCTGCATGATATCAATTACGAAAAATTTGATATCGCGCACGGTGATACGCTGACCGATCCGAAGCACTGGGACGATGAGCCTTTCGATGCCATTGTCTCCAATCCCCCCTACTCTATCAGGTGGGATGGCGATGCCAACCCGCTGCTGATAAATGACCCCCGTTTCTCTCCTGCCGGAGTGCTGGCGCCCAAGAGCAAGGCCGACCTCGCGTTTACGATGCACATGCTGTCGTGGCTCTCCACCCCGGGTACTGCAGCAATCGTTGAGTTCCCCGGTGTCCTGTACCGGGGCGGGGCTGAGCAGAAGATCAGAAAGTATCTGATTGACAATAACTATATTGACACGGTTATCCAGCTTCCCCCCGATCTGTTTTTCGGGACCACCATTGCCACATGTATTATTGTGCTCAGGAAGAGCAAGAAGGACAACTCTACGCTGTTTATCGATGCCTCCGCCGAGTTTGTCCGGGGAGGCAACAAGAACAAACTTACTGAGGCGAATCGTCAGAAGATTCTGGAGGCCTTTACCGGGAGGACCGAGACTCCCTACTTTGCGAGGCTGGTGCCCAACGGAGAGATAGCTGCCAACGACTATAATATTGCAGTCAGCAGTTATGTGGAGCAGGAGAACACAACCGAGGAGGTTGACATCACGAAGCTCAACGCGCAGATTGCGGAGATTGTGACGCGCCAGCACCGCCTCCGCGAGGCAATTGATGAGATTGTGGCTGACCTGGAGGGAGGACGGTCATGAATAGATTAGAAGCTCTGATTGAGCAATACTGCCCGGAGGGAGTAGACTTTAAGGAGCTTGGTGAATTAGGCGAATTCTATGGTGGATTAACCGGGAAGAATAAAAATGACTTTCTGGATGGGAAGGCCAGGTTTATTCCCTATATGAATGTCTTTTCAAATATTGAAGTAAATACAGAGATAGACACGTTTGTCAGGGTAGACGAAAATGAACTTCAGAACAAAGTTGAGTATGGAGACGTATTGTTCACAGGATCATCCGAGACACCGGATGAGTGCGGCATGTCATCAGTCTTAACCAAGGAAGTTAATGAGCCTCTTTATCTGAACAGTTTTTGCTTTGGTTACCGGTTATCGGATAAAAGTTTATTTCTGCCGGGTTTTCTGAAATATTTGTTCAGGGATGAGAACATAAGGAAACAAATTGGGCAAACTGCAAGCGGTGTGACAAGGTTTAACGTCTCAAAAAAACGATTTGCAAAAGTGCAAATACCCATCCCCCCACTCGCCATCCAGGAAGAAATTGTTAACATACTTGATAAGTTCACCTCTCTGGAGGCGGAGCTGGAGGCGGAGCTGGAGGCTCGTAAAAGCCAGTACGATTACTACCGGAACCAATTATTGAATTTCGAGGATAAAGAGGTGGAATGGAAAACACTGGGAGAAGTTTGCGATATGAAAGCGGGCAAATCAATTTCATCTTCCGATATCGCTGAAGCACACTCTGATAACTATTCTTACCCATGCATTGGAGGAAACTACATACGAGGATATGTTAAGTCCTTTTCTCATGAGGGTGAGTTTCCGATAATTGGACGACAAGGTGCTTTATGTGGTAATATCTGCTATGTGAAGGGAAGGTTCTATGCAACAGAGCATGCTGTTGTTGTGACACCCAAGGAGTTATTTAATTCTCGTTTCTTTTACTATTTATTGATTTCAATGGACCTCAACCAGTATGCTACTGGTGGAGCCCAGCCCGGATTATCAGTCAATAAATTAGAAAGAATTTCCATTCCCATCCCACCCCTTTCCGAGCAGGAGCGAATAGTGGCAATCTTAGACAAATTTGATGCCCTGGTAAATGATATCTCCGAAGGGCTCCCCGCTGAAATCCGGGCCCGCCGGAAACAGTATGAATACTACAGGAACAAATTATTAACATTTAATCCAGTGGTAAACTAATCATTTGAAACAGACGGGACTGACAACTTCTAAACTCCTCGAATTCGAGAGGCAGGCATAATCACCGATTAGCGAAACTACCACTGAAGATCATATGCCGCTCCTTCAGAAATGCAATATCTTTATATAAATATTTTGCATCATTACAGCAATTGAACTTAAAGATATCCTGATAGATAAGATTGCGGCAATTAATGACAGGTCTTTCCTTGCCGCTCTGAATATAATAGTTGATTCCAAGGCTGAAAACCTTGTTTAGAGAACTACTCCGGAACGTAGGGAACAGATAAAAAAGGACATGAACAATTATTAAGAGGCAAGACCATTACTAATGACCGGATAGAAGAAGAAATTCATAAATGATTAATCGAAAAATAGAAAGAAGTGCCTGCATGAAAGCCTGATAAATAAGGAGAAAGTTCATCATATAAAATCTTATAAATAGGAATATGCTTAAATAAGCTTTGATTTTTGAGCTTATTTATATATTTTTGTCTTCTTAAACATATATTAGGATGCTTAACAAAGTAGCCATAGAGCAGATTATCGACAGGATCAGGTTTGAAAATCCATGGTGGATTACCGGTCAGATTGAGGAGGACTATAATGAAATGCCCCGACGATTGTATTTTGACCTGTTTGCACCACTGGCTTACGAAAAAGATATCAGACGAGCCCTCGTACTGATGGGACCCAGACGCGTCGGCAAAACAGTTATGCTGCATCATCTGGTGCACGACTTTCTAAAAAACGGAGCTGATCCTCAAAAGATAGCCTTCATTACAATTGAGAATCCAATCTATAACAATAACTCGCTCGAAGATTTATTTAAATATGCGAAACAGGCATCCGGGAATACTGATTCCAAAGGATGGTATGTAATTTTTGATGAAGTTCAATATTTAAAAGATTGGGAGGTTCATCTCAAGTCACTGGTAGACAGTTACAGGGATACCAGATTTATTGTATCAGGATCCGCCGCCGCAGCACTGAAATACAAGAGCACCGAAAGCGGAGCCGGACGATTTACTGATTTCATGCTGCCACCATTGACCTTCAATGAATATATTAAGCTTAAGGATCTTGAGCGAATAATAATTCCGGCGCAAATAGACTGGGAAGGAAATATCCAGACATTTTACACATCAACCCATCTTGATGAGCTTAATAAACACTTTCTTGACTATATAAACTTTGGCGGATATCCTGAAGTCATTTTTTCAGAAAAAATTCAGCAAAACCCCGGAAGGTATATCAGACAGGATATCGTGGATAAAGTCCTGCTGCGGGATATTCCAAGTCTGTATGGAATCAGGGATGTACAGGAGTTGAATTCCTTCTTTACCACAATTACTTATAACTCCGGAAATGAGTTCTCCCTTGAGACACTTAATATCCAGTCAGGTGTACCCAAAGTCTTGATTAAGAAATATATAGAATATCTTGAATCCGCATTTCTGGTAAAACAGGTCAAACGTATAGATCAATCAGGAAAAAGATTTAAACGGGAGAATTTTTTTAAACTATACCTGACTAATCCCTCTTTAAGAAGTGCATTGTTCACTCCTTTAAGTCCAAATGACAGCTTACTTGGCCATATGATAGAAACTGCAATCTATTCTCAATGGATGCATCGGGATTGGTTTACTCCATGGTATGCCCGCTGGCAGAATGGCGAGGTGGATATGATCGGATTGAGCGATAAAAACCTTAAACCGATCTGGGCTTTAGAAATAAAATGGTCCAACAGATACTTTGAAAAACCATCTGAACTTAAAAGCCTGGTTACATTTTGCAAAAAGTGCAACCTGAAAACTGCCCTGATTACTTCTATTGATAAAGAGGGAGTTATTGAATATGATGGGATTAAATTACATTTTATCCCGGCTGCGTCGTATGCCTATACCGTTGGCAAGAATACCATGCAACTGAAAATGTTAAAATGATTCGGGCTGCTGACACTGACAATTTCATCATTTTTGCACATCCCCTTCCTGCGAAACCTGTTGTTCTGCAGAAATATTATAAAGTCTTTGCATCCTCCGGTCAATACCAGCAATCTCCTCAGCACAGGCCTTTAGCTCGGTAAAAGCCTCCTCCGACTTCTCCCTTTCAAGCTTGTACGCCAGTTCATGCTCAAGAGAAGCCCAGAAATCCATCGCGATGGTCCGTATCTGTATCTCAACATTCACCATTTCAACCTTATGGGACAGAAAGACAGGAACCCTGACTATATGATGAAGACTTCTGTAACCGTTGGTTTTTGGATTCTTAATATAGTCGGTCGTACGGACAAGCTGAATATCAGTTTGTGATAACAATAACCCGGAAATTATATATATGTCATTGATATATGAACATATAACCCTGACTCCGGCTATATCTGTCAGGTTCTTCCGGGCCGACTCAACACTGAGTTCAAAGCCTCTCCTTTTAAGTTTGTCCATAATACTCGCCGGAGTCTTTACCCTTGTCTGTATGAGGTGAATCGGATTCCGTTCATGCGTGCTGTTAAACTCGCTGTTCAGGTTTTCCAGCTTGGTGGCGATCTCCCGTGTAGCTGATGAATACAGATTTTCTGTGGCAATAAATGACCGGATCGTGTTTATCAGTTCCTCCGGCAACATGCGTCCTTTCATGCCTTCAAAAAGATATGACGCCCGTTTAAGATCCATTCTGTTCATAGTTTTCTCTCCCTTCTGGATGTTTCCAAAATCAGCTTACCAGACTAAAAAACATGCCAAATGCGTGTCACCAGGCATGAGCCGCTCCTGCTTAAAATTAACAAGAAATGGTGATTTTTCAAAACACCTTTGCCAGCCTCACAACGGTCAGACTAAGCCTTGACTGGCTATTCTCCTAAACTGATAAGGGGTCAGTAAGGAAAAAAGGTACAGCGCTTTTTGTATATTTGTTATGGAACATTAATAAAGTCAGCCTTTAACTAATCATTGTGGATAATTACGTCCTTGTTGCAGAGAATCCGGAAAGCACAGTAGTTGCTGAATACCAGCCGCTTCCAAGAAGAGAATCGGCATACCAGAGTGAAGCTGAGCTTGAAAAAGCATTCATCGAACAGCTTAAAACACAGGCGTATGACTATCTGACCGTCAGCTCTGAAGACGACCTTGTTGCCAACCTCCGCCATCAGCTTGAAGCGCTGAACAACTATACATTCACTGACACGGAATGGAATCAGTTCTTCGGGGACAGGCTGGCCAATCAGAACAACGGCATCGAAGAAAAGACAACTATTATCCAGGAAGATCACATCCAACTACTTACCCGCGATGACGGTACGGTCAAGAACATCTACCTGCTTGATAAAACCAACATCCACAATAACCGCCTCCAGGTTATCAACCAGTATTCCGTTGACACCGGACAGCGTCCCAACCGCTATGATGTCACCATCCTGGTCAACGGCCTCCCGCTGGTGCATATAGAGCTGAAGAAACGGGGAGTGGATATCAGGGAGGCGTTCAACCAGATAAACCGTTACAGCGTGGAGTCTTTCTGGGCCGGTAGCGGACTGTTTGAGTACGTACAGCTCTTTGTGATCTCCAATGGTACACTCACAAAATATTACAGTAACACAACAAGGTTCACTCACCTGAAGGAACTGGGCGACGGGGCAGTCACCAAAGGAAAACGGACAAGCAACAGCTTCGAATTCACATCGTGGTGGGCCGATGCTGCCAACCGTTCCATCACTGACCTGATGGATTTCGGGAAAACCTTCTTCGCCAAACACACAATCCTAAACATCCTTATAAAATACTGCGTCTTCACATCCGACAGGCTTTTGCTGGCGATGCGCCCGTACCAGATAGTTGCAACTGAGCGGATACTGAACCGGATTATCGTCTCCAACAACTACAGATCATACGGAACAATTCACGGAGGAGGTTATATCTGGCATACAACGGGTAGCGGCAAGACCCTGACCTCGTTCAAGACCGCACAGCTGGCGGCAAAACTGCCGTTTATTGACAAGGTGCTGTTTGTGGTCGACCGAAAGGATCTCGACTATCAGACTATGAAGGAATATGACAAGTTCGAGAAGGGAGCCGCCAACAGCAACACGAACACGGCAAAGCTTAAAAAGCAGCTTGAGGACCCGGCTGCCAGGATCATCATCACAACAATCCAGAAACTGTCGGTGCTGATCACGAAACATAAAAACCATCCCTCCTTCTCAAGGCATTTGGTTATAATATTCGATGAGTGCCACCGCTCACAGTTCGGGAAAATGCACAGGGAAATAACAAAGTCGTTCAAAAAATACCACCTGTTCGGTTTCACCGGCACCCCGATCTTCGCATTCAACTCGGGCAGCAACAACGACTTCAACCTCCGAACCACTGAGCAGGCTTTCGGTGCAAAGCTGCACACCTACACAATTGTCGACGCAATTTCCGACAAAAACGTGCTTCCGTTCCGGATTGACTATATAAGCACCATGAAGGAGCAGGAGGACATCCAGGATGAGCAGGTGTGGAACATAGACAGGGAGAGGGCCCTGCAGGCGCCGGAACGTTTATCCAATATTGTAAGCTATATACGCGAGCACTTTGATCAGAAAACAAAACGGAATAGCTATTACCAGCTGAAGGAACGGAGACTGGCCGGTTTCAATTCAATCTTCGCAGTTTCATCAATCGATACAGCCAAAAAATACTACCAGGAGTTTCAGAACCAGATGGCCGGCCTTCCTGCCGACAGGCAGCTGAAGGTCGCGCTTATATACAGCTTCGGGGTGAATGAAGATCCCGGTAACGGATTCCTTGATGATGAGAACCCTGCTGACACGGCCCTGCTTGATAAGAGCTCACGCGATTTCCTGGAGTCCGCAATTCAGGATTACAACAGGACCTTCCGCACCAACTACGATACGTCAGGCGACAAGTTTGAGAACTATTACAAGGATGTCTCGAACAGGGTGAAGAACCGCGATATTGACCTCCTGCTGGTTGTGAATATGTTCCTTACCGGTTTCGATGCCACCACGCTCAACACCCTATGGGTGGACAAGAACCTGCGGCTCCACGGGCTCTTGCAGGCATATTCCCGGACTAACCGCATCCTGAATACTGTAAAAACGTTCGGCAACATTGTGTGCTTCCGCAACCTCGAGAGTGCAACAAATGAGAGCATTGCACTGTTCGGAGACAAAGAGGCAGGCGGGGTGGTTCTGCTCAGGTCCTTCAGTGAGTATTACTACGGGTACAGCACAGATGACAAAGAGATAGCCGGTTATGCAGACCTGGTTGCAGAACTGCAGGAGAAATTCCCGGCAGGAGTACCTGTCACGGGAGAAGAGAACCAGAAGGAGTTCATCAGGCTGTATGGCGCCATCCTGAAACTTAAAAACATACTTTCTTCATTTGATGAGTTTGCGGATAACCAGATACTGACCGACAAGGATGTGCAGGATTATCACAGCATGTACATCGATCTCTACAACGAGCACAGGCGCAGACCGGGGCAGGAACCCGAGAATGTAAATGATGACATAATCTTCGAGATGGAGCTGATCAGGCAGGTCGAGATCAACATCGATTATATACTGGAGCTCATACGCAGATATCATGAGGGTCATCTTAAGGACAGGGAGATTGTGGTTGACATCAGCAAGGCCGTTGACGCCAGCCTGGAACTGCGCAACAAGAAGGATCTGATTGAGCAGTTCATCGCCTCTCTGACACCGTCTGCCGATGTTGATGACGACTGGCAGAAGTTTGTCAACACAAGGAAAATTGAAGAACTGGAACAGATCATCACTGAAGAGAGCCTGGACAGGGATGAGACATACAAATTTATAACAAATGCATTCCGTGACGGTTATGTGCAGTCGACCGGGACTGCTCTGACAAAGGTTTTGCCGCCAGTCTCGCGGTTCACCCCCACCGGTGACCGGACGAAAAAGAGAGAGACCGTGCTTGATAAACTCGTAGCATTCTTCACCAGGTTCCGTGATATAAGCGGGGGCGCATTTGAAAGAGAATAGCGAAAGACTGGAACCAAAGACATAAGATTTGGATCTATTGCCAAAATGGAGATGAAGATTTACCAGAATTAACTGGTTGATATTATTTGAATTCTTGCCGGAACCTGAGGTGAAGCCTCCTACCCGTTTATCTCCAGGTCGTGTACATATTTGTTGTTGTCCGCAAGGAACAACTCAAGCGTGATTGAAAATGGCTTCCTGATGACAATGATCTTCTGATAAGGACTTAACTTGTCCTCATTCTTTGCAGTGCAGTAATAGTACCTGCATACACCGTCAAACCTGTCCTCCTTTTCCTCAACAAGGTACACATTCAGTACCAGTGGCTCAGTGTTGCCGTTCAGGTAATTGGAGATCGTGATCTCCCTGTCACTGATTACAATTGACCTGGCAGTCCTGTCTATCTCAAATCCGCCTCTCCTGATTGTCGCAGAATTGCTTTTGAATGTCTGAGCAAAGATGTTGATGCCAATCAGCTGGATAATCAGAATCAATAAAGCTCTTTTCATGATTGACAAAGTTCAGTTTTCCGATAAAATATTCCTGACGAAAATCGAAATCGTATACTTGTGATCCTTTATACGGAGATCTCTGATTTTTGTTCGATTCAACCCTGGTTAATGCTATTTCAGGTCATAATCCGGTATTTATTATCAGTGATTTGTAAATCAGGCCCTTTTGTGATGTATCTTTGCCCTATGCAAAATGAATTAACTTACAACATCCGTGTTCCTGAACCCAGAGAGGATAACGTTAAAGCTATGGCTAAACGCAGGGAAGAGTATTCACTTCATAGGGATAACCGTGCGAAGGAAGACAATGAAGCCATTGCCCGGAGACTGAAAAAGGAAAAGGCGTAGTCACTGATTAAGCTGCTGACAAGTCAGGTGTTACCCTGGTTATGAAGGGGGCAGACCCGCTAGTGAAAGATGCACAGGGCAAAACAGCCTTCATGTACGCCAAAGATTACAATGTCAAATCTGCGCTGACAAACTGGTCCAAAAAACAAGAGTCAATCCAGAAGTAGCATTTTTAACCTTTCTGCTTATCTGTTGTTCTATCCGTAGAAATATGCCGGATAAACCGGGAATAATCGGTTTATTTGTCCTGGTTTTTCACAGTACATTAATTTTAACAGATATATGGCTTCCAAAATGAAAACAACACTTCTTCTTTTTCTTGCAGCTCTGACGGCGATGGCATTCAAATCCGACAAGCCGGCATATATGCTGTATGATTCCGAAGGCAAAAACGTGAAGTATGAGAAGATGATCGAAATGATCAGCTCCGCCGATGTGGTCTTTTTCGGCGAATTGCATGACAATCCAATATCCCACTGGCTGGAGCTGGAGATCACTGCCGGTCTTCACAGCGTAGCCGGGAACAACCTGATCATCGGGGCTGAGATGTTCGAAGCTGACAACCAGTTGCTTCTCGATGAATACCTGGGGACAAAATACCAGGCTGACAAGTTCGAGTCAGAGGCAAAGCTCTGGAAGAACTACAAGACAGATTACAAGCCACTGGTGGAGTTTGCCAGGAAAAACGGATTGCCCTTTATCGCAACAAATGTACCCAGGAGGTACGCCTCAATGGTCTCGCGTGGGGGATTCGAGGTCCTCGACAGCCTGACACAAGAGGCAAAAAGATACATGGCACCGCTGCCGGTATCATATGACCCTGAACTGAAATGCTACAAGGATATGTTATCAATGCCGGGGATGGGAGGCAAACCAAACCTGAACTTCCCGAAAGCACAGGCAATAAAGGATGCCACAATGGCTCACTTTATTGCAGTCAACCTGGCTGAAGGAAAGAAATTCATTCATTACAACGGCGCATACCACTCTGACAATTACCAGGGGATAGTCCACTATCTCAGGCTTGACAGGCCCGATGTCAGGGTTGCCACAATCACCACCGTCCTGCAGGATGACA
Organism: Bacteroidales bacterium UBA4070; assembly: GCA_002383485.1. GTDB lineage: Bacteria > Bacteroidota > Bacteroidia > Bacteroidales > VadinHA17 > SR-FBR-E99. The sequence continues at coordinate 6,043 of DFYY01000001.1, read as the reverse complement.
TCAGCAATCTCTCTGAAGAGAACAAGGGGGTGGCGGACTTCATAGTGGCTGTACCTCAGACTATGACCCGCACCTACTGATCATTAGGCAAAAATTCCCGGAGATATGCCGGAAGGTACTACTGAATCAGGTCAGCCACCCCTTCAAGCACAAATGAAGGCCTGTAGGGGAATTTCTCAGCCGACTTAAGCGTTGATATACCTGTCAGAACCAGCAGTGTATCAATTTCAGACTCAATCCCTGCAATTATATCTGTGTCCATCCTGTCGCCTATGATGATCGTCTCATCATTGGAACAGCCAATCTTCTTAAGTGCAATACGCATCATAAGGGGGTTCGGCTTGCCCACAAAATAAGCCTGCCTGCCGGTGGCCAGCTCTATCGGAGAGATCAGGGCCTTGGTAGCCGGTATGATACCATTCTCCACCGGACCGGTAAGATCGGGATTGGTCCCTATCAGCTTGGCCCCCTTGAGCACCAGGTTCACTGCCTGCTCAATCTTCTCGAAGCTGTAGCTCCGGGTGTCACCCACAACCACATAGTCAGGATTATAGTTGTTCATTGTATAGCCTGCATTGTACATGGCGTTAATAAGTCCGGCCTCGCCTATTATATATGCCGTACCCCCGGGTCTCTGTGCAGCAATAAAATGAGCCGTAGCCAGGGCACTTGTATAAAAAACATTCTCCTCAAGGTCAATCCCCAGCCTCGACATCTTCTCCTGAAGCTCTTTTGGGGTTCTTTCACTGGAGTTTGTAAGGAAAAGAAACTTCTTCCCCTCCTTCTTTAGCCACTCCACGAACTCCGGCACACCCGGAAGAAGCTTGTTGCCATGGTAAATAACTCCGTCCATGTCGCTGATAAAAGCCTTCTTGCTCTTTATCCTTTCAATAATCTCTCTGTTTTTCATCATTTTGTAATCTGCCGCAAAATTAACATTTCGCAGTCAGATTGTAAAGAAAGAATCAGGCCATCAGCTGAGTTAACCTGTGACATTTTTGTTTCGCCCGGCGCAAGCAGGTCACAAGGGTTGCCGGCAGCCGGGCCGCGACCATTTTTAATGCCTGGTGTTGTTGCAGTTTATTTTCAAAAAGAGTAGTTTTGATGCCAAACCACCGCATTTGATACAGCTGCGGCAAACTTAACCACAACCACTTCATACCAGAAACAAGATGATTACAGGTGCAGCAGCGGCCCCCATGAGCCGCAAGAATTACATCGTTGGCATGACGGTCATTGCCATTTTCTTTTTCATCTTCGGATTTATCACATGGCTTAACGGTATTCTTATTCCGTTCCTTCGCACCGCCTGTGAGCTTACTGATTTCCAGGCCTATTTTGTGACCACAGCCTTCTATATCTCTTATTTCGTAATGTCGCTGCCATCGTCGGCCGTGCTCAAGAAGACCGGGTTCAAGAATGGTATGTCCATCGGTCTCTGGGTTATGGCCGTGGGAGCGCTCATCTTTATCCCCGCAGCGCTGGACAGGAGCTACCCCATCTTTCTGCTCGGTCTCTTCGTACAGGGAACAGGGATGGCTCTTCTTCAGACTGCCTCAAACCCTTATGTGACAATTATCGGTCCGCGTGAGAGCGCCGCAAAACGAATCAGCATGATGGGCATCGCCAACAAGTTTGCAGGAGCCATCGCTCCCATCATCCTCGGAGCCCACATCATGAAGGACTCACACGTTCTTGACAGGCAGCTCGCGGAGGCCGCCGATGCCGTAGTGCGCGCCGGAATACTCGATGAACTGGCCACCCGTGTCATAAATCCTTATATTATCATGGCCGTCATCCTGGTGGCACTGGGACTTCTCCTTCGCTTTGCGCACCTGCCGGAGGTCGACACCGATGCGGAGGAGCCCTCCGTTGGCGACTCCAACGCGAACAAAACAAGCATCTGGCATTTTCCGCATATGATCGTGGGTGCCATCGCACTCTTCTTCTATGTAGGCGTCGAAGTCATCGCCGGAGACACCATCATCCGCTACGGACAGTCGCTCAGCATTGACATGTCCTCTGCCAAGTACTTTACCTCTCTCACAATGCTTGGAATGATCATCGGATATATCTGCGGGATAGCCCTCATTCCCAAGGTCCTTTCACAGGTAAATGCTCTGCGCATCTCCGCAATTCTGGGGCTGATATTCACCCTGGGGGCAGTTCTCACCCCCGCCAGTCAGCAGATAACAATGCCGTTCCGGGATCTTGTTACCTTCGAGGCCGTTACCCTTACAATACCGGTCACAGTGCTGTTTGTGGCGCTGCTGGGACTTGCCAACGCCCTGATATGGCCTTCCATGTGGCCGCTGGCACTCAACGGCGTAGGCCGGTTCACAAAAACCGCCTCTGCCCTGCTGGTGATGGCGGTTGTGGGAGGTGCAGTCATTCCGCTCATATACGGTAAAATGGCTGACATATTCAGCACACAGTCAGCATACTGGGTATGTCTCCCGTCCTACCTGATCCTCCTTTACTACTCCCTGCACGGCTACAGGCTAAAGAGAAGATAGAAGAACGGCCATGGAACCAGACCTGAAAAAAATCTTCAGCCGGTTCGGCGCGGAGGGCTCATTCCTGCAAGGAAGGCAATTCGGACCTGGCCATATACATGACACTTACAAAATTGTTACGGCTGAAGAAGCATCCGACAATTATATACTTCAGCGGCTCAACAGCAACGTATTCAAGAACATACCTGCCCTCCAGGAGAACATGGAGCGGGTAACCACCCACCTCGCCGGAAAGATTGCCGCAATACCTGGCAGCAACGTGAAGCGGGAGTGCCTTACCCTCATACCTGACCAGGAGACCGGAAGATCCTTCATCACGGATGACGAAGGACGGTACTGGAGGATGTTCATCTTCATCTCTGACCACAGATCCTACGAGCGGGTAGACAGCAGTCACAAGGCCTTTGAAGGAGGCAGGATAACCGGAAGGTTCCAGGCCCTGCTGGCTGACCTTCCCGGCGAACCGCTCCACGAGACGATACCCGACTTCCACAATATCGCAAAGCGACTTGAAACCTTCCATGAGGTGATAAGCAGGGATCCTGCAGGAAGGGTGACATCGGTCAGCCGTGAGATCGAAGGAATTACCAGTCGCGAGGAGGAGATGAAAACTATCCTCAGACTGGGCGCCGAAGGACGTATTCCTCTAAGAATCACCCATAACGACACCAAATTCAATAATATTCTCTTTGACCGGAATGACAAGGCACTGCTCATAATAGACCTCGACACAGTGATGCCGGGATACGTGCATTACGATTTCGGCGACGCTATACGTACCGCCACCAACAGGGCCGAAGAAGACAGCCTGGACCTTTCGGCCGTCTCAATGGACATAGAGATATACAGGGCATACGCCGAGGGATTCATCTCCGAAACCAGGGAGACGCTTAACTCCACGGAGACAGAGTACCTTCCGTTTGCGCCGAAGCTCATGACATACATCATGGCTACCAGGTTCCTGACAGACTATATTGACGGTGACAATTACTACAAGATCAAATATCCGTTACACAACCTGCAGCGTACGAGGGTACAGCTGACGCTGCTTCAGGACATGGAGGCACAGTGGGACAAAATGGTCCATATAATCAAAAAGATATCAAAATGAAAAGACTCTTTCTTCTTGTTGTAGCATTGATCAGTGCAACCGGTTTTATCAGCTCACAGACACAGACCGCCGCCGTCGACAGTTCCAAATTCGCCCCCTACTGGTGGCACAGCAAGGACATGTATGATAACCTGCCGGACATAAAGAATGAGATCGTCTTCCTGGGTAACAGCATCACTGACGGGGCAGAGTGGTTCGAGTTGCTGGGCAACAAAAAATGCATTAACAGGGGTATCAGCGCTGACATCACCGAGGGAATACTCTTCCGTCTTGACGCCATTACAAAGCTGCAGCCCAAAAAGTTGTTCATTATGATCGGGGTCAATGACCTCTCCAGGAATATGACCCCTGCCGAGGTGGCTGCAAACTACAGGAAGATTCTCGGGAGGGTCCGTGCAGAATCACCACGAACAAAAATCTACATCCAGAGCGTATTGCCTGTCAACCCGTCCACCGGGATGGCAAAGAACCATACGAACAAAACACCGGAAATCATGGAGCTCAACAGTATGCTGAAGGCAATGGCGGAAGAAACGGGCCATACTTACGTTGATCTGTTCAGCCTGATGGCTGACTCCAATAACCACCTTCCGCGCAGCTACAGCGTTGATGGTCTGCACCTGTCATACAAGGCTTACAAGGTCTGGGCAGACGCAATCAAACCATATGTGAAATAATTTTGTTCAACTTTTATCTGCCTGTTTATTAAACATTAATAGCATGCCATCTGTTTTCGTTCGAAAATAGATTTGGATAAACGAGGCAAAATAATGACTTTTGTCATGCCGTCTCAACGACGTGGGAGTCTTTTATTGCCAACAGTTCATGTATGGATATAAACGGGAAATATTTCAGATCATTCATTGAAAGAGAAGAGGCGCTGAAGAAACAGTACAGCGCAGAGCGAATCAGAAAGCAGCACACCAAGGGCAAGCTTACGGCTCACGAGAGGATAGCTCTTCTATTTGACGAAGGCACTTTCGAGGAGATTGATGCCTATGTCACCCCATCTGATCAGGGAGTTGAGTTCGGAAAAGTTGAACTCGCATACGGTGACGGTGTAGTCACAGGCCATGGGAAGGTCGACGGCAGGCTTGTCTTTGCCTTCGCACAGGATTTTACAATTATGGGAGGCTCTCTTGGCATCGTCCATGCCCGCAAGATTGCCAAGGTACAGGAGATGGCACTGAAGATGGGAGCCCCTTTCATCGGCATCAATGACTCCGGAGGAGCGCGGATCCAGGAGGGAATAGCCAGCCTCAACGGATATGCCGTAATTTTTAACAATATAATCCAGTCGTCAGGCATCATCCCGCAGATATCTGTGGTGATGGGACCAGCGGCCGGCGGGGCTGTGTATGCACCCGCACTGACCGACTGGGTGTTCATGACCAGCCGAACCAGCTACATGTTTGTCACCGGCCCGAACGTGGTCAGGGAGGTGCTGAACGAGGAGGTCAGCAGCGAGGATCTTGGCGGCGCCGAGGTACACGCACGAAAGAGCGGGGTGGCGAACATGATATATGACGATGAGGAGAACACAATCATCGCCGTCAGGAAGTTCCTCTCATATCTTCCCTCAAACAACCTTGAGAATCCTCCCGTGGCTGATTTTACAGCTGATACACCTGACTTCAACCCGAAGCTGCGGGATATAGTGCCGGATGATCCCAACAAGGCCTATGACGTGCGTGACGTGATAAACCAGATAGTTGACCGCAAAAGCTTCTTCGAGACTTCGGAACTCTTCGCGGGTAATATCATCACCGGCTTCGCCCGATTGGAAGGCAGGACAATAGGGATCGTCGCCAACCAGCCAAAGGTGCTTGCCGGTGTACTGGATATTGACTCATCGACCAAGGGAGCGCGGTTCATACGCTTCTGCGATGCCTTCAACATACCTCTCCTCACCCTCGAAGATGTGCCCGGATTCCTTCCGGGCAAGGACCAGGAACACTCAGGCATCATCAGGCACGGTGCCAAGCTGCTTTTCGCCTACGCCGAGGCCACCGTGCCGCGCATCACAGTGATCCTGCGCAAGGCTTATGGCGGCGCCTATATAGTGATGAACAGCAAGGGAATGGGCGGCGATTTCAACTTTGCATGGCCATCGGCTGAGATAGCGGTAATGGGTCCTGACGGTGCCGTTGCCATCCTCTACCGGCGTGAGCTGGCAGAGGCAAAGGATCCGGCAGCGCTGAAGAAGGAACTGGTAAAAAAATACCGAGAGAAGGTTGCCAACCCGTTCATTGCTGATGAGAAGGGGTATATAGATGAGGTAATTGACCCGGCATATACACGCGCCAAGCTGCTCTCCGCCTTCTCGGCCCTGGGCAATAAGAGCGTGAAGGTGCCCTCGCGGAAGCATGGCAACATGCCGCTTTAGGGATGTGCGAATTGCGAGTTGCGAGTTGCG
>DFYY01000028.1:38466-67584 GCA_002383485.1 Bacteroidales bacterium UBA4070 | reverse complement strand
TTATGGCCTAAACCCTCCTAACGAAAAACAAAAGATCCTCGGAGAGGATCAAGAATTGTATATGCATGTCGCCCCCAGACAAAGGGTAGGTGGGCGGGGTCCACATTCTACAATTCTTGGTGTGCCTACAGCCATCGCCACAATTGCTTATAGCAACTCAAACGGATCCGCGTCCTTCCAGATGGGCATTTCCTCCCGGTATTTGTCCAGCGCCTCACGTGAGAGAACGGCTGATATAACACCCTCGGCACCGGGCTGAAGAGAAGCCAGCAGCTCACCTTTAGGACCGATAATGGCTGAATCGCCGTTATATGAAGTTCCATCAGGATTGACACCCACACGGTTCACTCCTATCACGTAACATTGATTTTCTATCGCCCGGGCTATAAGCAACGCTTTCCAGACAGAGCTGCGGACTGAGGGCCAGTTGGCCGAATATATGATAACATCAGTGTCACCCCGGTTCCTTGACCAGACCGGAAAACGCAGATCATAACAAATCTGAAGATTAAAGCTGAACTCATGGTAAGATACCACAACCCGCTTATTGCCACGACTGTAAACTGTGTGCTCGCCGCTCATTGTGTGGAGATGACGCTTATCGTAAAAAGAGACATCCCCTTCCGGAGTTACAAAGAGCAGGCGGTTGTAATACCTGCCCTCATCGCCTATGATTACAGACCCGCAGAGAGCATAACCACCGGCAGCGGCCCGCTCCTTCATCCACCTGACAGTGGGGCCGTCCATGCCCTCGACCAGCGTTGCAGGGTTCATTGTAAATCCTGTTGTGAACATCTCGGGCAGAACCACTATTCCGCTGCCGGGAGCAGCAGCATCAAGCAGGGAAGAGATATACTCAAGGTTGGCATCCCTCTCCTCCCACTTCAGTCCGCACTGTACTATTGTTGCTCTCATGGCCTCAAAACTCCATTCAAAGATATGAAGTAACCTTCATAAAACAGCGCGTGTGTTGTTCTGTTCAGCAGGAAAGCAAGATGATTCCCCTGTAAAACAAAAAACAGGCCTGAGGCCTGTTCCCTGTTGTCTGTCAATATTCTCTACTTACCGGCCGTTTCCGCCTGGTATTCGCTGAAGATATTTGTAATCAGCGGCTTGTAGTACAACCAGAAGAACCTCCTGGGATCATTCTGGTTGTCTGAATAAAGAAATGCTTTTCCGCCCTTCTGGATATTTCTGAGCCTGGCTGTCCAGAAAGGTATGTCGTTGTTTGCAAAGTCGCCTGCGAAATAATATGTACGTTGCACCAGCGGCTCCTGAGTAACAGCCGGGAACACCGCCTTCATCTCGTTTGCCAGAAGCAGAGTGTCTCCTGCCGGAGTCGTGTTCAGCACGAATTCGGAAATGACTTTGTTCTGTCCCGGGTCAATGATATCGAAGCTGTTGGTAAAGGTCACTGACTCAGGCACCCCGAATTTTCCGGCATCGGTACTATTGGTCCGGATTACCGGAAGAGAAGCCGTCAGGTGTTTACCCTCTTCGAGCACGATGATACTGTTATCCTTGAGCAGGACAACTCCTGATTTGGTGAAAGTCCACGGTTCACCGTACTGCTTTCTGTAAAGCACCGGCATCCAGGCAGGCACAGCATGCTGTGAAACGGTATCGAGCGATTTGTAGTACTGTCCCATCCAACCTGTTGATGAAACCCCGATCAGTTCCTCGGTTTTAAACTTCTCAAGACCTGCGGTGGGATAGTCAAAAGTATTGTATTCGAGTATCACCAGCTTGTCGCGCCTTTTCATCTCCACAAGAAGGAGGTAGTCATTGTTGTTCAGGCCGCCGTAAAGCTTGCGTGACCTGCGTGTTTTCTTTATCCCCTGGTACCAGTCGTTGAAAAAGACGCCGTAGGTATCTGCATAATAAAGGGCGTCATTATTGTCTGCGAGTTCGATGAGTTCAGTCAGGCGGAAGTCCTTTTTCCTGAACTGTTTTTCCCTGACCGGTCTGAGAGGCTCGAAGCCGTAATAGTCCCGGGCAGCAGAATAGCTTCCCCCTTTGTCGTCTCTGACGAATCGTGCATTTGTAAGGGTATAGACGAAGGAACGATGTCCCAGTCTGTCAAGTGTAGGAACGGTTTTGTCAAGTATAACTACATCGATGGGCTTTTTCTCCTGGAAAGCCCATCTGATCAAGCTCACAGCCGGTATTAGCAGCAGGACTGCCAGAATAATCAAAGTGATCAGCAAAGGTTTTTTCATAGTTACCGGAATTTGAATAATATCCTGTTACTAAACGAATTCTTAAGAGAAACAGTATGCGTGACATGAAATTTACCTGCTAAAAGTATTATTTTTTTTCTTTTCGAGAAAATATTTTACGTGAAAGTGCCAAAAAGTGTGACGATGCAAGCGATTTTGTAATAATTTGCACGGTATTTAGTCAAATTGCCATATGTTTTCTAATCAACCACTTGCAGACAGGTTAAGACCGCGTTCACTTGAGGAGTTTGCCGGGCAGGATCACCTTGCAGGCAAAGACGGAGTGCTCAGGAAGGTGATAGAATCAGGGAATGTACCCTCGTTCATTCTCTGGGGTCCTCCCGGGGTTGGCAAGACCACCCTGGCAAGGATAGTGGCTTCGAAGCTGGAACGCTCGTTCTTCCAGCTCAGTGCCGTACACAGCGGTGTAAGGGAGGTTCGTGAGACAATAGAGAAGGCCAAAAGTCAGCAGTTTTTCGGCAAGCCGAACCCGATACTTTTCATTGATGAGATACACCGTTTCAACAAATCGCAGCAGGACTCGCTTCTGGGCGCCGTGGAGCAGGGTGTGATAACACTCATCGGTGCCACCACCGAGAATCCCTCCTTCGAGGTCATCTCCCCGCTCCTCTCCAGATGCCAGGTTTATGTGCTCAAACCGCTTGATGATGAAATCCTTAAGCAGCTGGTAGACAAGGCTCTGACAACCGACTATTATTTGTCGCAATACAAGACCAGGGTCGATGAATATGAGGCGCTTATTCGCGTCAGCGGCGGTGATGCGCGCAAACTGTATAATGCCCTCGAGCTGACCGTATCACTGGAAGCCGGGAAGGGCAGTGAAGAGATCGTCATCACCGATGAGTTGGTGCTCAGTCACGTACAGCAGAACCTGGCAATGTATGACAAGAACGGGGAGCAACATTTTGACATCATCTCGGCATTTATCAAGTCGCTTCGCGGTTCAGATCCCAATGCGGCAGTTTACTGGCTTGCCAGGATGGTCGAGGGTGGCGAGGATGTTAAGTTCATCGCCCGCCGGATGGTAATACTTGCTGCAGAGGATATCGGCCTTGCCAATCCGAATGCCCTGCTGCTTGCGCAGGCATGCTTCAATGCCGTCAACCTTGTCGGCTGGCCCGAATCGCGTATCATACTTGCCGAGGCTGCCGTTTACCTTGCCACCTCCCCGAAGAGCAATGCCTCCTACATGGCTATCGAGAAGGCAATCGGTGCAGTGCATCAGCACGGCGATCTCCCGGTACCGCTTCATCTTCGCAACGCTCCCACCCGGCTGATGAAGGACCTCGGTTATCACAAAGGATACCGTTATGCTCATGACTTCGAAGGAAACTTCGTGGAAGACAACTACCTGCCGGAGGAGATCTCGGGAACGCTCTTTTATGAACCCGGCAGTAACCCGCGCGAACTTGAGCTTCGCAGGCAGCTTGCAGCAAGATGGCAGAAGATTTATAAGTACAATTCTGATAAATAGAAAATAAATTGATAATTTAGCTTCGAAATGTCTCGACCTGATGAAAGAACTATCTTAATCAGAGCATTAGTTAACATATCTTAATAACTAAACAAAGAAAAAGTTATGAAAAAGTCAATGACTCTTTTGGCAGCTATTATCATGGCATCGGTCTGCAGTGCCCAGACGCTGGATGAGATTGCAAACAAGTACTATGCAGCAAACGGACTTGAAAAACTTGAGAATGCCCAGACGATGATTTTGAAGGGAAATGTCTCACAGATGGGGATGGAACTTCCTCTGACCATTATGGTTAAGAAGCCGAACATGGTTAAGGTCCTTCAGGAGTTCAACGGGATGGAAATCATTATTGCCTTTGACGGGGAGAAAGCCTACATGGTCAATCCGATGACCGGTTCGACCGACCCGGCTGAAATACCTGCGGAACAGGCAGGCAGTGTACAGCAGTACAATATGTTCCGCGACACTTTTATGGATAATTTCAAGGCCGGACGGGTTACCCTTGACGGTGAAGAGGCCGTTGACGGCAAGCCGGCATTCAAGCTTACCCTGACGACCGAGGCAGGGGAGAAAACAACCTATTTTATCGACAAGGAGACCTATCTTACTGTCAAGAATGTTCAGACTGTCAGCCAGATGGGTCAGGAGATGGAGGTTGAGACCTATATTAAGGAGCACAAGGTTATCAACGGCATCAAGTTCGGAACAAAGATTGCCAATTTCGTGAACGGATCCGAGATGGGTGGTATGACCATTGATACGGTTGAGATGGACACCCCCATTGAAGATTCAGTATTCAAGTTGTAGTAGCGACAGGTCTGAGACCTGTCGCCTTCCGGACCACAAAATATCATGTGATGTAAAAGATGCCGCCCACGCCGGGCGGCATCTCTGTTTCACAGGCAGGCCTGTAAGCCGGGTTCTGTCGGGATGCGGTTCCTGCAAGAGGATTATGCCTCCCGGTCCGTCATTTATCTGGCCCCGTCATTGCTGACGGGGTCTTACGACCTACCCCCCGGCTCGGGCGAGCAGCCCTCAGACGCCGGTATACATGGTCTTTCAACCCATCGGGTGTACGGCTCGCGACGTCACCGCCACGACCGGTGAGCTCTTACCACACCTTTTCACCATTTCCAAGCCCGAAGGCAAGGCTGTTGTTTTCTGTTACACTGCCATACCCTTTCGGATATCTTCCCGTTAGGAAGGATGGCGCTCTCTGTTGCCCGGACTTTCCTCACCGACACAAGTGTCGGAGCGACGGACCGGCCTGCCATTATGCAAAGATAGTCAATAAATGCTGATCTGGTGTTCAGTCCTGACAGGTCTCATCCTTGGTAAGCCTCAGTTCTTACCTTTTGATTGTCACCACTGTAGCGCCGTTGTATCCGTACCTGACGAAAGGCGCATCATGCCAGCTGCACGCGGGGTAATCGGTCGTCAGCGCGGCATGAATCGCTTCCCGCAGTTTTCCGCTTCCTACTCCGTGGATGAAGATCACACCAGCTTCACCTGCCCTGATTGCACTGTTGAGTTCACCGCGGAACCGTGCCATCTGCCGGTCAAGCGCCTGGATGCCGCCATGTCCCCTGCTCAGGTGAAGATCAACCTCTCTCATCTGTTCTCAGACCTGGTTACCGGTCTGCTGCATGAATTGAAATCTGATCTTAAAAATAGTTATTTTTGCCGACCTGAAGACCGTTTATAAGAAAACAGGCAACCGGTTAATAACAGGGGAACAGGGACACACGGATCAATGACAGGGGATTACAGCAACATAAGAATAGCTGACTACACGTATGATCTGCCGCAGGAGCGCATAGCGAAGTATCCCCTGCCTGAGAGGGATGCATCAAAGCTGCTGGTGTGGGACGGCAACAGCATCAGTGACAGGGTTTTCAGGGAGCTGCCATCGCTGGCCGACAGGAATGCAATGATGATTTTCAACAACACCAGGGTTATCCGTGCGAGGCTTATCTTCCGTAAGGAGAGCGGCGCCCTGATAGAGGTTTTCTGCCTCGAGCCGCACCTTCCGGCTGAATTCCATACCAACCTCGCCTCGGGAGGTCCGGTTGAGTGGAAGTGTCTGATAGGCAATCTCAAACGGTGGAAGCACGGCCAGCTGGAATCTAGGTTCGTACATGCCGGAAGGGAATATATTCTGACTGCAGAAAGGAACGGAACGGAGGGCGACGCATTCATAGTCCGGTTCGCATGGAATGATAATCAGCTTTCATTTGCCGAGGTACTCGAGGTCATGGGTCACGTGCCCATCCCGCCTTATCTGGGAAGAGATGACGAAGAGTGCGACAAATCGACCTATCAGACCACCTATGCACGCATCAGCGGCTCTGTGGCAGCTCCCACGGCAGGGCTGCACTTCACCCCTGCAGTAATGGAGTCTCTGAAAAAGAAAGGCATCGATCATGCCGAGGTGACCCTTCATGTCAGCGCCGGCACCTTCAGACCGGTCAAGGCTGATATTATCGGTGATCACATGATGCACAGGGAGCATTTTTTTGTCTCCAGGGGGGTCCTGGAGCGTCTCAGAGACAGGAAAACCACCGCGGTGGGCACTACTGCCGTCCGGACCCTCGAGAGTCTCTACTGGCTCGGATTGAGCTCAGCGGAAGGAAGATGGCCTGCAGCCGGCACTCCTTCCGTGGCACAGTGGGAACCCTATGAGAAAGAGGCAGATACTGATCCGGCAGTTGCCATTGACAGCCTCCTCTCTGCCATGAAACAGCAAGGTCTTGATATTCTGGAAGCACGGACCGATATCATTATTGTTCCGGGTTACAGGTTCAGGATGGTTAACAATATTCTGACCAATTTTCATCAGCCAAACAGCACTCTTCTGCTGCTTGTTGCCGCCTTTACCGGTGATGCCTGGAGAGACATCTATGATCACGCTCTCAGCTCCGGATACCGGTTTCTGAGTTACGGCGACAGCATGCTGCTTCGTCCCGGCGGTGGCTGAGAGCCGCTCACCCTATTTCAACTCCGAAAGAATAACTTTCAGTCGATCAACAAACTGATTAACATCATCTGAAGTTGTATCCCAGCTGGTCATCAGCCGGTATTCGGATATCTGCTCGTTCCAGGGATAGAAGAAATATTCCCTGCTGAGGAGAGCCGCCGCCCTGTCCGGCATGATCACGAAGACCCCGTTGGCCTCCACTTTCTGGGTGATCTTTATTCCGTTTATCTCCTTCAGTCGCTTCTGCAGTTCGCGTGCCATTCTGTTTGAGTGGGATGCGCATTCTTTCCAGAGTCCGCCGGAAAGATATGCTATAAACTGTGCGGATATGAACCGCATTTTTGAAGCCAGTTGCATCCCCTGCTTGCGGATGTATTTGAAGTCATCAGATAGCCCCGGCCTGAGGAAGCAGACGGCCTCGCCGTACATCATACCGTTTTTTGTGCCGCCGAAAGAGAGGATGTCTACCCCGGCGTCGGTTGTAAAGGCCCTGAATGGCATATCCAGGGTGACTGCCGCATTTGCGATGCGAGCACCGTCCATATGAAGCAGCATGCCATGCCTGTGGGCATAATCAGCCAGTTCCCTTACCTCGGCAGGTGTGTATACCGTTCCCATCTCTGTCACCTGTGATATTGAGATCACCTTAGGCTGGCTATGGTGCTCGAAATCGAATCCGTGCATATGCCTTTTGAGCATCTCCGGCGTGATCTTGCCATCGGGAGTGTCAACCGTAAGCACTTTGCACCCTGAGAATTTCTCAGGCGCTCCGCACTCATCCGTCTCAATATGAGCCGTATGTGCGGCAATGACCGAGTTCCACGACTTCATTACTCCCGTCAGTCCGAGCACGTTGGCACCGGTGCCGGTAAATACAAAAAACACCTCCGTATCATCGCTCAGTTCCTTCCTGATCAGTTCCTTTGCCTTTTCGGTGAAGGGATCATCACCGTATCCCACCGTATGACCCCTGTTAACACGCAGCAGTTCCTTCATCACCGCAGGATGCACACCTGAGTTGTTATCGCTTGCAAAGCCCCTTTTTAGTTCCGGTTCGCTCATCTGTTCACTGTTTAAAGACCGGCGCAATTTAGTCAAATTGAACTGTACAGGCAATGTTCTTTAACTATCTTTACATTTTGGCACGGTCATGACAAGATATTTCCTATTTCTCTCATTTCGCGGCACCGCCTACAACGGCTGGCAGGTACAGCCCGGAAAGCATACCGTTCAGGGGGTGCTGTCAAAGGCCCTGAGCATGGTGCTCTCCTCAAAGACGGAGGTCACCGGGGCCGGGAGGACCGACACAGGAGTGCACGCATCGTTCTTCTGTGCCCATTTTGATGCTGCAAGGAACGATCTTGACGGCGACGGGCAGTTTCTGTACAATCTGAACAGCTTGCTGCCTGATGACATCGCCATCAGAAAAATAGTGAAGGTAAAACCGGAGGCTAACGCCAGGTTTGATGCCCTTTCAAGGACTTACACCTATACCATCACCAGGGTGAAGGACCCCTTTGCGTCTGACACTGCATGGCTGCTCTACTGGCCACTGGACATAAGACTGATGAATGATGCTGCTTCTGTTCTGCTGAAGCACAGCGACTTTACCAGTTTCAGCAGGCTGCACGGAGGCAACAAGACAAGCATATGCCGGGTCACCCATGCGCGATGGCAGGAGGATGCGGAAAGGCTTATCTTCACGGTTACTGCCGACAGGTTTCTGAGGAATATGGTCAGGGCAATTGTAGGGACACTGATTCCGGCAGGCCGGGGCAAGCTGTCGCTGTCTGATTTCGAAGCTATCCTGGCTGGCAAAAACCGGGGACTTGCAGGACAGTCGGCTCCGGCACACGGCCTCTCTCTCACCGGGATAAAATATCCGGATGACCTGTTTATCTGACAACAGGCTACATAACTTATTAACTTATTGTTATTTAACTTAACAGCAAACACAGTAGGTCAGAAACTACCGGCCGGAATATCTATTCATTCCAGATGTTCCAGGCAAGTTCAGCCTGTATCAGGAACATCTCACTGCCGTTCACGGTGAGGCATCCCTGTTCTTCTCCCATGGCAAGGAATGCTGTCACTGGCGGATTGTATACCAGGTCAAACAACAACTGTCCATCCCGGAGGCAGCTGTAGTCAATTGGCGGCAATGTTTCAACTGCAGGGGCCATCCCGAGCGGTGTGGTATTGACAATGATTCCCGCCTCACCTATCAGGTGGCCGGGAAGCTCATCATATGAATAGCCGCCCCTCACAGGCTTTCGCGAGACAGGTACAGGAATGATATTCAATTCTATAAGCGTATGCATCACGCTTTTTGCTGCACCACCGGTACCCAGCACCAGGGCCGTTTCGGGCAGGGTCATCAGATTGGCCAGGAGGGATTCCCTGAAAGCAGGTGCATCAGTATTGAATCCCTTAAGCCAGGGCTTGCCTTCGCGCCGTGTCACCCTTACCGTATTCACGGCTCCGATCTCTGCCGCCAGAGGATCAATCTCAGCCAGGTATTCGATCACCTTCACCTTCCACGGAACTGTAACATTGAAGCCACATAGGTCAGGCTCACGGTCAATCAGGCCCGGAAGCATCTCTATGTCAGGCAGTTCAAACTTCCTGTAAGCATGATCAGGAAGGTTTTCCCTTTCGAATTTTTCAGTGAAATGTTTCTGGGAGAATGAATGTCCCAGAGGAAATCCTATGATTCCGAAGAGCTTCATCTCATGTTTTCGGGAAGAAAGCTGAAGAAGGTGTCGCTTCTCAGCCCGAGTCTCAGCGATTCCAGCGCTATGATCTCGTTAGGGGCAATATTTCCCAGGTTGACATTGGCGCCGAAGTTGGTGATGAACCATGCCTGCTGCTGCTTGAGCGGGGCTTCCCACAGGACGTTTTCAAAACCTATCTCCCTGGAGATGGTTTTTATCAGCCCCAGGTTGACAGAGCCGTCCTCGTTATAGATCCCGATGGTTCCCGATTCTCTCGCCTCCGCGATGACCTTCACTGATCCGGCTTCAAGTTCGGCCTTCATCATCTCGACCCACTGATCAGGTGTGTAGATTATGTTTTTCTTCTTTGAGCCGACTTCCGAGATCACCGTGAACTCCTTTGACAGTTTCCTGATATATTCAAGCTTTTCGCTGTGCTCAAACTCATATGATCCGTCAGAAATCTCAACCATCCTGACACCGGAGTCCTTCAGCATTTCAACGTATTCACTGTAAAGGCCCCTGATTATGAATGCCTCGAACAATGTTCCCCCGAGGTAGACGGTCATGCCTGCCTCGTGGTAGAGCTTGATTTTTTTGTCGACACCCGGTGTGATTACAGATGTCCCGAAACCCAGTTTGACAAAGTCGACATAATCGCTTCCGACAGCTGCGAAATCCTCAGCCTCCCTGATACTCAAACCCTTGTCCATTACCATGGTAAGGCCGTCCTTTCTGGGTTTGGCCGGTCTTTCGGGGATGTGTGTCAGCAGTTTCCTGGTGTTTTTCATATCTTAATTGGTTTTACTGAAGAGTCTTCTCATGGCATTTGTCAGCTTCTCCTCCGGAAGAAGGAGAGCATATTCCTCGAGCACGTCATTGTCGAGTCTTACGGCTTTTATCAGGTTGCGTGCGGCTTCCGGAATGTTGCCGGTATGCAGGTAAGCCGAAGCGAGCAGGTAGCAGGTGCCGGGCAGTTCTCCGCTTATTTTTGCCGCATTTTTGAGGAGGCGGATTGCCACATTGTATTTGCCGCTCAGCATCACAACAATACCAATTTCAATCCATGCCTCGTCATAATAACCGTCGAGCGTCAGGGTCTCGATCCAGCACCTGACGGCTTCGCGGATGTTGCCTGTCATTAACTGTGCCTTTCCGAGGGAG
Organism: Bacteroidales bacterium UBA4070; assembly: GCA_002383485.1. GTDB lineage: Bacteria > Bacteroidota > Bacteroidia > Bacteroidales > VadinHA17 > SR-FBR-E99. The sequence goes on along the minus strand of DFYY01000028.1, from coordinate 57,015 downwards.
AACCAGTAGTCAGGGTTCTCAGGATCGATCTCAATCGCTTTTTCCAGCGGATTGATACTCTCTGCCGGACGCCCTCTCGAGAGCGACAGCAGACCGAGGCCGTACCATGGATCCGGGAAATCGGGTGTTATGTCAATGGCTTCGGTATAATACTTGCGTGCCATAGCCTCGTCGCCGGTCTTGTCATAGCACTCGGCGAGGTATGTAAGACCTTCCAGGCTGTCAGGCTCTTCCTCTACGAACTGGCGGTAGACATCCAATGCCTCGCTGTATCTCTCGAGGTTGCTGAGGATATTTGCCTTGTTGAACAGGGCGAAGGTGTTTTCCGGGTTCAGTGCCAGTGCGTAGTCATAGGCTTCGATAGACTTACCGTATTCGCCTGTTTTATTGTATATTATACCCAGGTTATACCATGCGCTGTCAGACCATGGATCCTCATCGAGGTACATGGTGTAGTATTTAATGCTGGTTTTATGATCGCCCTTTTTGTCATATGCATAGGCCAGGTCATAGAGATGAGCCGCAAAATCAGGCTCCAGATCGAAAAGCCTGTGCAGGTAGGGTATCATCTCCTCATGGTAGTTGAGGTTCTGCAACACTGAAGTGATGCTGTAAAGGATTGTCTCCGGCTCTTCGGAGTCGGTCTCCAGTGCAAGGTCGAATACGCGACGGGCGCCTGCAATATCACCAAGCATGGCAAGAGCAGTAGCCTTGCACAGATATATGTCACAGTTACCCGGCTCGATGTTCTCCAGCCTCTTGGAAATAGTAAGCGCCTCTGTCGCCCTCCCTTTTTCAATGAGAACCCTGGCTTTCCTGATGAGTATCGGAACCGAATTCGGGTGGAGTTCACATGCCAGCGATGTAGCCTCAAAGGCATGCGCCGGGTTATTTCCCTCCAGGTAATAATCTATAATTGCCTCGAATTCAATGACGTCGAAATAACAGGTCTCCTTGTTCTTACGCATTCTCTCAAACCGGAGAATCACCTCTTCCACCTCACTGTCGTGCACAAAACCGTATTTCTCTTCTTCCATCTCCCCTGAAAAATATTCTGCAAATGTAACATATTAATGGTTTGGTTAACGCAGGTGGTATATCAATTATCAACAGGAAGTTGTTTTTATAAACATGATAAACAGGACTTTGTAAAATATTTTTAGCGGCAACGCAACCTTCGGGTGCCGGATTTCATCTTACAATTGAGTTCAGAAGCTTACCCTCAAACCAAATATTACCCTAGAATTAACCTGAATTCTACCTTCTGAAAGCCGGGCCTCACAGCCCGGTTTTTTTACTACCCGGATATTAAACAGTCCGCCAGTTCGTTATCTAATAAACGACTGTCATGGCCAAAAACAGGTTAAAATATTTATTTACAGTCTTTTATATTGCGGCATCCCTGTCAGGTTGCCGTGATGAGCCTCTCAAAATCAATTATGAACTGGGCATTTTCCCCGACTCGGTAATGACGCTGGATGGGCTCAACACCTCCTGGGACGACTATAATATGGACATAGAGGCAGCGCGGATAAACGCGATGCGGCAGGTAGTATTCTCTTCAAACAGGAAGAGTTCAGGAGGCGAGTTTGATCTTGTCAGCGGAACCGTCGGGTATATGTTCGGTCAGACGACAGGGTATTTTGATTTGCATTCGGATATGAATGCGGATAGTTTTGTTGACGGTCTGTTGTCCGTTTTCAATACCGGCGCTGACGAGTTCGGGCCGCTCAGGTTCTTCAACAGCAGCAACGGGCTGGAATATATGGCGGCAGCCACACAGACAGCCGGAAACGGGCTCGACATCGTCTATACAAGCTATATCCCCGTATACTCACAGCCACCTGTTTTTGAGACTCCGGTGCCGGCGAGTCTTTTTAACAGCTCCTCCGATGACGCTTATCTCTCACTGGGTACAACCGGTGACACGGCATGGTTCTGTTCAGACCGGGGCGGTAATTTCGACATCTACACGACAGTGAGGCCCTGGCAGCTTGAGATGGACGAGTGGTTTACCTCAGCGCCGGTCACGCCGGCTGCCGTTGACAGCATCAATACCGGTTCGGATGAGAAGTGTCCATTTGTCAGGGGCAGATACATGCTGTTTGCTTCGGACATGGCCGGGGGCTACGGTGGCTTTGACCTTTACTGTTCGGTATTCCGGAGCGGCAAATGGAGTTCACCCTTTAACCTGGGATCCGGTATCAACTCATCTGCAAATGAATACAGGCCGGTCCTCGGAGTAGATCTGCTGTTTGAAAATCATTTCCTGATCTTTTCCTCTGACCGTTCAGGCGGCAAGGGAGGCTACGACTTATATTTCACAGGATTAACTCTTCCAATGTAGATCAGCAACTGGCAAGAGGGTATGCAACTTATTTACTTAATGGTGGCATGGCCACCTGACAGGATCACTTTAAGACATGCTTCTGCAAGCTGGTCAGTAGCACTGCCCGGCATGATACCCGGACATAATAATTGCCAGGCAGGTTATTGCTTTCTGCAGGCCTGAAGCGTATTCAGCAGCAGTGACACCCTGGTCATCGGTCCCACTCCTCCGGGTACCGGGGTTATGAACGAGCAGCGGGGCGCCACGTTCTCAAAATCAACATCTCCCTTCAGTCTCCATCCAGCCTTTGTATCAGGGGCGTCAACGCGTGTGGTGCCCACGTCTATCACCACTGCACCCTCTTTTATCATATCAGCTGTGATAAAGCCTGGCTGACCGATGGCGGCAATGACAATATCGGCTCTTCTGACTATTTCTGCAATATTCCGGGTACGGCTGTGAACAACAGTTACCGTGGCATCAGCGCCTTTCTGAGACATCAGTATGCTCACCGGGCGCCCCACGATGTTGCTGCGGCCGACAACAACACACTCCGCACCCTTCAGCGGGATGTTGTACCGTTTCAGCAGTTCCATTATCCCGGCCGGTGTTGCAGATACGAATGAAGGTAAGCCGGCAGTCATACGGCCAACATTCACCGGATGGAATCCGTCAACATCCTTTTCCGGAGCAATGGTCTCTATGACCCTGCTCTCACGGATATGATCAGGCAGAGGGAGCTGGACGATCAGACCGTCAAGACCCGGGTCCTGGTTGAGCTCGCGGACCTTGTCAAGGAGTTCCTCCTCGGTTACTGTTGAGGGCATCCTGAGCAGAGTAGATCGGAACCCGACCTCCTCGCAGTCCTTTACCTTGTGTGAGACGTAGGTCTCACTCCCGCCGTCGTTGCCGACAAGTATTGCCGCGAGGTGGGGCACACGCTCACCGCGGGCCCTGATCTCAGTCACCGCGGCGGCAATTTCGCCGCGGATAACGGCTGAAGTCTGTTTTCCGTCAATAATCTGATACATATATATTTGCGATTTGCGATTTAACACTACTGCCTATTGCCTACTGCCTTTGCCTACCGCCTCCTGGCAGCCAGCTTTGACAGGTCTCCCCCCTTGGCCACCATCTTCATTATCTTCCTTGTCTCGTCAAACTGTTTCAGCAGCCTGTTTACCTCCATGACAGTGGTTCCGCTGCCTGATGCGATGCGTTTCCTGCGGCTGCCGTTGAGGAGAACCGGATTTATTCTTTCAGCCGGGGTCATACTTGAAATAATTGCTTCGATCCCCTTGAAGGCATCGTCGTCAATATCAAGGTTCTTTATCGCCTTGCTTACGCCAGGGATCATACCCATCAGGTCCTTCATGTTACCCATCTTCTTGATCTGCTGGATCTGCGAGATGAAGTCATTGAAGTCGAACTGGTCCTTCGCTATCTTTTTCTGAAGCTTGCGGGCCTCCTCCTCGTCATATTGTTCCTGCGCCTTCTCAACGAGACTGACGATGTCGCCCATTCCAAGTATCCTGTCGGCCATCCTCTCAGGGTAGAAGATGTCCATTGCATCCATCTTCTCTCCGGTACTGACGAACTTGACCGGTTTATTTACCACTGATCTGATTGAAAGCGCTGCTCCTCCCCGGGTGTCACCGTCAAGTTTGGTCAGCACAACTCCGTCATAATCAATTCTTTCATTGAATTCAAATGCTGTGTTGACTGCATCCTGGCCGGTCATCGAGTCAACTACAAACAGAGTCTCATGAGGGTTGACGGCATCTTTTACGGCAGCAATCTCGTTCATCATCTCCTGGTCAACGGCCAGGCGGCCCGCAGTGTCTATTATCACCAGGTCATGTCCGCTCTTTTTTGCTTCCCTGATTGCGTTGCGTGCAATCTCAACCGGGTTGTGGCTGCCTTCCTCGGTGTAAACGGGCACCTCTATCTGAGCGCCGAGTACTTTCAGCTGTTCAATGGCTGCAGGCCGGTATACGTCGCCCGCAACCAGCAGCGGATTCTTTCCGCGCTTGCCCTTCAGATGCTTAGCCAGTTTTGCGCTGAATGTGGTTTTACCGCTACCCTGCAGTCCGGCTATCAGGATAATGGCAGGGTTCGGCTTTATGTTTATGTCGGTCTTCTCCCCTCCCATCAGCAGGACCAGTTCGTCATGAACGATCTTTACCATCATCTGTGAGGGCTTGACTGCCTTCAGCACATTCTGGCCCATCGCCTTCTGCTTGACCGTATCGGTAAACTGCTTGGCAATCTTAAAGTTGACATCCGCATCCAGAAGCGCCCTGCGCACATCTTTCAGAGTCTCCGATACATTGATCTCTGAAATCACTCCTTCTCCCTTCAGTATCTTGAAGGAGCGTTCAAGTCTTTCACTAAGGCTTTCAAACATAATTATTCAGTATTCTGTTATTTACATTCTTTCCGGAGCTTCAATGCCCAGCAGAAAAAGGCCTCTCTCCAGCACCCTGCCGGTGAGCTCCGACAGTTTCAGGCGGAAGCTGCGCAGGTTTTCATCTGACTCTCCAAGTATCGTGTAATCATGATAGAACTGGTTGAACTCCCTTGAGAGGTCATAGCAATAGTTGGCAATGAGAGCCGGACTCAGCTCCGATGCAGCCTCTGTCACCAGTGCGGGAAAGTCGTTCAGTAGTTTTATTACACTTATTTCCTTGGCGTTGGGAATAACCTTCTCTGCCTCGCCGGCGGCAAATGTCACTCCTGTCTCCTCAGCCTTTTTCAGGACCGACCTGATGCGGGCATAGGTATATTGGATAAAGGGACCGGTATTACCGTTGAAATCGATCGACTCCTTCGGGTTGAAAGTCATGTTCTTTTTCGGATCGACCTTAAGAATATAATATTTCAGGGCTCCGAGTCCTATCTGCCTGCAGATGTTTTTCTTCTCGGCATCGCTGTAGCCGGTGAGCTTACCCAGTTCCCGTGACATCTCTTCAGCGGTTGCAGTCATTTCGGCGATGAGGTCATCGGCGTCCACTACAGTCCCTTCGCGGGATTTCATTTTACCTTCAGGGAGTTCCACCATGCCGTATGAAAAATGGTGCAGTCCCTTTGCCCAGTCATAGCCCATTCTGAGCAGGGTCAGTGCAAGTACCTGGAAATGATAGTTCTGCTCGTTGCCTACGACATAAATATGACGGTCAAACCTGTAATCGTTGTATCTGATTGTTGCCGTTCCGAGGTCCTGTGTCATATAGACGGCGGTCCCGTCGGACCGGAGCAGCAGTTTCTGATCCAGTTTGTCTGCAGTCAGGTCTATCCATACCGAGCCATCCTCCCTGCGGATGAGGTGTCCTTCAGCCAGTGAGCGAAGGACGATCTCCTTTCCGATCTTGTAAGTATCCGATTCGTAATAGATCCTGTCGAATTCGACTCCCAGTGCCCTGTAGGTTACATCGAAGCCCTCGTATACCCATGAGTTCATCATCTGCCAGAGCTGAACCGTATCCGGGTCACCTGCCTCCCATTTGAGAAGCAGCTGGCGGGCTTCAAGCATCAGCGGGGCGTTTTCACGTGCCTCTTCGGGAGTTGATCCGGCATCAACAAGCGGTTCGATTTGTTCCCTGAGCTTTTTCTCGAAAAGAACGTAGTAATCGCCCACAAAATGGTCACCCTTCATCCCCTCGGATGCCGGTGTGCGTCCGTTGCCATATCTGAGCCATGCGAGCATCGACTTGCAGATATGTATGCCGCGGTCATTAACAATGTTGGTCCTGATAACCCTTGCACCTGCGGCAGCGCAAATCCTCGACAGTGAAAAACCGAGCAGGTTGTTCCTGATGTGACCGAGGTGGAGTGGCTTATTTGTATTGGGTGAGGAGTATTCGATAACTATGGTCTCGGCATCCGGTCCCGGCGCCGCAAAACCGTAGTGTTCTTCCCCATGGATTTCATGGAGGCGTGTGACCCATTCGGCCGGGGCTATCGTCAGATTCAGGAATCCCTTGATTACATTGAATCCGCTTACGGCATTTATTTCACGGGCCAGGTATTCACCCAAATCCCGGGCCGTCTGTTCAGGGGAGCGATGGGAGATTTTTGCAAGCGGAAACACCACAAGGGTGTAATCGCCTTCAAACTCCTTCCTGGTCTTCTGTATCTGTAGGAGATCATCACCGGCATCAGCTCCGTAAAGACTTGCGACAGCCTCCTTTATTACTATCCTGAGCAGCTTCTCCATCCTGATTTTTATCACGGCTGCAAATATAGATAAATTGTTGTTACTTTTAGTCCGGAATCCGTTGCAGGATGTGGGATAAATTGTTCAAAAAAGTTGATAACTGTTTATTAATTTTTGACGAAAACAAAATCAGCATCGAAAAAAACAGGCTACCTTTAGCTTGTACATTGGGGCAATAGTACAAAACCAGGGAAGAAAACACACGTTATGGTAAAACTACAGGATATTCGAATTGACGCAACGTCTAAAACACCCGCTGTCAGTTTCACGGCTGGAACGGGAAATCTAACGTTTACAGGAAAGTCGTTGCCGGAAAATGCATCAGGATTTTTCGAGCCGTTATACAAATGGGCATCGGAATATGCGAAGAACCCGGCCGAGAGCACGAATCTAAAGTTCAACGTGGACTATTTCAATACCTCTTCAGTCATCTGGATGGGAAAGATATTGAAGGTTCTTACCAAAATAAAGAAGAGTGATCATATACTGTTTGTTCATCTCTATTTTGACATTGAGGAATATGACTCAATGGGCGAGGAGGATGTAAGGGAATCACTTTCCCCATTCCTGGATGTCACGGCAGATGCAACTTGCAGTGTAGGACTCAGGCTTTACGGCATTGATGAAGACGGCAACACTCTGAAGGAGAACATTGTTCTCATCTGAGGTATTATCTCCGGATTTTTACGGGTTTTTGCATAACTTTACGGGAAACAACTGCTTTTATTATGAAAACAGTTAGTCTGATCCTGGTAATGTTAATTTTTTCACTTATGAACATATTTGGACAGGAGCGCGACAGGCAACCTGCAGTATCAGGGAGTTTCTATCCTGCTGGCAGCGAACGGCTTAGGAGTGAGCTTGCGGGGTATTTCGCCGGCTTTGGAAAGCCCCGTGAAGGTGTGCAAGTGAGGGCAATACTCGTACCGCATGCGGGCTATGTCTTTTCGGGACATACTGCGGCAGCGGGCTTTGCCGCCATCCCCTCCGGGGCAACCTATGACAATATCTTCCTCATCGGTGTCAGTCACAGGTACGCTTACGAAGGTGCAGCAGTCTTTACATCTGGAAACCTGGTGACACCCCTGGGAACCATCCATGTCAACAGTGAACTGGGCAGGAAGCTGCAATCGACAAACCGGTGGTTTATCTCCAAGGATGAAGCTCACGGTCCGGAACACTCGCTTGAGGTACAGCTACCCTTCATCCAGTACCGGTTCAATCCTGTTCCGCCGGTAGTGCCTGTGCTTATCGGGACGAAGAACTTAAATGTACTCAAGGCAATAGCAACGGGGCTGGAGCCCTGGTTCAATGACCGCAATCTCTTCATCATCAGCAGCGACTTTTCTCATTATCCGTCAGCCGAAGATGCACGAAAGGCTGACAGGATGGTCAGTGATGCTATATTAAAGGGAGACCCGGAAGGTTTCCTTCGCACGATTCGGAACATCGAGTCGTCCGGAATTGAGAACCTGGCTACCGCAATGTGCGGATGGCCTGCAGGTATGGTTCTGCTTTACCTTGCAGAGAAGAGTGAAGGTTTGGTTTTCCGGAACGTGGAGTATACGAATTCAGGTGATTCACCCAGGGGATCAAAGGATGAGGTCGTGGGCTACAACGCCATTGTGCTTGAAGGCAGGGCTGCGGCAAAAACAGGCTCTCAGACTGAGCCATTCAGTCTCAGTGAGGCTGAGCAGGAGACTCTCTTCGCGATAGCCAGGGAGGCCATCTCCGCCAGGCTGGAACACAGGAAACCCGCAGTTGTCGACCAGGCTAAACTGACACCGCACCTCCGTGAACCGCTGGGAGCGTTTGTAACTATAACAATTGATCGTGACCTGAGGGGATGCATCGGACGTTTCACCTCACCTGACCCGCTGTGGGAAGTGGTGGGTACGATGGCAACCGAGGCTGCCTTCAGTGACCCCAGGTTCCCCGCCCTGACGAGGTCGGAATACCCGTCGATACATATTGAGATATCCGTTCTCGGACCCATGAAGAAGATTCAGTCAGCAGAAGAGATCAGGATAGGAAAGCACGGCATATACCTTAAAAAAGGTTACCGCTCAGGCACTTTCCTTCCTCAGGTGGCGGAGGAACAGGGCTGGACCGTTGAGCAGTTCCTGGGATACTGTGCCCGCGACAAGGCAGGCATCGGGTGGGACGGCTGGAAAGACCGGGATACGGAGATCTTTGTGTACGAAGCCTACGTCTTCAGCGAATAGCCTGACACATGACCTATCACGTTCTTCCCATAGGGATGACTGTCACGGTAATCTATCTGTTTACCCTCTTTCTTTCCGTTTCGGGGTTCACCCCCCGCTTATCCCACCGGCGATTCTGGAACTGGGTGTTGCTGGTTTCCTTTTTCCTCTCAGGACTTTTAGGGATTTTCCTCGCACTCAGGATCACCTACCGGTGGGAGATCCCTTTTGCTGAATCGGTTAAGCACTGGCATGTGGAGGCGGGGTCGGCTATGGTCTTTGCAGCGGTAATTCACCTCACATGGCATCTCAGTTATTATCTCCGCAAAAACGGCAACCTCACGGGTGTGAAAAGTCCTGCAGCGGCAGAATCAACCGGATTTGAAGTCCGGCTTTACCGGCCGCTGTTGCTGCTGACAGGATTTGTCAGTTCTGCCTCTCAGTTCATCCTGATCCGGGAGGCACTTATACTCGGCGGAGGTACCGAGGCAATTGCGGGGCTCTTTCTTTGGCTGTGGCTCATAATTGCATCCGGCGGGTCCGTCACCGGAGCCCGGTCATCCATAACCTCCCCCGGGAGGATGATGTGGACCCTGATGGGATGCATTCTTCTTTCCCCTCTGATTTTGCTGATGATGTCTGCGATCATCCTCAGCCCCGGGCAGACACCCTCATTTTTCCAGGCGATGGTGATCCTGGCTGTGAGTGTAGCCCCCGTGACATTCATCTCAGCCCTTATATTCGTCCGCTTGTCACTTCTCAGGTACGCCTCAGGCCTTTCCGGTCCGGGCAACAGTTTTGGTACGGAAACTGCAGGGTCAGTGGCTGCCGGTGTGGTCACGGCGCTGACGGTAACACTTGCAATACCCAATTTTCAGCTTTACCTGCTCATATTGATTGTGGCATCGGCTATCCTGACCTTGCTGCTGAAATGCCGGACACGTATAAGGATTGCGGCGCTTACGCTTCTGCTGACTGCAGGCATTCTGCTGTTGGCCTTTCCGCCCGATCCGGCCGTCAGAAGCCTGCTGCTCCGCGGAGTCAGGGTAACAGAAAGCAGGGACACTCCTTTCGGCAACATCACAACAGGATATTACGGCGATGAACGCACTGTATATTTTGACCACCGACCACTCTACTATGAAGGGGATGTGACGGGCGCTGAAGAGAATATCCATTACGCCCTGCTGCAGCGTAACCGATACGACAGGGTCCTGCTCATATCAGGAGGACTGAAAAGACACCTGCCGGAGGTGATGAAGCATTCAGTTGACAGGCTTGACTACCTTGAGGTCGATCCCGGCCTGATCGCGGCAGAAGGAGCGCGCGACACCCTGTGCGGAATCATGCAGGTACGGGTGGCGAGCAATGACCCGCTGACGTTCCTGAGGGAAACCTCAGAGACATATGATGCTGTGATTCAGCTTATTCCTCCGCCCTCTACATTGTCAGTCAGCAGGTTCTTCACCGCGGAGTATTTCAGGCTTGTCAATGAACATCTGTCTGCCGGCGGTGTATTCACCTGTACACCCATGCCCTGGTTCAATTACTCTCCAGCCAGTTACAGGCATGGATTCTCCCCTTACTACAATGCCATTACAGGCGTTTTCAGCCACGTCACCCTCATTCCTGGCACAATGCTTTATGTCATTGCCTCGGACGCTCCTGTAAGCGCAGAACCGGCCTTGATGACAGCGCTGCGGGGGATTGAAAACAGTTACGTCAATGCTGACTATCTTGACGATGCCGCCATACGGCTAAAGAAGGAACAGATTCTTTCCCAGGTTGACAGGGATGCAGGAATGAACAGTGCCGTCAGGCCGGTGTCAGCGCTCTTTTCAAATATTCTCTCCCTTGAGAGGATGGGTATGAGAGGCGGAATAATTGTCCTGCTGGTGATACTGACTGCAATTCCCCTTCTCTTTGCTACCCGGCAGGGACTGATGATGTTCGCTTCATCGGCAAGCCTGGCGGGATTCGGAATGATCTCGATATTCATTCTCCAGATGGCTGTGGGAAATTTCTACATACTTTCTGCCGTCATACTGACCCTGCTTATGGCCGGGCTGGCGGCCGGGGCCATGCTCGGCGAACGGCTGGCGCTCAGGAAAATCGTTATCTGCACCCTCCTTCTCACAGCGATCTTCACTCTCACCGGCATCCTGGCGCCGTCACTGGTCACTGCATCAAGAGGTCAGGTGCTTGCCTGGCTCGGCATCACTCTGCCTTCTGCAGGATTCATCACCGGGGCCGTCTACAGGATTCTTACATCCCGCGACAGCGGCAAAACCACTGGCAGGATATATGCTGCCGACATGGCAGGCTCGGCTCTTGGTTACCTGACCGTTGCCACACTGCTGGTACCGCTGGCGGGAACGGCCAACTCATGTTTTATCCTCGGCGGAGTCATTTTGGCTGCCGGAACTGTTGCATCAGTAGCTTTAAAACAGTAGATTTACAGGATGGTACCTTAACTCGCATATAGTTGAAAGACAAGGGGAAGAAGATATCAAGAAGATGTTTTGCACGTCAGGGATCACTTGCTGTGGCTGCGGGGTTCATTGCTCCCCTCCCGTCGGCAGCGATAAGGCCGGCACCGGGTGAAAGACTGGCGATGTACCAGGAGGTAAGTGCCAGGGGAGTTGTATGTATGATCTGTCCCAACGAATGTACCCTGAAGGACGGGGAACTGAGCGACTGCCGCAACAGGATAGCCAGAAACTCGAAGCTTTACACGATGGCCTACGGCAATCCCTGCGCAGCGAATATTGATCCAGTGGAGAAGAAACCACTCTATCATTTCCTGCCGGGAACAACTGCTTTTTCAATAGCCACGGCCGGATGCAACCTGGCCTGCCTCAACTGCCAGAACTGGACCATCTCGCAGACCTCTCCCGATAAGACAAGAAATTATGACATGCCACCCGCCACCGTTGTGGAGAAGGCTGCTGCCGGCGGATGCAGTTCTATTGCATACACCTATTCCGAACCGGTCACTTTTTATGAATACGTTCTGGATACGGCGCAACAGGCACATTCTGCAGGGATTAAAAACATAATGGTCTCCAACGGCTATATCAACCGCGAACCGCTAAAGCACCTCTGCAAATACATTGACGGGGCTAACATTGACCTTAAATCGTTCAGTGACAGCACCTGCCTTAAGCTTACCGGCGGCAAGCTCCAGCCTGTCCTTGAGAGCCTGAAAACATACAGGGATGAGGGAGTATGGCTGGAGATCACCAACCTGGTGGTACCCGGATGGACCGACAAACCGGATGAGATCAGGCAGATGTGCGACTGGCTGGCTGAGAATGGTTTTACCAATACACCCTTGCATTTCAGCCGGTTCCAGCCACAGTACAAGCTCGAGCATATTCCCCCCACTCCTGCCGCTATTCTCACAAAGGCTGTAGAGATAGCAAGGAACGCCGGGATGAAGTTTGTGTACCTCGGTAACATGCCGGGTGCAGGGGTTGACGACACACTCTGCCCCTCCTGTGGCAAAAAGGTGGTTGACAGGAGCGGCTACAGAATTGTGTCACAGAGTCTCAGGAACGGCAGGTGTGAGTGCGGAACCCTTATACCGGGAGTCTGGCATTGATCCCGATATTTTCACATAGACATAAATTGCATATGAAGCTTGCTGACGCGAAGAAAAGAGCAGAGGAACTAAGGAAAACAATTGATGAACATAACCATAGGTATTACGTTCTCAATCAGCCTGTTATTTCTGACTTCGAATTTGACCTGCTGCTGAATGAGCTTCAAACAATAGAGAAGAAATTTCCTGAGCTTGTCACCCCTGACTCACCCACCCTGAGAGTTGGCAGTGACCTCACCACCGAGTTTATCCAGGTGGAACATCGCTGGCCGATGCTCTCTCTTGGGAATACCTACAGTTATGACGAGCTGAAGGAGTTCGGTGAGCGTGTCAGGAAGACGCTCGGACACGAGCCGGAGTACGTATGTGAGCTCAAGTATGACGGTGTATCCATCAGTCTTACCTACGAGAATGGCGTTCTGGTGAGTGCCGTCACCCGGGGCGACGGAACAATGGGCGATGATGTCACCGCCAATGTCAGAACCATCAGAAGCATTCCGCTGAAGGTCAGCGCACCGGATATGCCCTCTCTCTTCGTGGTCAGGGGTGAGATCTATCTTCCGCGGAAGGGATTTGAAGAGATGAATGCGGCGCGGCAGCTTAACGGTGACCCCCCCTTTGCCAATCCCCGCAACGCTGCCGCCGGTACAGTCAAGCTGCTTGACTCACGCATGGTTGCCTCACGGCCCCTCGACTGCTTCCTTTACTACCTGCTTGGGGAGAATCTACCGGCAGACAACCATTATGACAATATCATGGCGCTCCGCAGATGGGGTTTCAGAACACCTGATGTGATAGAGCGTTTCACCGGCATTGAAGAGGTACTGGGATTCATATCCATCTGGGAGAATGAGCGCAGGAAGCTGCCATATGACACTGACGGTGTGGTTATCAAGGTCAATGCGACGGATGCCCGGCTGTTGCTTGGCACCACCGCCAAATCTCCCCGATGGGCAATAGCCTACAAGTATGCTGCCGAGCAGGCTGTCACAGAGCTGTTATCAGTTGATTTCCAGGTTGGCAGAACAGGCAATGTCACACCCGTAGCCAACCTGCGTCCCGTGCTGCTTGCCGGCACCACAGTAAGGCGTGCCTCACTCCACAACAGTGACCAGATTTCCCTCCTGGGGCTGCATTACGGTGACAGCGTAATAATCGAGAAGGGCGGAGAGATCATTCCCAAAATCGTGGCAGTTGACACCTCTCAGCGCCACCCGGAGGCCGGGACCGTTGTTTTCCCCGAGAGATGCCCGGAATGCGGTACACCCCTTGTCCGCACCGAGGGTGAGGCGAACCACTACTGCCCAAATTACCTCCATTGCCCGCCACAGATTATAAGGCGTATAATTCACTTTGTCTCGCGCAAGGCGATGGATATCGAGGGTCTCGGCGAAGAGACGGTAGAGATGCTCTACACGGAGGGACTCATACGCAACGTTGCCGACCTGTATGATCTTAAGCATGAACAGCTTGCAGCCCTGGAGAGAATGGGTGACAAATCGGCTGCCAACATCCTGTCAGGCCTTGAGGCCTCACTCACCGCCCCCTGGAACAGGAAGCTCTTCGCTCTTGGCATAAGGCACGTGGGTGAAACGGTGGCAAAAACGCTGGCAGTGGCATTTCCCGACATCGAAAAGCTGATGGGTGCACAGGAGGAGGAGTTGCTGGCGCTGCCGGACATTGGTCCGCGCATCGCTGCAAGCGTAAAAGAATACTTCTCTGACGATGATAACATTGAGATCATCAACCGCCTGATAGCAGCCGGGATGACTTTCGAAGGAGCTGTCACCACTGCATCCGGGAACGGTCCGCTGGCCGGCAAGACGATTGTGGTCAGCGGCACCTTTGAAAGGTTCACGCGTGACGGCATCAAAGCTGCCATCGAGGCCGCGGGTGGCAGAACGACCGGGTCAGTCACCGGCAACACCTCATTCGTAGTGGCAGGAAGCGACATGGGTCCGGCAAAAAGGGCAAAAGCCACCGCCCTTGGCGTACCGGTACTGACCGAGGAGGAGTTTGTCAAAATGATTAAAGAATAATCACGTCCCCAATCCCCAAAAGCCAAAAAAATCTATAGGTTTGCATTCTTATGGGACTATTTTACAATCTCAGATTAAAAGCCGGCAGGATGATGCTTCAAAGGCGTCTCGGATCCCTGAGGAGGATACGGCAGGATTTTAACCTTGACCAGGTAAAAAAAATAGGAATTCTCTGGGATGCCTCGTTTGAAAATGATTTTCAGCATCTTGCAGCTCTCAACCGGCAGCTTTCGGAGGCTGGCAGGAGCGTTGAGGTGCTTGCATGGATACCTGGCAAGGTTGTTCCTGACAGGCTTACCGGTCTCTCTTACATGAAGTTCCTGAGGAAGAGCGATCTCAACTGGGCATTTATTCCCGTATCGGAAGATGCAAAGAAATTTATGGAAACGAAATATGATCTCCTGATTGACATCAATCCTTCCTCTCTCTTTCCGCTTAATGCCATAGTGTCACTTTCTCCTGCTCCCATGAAGGTTGGCCCTGACATTACCGACAGGCCTGAGAATGCACCTTACGATCTGATGATCAAGTCACCCATACCATTCAGCATCGCTCATTTTCTTGAGCAGGTGATGCATTACCTTTCAATCATCGGCAGCCCGCAGACGAGGGCCTGAGAACTCGTCTTCCTGCAGAAAAATGCGGGATATGCCGGTCTGTGATGTATCAGGAGAGGCTGTCCCTTCTCCCTGACGTTGACTGTCAGGCCCCGGCAGAGTCGGCGAGACCCTTACCGTGGCAGTGCTTGTACTTCTTGCCGCTGCCGCACGGGCACGGATCATTCCTTCCCACCTTCTTCTCAACCCTGACAGGTGCAGTCTGCTGCTGCCGCGGTTCCGGGGAGCCACCTCCGCCGGTGCGGTAACCTTCAAAATCACTCTTCTGAGTCCTCAGTCTGCTCATGTCAGCCTGTCGGCGACGCTGGGCTTCCCTGACATTGTCGGGTGAAGCAGTGGGTATTGTTCCCTTCATCAGAAGGCTGACCACGTCCTGGTTGACCTTGTTTATCATGGTCTTGAAGAGCTCAAAGGATTCGAACTTGTATATAAGCAGCGGGTCCTTCTGTTCATATGTGGCGTTCTGAACAGACTGTTTGAGGTCATCCATCTCCCTGAGGTGCTCGCGCCATGCATCGTCAATTGTAGCCAACACTGCCGTCTTCTCGAATGAGCGAAGCAATTCCCTGCCCTGGCTCTCGACAGCCGCCCTGAGGTTGGTGATGACATTGTATGTCTTTACTCCGTCAGTTATGGGTACCACCACATTTTCATAGGTTGCGGACATGCGCTCGTATACATCCTTCAGCACCGGGAAGGCGGTTGAGGAGATGATCTCGCTCTTGCGGCGGTAGGCATCAAGCACCTTTGCATACACTGCCTCCACAACTTCCTCGTCGCTGTTCTTGCTGAAATCAGCCTTTGACACCGGGGAGTCTACTGAAAGGGTCCTTATGAGGGCAAACTGGAACTCTTCAAAATCTGATGAATCCTTGTACGTGTTGACGATGTTTTCAGTCACATCATACATCATGTTCGCAATGTCCACACTGAGCCTCTCTCCCAGCAGTGCATGGCGGCGCTTGCTGTAAATAACCTCCCTCTGCGAGTTCATCACGTCATCATACTCAAGCAGCCTCTTCCTTATTCCGAAGTTATTCTCTTCAACCTTCTTCTGGGCTCTCTCGATGGACCTGGTGATCATCGGGTGCTGGATCATCTCGCCGTCTTTCAGACCAAGTTTATCCATGATTCCCGAGATCCTTTCCGAGCCGAACAGGCGCATCAGATCATCCTCAAGGGATACAAAGAATTGCGACGAGCCCGGGTCACCCTGGCGACCGGCACGACCTCTCAGCTGGCGGTCAACTCGGCGCGACTCATGCCTCTCGGTACCGATAATGGCAAGTCCTCCGGCTTTTTTTACCTCGGGTGTGAGTTTGATGTCAGTACCACGACCTGCCATGTTGGTTGCGATAGTGACCGTGCCGGTTTTTCCGGCTTCCTGTACTATCTCAGCCTCGCGCTGGTGGAGCTTGGCGTTCAACACATTGTGTTTCAGTCCCTTCATCTTGAGCATTCGACTGAGCAGCTCGGATATCTCCACGGAGGTGGTGCCCACCAGGACGGGTCTGCCGGCCTTATTGAGATTCACAATCTCGTCTATGACAGCATTGTATTTCTCGCGCTTGGTCTTGTAGACAAGGTCCTCATGGTCATTCCTGATGACCTTGACGTTGGTTGGAATGACCACCACGTCAAGCTTGTAGATGTTCCAGAACTCCCCCGCCTCCGTTATGGCAGTACCGGTCATGCCTGCAAGCTTATGGTACATCCTGAAGTAGTTCTGCAGGGTGATTGTTGCGTATGTCTGGGTGGAAGCCTCCACCTTCACGTTTTCCTTTGCCTCGATGGCCTGGTGCAGTCCGTCAGAGTAGCGGCGTCCCTCGAGGATACGGCCTGTCTGCTCATCAACGATCTTCACCTTGTTATCCATGAGCACGTACTCCACATCCTTCTCAAAGAGGGTGTAGGCCTTCATCAGCTGAGTCATGGTGTGAACACGTTCTGACTTTACGGCATAATCCTGTAGCAGCTCATCCTTGACACGCATCCTCTCCTTCTCATCCTTTACCGTCTTCTCGATGTCAGCGATCATGCTTCCTACGTCAGGCAGCACGAAGAAGCTGGCGTCTTCAACAGATGTTGATATGAGGTCATGTCCCTTTTCCGTCAGCTCGATTGAGTTTGCCTTTTCATCAATCACGAAGAAGAGTTCCTCGGTTACCTTGGGCATCTCCTTTGAATTGTTCTGCATGTAGAAATTTTCCGTTTTCAGCAGCAGTGTTCTGACGCCCTCTTCGCTGAGGTACTTGATCAGGGCACTGTTCTTCGGAAGACCCTTGTAGGCCCTCAGCAGCAGCATGCCTCCCTTTTCGTTGTCGCCGTCGGCGATAAGCTTCTTGGAATCAGCCAGCAACTGTGTTACCAGTTTTCGCTGTGCGCTGACCAGCTTTTCCACCTTGTGCTTGTACTCGTCGAACGTAGAGGTGTCGCTCTTTGCCGTGGGTCCCGAGATGATGAGGGGGGTCCTGGCATCGTCAATGAGTACCGAGTCAACCTCGTCAACGATTGCGTAGTGGTGTTTCCTCTGGACCAGATCTTCGGGGTTGATGGCCATATTATCACGCAGGTAGTCGAACCCGAACTCGTTATTGGTGCCGAATGTGATGTCTGAATTATATGCCTTGCGACGTGCGTGGGAGTTGGGTTCGTGCTTGTCGATGCAGTCGACTGTAAGGCCGTGGAATTCATACAGCGGGCCCATCCATTCGGAGTCTCTCTTGGAGAGGTAGTCATTCACTGTAACGATGTGTACGCCTCTGCCTGCCAGTGCGTTAAGAAAGACCGGCAGAGTAGCCACGAGGGTTTTACCCTCTCCGGTGGCCATCTCCGAGATCTTGCCCTTGTGCAAGGCCACACCTCCTATCAGCTGGACATCGTAGTGTACCATGTCCCATACAATCTCGTTGCCGCCTGCCATCCAGCGGTTCTTCCAGTATGCCTTTTCGCCTTCCACGGCTATTGAAGGACGAGTGGCTGCCAGGTCGCGGTCCCACTCTTTTGCCGTTACTTCAAGGACATCGTTCTCCTTGAAACGGCGTGCAGTCTCCTTTACTATCGCGAATGCGACAGGGAGAATCTCGTCAAGTTTATTCTCAATTATCTCAAGGATTTGCTTCTCGAGTTTATCGATCTGGTTGTACAGTTCTTCCTTGCGGTTGACGTCTTCTTCGTTCTCCGCCTCTGTGCGCAGGCCGGCTATCTGGCTCTCTTCCTGAGTGAATGACTCACGTACCTCTCGTCTCAGCTCAGCCGTCCTGTCACGTAACTGGTCATTTGTCAGGGGCATAACCAGTTCGCTCTCTTTCAGTATTCTGCCTACAAAGGGATTGATTTCCTTCAGGTCGCGTTCCTCCTTGTTGCCCAGGAACAAGGTGAGGACCTTATTGATGATGCTCATTTACTGTCATTTTTTAAAAACATCCGCAAAATTAATGTTTTTTATGGTTCGTGGTGGTAGAAAGGTAGATAAGAGAGCCTACAGTCAATAGGCAGTAGTGAAATTTTTACATAAGATTGTCACACGTTGGAATTGCA
>DFYY01000028.1:0-38431 GCA_002383485.1 Bacteroidales bacterium UBA4070 | reverse complement strand
ATTGCTCGTAGAGCAATAAGAATTGTAAAGCAGGGGCACATCACAAAAAAACCGGGGCGCTGCAGCCCCGGCTATATGTCCGGGCGCGGCATGCGCCCGAATGATGCAAATTACTGTCAGCCCCTGAGCTTCATAATGTCACGGTCGAGGAAATAGACACCGTGCTGGCCGGCAAGATCAAGCTTGTCAATGATTTGCTGTGCACTGCTCTCCTCTTCAACCTGCTCCTTGACAAACCACTGGATCCAGTTAGCAGTGGCATGGTCCTTTTCGGCTATGGCGACTTCCAGAACCTCATTGATGCTTGCGGTTATGAACTGTTCATGTTTGAGAACTTCGGCAAACACTTCAGGTATACCCTTGTATGTCACCGGGGGCTTCTTGAATTCGGGGATAATGGCATTACCACCGCGCTCGTTGACCCACTTTATAAATTTGAGCATGTGTGCCCTTTCCTCATCGGACTGTGCATAAAGCCATGCAGCGATGCCTGAGAGGCCTTTTGCCTCTGCCCATGAACCCATGGCGAGGTAGAGGTTTGATGAGAAACCTTCTCTTTCGATCTGCCTGTTACAGATCTCTTCAACTTTTTTTGTCAACATATTATTGGTATTTAATGGTTCTTAGTTTCCTACATTAACAAGTCATCCCGGAGAATGTTTATCCCAGCAGGTCCTTCACCTTCTGCACCAGTTCAGAGGGCAGGAAAGGTTTTGAGAAGACATGGTCAGCTCCCAGTTTGCTGGCCATCATAAGATAGCTACCCGGGCCGGCCATTCCGCCGCCACTGATTGCAATCAGTTTAGCTGACGGTTTCATCTCCTTTATCTTCATTATTACCATCAGCCCATCCTCTTCGGGCATGAGCAGGTCAGTAATTACGAGATCTACAACTGAGGGACGGAATCTGGCAAGAGCCTCCCGTCCGTCAGCGGCCGTAATGACAGTATGTTTGCGCTTCTCAAGGGCATCCCGTAGCATCTCGCGCAGTGCAGTGTCATCCTCAACGATCATTATTCCTGCCATCTTGTTTTTCTTTGATTAGGGAGCCCGAAGTTAACTTTTTTCAGGGAGAGAGCCAAAAGAGGTATAGGGAATCAGAAGGCTGAAAGTGGTACCCTTATCCGGTTCCGAGTCTACCCGGATGGTGCCGCCAAGCTCCCTGACAGCGTCACTTACGACTGTCAGTCCCAGTCCTGTACCGTTCTTCCTGCCGGATGTGAACCAGGGATCGAAAATTTTGCCGGCCGTTTCGGCATCCATACCTTTCCCGGTGTCCCTGACAGTGACAAGGAGTGAATCCGGATTTTGGTCAAGGTACGTATCATTTTTATTTTCAGGCAGGTCAAGTGTCACCGTAATTGTTCCATCCCCGTCTCCTATTGCCTGGGAGGCATTCAGAAACAGGTTAAGGAAAATCCTGAAGAGTTGTGCCGGCACTGCCATAACTGTGGCATCAGGTGCATTCAGTACGCGGAATATCCTTATACCTGACGACACTGACGGCCTTATAAAATCGATTGTATCGGCAATAACATCTGCCACCCGTACTGCTACCTTCTCCTGTGCAGCCCGATGGCTGAGGCTTAGCAACTGACCGGTCAGGGTACTGGCCCTGTCAGCGGCAGCGATAATTCGTCTCGTCTGCTCCGAGGCTTCAGGATTGCTTTCTCCCAGGATATCCAGCACCAGTTCACAGTAGCCATAAATTGTGGTTATCACCGTATTCAGATCGTGGGCGATGCCACCTGCCAGGACGCTTAGCTGCGCATCTGAGCCAGGATCCCGCTCCTGTTCCGGAAGTCCTCCGGAAGTCGTTCTGTTTTTGTTCGGGTCACTCACCTGCCTGAATGTATGAGTCTACTCAAAATCGAGGTTAAACGTCTTCTTCAGATCCTTCAGGGCGGGGTTCTTTGCCGCCAGGTGATTGAACTTCTGTTCCGGCGAGTAGAGTATCTCTCCCCTCTCAGTGGACTCGACGGTTGTCATGAGCTTCAACTGGCTGTTTTTCAGAGAGCGGCGCAGATGACCCTCCAGCCGGGATTTGAAATTATGATCGAATGCCTCCCTCAGGGCTGAGTTATCCAGCTTGAGTATGACCGTCAGGTCAGGCAGCAGTTCCGGCGAAACAGATGAGAGGGTGACAGAGATCCTGGGGCTCTCCTCCTTCACCTCAGCAGCAAAAGCATTCCAGGCCTCAGTAAGCCCGGCAGATGTGAATTCGAGGTCTGAATCAGCATCAGATTCCCGCACATCAGGCTCATTTACAATATCTTCAATCGGCTTTGATCCCGCCATGATGTCTTTAATAGAGACCTTTTTGAACTCGTCGGGCGCAGATGTGGATTTCCGGGGAGATGAGGCAGGCCGGGATGAGGCCGTACCGGGTTCGGCGGCAGATGAGGGAGAATAATCTCTGTCAGTGCCGGACGCCTGAGATGATGACCGGCCGGCAGCAGAAGAGGGTTCGTCGGAGGCTGGAGAAGGTCTGGCATTTGCCGCAGTAGTTCTGGCAGGGGCTGCGACAGGAAAATCCTGTTCCTCCTCCGGTTTTACTGATTCAGGTTTTTTTTTTAGTTCTTCAGCAGCGTGGTTTGCTGAGAGGTTGCACATGCGTAGCAGAGCCAGCTCAACATGCAGCCTCTGGTTCTTGCTGCTCCTGAAGTTAAGCATGCACTGTGATCCTATTTCCAGCGCCTCGTAGATGAATGTCAGAGGAGCTTTCACAGCCTGTTCGCGGTAACGCTGCCTTATGGACGGAGATGTCTCAAGCAGCTTCACGGTTGCCTCATCGCGGCTGACCAGCAGATCACGCAGGTGGTTGTTCAGCCCGGCCATGAAGTTGTACCCGTCGAAGCCCTTGTTCAGAATTTCATTGAAGGTAATCAGCACTGCCGGTACATCCCCTTCCATAGCCGAGGCAGTAATGCGAAAATAATACTCGTAGTCAAGCACATTCAGATTGGCGATCACATCAGCATAGGTAATATTCCTGCCGCTGAAGCTCACTATCTGGTCAAATATGGAAAGTGCATCACGCATCGCACCATCGGCTTTGGTAGCAATCACATGGAGAGCTTCGTGCTCTGCACTCACCCCCTCATTACCGGCAACCCAGCTGAGTCGCTGAACGATGTCATCAACGTTGATCCGGTTAAAATCAAATATCTGGCAGCGTGAAAGGATCGTAGGAATGATCTTGTGTTTTTCCGTGGTTGCCAGTATGAAAATAGCGTGTGACGGCGGCTCCTCGAGAGTCTTCAGGAAGGCATTGAATGCTGATGTTGACAGCATGTGCACCTCGTCGATTATATAGACGCTGAACTTGCCTATTTGCGGGGGTATCCTCACCTGGTCAGTGAGATTGCGGATATCGTCGACACTGTTGTTGGAGGCTGCATCAAGCTCGTGAATATTGAAAGAAGCCTGTGAATTGAAGGATTTGCATGATTCGCATTTGTCACATGCTTCGCCGTCAGGCCCGGGCTCCGAGCAGTTGATGGTTTTGGCAAATATCCTTGCGCAGGTGGTTTTTCCGACACCCCGCGGACCGCAGAAGAGATAAGCCTGGGCCAGCAGGTTGTTCTTTATGGCGTTCCTGAGTGTTGTAGTTATGGTATCCTGCCCCACAACCATGTCAAATGTGGCAGGTCTGTACTTGCGGGCGGAAACAATAAAGTTATCCATAGCTGGTTCTTACAGTATATATAGATATCAGTCACAAATATAGTCAAATAGTTTTCGGAATATTTTTTTTAAAGTTTTATTGTCTTACTTTTGCAACCCGAATTATTAACATTAATATAAACCAATTAAGAGATGTTTAATCAGTACGAAACCGTTTTCATTGCAACTCCCGTTTTGTCTGAGAATCAGATGAAGGAAGCGGTTCAGAAGTTCAAGAAGATCATCACCGACAGTGAAGGTGAGATTGTTCATGAAGAGAACTGGGGTCTGAAGAAACTCGCTTATCCCATTCAGAAGAAGTCGACAGGTTTTTATTACCTGATCGAGTTCAGGGGGCCGGGCGAGTTGGTTGACAAGCTGGAAGTACAGTACAGGAGGGATGAAAGGATCATCCGCTTCCTTACCTTCCGCATGGACAAGTATGCTGTAGAGTATGCCGAAAAGAAGAGAAAGATGAAAGTAACCGAAAAAGTCAGGGAGGAGTAATCATGGCACAGAACAATTCAGAAATCAGGTACCTGACACCGCCTACAGTAGAGATCAAGAAGAAGAAATACTGCAGGTTCAAGAAGAACAAGATCAAGTACATAGACTACAAGGATCCCGAGTTCCTCAAGAAGTTTCTCAATGAGCAGGGTAAGATTCTGCCCCGTCGTATCACCGGTACTTCGCTCAAGTATCAGAGGAGGGTCTCAAAAGCTATCAAGCGTGCCCGTCACCTTGCATTGCTTCCTTATGTTGCTGACCTTTTAAAGTAGAGGAGGAAGAGAGATGAAGATTATACTTAAGCAGGACATTGATAAGCTTGGTCAGAAGAATGACATTCTGACCGTGAAGACCGGGTATGCAAGGAATTTCCTCATCCCGAAGGGTATGGCCGTTCAGGCCACTGACTCCGCCGTCAAGGTTCACAATGAGAACCTGAAGCAGAGGGCTCACAAGGAAGAGCAGGTAAGGAAAGAGGCTGAGAAGCTTGCTGAAAAGCTTGCAGGCGTGAAGCTTGTGATCGGTGCCAAGGTCAGCTCTGCCGGCAAGATATTCGGATCAGTCAACACCATTCAGCTTGCTGAAGCGCTCAACGCGAAGGGTTTTGAGATTGACCGCAAGAACATCATGCTCGGTGATGACGCCATCAAGGAGACAGGAAGTCACAAGGCAGTTGTCAAGCTGCATCGCGACGTAAAGGTCGAGATTGATTTCGAGGTTGTGGCGGAATAACCACTAACCTTGTTCATATATCAGGTAACGGCGGGTCTCAGATCCGCCGTTTCTGCATATGGATGCAATCTATCCGGGTTGCAGATGGCGACGGGTCTCAGACCCGTCGTTACGGAATTACCTGACAGCCACAGTATCAATCTCTATGAGGGCACCCAGCGGCAGCCCCTTGACCGCGAAGGCGGCCCTGGCAGGCTGGTCTGAGGTATAAAACTGCGCATAAACCTCATTCATGGCCTTGAAATCCGACATATCCGAGAGCAGGCAGGTGGACTTGACCACATTGTCCATGGTGTAGCCTGCCGCGAGCAGTATCGCCCTGATGTTTTTCAGTGCCTGTGTGGTCTGCTCAGTGATGCCTCCTTCAACCAGTTTGCCTGTGACAGGGTCAATTGGCACCTGTCCGGAGATGTAAAGCGTTCCGTTTGCCTCCACGGCCTGGCTGTAGGGACCTATTGCTCCCGGGGCAGCCGTTGTGCTGATAATCCTTTTCATTCCTGATTGTTTTATTTCGTTAGTAATTCTCATGGTAGTCCTTTCTGCGTTCATACTTGAGATCCTGCAGCATACTTGCCCTGGCCCTGAGAGTGAAGTTCCAGCTCTTCATGTAGCCCACGGGGATCCAGTTGAAACTCATCTCCCAGCAATGGAGGTCGCGACTGATGCCTACCCGGGTCATGGTAATCTCTTTTTGCTTGAAGTCAAATCCGGTATTGTAGTTGATTGCCATCTTGGATGTGAGTCTCACATCCCCTGAGAGTGTCATTGTCTGCGTCACGTTTGACTTAAGTCCGGGTTTGCTGTAGCTGAAATTGTACGCCATCCTGAGTGACCACGGCACATCAAACCTGACATAGCCGTATTCGTCATAGCTGTTGCTTGCCAGAGGCAGGTTATTAGTGGCAGCTCCACCCTGTGCTCCCGGTTCGTCCAACGCTCCTCCCGCAAGCCTCTGGCCTCTCTGTCCTGAAGGTTGCTGTTGTTCCTGCTGATTGTTTTTGTTCTTGCCTCCAAGCAACTGCCCGAGGTCAAGATCCAGACTTGCGTTCAGGCTGGTCATCCTTGCCAGTCCGAGTCCCTGGCTGATGGCTAGCTGTCCCACCGTTCCTCCGGCAGCGTTCATCCCGTAGATGTTGAATGTGCTCCCTGCCTGGATGTTGATATTCTGTGCCAGTGTCGTCCGGAAGGACATATTCACAGGTGACCAGTTGAGCGAATCGGAGAAGATGTTATAGGATGTATTCAGGGACAGGCTCTCGATTATCTTGACCTTTTTAGGTTTGCCGGTGGTGTCGTTCCTGGCAAAGACCTTGGCTTCCACGAGGTTGGTTAGACTCAGCGAGACCGATCCCGATCGCCTTCC
The DNA here is from genome assembly GCA_002383485.1 of Bacteroidales bacterium UBA4070. Classification (GTDB taxonomy): domain Bacteria; phylum Bacteroidota; class Bacteroidia; order Bacteroidales; family VadinHA17; genus SR-FBR-E99. Next base: position 32,163 of record DFYY01000028.1, on the reverse strand, counting down.
AGAGGAAGGGGTTCCGTAGATGCTCCCCTCATAGATCGAATATTCTCTTCTTTGACCATTGACATTGTACTGGACGGAATCGAACATGTCACTCGTCAGCCAGTCTGCCTCAGGCGAATAGGAGAAGCCAACTGAAGGTTTCAAAACATGTCTGATGGATTCTACCCTCGAACCCTTTTGGGTGAAGGTAAAGGTACCGTAAAGCGAAGGGTTGAAGGCAGCGCTCAGCGCAGGTACCAGTGCCTGACCGTAGCTCAGGCCGCGAATGGTGTCATTGACAACTGAAGGAACCACCATGTTCTTGCTCTCATCATAATAGTCAGGATCCCACCGTTTGTGTATCTGCTGCGTGTAAAGCACCCCGGTATACCGCAGCGAGGGAGAGATTGAAAAATTACTGAAAGGCCTGAACTGCAGGCTGAGCGGCACCTCATGCTTAAACCCGTTCTTCATGCTTTTCCATATCGCACTGGTAAAAAGAAGGCTGTCATATGTGTCTATCTTGTTCTCGAAGGTGGCTGAATACTGAGTAGTCAGATCATGGTACCACCTGGTCTTTGCCACCGGCTTCCTGGGCTTGAACGGATAGATGCGCGAAACATTGAAACTTCCCTTTGGCAGGTTCAGTACCATAGTCTTGTTCTGAACGTTCTGCGACTGGTTAAGGCTTGTTGAGAAGCTGATAGGCGTTCCTGCCCATGATTTCGAGTAGCTGATGCTCGACTGCCGGGTGGTTGTAACGTGGTCTGCCACCTCGTAGCTGTTGTTCCTGTCGTAGCCGCTGGAGCTCATGTTCACACTGGCCGAGAAGCGCGATCCGGGGTTGGCCTTGCCATCCTGTGAATGTGACCAGCTGATGCGGTAGTTAGTATTCTGGCCGTAATCAGGCATCCCCTTGTAACTGGTGATGTTGTTGGCATAGCTGAACGCGAAGGACCCCGAGAAGCGGTACCGCAGACGATATGAAGTTGAGGCATCGGCAAGCCATGTGCCGTTCGTGTAGATAGTACCTGTGAGTTTAAGGTCGAAGTAGTCGCTCAGCGCGAAGTAATATCCTCCGTTTGAAAGGAAATAACCGCGACGAGCCTCCTGTCCGTACTTCGGCATTACGATGCCGGAGGCTCTCTTCTGCTGTACCGGGAAGAAGCCAAAGGGGAGTATCAGCGGCAGCGGGATATCAGCCACCACCATGTATGCCGGGCCGGAGATGATCTTTTCACCGGGGTAGACCTTGGCTTTCGGCAGGGCGAGGTAGAAATGGGGCTCTTCAGCATCACAGGTGGTGAACTTGCTTCTGTTTACGTGCAGCGTGCCGTCCTCATGCCGCTTTGTGGTCAGACTCTGAAGGTAGCCTCCCTCCTGCTCCGTGGTCACATTGCGTATGACCCCCTTCTTCGACTTGAAGTTATAGGTAAGCTCCTTCGACTCAAACTCTTCCGAGCCATCCTTGTATTTTGGTAAACCTACCGGATTCCCGGCGGAGTCAGGTCTGAAGGTGGCATAAACCGATCCCGTCTCCATGTCAAGCACTACGGAATCGGCTGTCAGTTCAATTGTGCCGTAGGTGACCTTTGCGTTCTGCACCAGGCTCACCTTGCGGGTACGCAGGTCTGTCTTCATGTACCCTTCAGCATTGTAGATGATCGGTTCATCGACGGCATCCGGCGAGATAACCAGCGGTGCCTTCGCCCCTGCGGTGTCCTGCCCGGATATAAATGAATCCGTAAAAAGGGTGTCATTGATGAATAGGGGATTTGCAGCGGGATCTGTCACAGGAATACCGAGAGTGTCTGTGCGCAAGCTCCTGATCGTGTCAGGCCTGACCTGCTCCTGTGCAGATAATGCCACAGTGAACAGAACCGGCATGAAAATTGACACAAACAATCTTTGTGAAACAAACTGCAGTTTAAATGCTATTTTTGCGTAGTCGTTGCGCATCCTTGACATGCCAGCGGCAAAACTAATTAAAATTCGCATAGCAGTAATGCGGCAGAGTACCAAAATAAGAGGGTTGAAAGATATTCTGGCAGGTGCCCTTCTGATGGCAGCAATAACCATGCCGGCAGGGCTCGGGGCGCAGCCATTGCCGGCAGAAAATGAATGGATTGTGGTAATTGATGCAGGTCACGGAGGAAAAGACCCGGGTGCAGTAGGCTCAAAAGCCAGGGAAAAGAACATAAACCTGGCGGTTGCCCTGAAAACAGGTAAATATATAAGCAGTAACCTGAAGGAAGTTAAAGTAGTATATACCAGGGATGATGACACCTTCATAGGCCTTGCCGAGAGAGCGGAAGTGGCCAACAGGCACAAGGCTGACCTGTTTATCTCAATACACTCCAATGCCATGCCTGACAAGCGCTTTTCGGGGGCTGAGACCTATGTCCTGGGGCAGACGATGGATGAGGCAAACCTCCAGGTTGCCATGAAGGAGAACTCGGTTATCACCTTTGAAAAGGACTACGAAACAAAATATGAGGGATTTGATCCGAATTCGGTGGAGTCCTATATTATATTTTCACTGATGCAGAATACCTATCTCAAGCAGAGCACCGAGTTTGCGACCCTGATTCAGGATCAGTTCAGATCTCGCGTCGGGAGAAAGGACAGAGGTGTCAGGCAGGCCGGGTTCCAGGTGCTGTGGCGGACAACCATGCCGTCGGTTCTTGTTGAGCTTGGCTTTGTAACCAACCCGGAGGAAGAGAAGTTTTTGCTGTCAGAGCAGGGTCAGGACTACCTGGCATCAGCCATCTACCGTGCATTCAGGGATTACAAGCAGACGATAGACAACAGGTCGGGCCTTAAAAACGGCAACGGAGTGGCATACGATGCTGTTTCACCGGCAGCCGTTTCTGACAGTGCTAAGGGCCGAAACGTTGAAAAGAAAGTTGGCAGCAACGACAGCACCGCTGGTTCTCCGGGTGCCGGACCCGTGGTAAGCACCACGGTGAAACCCCGTGCAGAAGCAAAAGAAGAAATACTCTTTATGGTGCAGGTGGCAGCAATGCCAAAGAACAGGGAGCTGAATCAGAGCATTTTAAATGGACTGGAACCGCTAAGCAAGATAGAAGACGGTGAGCGGATTAAATATGCGTCAGGAAAATTCGTTCTTTATGATGACGCCCTGAAACACAGACGGACACTGACAGGAAGATTTCCGGACGCGTTCGTAATTGCTGTCAGGAACGGGAAGATAATGCCTCTCAGGGAGGCACTTAATGCAAATAAAAGATAACATAGCCCTATGAAAATATCCCACGAGGTCAAAGTCGGTGCCGTTGCACTGATCACAATCATCGCATTCATTCTGATGTTCGAGTTTCTCAAGGGCACTGCCCTCTTCACAAGCACTGACACATATCATATTGTATATGATAACATTGCAGGACTGACTGAATCAAACCCGGTGGAGATAAACGGCTACCAGGCGGGTGTGGTACAGGATGTCAGGCTGATCAATGACGGATCAGGGAAAATAATTGTTTCACTCTCCGTAGATAAGAACTTCAATATTCCCCGGGACACCAGGGCAGAAATTACCACAGCCACTCTCATTGCAGGCATGAAGATTGTCCTGCAAATGGGTGAGAGCAGCGAGATGTGCCACAGCCACGATACCCTGCAGGGTTATGTAGCCACCTCGATCATTGACAGGCTGGGGCAGACATTCTCCCCGCTGGAGGGAAATATCACAAACATCATTGTTAAGCTTGATTCAGTGGTCTCAGCGCTGAATGACGTTTTCACACCGGAGTTGACAGGCAATATCAGATCCGCCATGTCAGATGTCAGTTCGGTAACCTCCGACCTGAGGGAGGTATCAGGCAGCAGCAAGGATGAGCTCACGGCAGCCATCGCTGATCTGCAGGCCTTCACAGCCATGCTTTCGGCAAACAGTACCACTCTTGATTCCACACTTAAGAATCTCGGAGGGATCTCAGAAGAACTGGCATCAGCAGACCTGGGAGAGACACTGGCCTCACTCCGCACCTCCCTTGCCGGTCTTGAAAGCATTGTAAAAGGCATCAGCGAGGGCGAGGGGTCGGCAGGCAAGCTGATGACCAACGACAGTCTGTATAATAATCTGAGCAATACACTCGGCAGTCTTGACCTTTTGCTGCGAGACATGAAGGAAAATCCGAAGAAATACGTGCATTTCTCCCTTTTTGGCAAAAAGGCCGAATGAATTGTTAAAATAATACTAAACAATAATAGATCACCCCGTTGCAGGGCTCCCTGGAAAGGTTTTCCTAACTTGGCATTTCAGGACCGGAATATCTTCAATTTTATAAAGGACTGTGGTCCATTGCTTTCATCGTATATTATTGAATATGTGTATATTATAAATTTTGACCAATGTTTTTCACTTTAAGGACCTGATGGTCATCACAGTAAAGAATAAATGTAAAAGTCAAGAGTAAAAATGTTTTTTTTTTACCTTTTTTTTTACAAATATTGTCCCGGGTTTCAGCACCAGAGAAAAAAGCGATTTTTTAATTTCAATCTGAATGAACAAGTCACACGATGAGGTTTGGGGTAATTGTCTTGAAATAATCCGGGACATTATTCCATCGGCCAGTTTTAAAACATGGTTCGAGCCTATTGTTCCTCTCAGGCTCGAAAAAAATATCCTTACTATACAGGTGCCCAGCCCTTTCTTCTACGAATACCTTGAAGAGCAGTATATAGATATTCTCCGCAAGACACTCAGGCGTGAGATAGGAAATGATGCCAAGCTTGAGTATACCATCATCATGGAGAACTCAGGTTATGCCAACGGCAAGCCATACACCGTAAGGTACCCGTCAAGAAACAAGGCTGATCTTCAGAACAAGCCGATGCAGGTACCCTTTGAGGTAACCCAGCCAGCCATCAGGAATCCGTTCATAATACCGGGAATCAAGAAGCTTCATTTTGATCCGAGGCTCAATCCTGACTACTCCTTTTCCAATTTCGTTGAGGGCGAATGCAACCGTCTTGCCCGTTCTGCAGGTCTTGCCGTGGGTAACAATCCCGGCGGTACCGCCTTCAATCCCCTGATGATATACGGTGATTCAGGACTGGGCAAGACTCACCTGGTTCAGGCCATCGGGATTCTTGTAAAGGAGAAGTTTCCGGACAAGACCGTGCTCTACGTTAACGCGAATAAATTCCAGACGCAGTTCGTGGAGTCGATCCGCAACAACAACAAAAATGATTTTCTCCATTTCTACCAGATGATTGACGTCCTGATCATTGACGATGTTCATGAATTTGCAGGGAAGGAGAAGACGCAGGATACATTTTTTCACATATTCAATCATCTCCATCAGTCGGGCAAGCAGTTGATACTCACCTGTGACAAGCCCCCGGTGGAACTCCAGGGGATGGAGCAGCGGCTGTTATCGCGGTTCAAATGGGGGTTGCTGGCTGATCTGCAGAAGCCCGATTTCGAGACCAGGCTTGCCATCCTGAGGAAAAAGGCCTATAATGACGGTATTGAGTTGCCGGACGAGATATTCGAGTTCCTGGCAGAGAACATCTCTTCGAACATCAGGGAACTTGAATCGGGCCTTATTTCGCTTTATGCCCAATCGACTCTTAACCGCAAGGAGGTTACACTCGAGCTTGCCCGCCAGATGGTTGACAGGCTGGTAAACACCCAGCGGAGGGAGATCACCATTGACTATATCCAGAAGGTTGTCTGCGAGTACTACAAGATACCCGTGGATCAGATGCAGGGAAAAACCCGCAAGCGTGAGATAGTTCAGGCGCGTCAGGTCTCGATGTATTTCTCAAAGAGCCTGACCAAGGCTTCGCTTGCAAGTATCGGCTCCTCCATCGGGGGCAAGGATCACGCTACCGTGCTTCACGCCTGCAAGACTGTGAACAACCTCATAGATACTGACCGGCATTTCAGGAGCCAGATATTGGAAATAGAGAAAAAGCTCAAGGTATGAAAGCTGACACAAACTATCTGAAGGAAGAATTTTTCAGGTTATATGGGGACAGGGACAAAGAACCTGTCCTTTTTTATTCACCCGGAAGGGTGAACCTGATAGGTGAGCACACCGATTACAACGGCGGGTATGTTTTTCCCTGCGCGCTGGATTTCGGGACCACTTTGCTGGTCAGGAAGACCGGCAGGCAGGTGATGCGGATGAACAGCCTTAACTTTCCGGGTGAGGTGCTCATTCCCGTTGCCCTCAATTACCGGCCTGTTCCGAAGAGCTGGACCAACTACCCTATAGGTGTTGTCAACGAGTTTGCCCGCAAGGGTATCGGAGCGCCCGGCATGGAGATGCTCTTCATGGGTGACATCCCCAACGGTGCAGGGCTCTCATCATCTGCATCCATCGAAATGGTAACGGCAGTGGCAATGAATGAGCTTACGGAGTCGGGTCTGGAGATGATGGAGATGGTCAAAATGGCCCAGAAAGCCGAAAACGGCTTTGTGGGGATGAACTGCGGCATCATGGACCAGTTTGCGGTAGGCTTCGGAAGGAAGGATCATGCCATCAATCTTAACTGTGACACGCTGGAATACAGGTATGCCCCGCTTCAACTTGGCGACAGGCGTCTGGTTATCACCAATACCAACAAGCGCAGGGGGCTGACTGACAGCAAATACAATGAGCGGAGGTCAGAGTGTGACAAGGCTGTTGCGCTCATCTCTGAACATCGTCAGATCAGCAACCTGAGTGAGCTGAAGGTTGCCGATCTCTGGATGCTTGACAAATACATTCCGGATCCGGTGGTGCGAAAGAGGGCGATGCATGTCATCACCGAGAACGGCCGGACGCTGGATGCCATAAGAGCGCTTGAAAACAATGATATAAACCTGCTTGGCAAGCTTATGAACGAGTCTCATGATTCGCTTTGCACTGATTATGAGGTGACAGGCACGGAGCTGGACACCCTGGTTTACGAGGGTAGGAAGCTGCCGGGTGTTGTGGGCACCAGGATGACCGGAGCAGGGTTCGGGGGATGCACGGTCTCGATAGTTGAGAGCCGGCATACCGATGAGTTTATCAGGAAATTGGGTGAGATATACACCGAGAAGACAGGCCTGACGGCCGAATTCTACCTGCCCGGCATAGGTGACGGAGCCAGGAGGATTTGAGAGTTGCGATTTCCGAGTTTCGAATTTCGATTCATTTAATTCGCAACTCGCAACTCGCAATTCATAAATCCTTAATGCAGCGGAATCCTACAGTAGCGCTGCGGTCATAGCCCGGTGAGACGAGGAGCTGCATCTGGGTCATTGAGAGCGGCTGCGGACCACCTTTTACATACCACCAGCTTGATTCCGGACGGAACCAGCTCCCTCCCCTGATTATATTGAAATAGTAAGCACCGTTGCTGTAGACATCATTTGTCATCTGCCAGACATTGCCTACCAGGTCGGACACCCCGTAGGGGCTCTCCCCTTTCGGAAAGGCATCCACCGGTGTCGGCCTGCCAAATCCGTTATTGCATTTTGTCGCGTGAAACTCATCACCCCAGGGCCACTCCCTGCCATCGGTACCCTGTGCCGCGAGCTGCCACTCCGACTCAGTAGGTAGCCGCTTGCCAGCCCAGCGGGCATATGCCCTGGCATCTTCGAGGCTTACCCATACCACGGGGTAGCGTTCCTGTCCGCTGACCGGCAGTCCCTGTTCCCAGTGCCTGAGATAGTTGGAAGTATCTGACGGGATATATCCGGAAGCTCTTATAAACTGAAGGAATTCTTCGTTTGTCACAGGGTATTTATCTATCAGGAAGCTGTCAGGTGACGCTGTGACAGCTTCACCTGATGATGGATATGGCACGAACTCATCAGCAGATGTGAGAACGTATTGAATTACGGCAGAGGGTACCAGGACCATCCCTGCAGGTATGTCACCTGCCGGTACGGTACGTTGGGTCTCTGATACCAGCCAGGGTCGTCCGGGCTGGGGCCTGACCACCTTTTCATCAAGCAGTATGCCGTCAGTGTCAGTCAGCTCGATCACTATTTTCTCCCCGGCTATCCCCAGAAGTGCGTCGGAACTCAGCAGTGTATCAGCCGGAGCTGTTATCTTCAGAGGGGGATTTTCATAGCCTGGTTCTCCGCTGCTAATGAGGAGGATTCCGCTCACTTCAGAAGCAACCCGTATCCTGTTACCACTGAGCACAGCTGTAATCAATCGCGGCATCAGCGCTATGCAGTCTAATGAGCTCTCGCGCCTGGTGCCATTAAACAACTGGCTCCATCCGGGGGTTTCCACGGGAGCCATGAGGTCACCGTTCACAACGGACGGGTTCAGCTCCTCATGTCTCCAGAGAGAGACCAGGTGTTTTCCGGCAGTATCACCGGGGCTGAAGAGCGGGCCGATGTAACCACGGTGGTCCATATTCAGAACAGTATAAATCTTCTTCTCTCCCGCGTTCCAGCTGTTAACATAGACCTTATCGGCTCCGCTTTTTACCAGAGGCGTCCAGTTTGCACCTGCGAATGCATCGCTGTTTCTTCGCAGGGTGTAGGTTGTTTTTGCCAGGTATTTCAGATCATCCCGGAACTCTTCTCCCCTGCCCCCGGGTCTGAACATATTAAGTTCGGTGCCGTAGCCATTGAAGAAGGCAACGGAGATCTCACGATGGAGGATATCTTCCCCGACGTCAGCCACCCGGAAGATGGCGAAATCAGGTCTGATCAGCTTGTTCAGGTTCAGTTCCGGACTGAGGAACAGTGCGTTATGGACCCTTGCTGCCACTATTCCAGGCATATCCTTTACTACGGGCATCCCCTCAGAATACATAACTACTCCGCTGCGAACTGTATCAGCGGCCCGCTGCAGTTCTGCCGAGGAGCCTCCCTCTGTGTCGAGCACGACGCCGTCGGCTTCAGTTTCGGCAATTATCTGTGCCATTCCGCGCAGGTGATCTTCAGGACGTGTGCTTTGATCCCACGGGTTATAGGCAATAAAGAACCGGCATCCGTCAGACCGGGCCTCGCGGCTCATCTCTCTGAGGCCGGCGGTTCCTCCGGGCAGATCGCGGTAGAGATCCCATTGGTTGCGGTCGTCGAGGCCCAGGCGCGGCCAGGTGGGCCAGAGGCCGTAAACGTCAACATGGCCGAAGAGCCGGTTGTACTGGTCAAGGTACTCTGTGAATCCCTGGTCTCCGGTGAGGCGATTTTGGTATTCCCGGTCCCACGCCATCTGGAGAATCATCAGGTAGCTTGTGCGTATCCACCTCAGATCTTCGCGCTGGTAGAGAGTCTCGTCGAACCTTACCAGGTCATAGAGCCATCTCTCTGCGAACATGAGCTTCATACCCTGCTGCCAATCGCCCCTGAAGATGTCAGCATATATATGATAGGTTACTGAGGCGCCCGGCGGCAGTATTGTTTCGTAACGCCGCGCCGTGCCGTTGTCAGTCTTTATTCGCCTTGCGATAGCTGCAACCGACAGGTCACCCTGTGCTCTGAAGGTACTGAATCCCATCTCCCAGGCGTTGTCCGGCAGGATGACACGTACAGGACTCTTCCCAGGCAGATTGAGGTATGCGCGTGCAAGATTGCCGGGGCCGGCGCCTGTGATGAATGCATCATTGTTCTTTTCGCCGAATGGCACCACGTCACTGACCGTGATTGTATCATTCCAGTTGTTTCGGAGGGTCAGTTCAGCCATGAATCCCGGGTGTGAGCCGCCGCGGGGTGTATAGGAGGCTTCGGCGCCGCCTGCAAAGATCATCATGAAGCGACTTCCCACGAGACCGGCCGGCACATCGTCAGACTCCAGGCTGACACCGTCAAGCCTGAAACTGAAAAGAGGCCTGGGTGCCGTGAGGTTTGTCCGTGTGCTGTCATCGAGGATAAGGGAGACAGCGGCAGCGCCGTTATCCCTGACGACGCCAATATTCTCAAGCGACTGGCCGGAAGCTGCCAGGTAAAGGATGAAAAAAACAGGGAAAAACCGAAACCTAAAGCTGCACATCGGAGTTTAAACTCATATAATTAGCTCCCCGAACAATCGGGAGTGCAATTTATTACATTGTATCTTAAAATAAAAGTGAAGATACAGGTAATGAGTTAATTTAGAGATAATATTTAAGCTTGTTCACCCGTTAGGTATTTATAACAGCGTTTAGGAATCGGTTCAGATCCATCTGATGAAAAAGGTTAACTGCAAGGGCATCACACTAATAATACTGTTCCTGTCAGCAATAATACTGATGCCCGGCTGTGCGTCCTCCAGTAAGAACACTTACAAGACTGCCCGCAAGAACTCGTATATTGACACCTCGCAACTGGGCCGGAACAAATATTTCTTCTCAAAAAAGTACCAGAAAAAGCTTTACCGTTACAAGAAGAGATAAACTTTACGGGCCGGTGCTGAGGTCTATGACGAGTCCGATGCAGCTGATGATGCAGCTCCCGATGCAACTCCTGATACAGCTCTTGATGCCTCTCACGATGTAGCCGCGGCGGCAGTTGCGGTAACATTTCCGCAGATCAGTTTCTCTCAGAATTATTCCTCGCAGACGACTTCCTGTCCATCCCAGGCCAGTGTCACATTTTGCGGCAAATCCCTGTTTACATCCTCGTGTCTTCCCATCTGGTGACCAATGTGGGTTATATAGGCCTTACGGGGTGATACTTCCCGAATCAGGTCGAGCGCCTCGGCAAGACTGAAGTGGGATATATGCTTCTCCTTTCTCAGAGCGTTAATTACAAGGTATTTAACCCCGAACAGTTTTTCCTTTGTTTCCTCGGAGATGTAGTTGGCGTCAGTGATGTAGGCCATATTCCCAATCCTGAATCCAAAGATCGGTAGCCTGTAGTGGAAGATTCGGAGGGGTGTTACGGTGTCACCATTGATGACAAAGTCGAAGTTTTCAATGTTGTGAAGTTCCATTTTAGGCACTCCGGGATAATGGTTCTCGGAGAACACGTATGCATACTCCTTTCTCACCGCTGCCTGCACCCTCTCCTCGGCGTAGATGTCTATTGCAGCCTGGCTTTTGTAGTTGAATGCTCTCAGATCGTCCATCCCGGCGATGTGGTCCTTATGCTCATGGGTCAGGAGGATTGCGTCGAGTTTTTTCACCCTGGCATTAAGCATCTGCTGCCTGAAATCAGGACCGGCGTCAATCACGAAGGTATTCAGTGCCGTCTCCACGAGAAGAGAGGCTCTCAACCTCTTATCCTTCGGGTCAGGTGAGGTACAGACAGCACATTCACATGCTATTACAGGCACTCCCTGTGATGTTCCGGTACCGAGAAAAGTGATCTTCACCGTAATGAGTTTCGAACTGCAAACATAATCCGAAAATGAGACAAGAACAATAACCGGGGTCACTTTAGCTTACCAGAGGCGAATTGGATATCTTTACGGCACATAAAGTTCAACCGATGAGCGGAACTGTATACATGATCCCGGTTACGCTGGGTGATTCCGTGCCCGATCTGTCGATCCCCGGCAGGACGCTGGAGATTACTCTTTCGATAAGGTTTTTTGCTGTTGAGGATATAAGGACAGCGCGTCGCTGGCTGAGAGGACTTGACAGGAGTTTTCCGGTTGATGAAACTCATTTTATTCCGGTAGGGAAGCACTCTGATCCGGCTGAACTGGCTGATTTATTTATAAGGGTAACAGCTGGTGAGGACGCCGGAGTGATGAGTGAGGCTGGCATGCCGGGGCTTGCAGATCCGGGTAACATCGTAGCTGCAGAAGCTCACCGGCGGGGAATAAAAGTTGTTCCGCTCCCGGGGCCCTCTTCGGTGATGCTGGCACTGGTGGCTTCAGGCCTTAACGGCCAGTCGTTTGCGTTCAATGGCTACCTCCCGGTTGATTCCCAGGGTCGCCGTAAAGCCATAAGGGACCTTGAAAAGCTGTCAGCTGGCGGGCAGACGCAGATATTCATGGAGACACCGTACAGGAACCCGAAGATGATTGAAGATATTCTTTCGGTGTGTCAGCCATCCACGAGGCTGTGCATTGCGGCAAACATAACCCTTGCCAGTGAGGAGATAAGGACGATGGCAGTGTCAGACTGGCGCAGCCAGGTGCCGGATCTCGATAAGCGGCCGGCAGTGTTTCTGATTCAGGCAGCAAAACAGTGAGGATGTGCGAATTGCGAGTTGAGAATTGAGAATTGCGATGTGCAAGTTGCGATGTGGTCACAGACAGTCAGGAATTGTATTGCAGAACACTATCACCGCTTAGGTTTCGATTGAATTTATTGGTTAAATTGTGTCCGTAAAAAAGTGACCGAGATGACCAGAAGAACACTCCTTTCAGCCTTACTGATAATCATTTCCGCTGCCGTGGCGGGTCAGAAAACGGACATGTCTCTTTTCAGCGGCATCAAGCCCAGAAACATAGGGCCCGGAGGCATGAGCGGCAGGGTGACAGCATTTGCCGTTGACCCGCGCAACGAGAATATCTTTTTCATCGGCACAGCCTCAGGCGGGCTGTGGAAGAGTGTCAATGCCGGTACCACATTTACCCCCATATTTGACAATGAAGCAGTTGCTTCAATAGGTGCACTTGCAATCGACCCGCTGAGGCCGGACATTATCTGGGCCGGCACCGGTGAGGGCAACCCGCGAAACAGCGTAACGGGAGGTTACGGCATCTATAAAAGCATGGACTGCGGGCAGACCTGGAAATGTATGGGGCTTGAGCTGACGAGATATATCCACCGTATCATAGTTGACCCCGTCAATCCGGACATTGTCTATGTAGGCGTCATCGGCAATCCGTGGGCTCCGCATACCGAGAGAGGCTTTTACCGCACAAGGGACGGAGGCCTCACATGGCAGAGGATGCTGTTCACCAATGAGACATCAGGCGTGGCAGACATGGTAATGGATCCCTCGAATCCGGGGAAGATATTCGTGGCTATGTGGGATCACCGGCGCTGGCCATGGTTCTTCAACTCCTCATCTGCCGGATCCGGACTGTGGGTGACCCGTGACGGCGGCAGCACCTTTGAACGGGTTCAGGGAGGACTGCCGGAGAAGGTGGGCCGTATAGGACTGGCAATCGCGAGATCAAATCCGGATTATGTATATGCATATGCCGAATCGGAACCGTCTGCCATATGGCGTTCCACCAACGGCGGAGTGACATGGGAGAAGCGCGGAGAACGGAACATAGGCAACAGACCTTTTTACTACGCAGAGATATATGTTGACCCGCAGAACGAAAACAGGGTCTACACCCTCTTCTCCGGCGTCAATGTGAGCGAAGACGGTGCCCTCACCTTTAATGAACGCACCGCTGAATCGGTCCATCTCGATCACCATGCATGGTATATTGACCCTGTCAACCCTGACAGGATGCTGGACGGCAACGACGGAGGCATGGGCATCACCTACGACCGAGGCGCCAGTTGGCGTCATATTGAGAACCTTCCGGTAGGTCAGTTCTATCATATAAATGTTGACAACGAGATCCCATACTACATCTACGGCGGGTTGCAGGACAACGGCTCCTGGCGGGGACCGGCCTATTCCTGGCACAACGGCCCGCTGATAAATGAGATGTTTGAATTCCTCATGGGCGGTGACGGTTTTGATGCCATGCCGGTGCCGGGTGACAGCCGCTATTGCTATGCCCAGTCACAGGGCGGATCACTCCGCAGGTTCGACGTTCTTACCGGCTGGAACAAGAGCATCAGGCCAGTGGCAGAAGCCGGTGAGAAGCTCCGTTTCAACTGGAATGCAGCACTGGCACAGGATCCGTTTGACAACAGCACAATCTACTTCGGCAGCCAGTATGTGCATATGAGCAGTGACAGAGGTGACTCATGGACCAGGATCTCCCCTGACCTCACAACCAATGACCCTGAGAAGCAGAAACAGGACCAGAGCGGCGGGATCACAAAAGAGGCCACCGGTGCTGAGAACCACTGTACTGTCATCACAATCTCCCCCAGCCCGGTAAGGAAGGGAGTGATCTGGGCAGGCACTGATGACGGCATGATACAGGTCACCGAAGACGGTGGCGCAAGCTGGAAGAACACTTCCCGGAACATAAAGGGAATGCCACGCAACGGATGGGTTCCACAGGTGACTGCCTCACCATATGAACCCGGAGAGGCCTTTGCGGTGGTCAATGACTACCGTCAGGGCGATAATGCGGCATATCTCTTCAGGACCAGGGATTACGGCCGTAACTGGCAGCGAATCATTGACGACACTGATGTATGGGGTTATGTCCTGTGCTTTGTCCAGGATCCTGTTGAGCCGAACCTGATGTTTGCCGGCACAGAATATGGTCTTTATGTCACCTTTGACGGCGGAGACAACTGGAACAGGTGGACCAGCGGTTACCCGACGGTATCGACCTATGACATGACTGTGCAGCCACGGGAGAGTGATCTCGTCATTGCCACCTTCGGGCGTGCCCTGTGGGTTCTTGATGACATCAGGCCGTTAAGGGCCCTGGCCTCATCAGGCAGTACAATGCTTAACACGGAGATTACGGCATTCGAGGCCCCTGAAGCATATCTTGCCTCAACCAGAAACCTGCCCGGATACTACTTTTATGGTGATGCCATGTACCGTGGACAGAACAGGGAACCAGGGGCAATGGTCACCTTCTATACCTCAGCAGATTCCGGCAAGGTATCAGTAGAGATAAAGGACGAAACAGGCAACGTGGTAAAGACTCATGAGATAAATGCCGTGAAAGGATTCAACCGGTTCTCATGGCGTCTCGACCGCAATCCGCTGCCGCAACTGACATACCCCTCAGGACAGGAACAGCAGCAGGATCCACGTGCAAGGTTTTTCAGGGGATTCGGTGGTACGGTTTTACCCGGGACATACACTGTCAGTCTCTCCCTCGGCAATGCAAACTCAACCTCCCTAATAAAGGTTTGTCCGGACCCGAGGATGGCTGCTCCGGACATTGAGGCACTGCGCAAAAACTACGAAAGAGCGGTAACATTCAGCGCCGGGATCGAATTGCTCAACGCGAGACTCAGGGACCTCACCACAGTGCGCGAAAGTCTTGCAAAGACAGAGAAGCTTATCGCAAAACACCGGGACTTCGCAGCAGCGGTCTCAGAGGAGTACAATGCTGTCAAAGAGGAGCTTGCAAAGCTGGACGAAGCTTTCGACAGACGTCAGGAAGGGTTGACGGGTCGCATAGGCGGATACAGGTCGCTTCTGATGGCTTCAGGCACCCTGACGGAGCAGGAGGAGAAGGGTATTGCCGATGCCGAAGCTGCTCTTGCGGAAGCTGCAAAGATGACCGGGACATTCCTTGATGGCAGCTGGACCAGGTACAGGACGAAGCTGAAAGAGGTAACCCTGACGGGTGACGAAGTGATACTGAAATAGTAACAGCGCCGGCAGGCGGCGCCTTAAAATTTACCTTGTGGTACTGATATGAAAAATGCGCCGGCGGCCGGCGCATTCTCATTTATTTTTTGGTTTTCCTGGTTAATTCCACCACCTCCATCTCAAAGAACAGGGGGGTGTATCCCGGAATCAATGTATAATAATAGCCGTACTGGTCATATGTTCCGAAACCCGTGGAGCCGTAAGCGACACTGGAAGGTAACAATACCTTTGCCTTTGTTCCCAGTTTCATTTTCACCAGCGCCAGTGACCAGCCTTCTATCAGGTACGGAGTTCCCACCCTGAAACGGTAAGGTGTTGTGGCTTCCAGGTTGCTGTCAAACTGTTTTCCGCTGAGGAAAGTGCCTGTGTACCAGACACCCACCGAGTCACCCTCCTGAATTAAATCACCTGTACCCGGATAGACCTCAATGAGATATATCCCGTTGGCATCAGGATTGGCGGTAATATTGTTCTTGGAAACATAGTCCTCAATAAGACTTTTTTCTTCTTCCTCGTATTTTTTGGCCGGATTGCAGGCAACAACAACAAATGCCAGAAGAGCAAGCGCAGCATAGCGGATTTTCATGTTCATGGTACTTAAATTTCCCCTTTCCCTAACAAATATCATTCCAAACTAGATTATATCTTTAATTCTTATCCTGTAAAGGAGTATTGCCCTTCCGGGAATCTTACCGCCGTCTCCGGTGAGCCCAAAGGCAAGGTAAGGCGGCACGATGAAGAGGTAATCGCTTCCCTCCTGCATCAGATGGAGCCCTTCGGTGACTCCGCTGCCGGCATCGGTATAACCGACCCTGATGGTCTGGGTACCGCTGTAGCACGGTTCACCGCTGAGCAGAGTACATTCGAAGTCGTAGCTGACATTGTCGCCGGTTTTGACAACAGGGCCGGTGCCATTCTCGAGTATGCTGTACCACAGTCCGGTATTGGTCTCGGTGAACTGTCGGTTGGTTTTCTTCAGGTATCCGGTGATCTGTTCGCGGTCCTGAGTCAGCATCGAGCGGTTGATCTGAATGAGCTCGTCCTCCGTTCGCGGTGCTGCAGTGCTCCTGGTATCAGGCTTGTTCTGGCAGCCTGCCGCCATGGACATTATCAGTATGAGCAGGATTGTTCTCATCTCATCATCTCCTCTGCTGCCATTTCCAGTTCCTGCCTGAAGGCGGGAAGAGTATTCTCGAAGTGTTTGACCACCTCATGTATGGAACCCTTCATCTCCCCTCCTGCTGCATTGCGGTGTCCGCCGCCGTTGAAACATTTGCGTGAAAGTTCATTGGCATTGAAGCTGCCCTTCGAGCGGAGAGACATCTTCACGAAGCCCGTCCGCTCAATAAAGAGAACGGACAGTACAATGCCCTTCATTGTAAGCAGCACGTTTGCGAATCCTTCAGTGTCACCCTTTACGTGATGAAACCTGTCCAGGTCTTCTTTCGTCAGCCATATATATGCTGTATGCAGCTCCGGATGAACAACCATGCGGCTGTGGAGTGCAAAGCCCTTAAGCCTGATCCTGTCCGGTGAGAAATTACTGAAGATATGGTCATGGATGAGCTCTTTGTCAACTCCCATATCAAGCAGGTGGCCCACGGTGCGCATTGTGTCTCCGGTATAGAAGCCGTGCTCGAAGTTGCCCGTATCCGTTATAATGCCGACATAGACGGCTGTTATGAAGTCAGGGTCGCTGAATTCCGAGCCCTCCATACCGTTTACCAGAAAATAAACAAGCTCTGATGTTGAACTACGGCTCACGTCTGAGATTACCAGGTCAGCAAAGTTCCCTGGATCAGGATGATGGTCTATCATTACCTTTTTTGCCGCGGAGATGACAACCAGTTGCTCAGCCTTCCCCATCCTGGAGGTGGAATTGAAATCAACCATTATTATCAGGTCCGCATCATCTATAAGCTTAGTCCCCTCAACGATATTATGATGGAAGTCTACCACCTGGTCAACATCCTCCATCCAGAGGAGGAACTGCTGGAGCGCGTTGGGAGAGATCATACGGGCGTTCTTGCCCTGCGAGATTATCCACCTTCTCATTGCCAGCATCGCGCCGATTGCATCGCCGTCGGGATTGATATGGCAGATGATCAGAATATGATCTGACTCATCAATCAGCTTCTTTAATTCTTTTGTATATTTACCGAACTCTGGCACTGTTTAAGGCATTTTAAGGCGACAAAGATAAGAAAATAATAAGTTTTTGAAAAAGAGTTGAAATAACCCCATTCTCATGCAGTTATGAGTGAAGATATTACTTTTTCGATTATCAAGCCCGATGCAGTCGGCAGGGGCGATTCAGGCAGGATTCTTGCGAGGTTCAGCGAAGCAGGATTCCGGATAGCGGCACTGAAGATGCTGCATATGAGCCGCAGTCAGGCTGAAGGCTTTTACGAAGTGCACAGGGACAGGCCTTTTTACGAAGGGCTTGTTGAATTCATGTCATCCGGTCCGGTGATAGTGACTGTGCTCAGCCACCCGAACGCCGCAGAGGAGTTCCGGAGCCTGATAGGCACCACTGACCCGGCCAAGGCTGCTCCAGGAACCGTAAGGGCTGA
Organism: Bacteroidales bacterium UBA4070; assembly: GCA_002383485.1. Lineage (GTDB taxonomy): Bacteria > Bacteroidota > Bacteroidia > Bacteroidales > VadinHA17 > SR-FBR-E99. The sequence continues at coordinate 14,292 of DFYY01000028.1, read as the reverse complement.
GTTTGGCACGGATGTAAGAATGAATGCCGTTCATGGCTCTGACTCACCGGAGAATGCACGCAGGGAAGCCTCTTTCTTCTTTTCAGCCATCGAAATATTCTGAAGAGAACAAAAACCTTTATTGCTTGTTTTCCTAAAAAATTGAAATGACCAAAACGTTTTCTCCAGACTTTTCGGACAAAAAAACACTCGAAAAGTACTCCTCTGCCTATACCCTCTCCGACATGGAGATCTTTATTTTCCCGGATCTGTTCTACCCCCTCGTCCTTGCCAACATAATGTCACCGGTCATCTGGAAATGGCGTGATGATCCGTGGTTCCGGGAGATGCACCGCAAGAACTTCATCAGTAAGGCCAACAGGATCAAGCAGTTCATCATTGACAATTACATCTTCAATCTTGACCTGGAGACGTGGGGCCTGACTGACAAGGAGAAAGAGACCGCGAGGTTCAGTGATTTCTTTGATACAGAATTGCTTAAACAGTCCAATGCACTTTTCGGTTACGAGGGCGACAAATATTATTTCGACATTGACATACGCCGTCATTTCGGCCTTGACAAGTACAACACCACTGCCATCCCCTACTGGAAGACTGAGACAGTGGAGGCGATGACAGCCTTCAGGCATAAGGAGCATTACACCACCGGTGCGGGTGAGTGTGTCAGCCTGGCTGCCCTCTACGCAGCTGCCATGTTCATCGTCGGGGAGGTGCCCCTTGAAAAGATATTCATGATGGCCACCCCGCTTCACTCGCAAAACTATATTGATGAGAAGGACGGGCTACTGACCAACAACAGGAGGATCATGACGAAGAACATGTGGTTCAACGGCACCTCCCTCTCCGGAAAGGCAAGAAGAGCCCTCGAGAATGAAAAGGTTACGATAGTTTCACACATCACCGGCCACATACATACAGTCTATGATACTGCAACAATAGACAGGGAAGCATATATTGCCTTCACCGGGAAGCTGAAAAGTTTCGTCAGGAGTTCCCTTACCCCCACCGTCTTCATCAACTTCCTGAGGTTTAAGCCGGAGTACAAGTGTCTGTTCCAGTATCATTATCTCCGCACCGGAACAAGCCACTACATCACCCTTGAGAAGCTGTTTGAGTACGAGCACTCCTCCAAATCCAGCATGAATGAAGAGACGCGTGACAAGCTTCTGGCTGAAGTTGATCCTGATGAGTTTCTGTATGAATCCGTTCCCGGCAAGATCATGCTCAATGATGTTGAGGCGTTTCTCAGAAAGCGCGGAAATGCTGACCTTGAAGCTCTTGAGGCAGAGTTCACGGAAATCTTCACTACCGAGCACCAGGACTGTTTGAAGCGTATGTTTGCCGATATCGGGAGCTTTATTATCACCGAGCCAAGGCTGCCCTCCGCAGAGAGAAAGTTTGTCCATGCCATTTACCCGCAGCTGACGGTGAATGATACCCGCGAGGAGATCATCCGCAAAATCAGGGACATCGCTGACGTGTCGGAGATGGCTCACCTCACTCTCTATGTCTACAGGGATATGGAACGGACCGACTGGCGGCCGTTTATAAAGGCAGCAATAGAGAGAAACCCGGTATGTCATGAACCGCTGCGGGGCATGAGCGCGAAAGAGATCCATGAGACCATCGTCCGGCTGGAGAACGAATCAATCTATGATTCAGGCAGGATGGCGCAGCCGGATGAAGTTTGGAATTTCGGGCGCGGTGACGGCGCCGAAAAGGCATTCCTGATGGCTGATGCCCTGCTCTTCAATGACCCTGCAGCAGAGGTATCCATTACCCTTCATGGTGATCAGGCCATCGTGGGCCATGGAGGCGACCAGTTCAGGTTTGTGACCTCAATGGGACATCAAAAAAAGATTCTTCTCAGGGGCAATGACTACAAAGTTCTATGAGATAGGACGTTGACGGGCAATTATTCCTGCTGGCTGGATAGCTTGCCGGTTCGCTTGCCGGCGGGTTGGCTGATTCGCCCATTCGTTTGTTGGCCGGCAAACCGGTCTGCAGTCTGATCAGTGGAGCATTATCTCCCTGATAACCTCCTCTCCCGCCCTGCTGTTTATCTGAGCCTTGAGTGATTCGCGCAGCATCATCAGTTCGTTTCTCACCACGGATGAAGTGAGGTAAATGTGCAGTACACCGTCCTTAAGGTATGTTTTCTTTGTTCGTGCGGTTATGACCTTCCCGGCGATGGATTCCCATATCCCTATCACCGTTGCTTCCTTCAGCCCGGGACCCAGGCGGTATTCCCTTATGAGGTCACTGAGCGCCTCACCTAGTGTTATGGTTTTGTTTCGCCTCATGGCTTACTTTGAACAGTTGCTTATCTCCTCCTCTATACCATGGTTCCCGATCCTGTAGAGTCTGAAGTCGACGCCGGTACTGTCAAGGATGCGGTGGATCCGGTCCTGCTGGGTGTCTGTGATGAATACCTGCCCGAATTCACCTGATCCCGCGAGGCGTATTATCTCCTGCACCCTGGTCTGGTCGAACTTGTCGAAGATATCGTCAAGCAACAGTGCCGGCGCGAAACCGTTCATCCTGCTTATCAGGCTGAACTTTGCCAGTTTCAGTGCCACTATGAATGACTTCTGCTGTCCCTGGCTGGCGGTGGTCCTGGCCGAATGATCGTCAATTTCGAAAACGAGTTCGTCACGGTGTATCCCGGCAGTTGTATATTGCAAAGCGAAATCCCTCCTCCGGGATTCGGCAAGCTGCCTCAGGTATTCTCCTGTACCGAGGTGCGAGCGGTAACGGATGGATACCTTTTCGGCTCCACCGGAGATCTTTTCGTAATAGGAACGGAAGAGAGGCAGGAGATTCTCTGTGAGTTTGCGTCGCGACTGGTAAATTATCTCTGCCTCAGCCGCCATCTGTTCGTCATAGATCTCCAGTAAACCTGAGGCATCATTGCCGCTGCCGCGAAGAATCCTGTTACGTTGCATCAGGGCTTTGTTATAGCGCATATGAGCCTCGAGATAGGGAGCGTCATACTGGCTGATGATCATATTCAGGAAACGGCGGCGCTCCTCGCTGCTGCCGGTGATTAGCGTGCTGTCGGCCGGTGACAGCATCACCACCGGGTATTTGCCTACGTGGTCTGACATTCGCTGGTACTCCTTGCCGTTGATCCTGAATATCTTCTGCTTCTGTTTCTGGAAGGCGCAGTGCAGATCATCGCTGATGCCGTCGGTAACGAAGGTTCCCTTTATAATAAAGTAGTCCTCGCCGTGACGGATACTGAGCGTGTCAGAGTTGTTGAAGAAGCTTTTGGTGAGGGAGAGGTAGTGTACGGCGTCAAGTATATTGGTTTTTCCCACGCCGTTGTTCCCCACAAAGCAGTTGAACCCCGGGGAGAATTCGAGGGTCACTTCTTCATAGTTCTTGAAGTTGGTCAGTTCCAGCCTTGCGAGATGCATCATCATTTAAAGCCGTTGGCGGAGGCCAAAGTTACGAAAAGAAACGGCTGTGACAAAAGTCGCAGTGGAGGTGTTGACATACCTCCGGAGAGCTTTCTTTTTTTTAAACCTTTTATTTTTTAATAAAGTCAGAAATACTACTTTTGCGGAGTTATTTTTTGACCTGTAACTGAGAAGATTTATATGAGCAAGAAAAAGGAAACCGCAAAAGGGATCGAAAATGTTGAGCAGACACTGACAAAAACCGAACAGTTTCTGGAACATAATTATAAGCCTCTCTTATACGTACTCGCCGGAGCCGTGGTGCTCGTAGGGATATTCTGGCTTCTGAAACTGTACACGAACAAGCAGAATGACGAGGCGCTGAGTCAGATGTTCATGGCTGAGCAGTACTTCGGACAGGATTCTCTCAATCTTGCCCTTAACGGCGACGGCAACAATCTTGGTTTCATCGATATAGCAAAGGAATACAGGAGCACGAAGTCAGGTAAGCTGGCGAATTTTTATGCAGGTGCGTGCCTTGTTCACCTCGGCCAGTTTGAGGATGCTATTGGTTATCTTAACAAGTACAAACTTAAGGATGAGGTGCTTGCACCCCAGGCAAAGGGCCTCATAGGGGATGCTAAGGTAGAGCTGGGCGATCTCGCCGCAGGCATAAAAAACTATCTTGAAGCAGCCGATATGGCTGACAATGATTTCCACAGCCCCATCTACCTCATGAAAGCCGGCATGCTCCAGGAAAGCCAGGGTAATTATGCAGAAGCCCTGAAACTTTACGAGCAGATCAAGGAAAAGTACCCTGAAAGCAATGAGGGCAGGAGCATCGACAAGTATATTGCAATAGTCAAACTGCACATCTAGAAAGTGGCAACCCGCGATCTTTCGGACTATGATCCTTCACGTGTCCCTGATGCATCGGGACTGAGATTCGGCATTGTTGTGGCCGACTGGAACAGAGAGGTCACACATGCCCTGCTAAACGGCGCTGTCACTACCCTCCTTCGTCACGGCGTGGCGGATGAGGATATCCTTGTCAGGCATGTGCCCGGCACTTTTGAGATCACCCTCGGTGCACAGTGGATGGCTGAATATGAAGATCTGGACAGTGTCATCTGCCTGGGATGCGTCATACAGGGAGAAACGCCGCACTTCACCTATATCTGCGAAGGAGTAACGCAGGGCATTACCCAGCTGAACCTCGACTACAACATTCCATTCATCTTCGGTGTCCTCACCACCCTGAACCTGCAGCAGGCCCTTGACCGGGCTGGCGGCAAGCACGGAAACAAAGGCGATGAAGCAGCTGTGACTGCCATTAAGATGGCAACTCTTCAACGGCTGATGGAAAAATAAGTCTTTTAAGCTCTGATGATTTTCCCCTGTACAGACATGCAGTTGCGGCGGGAAAATTCATTCTCTCCTACCCTGATGCGCACCCTCAGCGTAAGCATGATGGCTGCACCGCAATGACACTCTGCACCGACAGGACCATGATACATTATCTCCTGCAGAGAGTCCTGTAAGGGCATGAGGAGCAGCGCTGCCTGAAGGATGTCATGGTAAAGGCCTCACTGTCAGAAAAAATCCTTTGCAGCGTCATGTCAAGTTCATGCGTGAAGGCTGTCATGAAAGCATCCCATTCACCGCGCAGTGCGTCAGTGCTCTCCAAGCCCCGGGCAGATGCGTACGGTGTGAATCCGTCTGACTTGAGCTGTTGGATCCAGTAAATGGCAGGCAAAATGATCTTCCCCGGATAGTTTCTCTGCACCATGGTACAGTAAAGCAGAGCCTGAAGCACCGCATCATTGCGTTTATCCTTCTCCTCGTCAAAAAGCCCTTCTGCCGTGACAGCCTCCCTCTTCGGGAAGCCTGTCTTGTAATCGACCACCCTTATCACACCTCCGGTAATGTCAACCCTGTCGGCCCTGCCGCCAAGGCGAACCATCACCTCCCCTTTCCCGGTGCGGACGGAGCGGACGGAGGTGAAGTCATCCTCGAGGTGAAGAAGGGTCAGGTCGGGATTCTTTCCGTCATATTCCAGCAATTCAATTGCATACCGTTCAAGAACATCAACTATAATGACCCCTTTTCCCGAAAACAATGTCTCCCTGTCCCAGTGCATCTCATCCATGGCAGCACCGATCACAGTCTCCCTGATCGTGTCGCGTTCGGTTGCCAGCCTGGCGACAGAGGCGCCGGCGTCATGCGAATTTCGCAGCGGGTCGTAGAGGCGGCGCAGTGTCTCATGCATTATATTTCCAAACCTGCGCTGGTCGATCTCCTTCTCCAGTATCTCTTCCTCGGGCATTCCGCAGACGTACCTGAAATAGAATCTCATCCTGCAGTTTATCCAGGTGTTCACCGCACTCGGCGACAGGGACTTGCCAGTCCCGCCATCTCCGGAGTAGAGGTTCAGCAGGGTTCTGCTATGCTCCGGTTGCCGTGGCAGCGATTCGGACATCATCCTGCTCCTGCCCACCCTGATATGGACTGTTCGCTGTCGCGGGGCGAAGAGAGGGCTGTAGCTCATCCTGACGAGATAGCGGCTCATCTCCCCGCTGCTGAGACCCTGTGCCGTGGAGTTGTACATGAACCATCCCCTGGCAGGCTTGCGCAGAAGCCTGAAGAAGTAGTATGAGTAGATCGATTCGTGCTCATTTACAGTCGGCAATCCGAATGCCCTCCGGATGTTATAGGGGATATACGAATTGTCCCAGGATGCGCCCGGGAAGATCCCTTCGTTGAGGGAAAGGACAATAATATTCTTAAACTCCAGCGCCCGTGTTTCGAGGACACCCATTATCTGTATCCCCCTGAGGGGTTCTCCCGAGAAGGGGACAATCATTTTTCTGAAGATCCTGTCGAGCAGTCTTATACATGTTTCAGGTTTCAGCTCAAGGTTATGGCTGCTGATCAGGTTCGCAAGGCGAACGGTACTGTTCATGGCAATCCTCAGGTACTCACGGTCGACGCTAAGCGTGACGCCCTCTTTCTCCGCAGCAAAGGTAGCCTCCTCGAGAAGCTCCATTATCTCAGCCAGGTGTCCGGGTATTTCTGAACCTGTTGACGGCACCGAGAAGAGCTGCTTCAGACTGAAGCGTTCGGAGAGCATTGACGCACTGACCCTGATCATGTTGCCCCTGATGATCTCCATTACCACCGTGTCTCCCTCACCACCGGCAAGAAGCCTGAAATACTGGTGCCTGAGAAGTGCCATTACATCATCACTGCGAAAGCTTACGATTCCGTTGCTCTCCCTGGCAGAGCGGATCAGGGCCAGCAACTGCCTCAGGAAAGAGTACAGCGATGTTAGCCGGAAAGGGTGGCCCATTGTCACATTCACATCCTCAACCGAGGCAGGAAGGGAACCCAGCACCGGCATGAGAAGCTTCTCATCAGCGAGGATGACCGCTGTGGATGTCAGGTCCTCTCCCTTAGTTATATTTTCATTTTCAAGCAGTTGTGCAACCATTCGCGCCTGTGCGGTATCTGAAGGGGTGTCAATTATCTGCCAGTCACCACGGGGCGGCTCATGCTTCCCGGTGTCAGTCAGTCCGATTGCATTTCCGAACATACGTCTGTTCTCACGGATAAAATGGGAGGCCTTATGATCCGGGTCATCCATAAAGAAATGGTCGTCATCCCAGTAGAAGTCAGCCACACCCTGCTGCCTGAGAAACCTGAAAAGTGTCTTCTCACAGCTGTTCAGGGCATTCAGCCCGACAATATGCCACCGTCTCCCTTCAGGCAGCATGAGCCGCCCGGCTGTGGCTTTCTCCGCCACCTCACGGCACAGCATGCCGTCACCGGCCATGCCGCGTGCAATCATAGACTCCCGGAACGCAGTGTAGAGCGGCCCCAGCTTCTGCCATACGGTGCGGAATTTCGTGCGTGCATCACTGTCTGCTGATGCAGGGTTAAACGATTTCCAGAAACCCCGGATAATTTCGACCTGTTCATCGGTAAGCCCACCGAAGGCGGCATCGATCTCCTTCAGGTCCGAGATGTTGCTGTATAGCTTACCGGCATCGGCCATATAGAGATCGATATCATTAAAGTCATTGATGATGACCTCACCCCACGACCAGAAATCGTCAAAGCTCATCTCCTCCCCGAACAGCCTGCGCCAAACATTGTAGAGTTCAAATATCTGAGTGTCTGCGTCTGCAGGGACAAGATCCGTGAATGACCTGAACAACTCACTGACAGTCAGCATGGAGGGCGACCAGATAGGTTTGTCTCCCAGTCTTGCCAGTGAGTGGGTGAGCCACAGACCGGCTCTCCGGCTGGGCAGTACCACCGTCTGCTTTTCCATCTCGTCACCGTGCCGTTCACGGAGTCTGTGTGCCACTCTCTCCAGGAAGTCCATCTTCAGCGTTTTGTACAGAGTCTCCCCTGCCATGTGTCTCTTTCCCCCAGTCTCTGCTCAAAGAGCCTGAATATTTCATTGCTCCGCATATGCCAGTCGCGCGGGTCATCCAGCAGTCGTGGCGGCGCCTCGCCACTGATGCGGTCAATCATGATTCCCGGCGCCAGTCTCTCTGTAAATGATATCACCAGGTCAATGTACTCATCAAGCGGGAAGAGGTCAAATGCTTGCGGATTCATTTTGTATTCTTCAGCCATGACAGTACCCTTTATCAGTTGCAGCTGCCTTATCTTTATGGATGTCAGGGGCAGGGAAGAGATGGTTTCAGCGCTCTCTTCCAGCATCTTACGGTTTTCACCGGGAAGGCCGAATATCAGGTGGGCACCCACATTCAGTCCCCGTGCTGCAGTCTCACGGACAGCCTTTTCTGCTGTGGCATAGTCGTGTCCCCTGTTTATCCTCTTCAGGATGCCGTCATGTACAGATTCAATACCGTATTCGATCATGATAAAGTAGTCACGTGCCATTACCGCCAGCCGGTCGAGCAGTTCACTGCTTACGCAGTCTGGCCGGGTGCCTATGACTATTCCTGTCACCGCGGGGTGGTTGAGGGCCTGGTCATAGAGGTCCATGAGTTTCTCCGTACCCGCATAGGTGTTGGTATAGGCCTGGAAATATGCAATATACGTATCAGCCCGTCGATATCTGTGCCGGTGGAATGCAATACCCTGTTCAATCTGTTCGGTGACGCTTTTTTCCGGAGTGCAGTATGCCGGGATGAATGCTTCATTGTTGCAGTAGGTGCATCCCCCGGTGCCGAGGGTGCCGTCGCGGTTGGGGCAGGTGAAGCCGGCGTTGATGCTCACCTTCTGTACCCTCCCGCCGAACAGTCTCGCAAACCAGTCAGCGTAGGCGTTGAATCTCCGGGTTGTTCCCCACTCATATGTTACGGGATCGGTCATGTCTCCACGATTATATTTTTTTCAACATACCAGAGCCATGATCTGATGCCGGTATAACCCATATGGGCCAGTATCTCGCGGTATGCGGCAGCCTGCTGACGGTGGCGTGGTGACGGCTCCCCGAATTTATAGTCGATCACCGTTACTTGTCCGTCGCGGATCATGACCCTGTCAGGGCGGCGGGCGGCGCCCGAGGGCAGGATGACGGAGGCCTCCGTCATGACTGTGGCGGTGCCGTCGAACCAGGGGCGGATGCTGTCAGAGGAGAGCAGTTCGTGCAGGTGGGTGACCGTGGCATTGCGTCTGTCGGCGGGGAGGAGGCCTCCGGCACAGGCACGGTCGACGGCCGGTTCAATATCGGCAGTGGTTACGATGCGGCTTAGCAGGTCATGCATCATGATGCCGTATGCCCTGCCGCCGGGTTCGCCGAGTTTCAGTTCATCCTGCGGGAGGGCGCCGCCCGTTCTAAGCCTGAGAGCAGCTCTCGGCTCGCTGACGGTATAGCGGTCCATCTCCATCTGCTGTTCACGCTCCTCACGCACCACCGGGGGGAGCTCTCCGCACTCAACCACCGTAAGGGAGTCTGCCTCCCTCCTGATGAAGCTCTCCGGCAGTTTCGCAAGTGCCTGGTTGAGGAGGGCACTCGAATTGGCTCCGCTGCCTGTGGTACCCTGCACCTCCGGAGACATGATAAAAAGGGCATCCACGGCCCTGGTAAAAGCCACATAGAGCAGGTTGACACCGTCAAGCCAGTCAGAAGCCTTCTCCATCTTTGCCTGTGCAGCAAAGAGTGATTCATCCAGCTTGCTGCTCATCTCCGGCAGGACGACAGGCATGGGGGCAAACGGGGGAGGCACATCTGTAACCCAAAGCAGTTGCCTGTTGAAACCGGATTTTGTAAAATTCCACGCTGCGAAGGGGACTATCACCACCCGGCTCTGCAATCCCTTGGCCTTGTGAATGGTCATGACGCGCATCGCCTCCTGCCTGTCGGACTGATTAAGCGTGCTGGTGCATCCATCCTCGTCCCACCACCGGACAAAGGCTGAGATATCGGAGCTGTGTCTTCCTGACCATGTCAGAACGGTATCCTGGAATGAGCTTATATAGGCTATGTTCTCACTGTTTTCACCAAGGCCGAAGAATCGGATTATGTTCTCGGTAGCGCTGAAGAGTGAGCTGTTGCGGTATGATTCGAGCATCTGCTCCCAGCCTTCCGGGAGTGCCGCCGCTGCCGGCGATGAGGTGTCCGCAGGCAAAGGTTCGCCTGCACTTGCAGAGTTGGCCTCGTAATCAGGGCCGACTGTACCGCGAGAGATATCCTCAGAGATTGCATCAGCAGGCGGGGCAGTGGTGCCCGGGGAGGATGCAACAGATGCAACAGCGGGTCTGGAAGAAGGCATTGGAACAGCAAGCGGATCCGGGGTATCGCCGCTGTATAGCAGGCGCTCGTCGCCGCCGGTGGCAAGGATGTATGACCTTACCATCTGGCTGCGGTTTATGCGGCTGGCAGGGTCAGTGAGGTACCTCAGGCAGGCAATGATGAGGGTGACGGCAGGATTACGTTCGAGCAGCAGTGATTCGCCTGAGGTAATCTCGTAGTTGTAACGCTCCCGATGTTCAGGCGTACAGGTTGCACTGTACTCCAGTATCCGGCTGATAATCTGCTTGCCCTCCTCGTTCGTACGGCACAGAAAAAGTATCTCGTCAGCCCCGTAGCCGTGATCCTGAATCTGCTCAATCACCGCGGGCAGATCATTCAGCACCCTCTCTTTCCATCCCTCATCCTCACTCTTGGGGTAAAGGGTGACGCGCACCAGTCCCCCCTTTTTACCATCGGTACCCTCCTGCCTTGAGTCCGAATAGATATCACCAAGCTTCAGCTTCTCAAAATCCAGCTTCTCATCGCAAAGCGAAGGGATGGACTCCCGGCTGAAGATGCTGTTGTTAAAGGCAATTATATTCCCGCGGCTGCGGTAGTTCGTGCCCAGATGTACCGGCCGAACCGACTCCTCGCCAAAGACCGTCGCCGCTTCGCTGTGGATTATCCGCCAGTCGCTGTTGCGCCAGCGATAGATCGACTGCTTGACATCGCCCACCACGAGATTGTCCTTACCTCGCGAAAGAGTTTCAGCGATCAGGGGCCTGAAGTTGTTCCACTGTATGCGGGAGGTATCCTGGAATTCGTCAATTATAAAATGGTCATAAGCTGCGCCAATTTTCTCATAAATGAACGGGGTATCGTCATCGGCAATCAGCCTGCTTATCAGCTCACCCGCATCAGAGAGGAGGAAGATATTCTGCTCGTTGGCCTGTTCCCTTACCCTTTCGCTGATGGCGCCCAGGATTCCAATAACATGTATAGTTCTCATCTGCGCTTTTGCTGAGACGTAGAGGCTGTACTCCTTATCAAACCATTCCGTGATGGCAGTCACCCGGTCGCCCAGTCCCCTGTTCATCGCTTCGGAGAACGCTCTTACAATGCCCTGTCCGGCCGAGGCAGCGTGGTATTTTCCCTCCGTGGCTGCCTTCATCCAGGTGGCACCCGGTTTCCGGACATCGCCCTGCGAATATTTCCTCAGTGTCTCACCAACGCCACCCTTTGTTTTCAAGAGAAAATCTTCCGGGGTAAGTCCGCATTCCAGGTAAATACCAACCGCCTCACCGGCCATTCTCTTTAGTTCATTTTCAAATCGTTGTCTGATAGCATGCACCGATGAGGCATAATTGGCCATGATACTGTAGTCGCTGATTTTCCTGCGGTCTTCGGTGCTCAGTTGCCTGAAGTTTTCCCTGAATATCTGGTCTGCCACGTTGAGTATCTCGCGACGGATGTCCCATCCCTTGCTTTCATCAAGGCGTGAGGCTACGTATGATGAGATCCAACCCCGCAGTTTGCTGTCAGTGGCCACCTGTGCCAGGAGGCTGTCCACGGCGTCAGACAGTAGTGCCTGGTGTTCCAGTTCAATCTCGTAACCAGCCGGAATGTCTATCTCGCGGGCGAAGGCCCTGATAACCCTCTGGAAGAATGAGTCAATGGTTCCCACGGTGAACCGGGAGTAGTCCTGAAGGATATTGCCGAGCGCCACGGGAGCATTCTTTTTTATGGTCAAAAGGGCTGACTGATTGTCAGGCCAAACTTCGGGAAAGAAACGGCAGAGGTAATCCGTGAACTCTCTTCTTTCATTATCGCCCTTTTCTCCATCCTGGCCAAGAAGGTGCAATCGTTTCAGAATGCGACTCTTCATCTCGGCTGCGGCTGCATTTGTAAAGGTGACGGCAAGTATGCGCCGGTAAGCTCCCGGATCAAGAAGAATCCGTGAAAGGTAGAAGGCTGTGAGGGCGTGAGTCTTGCCTGACCCCGCCGATGCACTGTATTTCAATAACTTACCTGCGGTACTCATCATTTGAAAAATAGTAAAAAAAGAACCACTAGAGTGATGGTATACGAAGTAGTTTTCAACATATTGAGTTAAAGACTTACATTTGCGGTGTGAAAAAGAAGGTTGTTGTCGGATTGTCAGGCGGGGTCGACTCCAGTGTGGCTGCATGGCTTCTTAAGGAGCAGGGCTATGAAGTGGAAGGTCTCTTCATGATCAACTGGCATGATAGCCGGGGTTTGCTGAAGGGCGACTGTCCGTATGATGAGGACATAACTTTCGCGGAGATGGTGGCCAGGAAACTTGGCATAAGGCTCCGGACGGTTGATCTGAGCGGAGAGTATCGCACCAGAGTGGTTGATTACATGTTCAGTGAATATGCTGCAGGACGCACTCCAAACCCGGATGTGCTGTGCAACCGGGAAATAAAATTCGATTCCTTCGTGCGTGAGGCTCAGAAACACGGTGCGGAGTTTGTGGCAACAGGACATTACTGCCGGAATGAGCAGGCTGTAACGACCGGCGGCATGGTCAACAGGCTGCTTGCCGGTGTTGACCGCAACAAGGATCAGAGTTATTTTCTCTGCCAGGTGAGCCAGGAGCAGCTAGATAATATTTTGTTTCCGGTAGGGGCGCTCACAAAGCCTGAAGTACGGAAGATAGCAACTGATCTTGGGCTTGCAACTGCAGTAAGAAAGGACTCACAGGGCATTTGCTTTGTGGGCAAGGTTGACCTTCCTGTATTTCTGCAGCAGAAGCTCGAGGCCCGCAAGGGACGGGTGATCTATGTACCTGCGGACAGGGATTTTAAAAGTTGGCCGGAAGGCATGCCGGAGGAGAGCGTGACGGATGAGGAACTGACACTGATGGTGAAGCCTCACAGCCTGAGCCCCGGTGACGGGAAAACAGCAGGTGTTCACACCGGTGCTCACTTCTATACTGTGGGTCAGCGCAAGGGTTTAAACCTGGGTGGATATAAGGAGCCTTTGTTTGTAATAGGAACCGATACCGTTTCAAACCTCGTATATGTTGGTGAAGGACAGATGCATCCCGGCCTCTATAGGAAGGGGTTGTTCATCAGGTCAGGGGATGTGCACTGGATCAGGAATGACCTGGCCCTGAAAGCCGGAGAAAGCCGTGATCTGATGGTACGGATACGGTACCGGCAGCCGCTGCAGCATGCACGTATCTTTGCACGCAATAGCGGTTATTACATTATCTTTGAGAAGAATCAGAGGGGCATCACCCCGGGGCAGTTTGCAGCATGGTATGACGGTGATGAATTGCTGGGCTCGGGAGCAATATATGAATAAGCCGTTTTTACGGAAAACGTAGTGGAACAATAATTGTTGTAATATCGCAGTTATTCTTAGTTGTAAAACAAAATTAAAGTACCATGAAAAAACTGATCCTTTCCTTAGCCTTTGTTGCTTTCGCGTTTACAATGAGCGCACAGAGCAATGTAATCAAAACAAATCCATTAGGCCTGGCTTTCGGCAACTTCAATGCCACTTATGAAAGAGTATTAGGCACCAGCTCTTCCCTTCTTATCCGGGGACAGTACATGTACAAGCTCCTTGGAGTAGATGTCAGTCTTGCCGGTGCAGGCCTGGGCTACAGATACTATTTCACACATGCAAAGAAACCTGTTCCCGGTGGTTTTTACATTAATCCGCAGGTAGCGTTTTCATTTGGAAAAGTAAATGATGACACTGAAGGCAACTACAGTGCAAGCACAGTTGGTTTCGGCGCCGAGCTGGGTTACCAGTGGGTCTGGGAAAGTGGTTTTGTCCTTGACCTGGGTATCGGGCCAATGTATACAATTGCCAACGGAGGGGACAGTGAGAGCAATATTGACGGGATTATGCCAAGCGCCACACTGGCAATCGGCTATGCTTTCTAGGGCTTAACAAAATAGAGAATACAGGGCAGGCGGAGAGATCCGCCTGTTTTTTTTCCGACAGAATGCATGCTCGAGCATAAAGAATTGCAAACCAGTGTATTATAAAGAGATAATCCTCGTAGAGGATTCAGAATTGTATAAGCCTGCTGCCCCCGGGAAAAAAGGGGGCGGGTGGGTGGGGGTGCCTACCGGCTACAATTCTTATTGCTCTACGAGCAATATCCAATGTGTGACAGTTTTCTGCGATCCTGATGTCACT
>DFYY01000024.1 GCA_002383485.1 Bacteroidales bacterium UBA4070 | reverse complement strand
CTTGCCGGTTACGTTTTCTTCTCGGACTTCTACAGTAAGGTGAAAGTTGTATCTTAGGGAACCGCCGTATACGAGACCCGTACGTACGGTGGTGTGAGAGGTCGGAAAATGAAATAGGAGGAAACCTATTTCATTTTCCTCCTACTCGATTCCTTGACTTTATCCACGATTGCCTTGAAGGCTTCGGGGTGATTCATCGCCAGATCAGCCAGGGTCTTGCGGTTGAGGGAGATCCCTTTCTTTTCAAGCCCGCCGATGAACTGCGAGTAACTCATTCCGTGAAGGCGTACGCCGGCGTTGATCCTCTGGATCCATAACGCGCGAAACTGTCCCTTCTTGTCCTTGCGGTCACGATAAGCATAGGCAAGACCCTTCTCAAGTACGTTCTTGGCAACAGTGTAAACAGTTGCGTTGTTGCCAAAGTACCCTTTTGCCTGTTTAAGGATCTTCTTCCTTCTTGCCTTCGATGCTGGTGCGTTTGTTGCTCTTGGCATTGTTGTTTCTCTTTTTTCGGATGTAAGCGCCTCTTAAGGTCTTTTCTGCTTCACACCCAGGTTAATAATTCTGTTGATTATCACACTGACAGGTGGTAAACCCTACTTCAGTCCAAGAAGAAGCTTAACGTTCTTCTGATCTGCCTTGTCTACAAGTGTACCATACGTAAGATTCCTCTTGCGCTTGGTCGACTTCTTGGTAAGGATGTGGCTCTTGAAAGCATGCTTACGCTTGATTTTACCTGTACCGGTCAAAGAAAACCTCTTCTTTGCACCCGGATTTACTTTCACTTTTGGCATGTTGTATATATATGTATAAAAAAATTTCTACTTCTTCTTTTTAGGCGAGAGTATGATGATCATCCTCTTTCCTTCAAGTCTCGGAGTCTGATCTACCTTACCATACTCGTCGAGATCACTCACAAACCTCGCCAGGAGCTTTTCTCCCTGCTCCTTGAAGAGGATTGACCTTCCCTTGAAAAAGACATAAGCCCTCACCTTGGCACCTTCCTCCAGGA
Organism: Bacteroidales bacterium UBA4070; assembly: GCA_002383485.1. Classification (GTDB taxonomy): domain Bacteria; phylum Bacteroidota; class Bacteroidia; order Bacteroidales; family VadinHA17; genus SR-FBR-E99. The sequence continues at coordinate 9,397 of DFYY01000024.1, read as the reverse complement.
AACTGATGGCGTGCTTCAGCTTGAAATTGTAATCGTGATCGTCAGTGTTCGGACCGAAACGAATCTCTTTGACCACAATCTTTGCGGCATTTGCCTTTATCTCTTTCTGCTTCTTCTTTTGTTGATACAGGAATTTCTGATAATCAACGATTTTGCAGACTGGAGGGTCAGCATTTGGAGATATCTCAACAAGATCAAGTTCCATCTCATCAGCTAGCCTGAGGGCATCACCGATGCTCATCACCTTCGCTTCTATGTTCTCACCCACAACCCTTACTGTTCTGGCTGTGATCCTGTTGTTAATCCGGTGTTCCGGTTCGGGTTTTCTTCCCGGCCTGGGCCTGGAAAAAGTCGGTCCTGCTATTGTCTTGTCCTCCAGTTAAGTTAGTACTATCTTGAAAATCAATCTCTTAATTGCCAATCTCTCTGCTTATCTCCTCCCTCACAATGCTGATGAACTCTTCAGGTTTCATGACTCCCCTGTCACCCTCGCCCTGCTTTCTGACGGAGACTGTTCCCGCCGTAACCTCTTTTTCTCCAATCACAAGAAGGTAGGGAATCCTCTTTAACTCGTTATCCCTTATCTTCTTACCTATCTTCTCGTTCCTTTCGTCAATCAGGGTGCGAATATCGTAATTATTAAGGAGATTTAAAACAGTTTTTGCATAATCATTGAATTTTTCGCTGATGGGCAGTATTACGGCCTGATCAGGCGTCAGCCAGATCGGGAACCGTCCGGCGGTATTTTCTATCAGCACTGCAACGAATCTCTCCATGGATCCGAAGATGGCCCTGTGGATCATAACCGGCTGATGCTTCTGGTTATCACTGCCTGTGTACTCAAGACCGAACCGCTCAGGCAGGTTATAGTCAACCTGGATAGTGCCCAGTTGCCACTTGCGCCCGATGGCGTCCCTTACCATGAAGTCGAGCTTCGGACCGTAGAATGCAGCCTCGCCGATGGCAATGGTGGTGACCATGTTTTTCTCTCCGGCAGCTTCAATAATTGCCTTTTCAGCCTTCTCCCAGTTCTCGTCGCTGCCAATGTATTTCTCATGGTTTTCGGGATCCCTTAGTGATATCTGTGCCGTGAATTCGTTGAAACCGGCTATTTTAAAGATATACTGCACCAGGTCAATAATGCTCTTGAACTCCTCCTTGAGCTGTTCCGGGGCGCAGAAATGGTGGGCATCATCCTGGGTAAAACTGCGTACCCTTGTCAGCCCGTGCAGTTCGCCGCTCTGCTCATAGCGGTAGACGGTGCCGAATTCGGCCATCCGTACCGGCAGGTCACGATAGGAGTGGGGAGTGGCATTGAAAATCTCACAGTGATGAGGGCAGTTCATTGGCTTGAGCATGAAGACCTCACCCTCCTGCGGAGTGGTGATAGGTCTGAACGAGTCAGCTCCGTACTTCTCATAGTGACCTGAGGTCTTGTAGAGTTCCACATTACCTATGTGCGGTGTTGAAACCATGCTGTATCCCCTGGCCTTGAGCACCTTCGTCATGAAATCGATCAGCCTCTGCTTCAGGTCAGCTCCACGGGGAAGCCAGAGCGGCAGACCCATTCCCACTTTCGGTGAGAAGGCGAAGAGCTCCAGCTCCTTGCCAATGCGGCGGTGGTCACGCTTGCGCGCCTCTTCAATCATCACCATGTACTCATCAAGCAACTTCTGTTTTGGGAAGGTGATGCCGTAGATACGTGTCATCATCTTCCTCTTCTCGTCGCCGCGCCAGTATGCTCCGGCAAGACTCAGAACCTTGATGGCCTTTATTGTTGAGGTGTCTGGCAGGTGCGGACCGCGGCACAGATCGGTAAAATTGCCCTGGCGGTAAAGGGTGATTGTGCCGTCCTCAAGCTCAGATATAAGCTCTGTCTTGTATTCGTCGCCCTTTGCAGTGAAGAGATCCATCGCATCCTTCTTGCTGACCTCGGTACGGACAATGGGACTGTTCCTTGCCGCCAGTTCCTTCATCTTATCCTCCACCAGGGGCAGGTCGGAATCGGTGATCACCCTGCCCTCGCCGGGATCAACATCGTAATAAAATCCGTTCTCTATGGCAGGGCCGATGCCGAACTTCGTTCCGGGCCACAATGCCTCCAGCGCCTCGGCCATCAGATGTGCCGACGAATGCCAGAATGCGTGCTTCGCCTCTGCGTCATCCCACTTATGGAACCTGACGGTGGCATTTTCATTTATCGGCCGCGACAGATCCCGGACTTCGCCGTTGACTGTGGCCGCATAAATATCGGCAGCCAGTCCGGAACTGATTGAACGGGCAATATCATGACTGGTCACCCCGCTGTTGTACTCCCTGACTGACCCGTCGGGAAAGGTTATGCTGATCATATAATCCTCTTTTAAATAGTTTGCAAAGATAATATTTTTTATCCGTTCTGCGGGATGGCTTCGCTATGCGGTAGTAAAGCCTGAAATCTGGAATTTATTAAATGGCACAGATTTTGGATTTAACAAAACAGCATAAATTACGGGAATCATGAAAAGAATTTTAATCTTAACGGCAGCAGCAGCACTGATAATGCTCAGCTCATGTGAACTTCAACCCGAGGCTTATTTCTTCTCAGACAAGATCAGCTCAGAGATAGGGGAGGAAGTAACCTTCTTCAACGGGTCAACAAATGCAACCGGTTATGAATGGGACTTTGGCGACGGCACCTGGTCTGACGCTTACGAGCCCATTCACTCATTCAATGCTTCGGGTGTCTTCACCGTCGTCCTGAGCGCCTACTCCGGAAACGGACTTGTCGACAGGACTTACCTCGACATAGAGGTTCTCTCACCAACGATGCTCGAGGTAGAAGTACTTGAATATTACGACCAGTACCCGGTATCGGGTGCCAGCGTGATACTCTATCCCACAGAGACAGACTGGGACAATGAGACCAACGCCATAGTGGAAGGATTCACCAACGCGAGCGGAAAGGTGGTCTTCACCAATCTTCAGCCCCGTACCTACTACGTCGATGTCTGGCATGAGACTCATAATAATTATACACTCAGAAACGAGGATGTGTGGTTCATCAGGACCGGCCAGCTCGAAAAGAACCAGCTGAATGTTTTCACTGCATGGGTTGACTACACAGGCACCAAGGGTACTGTCGGACGTGACAGGAAACAGCTCCTGATAATGAAGGACAGGTCGGCGGAATCAACGGTAAGGAAGTAATCTGCAACAGAAAACAAAATAATCGGGCGCAACACTCCATTTGATAAATTTTTTTAAGTTTGTGAGTTCACAAACCTAATCGAAAGAATCTCATGGATACAAAATTCGCGCTTCATGGAATAGACTACCTGATAATGATAGTCTATTTCGTTTTTGTGCTGGGTATAGGTTGGGCCCTGAAAAAGTATATGAAGAATGCCGCTGCCTTTCTTGAGGCAGGAAGATCCATCCCGGCATGGGTGGCAGGTCTGGCATTCATCTCCACCAATCTCGGCGCTCTTGAGGTGATGGGTATGACGGGTTCAGGTCTTAAGTACGGCATGCTCACCGCTCATTTTTACTGGATAGGAGCCATACCGGCAATGGTCTTCCTGGCTCTCTTCATGATGCGGTTCTATTACGGCTCCAAGGCCCGGTCAGTACCCGAGTACCTGAAGCTCCGTTTTGATGAGAAGACGCGCGGACTGAATGCCATCCTGTTTGCAGTTATGACTGTGCTGGCATCAGGGATCTCCATGTACGCGCTTGCACTACTCCTTGAGAACGTCCTGGGATGGAACTTCAACGTTTCCCTCTTTGCCTCGGCAGCAATCGTGCTGGGCTACACCTATCTCGGAGGACTATCTTCTGCCATTTACAATGAAGTGCTTCAGTTCTTCATTATCGTTATCGGCCTCCTGCCAATGGCTTTCCTTGTTATGAAAGACGTCGGGGGATGGAGCGGTATGCAGGCCAGCCTGGCTCCGATTGTTGAAAGCAAGGGTTTTGCTGCTGACGCATGGACCACAACCTGGAAATATACCGGCACCGGGTCAGCAAACCCCCTGGGAGTGGCATGGTACGGCATCTTCGTGGGACTGGGCTTCGTGCTATCCTTCGGCTATTGGTGCACCAACTTCCTTATTGTACAGCGCGCCATGGCAGCCGAATCAATGACGGCTGCACGCAAGGTACCACTTATCGGTGCCATACCGAAGATGTTCATTCCCTTCCTTATAATCGTCCCTGGCATCGCTGCACTGGTGCTTCTGAATGATCCCCTTAAGGGATTTGCACTGCCGCTGAACGACGCCGGACAACCGATCTATGACTATACAATCATAATGCTGCTCAAACAGTACCTGCCGGCGGGCGTACTTGGCCTTGGGGTAACAGCCCTTCTTGCATCCTTCATGTCAGGGATGGCCGGTAACGTTTCAGCTTTCAATACAGTCTGGACTTACGATATCTATCAAAGCTACATCAGGCCCTCAACAGGCAACAAGGAGGCTGACGACAAACATTACCTCAAGGTTGGAAAGATGGCTACGATCGTAGGAGTGATTGTCAGCATTGCAGCTGCCTATATCGCAAGCAAGTTCGGCAACATCATGGACTTCCTTCAGACGATCTTCTCAATGATCAATGCCCCGCTCTTCGCCGTGATCTTCCTTGGTATGTTCTGGAAACGATCCACAGGCAACGCGGCATTCACCGGACTGCTGGCAGGGTTCCTTGTGGCACTTGTTCATCATGGTCTCACCCAGCCCGAAGGAGCTACCACCCTTGTCAAGGGAGGCTGGCTGGGCGTTGTACACACATACCCGGTTGAGATGGCACAGAACTTCTGGACAGCCATAATAGCCTTCACAGTGGCAACGCTGCTGATGGTTATCATCTCACTGCTCTCCAAACGCACCAAGTCCGATGCCGAACTCGACGGTCTTGTCTACTCAATGACAAAGAAGCTTGACGACTCAGGTGTTGTCTGGTACAACAGGCCCTGGTTCCTCGCTCTTATCGTTGGAATCATTATGATTGTGCTTTCAATTCTGTTCTGGTAACCTTAAAAACACAACGATCATGTTAGATATAAGATTTCCGATTGGACTGATGTTCTCGATTTTCGGGCTGATCATTACAGTTTACGGCCTTGCAACCATTGGTGACGATGCCATGTACGCCCGTTCACTGAATGTAAATGTCAACCTGATTTCGGGGGTGTGTACCCTGTTGTTCGGGCTCATCATGCTCTTCTTCTCCGAACCGGTGAAGAAACTGATGAAGAGAAAATAACCGTGAATTCAAAAAAAAGCTGCCCGGGCAGCTTTTTTTATTTGCGATTTGCGATTTGCGGTTGCGAATTGTGATTTGTGAATTTCGGATTGCAGCGGACCGGGTTCCACCCTCGCAGATGGTCAGGAACTGTAGCCCATCGGCATGTAGGAACAAAAGACCCTCGCAGATGGTCAGGAACTGTAGCCCATCGGCATGTAGGAACAAAAGACTCTCGCAGAGGGTCAGGAACTGTAGGCCTGCGGCCACGGAAGAAAGGGGCGGGGGGTGGGTGGTGGCGCCACGCCAATACAATTCTTACTGCTCTACGAGCAATATCCAATGTATTACGATTTTGTGCAGCACTCAAAGACTATCGGAAAACACCGTTTCCGGCAGTGCCCGCATATTGTAGCGCGAGGCCATCACCTCACCGTATGCTCCGGCGGAGTGAATGGCTATCAGATCACCCCGGCGTGTCTCAGGCAGCGGTATAAATCTCCCGAAGGTGTCCGTCGTCTCACAGACGGGACCCACAACTGTGTATTTCTTTTCCTTTCCTTGTGAGGTGAGATTCTCAATGCGATGATATGCATGGTACAGCGCCGGCCTCATCAGTTCGGTCATGCCGGCATCAAGTATCACAAAAGTTTCCGCGGCGCCAGGTTTGACATACAGTACCCTGGCTATGAGCGATCCGCAGTTTGCAGTGAGAGACCTGCCAAGCTCGAAGGACACGGTGCTTCGTATCCTGTTGTCCAGGTGATTCCTGAAGACATCAAAATAGTCAGCAAAGGGAGGAAAACGGTCAGGGTCGTCATAACTCACCCCGAGACCGCCGCCAACATTGATATCCTCAGGCTCAAACCCCCTGTCTGTCAGCCACTGCCAGAGCTCGTTAATCCTTGTGCAGAGATTCCGGTAGACATGGAGGTCAGTAATTTGCGACCCGATGTGAAAGTGAATCCCCCTGTAGTGAATGTGTTCCAGCTCCTTAAGCCTCTCCAGCACGCCTTCCAGATCTACAATCCTGATGCCGAACTTGTTTTCATCGGTGCCTGTCGTAATGTTCTTGATCGTGTGAGCCTCGACGTTCGGGTTGATGCGCAGAGCGACGGAAGCCTTTATTCCCATTCTTCCGGCTATGGTTTCAATGACCTCCAGTTCGGCAGCTGATTCTGCATTGAAGCACTTGATGCCGAGCCTGAGCGCAGTCTCTATCTCACGGTCGCTCTTGCCCACACCGGCGAAGACAGTCTTACTGGCAGGAAAGCCGCACGCGATGGCATGTTCCACTTCGTTCCCGCTTACACAGTCGGCCCCGAACCCATATCCTGCCATAATCTTCATTATTACCGGGTTGAAGTTGGCCTTAACCGCAAAATGAACATGAAAATCCCTGATGGCTGCCTCGCCTGATGCCACAGCCAGCGTCTCACGCAGTATCTCGAGGTCATAATAATAATAGGGGGTCTCACGGCTCCCGAGTTTTTCAGTAATCTCTTTTGTGATCATGCTTTCTATGAAAATAACATCTCATTGAGCGCCCTTAGCGCCGTAATCTTGTCGGTTGTATTGATAAGTATCGAAACACTGTGGTCACTGCCGCCGTATGAGATCATCTTGACGGGGATCTGGTTCAGGGCCTGGAAAATCTCGGGAGCTGACCCTACCCGGTCAGGACGGAAGTCGCCCACAATACAGATGATTGTTTGCTGATGATCGATTTCCACGTGACCTATGGAGCTGAGCGAATTCACTATCTCTTCAAGGTGAGTGGGATCCTCAATTGTCAGAGAGACTGATACTTCCGAAGTAGTGATCATGTCTATCGGGGTCCTGAAGGCTTCGAAGGCCTCGAAGATCCTCCTCATGAAACCGTATGCCATCAGCATCCTGTCTGAGCGGATCCTGATGGCAGTGATGCTGTCTTTTGCGGCCACGGCAGTGTAGTCCTGGAGAGTTGATGCAGAGGTAATAAGTGTACCTTCGTCGGCAGGCTCCATAGTGTTCTTGAGCCTGACAGGTATATTCTTCATCCTTGCCGGGTTAATGCTCGAGGGATGAAGTATTTTTGCCCCGAAGTAGGCCAGCTCAGCCGCCTCGCTGAAGGAGAGGCTCCTGATGACCCTGGTGTTTTCAACGTACCTGGGATCATTGTTATGAAGTCCGCTGATGTCAGTCCAGATCTGAACCTCCTCCGCACCAAGTGCAGCACCGATAATAGTAGCGCTGTAGTCGCTTCCGCCGCGGCGCAGGTTGTCAGTCTCCCCAAATACATTGCGGCAGATGAATCCCTGGGTTATGATTATCTGTTCATTCTTTATCCCGGCCATCTCACGCCTCAGGTTTTCCCTGATGTAGAAATAATCAGGCTCGCCGTCCTTGTCTACCCTCATGAAGTTCAGCGCCGGGATAAGGGCAGAGGCTATCCCAACCTCGGAAAGCAGGAAGTGGAGAATGGCGGTTGACAGCAGCTCGCCGCGGGCTAGTATGCGCTTCTCGTTATGCCTGCTGTACTCCCTTGAAAAGAGGGAGATAATATAATTGAAATGCTCGTCAATGAGATCATGGGCCCGTTCTGACCATGTCGCAGAGGCGAAGAGCTCCTTCGCGACAGTGTGATACCCGGCCCGAAGCTGTTCGCTCCTCTTCATTGCCCCGTCACTGTCACCCGAAGAAAAGAGCCCGGATATCTCAACCAGCTCATTGGTAGTCCCTGCCATGGCCGACAGAACCACTATCTTCTGTTCTCCGTCACTGATCAGAGGCAAAAGCGCCCTGAATCGTTCAGGACTGCCTACCGAAGTGCCTCCGAATTTGTATACCTTCATGTCCTGTAGTTGAAGACGTTGGTTTTCATAGTTGAATAATGTTTGACAATAATTTGATTATCAATGTAATATATGAATCCGCGACAGGTTTTTCCCATATTGTTGATGTTCATCATCTTATTGGCAGACTATTTGTTAAATTTAAGCTGTCAAATATAGATAAAAGAGAAACTTAAGGGACTTGAGCCACCTTATTTTTTTGGGTAATCAGAAAAAAGCATGAAAGGAAAATGAAATGAAAAAACTGGTTTATTTTGCCTTAATGATCATTCTTCTGCCTGCCTGTGCACTCTTTTTGCCCGGGAGCAGTCAGGAGTACGGCTTGACTCCGGATTCTAGCGGCTGAAATATTTTTTGCCATTTTGGGATTTAGGGTATTTGGTTAAGAAAAAATCTTTATTTTTGCAGCCGCATTGAAGGATAAAAGCAGGGTGGCATCTCACGGTGCAAAAAGCTTTGGTATCCGGAAAGTGGCCCAGATGGCGAAATTGGTAGACGCGCTAGTTTCAGGGACTAGTGTCAGCAATGATGTGCAGGTTCGAGTCCTGTTCTGGGCACCACCAACAACGCCCAGGTGGTGAAATTGGTAGACACGCCAGCTTGAGGGGCTGGTGCTCGTAAGGGTGTGCAAGTTCGAGTCTTGTCCTGGGCACTTTTCTAATGAAGCCGCAATTGAAAATCAATTAGTTGCGGTTTTTTCTTTTGGTGTCTGCACCACCATTGCACCACTTGTCTCTTTGTGAAGGCTGTTTTTGATGATTTTCCGCTTGCACCAATATACAAGATTAAGCCCTTCAAATTACTTTGTCGGGCTCACGTAATAAGTTTTCGGACGCAAAAGTTATGGATCTGCAAACTTCGAATTTCGTTGGACGATCGTTCTGACCGCACTACAAAGTTAGAATTCCTTCAACCTTAATCAAGCCAATAACCAGATAAGTTGTTAACTGATGTTACTTCATTACAATTAATTCAGGTGACTTCTAAGGGCCGCTTAAAATCATCACGAACTCAAGAAATTTTTCAGTATTAGCAAAATATATCAGTTTTACCTTCCTAATTTCATTTTCATTTATTTAACTTTGATATTCAAGTCATTTGTCTATTGACCATGCAAAAAACGATAACCTAACCTTAAACCAACAAACCTATGGGAAGTACTGGAACAGGAAATTTTTCGGATTACTCTGAAAATCAAAAAGAAAATAAAGGTGAAAATTCATCTGGATCTCATGAAACAGGTGGAAGAAGTGGAAGTGATAAATGTTTAAGAGCTTTCACAACCAAACTTGAAGAAGTTGCCAACTCGGACTATTTAGTGTTTGTCTTTAAACTCAAAA
>DFYY01000032.1 GCA_002383485.1 Bacteroidales bacterium UBA4070 | reverse complement strand
GTTACAAACGGACGGGATTTTCAGTCGATAAATAAGTGTCATCCTCTGGTATAAAATGGTGGTCGCAAATTGCGACCACCAATCTTGAAATCACAAATTGTGATATCCAATAAGACATATAATCAGACATATACAGACTTGATAACGCAAAATGCGACATCATCTTGAGCTTCCACTTTGGAATATCAAGGATAAAATATTTTCAATTAAATAAAAAAGAATATTTTTGTTATGGATAAATATGGATACGTTATGGATATATCCAAAAACATGCAGACAAAACTGAGCTTCGACAGCCAGGTATACCAGCAGTTAAGTCAGCAGCTCAGCATACTGGATACTTTTAAGGGTATTTGGAAAGCCAAAGAGAACCTGCAGGGCCAGTACCTTAAGGAACTCAGGAAGATAGCAACAATAGAGAGCACAGGATCTTCAACACGTATTGAGGGAGCTAAGCTCACGGACCAGGAGGTGGAAAAGTTGCTTGCATCGTTAAAGATTGCCCGTTTTGCATCCAGGGACCAGCAGGAAGTAGCCGGTTATTATGATGCTCTTGCAACCATCCTGGATAACCATGCCGATATTGAATTAACGGAACGTTACATCCATCAGCTGCATGGCATACTGTTAAAACACAGTGAAAAGGACCAGTCGCACAGGGGGAAATATAAAACAACCACAAACAAGGTTGTTGCGAATTATCCGGATGGTACCCAGCGAGTGATTTTTGGTACCACACCGCCACATCTAACTCCTTTGGAAATGCAACAGCTCCTGGAGTGGTTGCATGAGAGGCTGGATAAACGGGATATGCATCCTCTTGTTATCACGGCCGGTTTTGTATATGAGTTCTTATCGATCCATCCATACAAAGATGGCAATGGCCGCCTGTCAAGGCTGCTTACCACGCTTTTATTGATGAAGCTGGATTATCAGTTCATCCAGTATGTCTCTTTTGAGAATGTTATTGAATCCCGTAAGGATGAATACTACCGGGTATTGGTTGCAGGGCAGAAGAATCGTTATAAAGACAATGAAAGGATCGATGCCTGGGTTTTGTTTTTTATGCAGAGTCTGATCACATTAACAGAAAGACTGGAGGCCAAGTACGAAACCTACAGTAAGCTCAAGACAGCGCTGAACAAACGTCAGCAGGAGGTTCTTGATTATATTGGAGCGAATGAACCGGCTCAGGTAGGTGATATAGAAAAAGCTTTGAAACAATACTCACGGAACACCCTCAAGAAAGATCTTGCTTTCCTGGTAAGAGAAGGATTTTTATTAAAAACCGGAGACCGTAAAGGCACCAGGTATCACAAAGCTGTGACACCATGACATTTGCCCGATAGAAAAATCCCACGCAGCTCCCAAAAATCTTTCAATTGCTCCCGCATTTTTGTGAGCTGCTCCCCGTGCCGTTCCCTTCTGGTGGTTTGCCCCGGCCTTACCTGTTTGCAGCACATTGTAAAGCCCCGCAATCCGGCACAAAAAGCATGACAGGAAAACGGGCCAGAAGGGACGGCCGAGCGGTGGCCTTGTATCTATGTAGGAAACTACGTATCTTACTACGTAGATAAAAAACTAAAGCCATGGCACTTAAGAATACAGCTGACAGGAAGGTACGAAGCCTTACCAAAATAGCAGGAGGCACAAGTTATGCAGTTACGATCCCGATCGAGTATATCCGGGAACTGAAATGGAGAGGCAAACAAAAGCTCGAGGTAAAGCTTTACCAGGACAGAATTATAATCCGGGACTGGAAACCATGAACCTTTTTCTTTTTATCTGAAACAGATCTTGTTCAATTAAAAGAAAAAAAGCTCTATCTTTAAGATCAGAACGTTCTTTGAATGAATGCTATCCGGAGGAGTTCCTGTAACTTTTTTACATGTTGTTTTTTGGGAGTAGACTATCAGGATTACGGCGCGAGGTTTTATGACCCGCAGATAGGAAGATGGACAACCCAAGATCCAAGAGCTGAAAAATATTACAACCTTTCACCTTATAACTATTGTGCTAACAATCCAATCTTGTTTATTGACCCTAACGGGGATACTATCTCTGTTACCTCAAATTCTGGTAAGTATTTATTTATGTTAAATGATGGTAAGAGCGGAGTTACATCAATGACAGCAAAAGCGCTTTATGACCAAGGCACACAATGGTTTGAACCTGAAGCTGATAATTATATGCCTTTAATCGGGACCGCTGACGGTTTAGAAGGTTTTTCCGAATTAAAACACTTTACATGGAAACAAATCACTGACTTTTCAGAAGAAGATAGATGGATGATGTCATATAGACAAGGGGGCTCTGGTGATTGGAAAGCTTCAAAAGAAGGAGCAGCCGGGTACTTTTTAGTTACAGTAGGTGGAAAACCTTATTGGTCCTTAGTATCCACATTGTCGCCAAACCAAAAAAGTTCTAACTTCGGTTGATCATTAATTTAAAATTGATTTCCCGTGAAAAAAACCATCCCAAGCCTAACCGCGCTGCTCTTGGCAACGTTATTTGCCTGCAATCAAACTCCGAAAGGAAAGGAGACAACTGCTGAATTCCGGTTCGAAGAATACACCATAACCCGGCTTCAGCAGGGATATGACAACGGTGACTTCACTGTAACCGATGTGGTACAGGCCTATCTTGACCGTATCAATGCTAAAGATGACAACGGCCCGACCCTGAATGCCGTCATACAGGTCAATCCGGATGCTCTGGCCATTGCGGCGCAGCTGGATGCAGAGCTGAAGGATGGCAAAAAGCGCGGTCCGATGCACGGAGTGCCTGTGCTGCTGAAAGACAACATTGACACTCATGACCAGATGGAAACCACAGCCGGGTCACGTGCGCTGAGCGGCTCGCACCCGCTGCAGGACAGTTACATCGCCATGAAGCTGCGCGAGGCCGGTGCCGTCATCCTCGGCAAGGCAAACCTCTCAGAGTGGGCAAACTTCCGCGGCAACCTCTCATCCAGCGGATGGAGCGGCGCAGGCGGACAGACTAAGAACCCCTATGTCCTCGACCGTAACCCGTGCGGATCGAGCTCCGGATCGGGAGTTGCCGTTTCAGCCAACCTGACAATGATCGCAATCGGCACCGAGACCAACGGCTCCATAGTATGCCCATCAACGGCCAACGGCATTGTTGGCATCAAACCTACTGTGGGTCTGCTCAGCCGCAGCGGAATTGTGCCCATCTCATTCACGCAGGATACCCCCGGCCCCATGGGTCGAACAGTAAGCGATGCGGCAACAGCCCTGGGAGCAATGACGGGAATTGATCAGGCCGACAGCAAAACGGCAGCATCAGAGGGCAAAGCCCTGGCCGACTATACCCCCTTCCTCAAGGAGGGCGGACTGAAGGGCAAACGGCTCGGGTGGTACACGTCGGCCAGGGGATCCCATTTCAAGGTGGACACCATCATGCAGCATGCGGTGAACTTCCTGAGGAGCCAGGGCGCAGAAGTGATCGAGATTGACAACATCTACAGTCGCGAGGTTGGCTCTCTCTCATTCCAGGTAATGCTCTATGAGTTTAAGGACGGGCTTAACAAATATTTCGCTTCGCTTGGCGAAAACGCACCGGTGAAAAGTGTTGAGGAGCTGATAGAGTTCAATAAAAATGACAGCATCGAATTGCGCTACTATGACCAGGAACTGCTTCTCGAAGCACAGAAGAAGGGAGATATCACCTCAAAGGAATACCTTGATGCGCTTGAGAAAATGAATCGCCTCGTAAGGGAAAAGGGAATCGACAGGGTTATGAAGGAGCACAACCTCGACGCATTCATTGCCCCGACAGGCTCGCCGGCATGGAAGACAGACCTTGTCAACGGCGATTCATACACGGTGAGCAGTTCATCCCCGGCAGCCGTCTCCGGTTATCCGAATATCACCGTACCGATGGGTTACGTTGACGGCCTGCCTGTGGGGATCTCCTTCTTCGGCAGGGCATGGAGCGAACCGCTGCTTATCGGGATAGCGTACTCATACGAGCAGGGTACCAAATACCGCAAAGCACCACAGTTTCTTCCGACACTGCCATTTGAAGGTGTGAATTGATTCTGCCACCCGGTACTTCATCTGCTTGATTGTCCTGGCTTATTCCTTAACTGGCTATCGGGATTTATTCCTTCACAGGCTCCCGGGGCAGGGTATTTTTCTCCGAGTAGTACCTGTGTATCTCCGTCTGCGACCTGAGGGCAGTCTTGCCGGCAGGTACCATCATGTTTGACAGCTCCGCATCAAGGATGCGCGCCTTCACATTGTCATTCCACTGAATGTTGAAGACATCAGTGATCTCCTTCCTGATTGACGGATCCCAGATGGGACAGGTGACCTCTATCCTGCGGTCAAGGTTGCGCGGCATGATGTCAGCCGAGGTGATATAAACCAGCTCTTCTCCGCCATTGCAGAAAACCATGAATCTGGAATGTTCAAGGTACCTGTCCACAATACCTATCGCACTGATGTTTTCACTTACATCCTTAACTCCCGCAGTAATTGAAAACATTCCCCTGACTATCAGTCTGATACGCACACCGGCCTGGCCGGCCTTATAAAGTTTCTCAATTATCTCTTCGTCCGTCAGGTTGTTAATCTTTATATCGATGTACGCCGCCTTGCCTGCTTTAGCATTCCTGGTTTCGTTCTCTATGAGGCTTACCAGCCTGTTGCGAAGCCCGAAAGGTGACACAAGCAGGTGGTAGAACTTGTCCTTCCTGTAGTTGGCACTGAAGAAGTTAAATGCCTTGAGCACCTCGTTGGTGATCTTCTTATCAGCTGTGAGCAGGAGGTGATCGGTATATACCCTGGCGGTTTCCTCGTTGAAGTTGCCGGTGCCAACGACGGCGTACCTCTGCACCACACCTTCCTTCTCCCTGGTGATGAGGCACAGCTTGGAGTGCACCTTCAGTCCCGGCACACCATATATGACCTTCACCCCTTCGTCCTGCAGCTTGTTGCCCCAGAGGATGTTGGCCTCCTCATCAAATCGCGCCTGCAGCTCCACCACCGTGGTAACGTTCTTGCCATTGCGGGCGGCGTTCATCAGGGCGTTGATTACGCTGGAGTTCTGTGCCAGTCTGTACAGAGTGATATGAATTGAGGTGACGTGCGGATCAATAGAAGCTTCCCTGAGGAGATCGATAAAGTGCTCAAAAGGATGATACGGAAAATAAAAGAGGATATCCCGCTTCCTCATGGCTGAGAGGATGCTCTTGCCGTAGTGCAGTGCCGGATGCCTCACCGGCGGCAGCTTAGGGTAGGAGAGACCCTCTCCTTCGATCTCGATGAACTTCATGAAATCCTTGAAGTTATGATATCTGTTGCCGGGCATGATCACATCATCCGATCCCAGGTTCAGCTTCCTTGAGAGAATTTTAAGCAACTCCGGCGGCATCTCCCTGTCATGGACGAACCTTACGGGATTACCCTTCCTGCGCAACTGGAGGCTTTTCGAGATTTTTTCGATATAGCTGTCGGAGATGTCATCGGCGATTTCCAGTTCAGCATCCTTGGTCACCTTGAATGTATAGGCGGAGAGCTCGTCGAAGGGCAGGGTGCTGAAGATCTCATTCAGCCCCCACCTGATCACATCGTCCAGGAAGATGACATACCTGTTGCCCTTTTTGCCGGGCAGCATTATGAACCTGGGGAGGATGTCCGTTGACGGGATCTCAAGCAGTGCATATATCTTCCTGTCCTTTACGGTACTACGAAGCTGCACTGCGAAAAATATTGCGTCGTCCGGAAGATCGGGCAGCTTGTTTTCCTTGCTGATTATCAATGGCATAAGCCTCGATCTGACCTCCTTGCGGAAGAAGTTGCGGACGAATTCGGTCTGCTCCGCATCAAGCTGCTGCTCGTTCACGAAGTTGATCCGGTGCCTCTTCAGCTCTGCCATGAGGCCGGTATAGGTCTTCTCAAATACTTCATTCTGGCTGAGGACGATCTCCTGGATTTTCTTCAGGGTAGCCTTCGGGCTATAGCCCAGGATACCCTTTGCCTTGTTGCCGTAAAGGGTGAGTCGCCTCAGTGTTGCCACGCGTACCCTGAAGTATTCGTCGAGATTATTTGAATAGATACCAAGGAAATTGAACCGTTCCAGCAGGGGTACCTCGCTGTTGGCGGCTTCCTGCAGCACCCGTCCGTTAAACGAAAGCCAGCTTATCTCCTTGGGTATGTATGCTTTGCTCATGCCAGCTCCCTGGGTGTAAGGAAATAAAGGGTTCTGCCGCTCTCGGGCTCTACCTCTCTCCAGCTTGCAGCCTGAAACTCGAGGCAGTAGATGCCGGTTTTGGGTAATATCTCCGGCTCGTCCGCTGCGAAGTATGCAGCCAGTTCAGTTATAAGCGGGTTATGCCCGAAGAGTGTCACGGTGTGATCTTCATCGCTCTGCTGCTGCATGAAGTGCAGGAACTCTGCTTCGCTGAGACCGTGGTACAGTTCCGGGGCGAGCCTGATCTCAGCAGGGCTTATTTCATATTCGCGGCAAAAGATCAGCGCTGTCTCCAGTGCACGGAAGGCCGGACTGCTGATAACCCGGCCAGGCTCTTCACCCTTCGCCTTCAGTATCTCGGCCATCAGGCGGCTGTTTACCTTGCCCCTGACCGTCAGTGATCTTTCAAAGTCTGATATTTCAGACGAAAAGTCCTCTGCCTTACTGTGCCTTATGAGAATCAGTTTCCTTGTCTCAGCCTCTTCTGTTTTGCTCTTCTTAACCATTGTCTTTCTTAAATTTAATTGATGGTATCATTTTATTCTGTCGCGGGTACAGGTCAATCACCGAAGCATGTACCCATCTCCCTTGCCTGTCTGACCATCGGGTCATCCTTGCTTACAAGTTTGGTTTTTCCGCCTACCTCGGATAGTTTAACCGAGCTGATTTCGCCGTTGCGCTGTGCAACCATCCTGCCGAATTCACTCTTCGCTATCAGGTTGGCGGCTGCTGCTCCGAACCGCGATGCCAGCACGCGGTCCATCGGTGAGGGAGATCCGCCTCTCTGTATATAACCAAGAACTGTCTCTCTTGTTTCCAGCCCCGTCTCTTCCTGGATTCTTCTGGCCAGGTACCGCGCCGGAGAATCCTCACCCTCAGGTATTGCAACCCCTTCAGCAACAACTACAATGGAGTAAGGTTTGTTATTGTCAGCCCGTTTGCGGAGGTAATCCATCACCACTTTCTCGTCGTGGGGTATTTCAGGAATCAGTATGACGTCGCCTCCGCCGGCCATTCCGGAGTAGAGAGCGAGCCAGCCTGCGTTGTGTCCCATAAGTTCGATAACCATGATCCGTTTGTGAGAGTTGGCGGTGGAGTGGAGGCGGTCAATCGCTTCGGTGGCAATATTCACCGCCGAGTCGAACCCGAATGTCATGTCCGTACCCCAGATATCATTGTCAATTGTTTTTGGTATCCCAACCACATTCAGCCCATTCTCTGACAGCATATTTGCGGTCTTCATCGTGCCGTTGCCGCCGATGCACACAAGGCAGTCAAGCCCGATCTGCTCATAGTGCTCCTTGATAAGCAGCGGTTTCCGCAACTCATCCTTTTTCTTCCCGCTGCCCTTGAAGGGCTTCTCACGCGAGGTGCCCAGTATGGTTCCTCCGAGGGTCAGGATTCCGGAAAGATCGCTCTCGGTCAGCTCCCTGTACTCCTTGTTAATCAGCCCGGCGTAGCCGTCACTGATACCGATGACCTGCATCCCGTACTTGACAATTGCTGTCTTGCCAACGCCCCTGATTGCCGCGTTGATGCCCGGACAGTCGCCTCCCGCGGTGAGGATGCCAATCTTCTGAGGCCTGCCGTTCTTACCGTTTGATTTACCCATTGTTATCTTATTTATGCTTTATCAAATTTAAGAAAAAAGCTGAGGCTGCGCCACGGGGTCCGCAAACCTTTTCAAGGTGCAAAGGTAGCCGGGGAATGACAGGGCCGGATTGGAATCCCGTTACATTTATGTAACTTTATCAGGTATCAATAATCTGATTATGACCCCTAAGACCCCTCCTGAGCCGAAGGATTTGAAAACAACGATGGCCGGCTATCTGTCCGGATCACTGACACTGCTCACCGGCCGGCCGGTGCCGGATGACCCGGCCATTCACGATGTCAGGGTGCTTATGAAGAAGCATCGTGCCGCCATCAGGCTGGTGAGGCCCCTTCTCGATGAGGAGGCCTACCGGAGGGAGTATCTGGCGGGACGCGAGACGGGACGTATCCTGGCTCTCTGGCGGGAGTCGGCCGTTCTGCGCAAGACCATGAAGGCCCTTAAAAAGGATAACCCGGAGCTCTTTATCAAACTGCATGATAACGCCACTGTTCAGGATCTGCTTCGTAAACCTTATTCCACCTGGGATCAGGCGGGAGAAATGGCAAAGACAGTCAGTGGGGTAAATGACCGATTGAAAAAAGCGCAGTACCGGCTGCGGTTCATATCATTGAATGAGCCGGACCTGCGGCTTCTCCTGGGTGAGCTCGGGAACAGCCATACCGCTGCCTCGGCTGCCTACCTGGCCTGCCGGAATAAGCCTTCTGAGCCGCTCCTTCACAAATTCCGGAAGAAATCGAAAACTTTCATGTACCAGCTGATATTCTTCAGGCATCTCAGTCCACAGACAGTCAGGCAGCTGGAGAAAAAGCTGGGAACAATGACACAAAACCTCGGAAGGTACAATGACCTTGCCCAGATAATGACACTGACAGGATACCGTCTGGGGGCATCGGGCAACACTGCCGCCAATGATGAGCTGGCTGTGGTTATAAGAGACAGGCAGGACAGATACCTTGCGAAAGTGTGGCCTGTGGCTTACCGTATTTTTGCTCCCGGACTGAAACTGCAGGATCTGCTGGGGATATCGTTCTGAATGATGGCAGTGTGACGTCCGCGGGAACCTGTGATTGGCGACGCCAGGCACGATCATATCAGCTACCGGCGACACCACGCGCGAAAAGATCAGTTGCCGGCATCCATTCCCCGCACCAGCGCCATGAGCTGCATCCTGTTACGTATATTGGTCTTCATGTAAATACGCGAGGTGTGGTCCTTTACGGTCTGAAGACTGATGTAAAGCCTGTCGGCTATCTCCTTGTTACTCAGTCCGTTGCATATCTCGGCGATTATCTCCGCTTCACGCGGCGAGATCTCGTTTCTCCTTATGAAATCCTCAATACCGCGGGGCAGCGGCAGCTGTTCAGGTATAAATGCAGGCTTCAGGTCAGTAAGGTAACTGAGGTACAGCGATACTGTAGTTATGGTTGCAAACAGCAGAAAAACAAAGGATAGGGCCATCCACGCCGAATGTGGCACGAATATGAGCACCAGCGATTGTAACAGCGTGCCTCCCGCGATTATCAGCGCCAGGCGTATGCGGTCCACCCTGCCGGGAGAAGGGGAAATTCCACGGATAAGGAGTAGTGCTGATATAATCGCAAAGAGCAGTGATGCACCTACATAGTAATATCTGAACAGAAGAAGGGCGTCACTGAATTCCATCTCTCTGATCATGATGCCAAGGACTGCAATAGCCCCGAAGTTCAGCGCTTTCGGGGTGGCGGCAGCCTTCATGGGGCTTATCGCTCTGCTCTATATGTTTCTGCTGTTACCTGTATTCAGGTACGGTGCAAAAATGATGTTCGTGCAGGCAGCACGGCAGATCACGCCCGAATTTGACATGCTCATCACCGGATTCCGCAAGAACTATCTGAATATTGTGCTGGCGAATCTGTTGCTTACAGCACTGATAGGCATAGGGTTGGTCTTCCTGATCGTGCCGGGCATAATACTTGCATGCCGCCTGACTTTCACCCCCTACCTCGTCATGGACAAGGGTCTTGACCCCATCCGGGCCGCCGAGGAGAGCTGGAGAATGACGCGGGGTCACGGATGGACCATCTTCGTCATGGGTTTCATAGCCTTTTTTATCTACATCGCAGGCTTTATCTGCTTTTTCGTGGGAGTACTTGTATCCGACATGTGGGTCAAGAGCTCATACGCAACTCTCTACCACTCGGTATTGATTGAGAAGGGTCTCTGGCAGGTTGAGGCAGTGCCTGTGACAGATGCCACTGCTCCTGCAGCGGGAGCTGACATGGCTGATGAAGCTCCGTCAACTGAGGCATAATTAAACACTGCATCCATTTATTTGAACTTCATACACTTCTGAGGGGGCCGGTCAGCCATGCCGGCCTTCTCTATTTAATTTTGCTGTGTAGGGATGGGAGCATGTCCGGCTACAGGTGCGCCCTCAGTAGGGCGCTAAATGTTTGATCCGGAGTTCTTTGATTACCCGTCCTTGAAAATCAGAGTCGTGTCAGTTTCGCAAAGCGAAGCAGCAGTTTCTTGGTTCCTGTTGATTTGAAGTTGATCAAAGCTGTGGTGTTGGGCGCTTCACCTTCTACAGCCATCACCTCGCCCTCGCCGAACCGCTCGTGGGTGACCCTGTCGCCGGGCTCCAGGTCTCCCGGACTGGAAGGAACCGGTCCGCCTCCGGCGACGGCGAAATTGCCACCCTGCCCGTAGCTGCCTTGACCCATGTTGCCGGTGCCTGTATAGCCGCCCTGTCCATTGGTGCCATGGCCTCCGCTGCCGTCGCTTCCTTTCTGCCCGGTACCACCGCTGCCCGGACCTACGCCGCCGTTGCCGGTGCCGCCTCTCTGTCCGGTACCTTCGCTGCCGGTGCCGCCTTTGTGTCCGGCACCTCTGCCACCAGTTGCCGGTGCGTTGCCATCAATGTCACGTAACCTTGTCATCCTGGCCGGTGGTGCAATCGGCCCGGGTTGCTCACCAATGCCTCCAGCCTGTCCGGGCTCATAAACCATTCTCTGGCCAAAAGGTTTTCCGCCTGTCTGCGGGTAGGATAGGAACTCGCTCTCTATCTCGCCAATGAAGCGGCTCGGTGAGCCTCTCTCCAGCGTCCCCCACTTGTACCGATTCAACGCATAGCTCAGCGTCACCCTCCGGCAGGCACGCGTCAGCGCTACATAAAAGAGCCTGCGCTCTTCCTCCAGCTCCCGCGGATTGAACACATTCATTGCCGACGGGAAGAGGTTTTCCTCGAGGCCTACTATATATACATACTTGAACTCCAGTCCTTTGGCAGAGTGAATCGTCATCAGAGTCACCCTGTCCCTGTCTTCGGGCTTCTCCAGATCCTGATCCGTCAGCAGTGCAACCGACTGCAGCCATGTGCCAATATCAGAAGGCTCGCCGTTGGTGACAGCTGACTCGGTGAACTCCTTGATGCCGTTGAGCAGTTCCTGGACGTTCTGCAGCCTGTCTATCTCCTCGGGCACCTGTCCCTGCTTCAGCTCGGTAAGGATGCCGCTCGCCGATGCCATGCCGTAGGCAATGTCATACGCAGTGGCCGTTTCCGCCACTGCCATCACCGGACGCATCAGCCCTGTGAAATAGCTGATCTTCATCCGCAGCGAGGGAGCAAGATACTTTGCACTAAGTTCCTGCGAGCTGATGATTGACCAGATGCTTATATCCAGCGACCTTGCTAACTCCATGAGCTTTTGCACGGTGGTGTCACCGATGCCTCTCTTGGGATAGTTGATGATTCGCCTGAGCGCCTCCTCATCGTCGGGATTGACAATCAGCCTCAGATATGCAATCAGGTCACGTATCTCCTTACGCTCGTAGAACGACTGTCCGCCGTAGATCTTATAAGGTATGTTGCGCTTGCGAAGCATCTCCTCGAAAATCCTCGACTGCGCATTTGTGCGGTAGAGGATGGCGAAGTCCTTCCAGTCAAGCCGCTCCCTCATCCTTGTGTCAAGGATGTCAGAGGCGGTGAGTATCCCCTCCTCGCTGTCAATGGTGGTCTGCACGACTCTTATCTTTTCGCCCTCATCGTTTTTCGAGAAAACAGTCTTCCGTATCTGCCCGGTGTTCTTTTCAATGACACTGTTGGCGGCATTGACTATATTTTGCGTGGAACGGTAGTTCTGTTCGAGCTTGAAGAGCTTGTAATCCGGGTAATCTTTTTCGAAATTGAGTATGTTTTCAATTCGTGCCCCGCGGAAAGAGTAGATGCTCTGGGCATCGTCGCCCACCACACAAAGGTTTCTGTGACTTTCCGAGAGCTTGTGTACTATTATGTACTGCGCGAAATTGGTATCCTGGTACTCATCCACCAGCACATAGTCGAAGCGCTGGCGGTACTCGTCAAGTACTGCCGGAAAATCTCGAAACAGGATATTGATATTCAGCAGCAGATCATCAAAATCCATAGCGTTGGCCCTGAAGCAACGGGCGGCATAATGCCGGTAAATGGCAGCAGCTTCGGGAACCCGCGATGCCTTGTCCGATTCGGTTATCTGCGGCACGCTGCTGTACTGCTGGGCGGTAATGAGGTTATTTTTGGCGTGTGATATGCGTGATGCAACGCCCGCGGGCTTGTAGACCGAATCATCCAGCCCCATCTCCTTGATGATGGTGCGTATCAGGCTGCGGGTGTTGTCCTGATCGTATATTGTGAAATTGCTCTTGTATCCGAGGTAACTCCCGTCTTTGCGCAGGAATCGTGCGAATATCGAATGAAAGGTTCCCATCCAGAGGCTGCGTGCCTTTTCCGGGCCGACGATGTGCATGATACGTTCCTTCATCTCCCCGGCGGCCTTGTTGGTGAAGGTGAGTGCAAGTATACGGTGGGCGGGTACACCCTGCTGAAGCAGATGCGCGATGCGGTATGTAAGAACCCTTGTCTTTCCGGACCCCGCCCCTGCAATGACCATCGCAGGCCCCTGCGTGTTGACAACGGCCGCCTGCTGCGCTTCGTTAAGTTCTTTCAGATAATCGCGAAACATGAATGAAAATGCAGAATTTTAATCCCCCAAAGAACGTCATTTTTTATTAGGTTTGCATATCATTTGGAGGACTAAATCCGTTAATCAGGTGTGTCAAGATATCTGGCTCTCATAATCATTTTGTTGCCCCTGGCGGTACAGGCGCAGATCACTGCCCCCGGCAGCCGCACGGTGCGCTATACCACTTATCCGGTCACCGCCAGGCATGACCCGGTATTTATCTTCTGTGACGGCACCGGTGGAACTACAGGCACACTGGAGGCTACAAGCCCGGGAGGTACAGCTCCCTTCACTTTTACATGGACCAGGTACAACCAGGCTGGCGGAGGTTTTTCAATCCCCGTGAAAACAGAATCAGGAGTAACATCTGTAGCCTCCGGCCTCGCCGAAGGAGGATACCATGTGCAGATAACTGACGGCGGAGGATACACCGCGGAACTCTTTGCGTGGATCAGTATTGACAAACCTGTGTCTCAGGCAGTCCTGCTCCACTATACCTGCGATTATGTCGCTCTTGACGGTACAAAGGCAACGGATCCATTTACCTACTACGATCCGTCAACAAATGCATCACGAATTTTGCCCAACGGTGTGAAGCACCTCTGGTCATCATCGCCTTCATCGGCAATACCATATCCTGACCTGGAGATTGACCCGATCACCTTCTCGCCGCCACTGGAAGACGTGAGATACTCACTGGAGGTAACCGACAGCTTCGGATGCTCCATTACGGCTTCCTTCGATTATACCTCCATTCATGTCAAGGCTGAGTTCACTGCTGAACCATTGGAGGGCGAGGCGCCGCTGGAGGTATCATTTATAGATAACTCTGTCAGGGCGATGAAGTATACATGGAGGTTTGGCGATGACTCAGTCTCAAATATGCCCGATCCGGCAACACATACTTATTATATACCCGGTGATTACACAGTTTCTCTCCTGATAGAGAGCGAACTTACCTGCCGCGATTCGGCCACGGTGAGGATCAGTGTGCTCCCCTCTCTCCTGAAAATTCCAAACGTCTTTACTCCTAATGACGACGGCCTCAATGATTTCTTCGTTCCTGAGAAGCAGTCGCTTCGCTTCGTGAACCTGCAGGTCTTTTCCAAGAGCGGTCACCGTGTCTACAATTACGAAGCTGACGGTGAGGTGCTTCAGGACTGGCAGGGATGGGATGGCAAGATCAATAATTCCGAGCGCCGTGCCGGCCCGGGTGCCTATTTTTATATTATGCGTGCCGTGGGATATGATGATGTCGAATACAAGAGCCGCGAGTATCGGGGGACGGTCTATCTCTACAGGTAGGATTTCCGAATTTCGAATTTCGAGTTGCGAATTAGGATTGCCACCAGGGTCAGATGGCTAGAATAGCTGCATACTCCTCCTTGAGGGTAATAATTGAAAACCAGTGGGATATGTGTTTTTCCCAACCTCGTGAGGTTGAAGAACTGTATAACCATGCTACCCGGCCCCCCTCCCTCGAAGCGGGTGGGTGGGGGCCTGCAGGTTACAATTCTTAACGGTCTATGACCGTTATGGAAAAATGTAACAGACAAAGATACCACCCTGGGATTACAGAAAGGCGGAGCCATGCCTAATACAATTATTGCATTGTTGCGACCAAATTCGCAAACTCGCAAATCGCAATTCTTCATGCCGTTCACCGGCTCATTACCGCAACTCGGCGGTATTTAACAATTATTTATCATAAAAAACTTTGAAAACTCTAAAAGTTTTCTGAATATTGCGCCCTAATTCAGGAAATGGATGAACCAGATGCAGGAATATGATGACAGAATAATTACCGGAGCTGCGGATCTGTTCCGTATACACGGTATCAGGGCAGTCACCATGGATGCCATTGCTTCACATCTCGGGATTTCGAAGAGAAGTATTTACGAAAGGTTCATTGACAAGGATACGTTGCTTTTCGCGGTAATGGATTCTATAATAATCAAGCAGAGGGAGATGATTGACAAGATTCTGGACTCCTCTCCTGATGTGATCTCAGCTGTCTTCTGCATCGTAAGGACGGGAAGGGATCATGCTGCCACAATGAATCCGCTGATTGGTTCTGATCTGAAGAAGTACCACAGCAATGTATTGAAACGTCTGAAGGAGAAATGTGAGAATCCTGATTATGAGGCTGCCAGGAAGATACTTGAAAAGGGGGTCAGCCAGGAAATTTTCAGGAAGGACATTAATGTTGAGATTGTAGGCAGGGCATTTAAAGGCATTTCAACCATGGCAGGAGATGAGGAGCTTTTTCCCAGGGAGATCTTCATGCAGAGGGACATCATGCGTAACGTCATGATCAGTTTCATGCGCGGAATCTCCACCGCCAAAGGTGTTGAACTGATTGATTCGATGGAGAATGAGATTTGATTTTGAAACAGTAACAGTTATAAACGGCTATATGAAAAGAATAATTATTGCTATCATCTTAATCGCGACATCCGCCGCCGGCATGAGCCTCTCGGCACAGGATGTCCCGGCAGCCCTCTCACTTACAGTCGATGAGGCTGTTGATTACGCACTTGACAAAAACCGGAGTGTGGCATCGGCCAGGTATGAGCTGCTTGCATCCGAGAAAGGGGTCTGGGAAACAATGGCTGCCGGACTACCTTCAATAGACGCGACAGCCTCACTCAGCTACAACCTGGCAATCATGACAAGGATCATCGACTTCGGAGGAACACCCACCCCGTTCAAGTTCGGTACCAAATATGATGCTGCCGCTGGTGTTTCGGCCTCCACAGTAATATTTAACGCCCCGTGGCTTGTGGGCGTACAGACGGCGAAGATGGCAACTACCCTCGCCCGCCAGGGACTTGCACAGACAACTCTCGAGACAAAGGAGAACGTCAAGAATGTCTACTTCCTGATTCTCACACTCAAGGAGAGTGTCAATGTGATTGATGCAAACCTTGAAAACCTGAATACTATCCTTGCATCAACAAAGGCGATGTACAGTGTGGGCATGGCCGAGTCAACCGATGTGGACCAGATGCAGTCGACCGTTACCATGCTCGAAAACTCAAGGTCATCAATGCTCCGCACCCTGGAAGTGAATCACAATATGCTCAGGTTTCTCCTTGGCGTACCTGCCGGTACAGGGATAAACCTCACTGACAACCTGGATGACATCACCTCTAAGATCGATGTCGAAATGCTTCTGACCGATGAGTTCAAGCTGGAGGATAACATAAGCTACCAGCTCATTCAGAGTCAGCATGCAATGTCAGAACTGGCTCTCAAAAGCGCGAAGGCCAGCACTCTGCCCAGCCTCGCAGGCACAATTTATTACAACAGGAACGGGATGGGCGACGAGCTGATGCACATGCAGTATTTTCCCTATTCGGCCGTAGCTCTTCAGCTGCAGATCCCGATATTCGCATCGGGGCTCAGGAACGCGAAAATAAAGAAGGCAGAGATCAACCTGGAGAAGAGCATGAATACCCGGTCGATGGTCTCCGAGCAGCTGCTGATGCAGGAGCGGCAACTCAGGTATAACCTGCTGAATGCAAACGAGCAGTTCAAGAGTCAGAAGGCAAACATCGAGATCGCCAACCGGGTTCTGAAAAGCTTCCAGAACAAGTACAACCAGGGGATGGCCTCCAGCCTTGACCTGACGCAGGCCAACAATAACTATCTGACGGCCCAGAACAACTATATCCAGGCACTGATGAACCTGCTCCAGACCAAGGTGGCATTTGACAAACTAATGAACAAACTGTAACAGAAAAACAATAATAAAAACAGAATACAATGAATCGCACAATTTTTACACTGATCCTTGCCGGCGGCATTCTGCTTGCATCATGTGCCCCGAAGGAAAAAAAGGCCGGAGCCGCCGATGCAGCAACAGCCGACTCAGTCGCCGCCATTCCAATTAAGGTGATGCCGGTAAGCAAGACTAAAATAGCCCGGACAATCGATTACACATCCACAATATTGGCGTACGAGGAAGTCAATCTTGCACCGTCAACACCGGGCAGGGTTGATAAGATATATGTAGAGGTTGGCGACAGGGTGCAGAAGGGGCAGAAGCTCTTCCTGATGGACCGTACCCAGTACTACGCTAACAAGATCCAGCTGGCCAATCTCGAGAAGGACCTGGCACGGCTTGATACCCTGCTAAAGGTCGGAAGCGTGAAGGAGCAGCTCTATGACCAGACGAAGGCGCAGTATGAGGTGATGAAGACCAACGTCGAATTCATGGAGGAGAACACCCAGCTTGAAGCTCCCTTCTCAGGAATCATTACAGGCAAGTACCTTGAGGATGGCGAACTCTATTCGGGTGCGCCGGGCATGTCAGGCAAGACAGCCGTGGTCACCCTTATGCAAATCAACCCCGTGAAGATCATCATCAGCGTCTCGGAGCAGTATTTCCCGCTCATCAAAAGCGGGATGAAAGTGCGCGTGGCAGCTGATGTCTACCCTGATAAAACCTTTGAAGGAACAATCTTCAGGGTGCATCCGACAATTGATGCCATGTCTCGCTCATTCCGCGCTGAGGTTCGCATCAGCAACGGCAGTGAACTGCTTCGTCCCGGCATGTTTGCCAGGGCATTCATCGACATGGGACAGGAAGAGGCCTTCGTGGTACCCGCCAGCGCCGTATTGCTGCAGGAGGGAACCAACGAGAGGTACATCTTCGTAGTTGAGAACGGCGTCGCCGTCAGAAAACCGGTTATCCTCGGACAGAGGTTTGATGACCGTTTTGAGATCGCCGGCGGTGATCTGAAGGAAGGTGACAGCCTCATCACCGATGGTCAGGCACGCCTTAATAATGGCCAGAAGGTAGAGATATCGAAATAATGATTAACAAGAGATAATCCCGGATTATGAGCATATATGCCAGTGCAGTAAAGAAGCCCGTTACCACAATACTGATCTTCCTGATCACGATGGTTCTGGGGCTTTATTCCCTGACGCAGCTGCCAATCGACCTCTATCCTGAGATCGAGCTCCCGTTCCTGTCAGTTTACACGATATACCCCGGAGCCAGTGCGGCGGATATTGAAACGAATATTACCCGTCCCATTGAGGACGCCCTCAACTCCGTCTCCGGGCTCAAGGAGATGACATCCACTTCGAGCGACAACGTGTCGGTTATCTTCATGGAATTTGAATATGAAACGAACCTCGATGAGGCGTCGAACGACGTACGAAGCTCCCTCTCATTCATTCAGAGCTTCCTTCCCGAAGATGCCGAGGATCCGACAATCTTCAAGTTCAACTCAAGTATGATGCCCGTTATCTTCTACGCCATCACTGCAGAGGAGAGCTACAAGGGGCTTGAGAAGATACTTGACGAGAAGCTGGTGAACCCGCTGAACCGCATTGACGGTGTCGGTAACGTGGCCCTCTCCGGTGTTCCGGGGAGAGAGATCTACGTTGAGGTGGACCCGCGGCGCATGGAGGCGTACAACCTCACCATAGAGCAGGTTGGCAACGTCCTCCGGGCCGAAAACATGAACATGCCCGCCGGTTATCTCGAGATGGGCAAGATGGACTACCCTATCAGGATTCAGGGAGAGTTCGCGGAGAGCGACCTGATTGCAAACTTAATTGTAGGTAACTTCAGCGGTAATAACGTTTATCTCCGTGACATTGCCACTGTCAATGACACCATCAGGGAGACCAAGCTGGTTTCAAAGATCGATGGCAAGCAGGGGATGACACTCTTCGTCCAGAAGATGTCGGGTGCAAACAGCGTCCAGATCTGCCGCGAGGTTGATGCCGAGATACAGAAACTGCAGAAGAGCCTTCCCCCGGATATCCGCATCGAAAAGATAATGGATACCTCGGAGTTCATCCAGGGATCGATCAACAACCTGACTGAGACACTCATGTATGCCGCTCTCTTCGTGGTGCTGGTGGTGCTCTTCTTCCTCGGGAGGTGGCGTGCTACCCTGATCATCACCCTGACGATCCCCATCTCACTGCTTGTGGCATTCATCTATATCTTCCTGACGGGAAGCTCCATTAACATTATTTCGCTCTCGTCACTCTCCATAGCCATAGGTATGGTGGTTGACGATGCCATTGTGGTGCTTGAGAACATCACCAAGCACATCGAGAGGGGGAGCCGCCCGCGCGAAGCAGCCATTTACGCCACCAACGAGGTATGGCTGGCGGTAATCGTCACCACTCTTACCGTTGTGGCAGTGTTCCTGCCGCTGACTTTTGTAAAAGGGCTGACAGGCGTACTCTTCGCCCAGCTGGGATGGATTGTCTCCATTACAATCATCATGTCAACCGTTGCCGCCATCACCCTCACCCCGACGCTTAGCACTCTTCTGCTAAGGTTGAGACCGGTGAAGGAAAATGCACCGTGGTGGACATGGGACGGCTCCATTCACAAATTCCTTGAGTGGCTGGACGGATTTTATGTCAAAACCTTGTCGTGGGTGCTGCATCACAAGAAATTTGTGATTGCCGCAGCCCTGGTGGTCTTCATCGGCTCAATGATGCTGTTTAAATTCATCGGCACGGAGTTTATGCCTGCCGCTGATGAGTCCCGGGTGTCGGCAACCGTAGAACTTCAGACCGGTACAAGGGTAACTGAGACGGAAAAGGTGGCAGACAGGATCGATTCGATTGTGCGTAAGCAGATCCCGGAGGTGAAGCTTATCTCGATGTCTGCTGGTACGGATGACAGCGGCGGATTAACATCGCTCTTCGGCCAGAGCGGGACTCACGTAGTAACCTTTACCTTCGCGCTCCTTGATGTGGAAGACCGCAAACGTTCCTCGGAAGAGATTGCCGAGGAGATCAGGGGAATCATTGCCCCGATGCCTGAGGTTATCAACTTTTCAGTTCTCGCCGTGTCAGGAGGAATGGGCGCCATGGGAGGAAACACTGTTGACATTGAGATCTACGGCTTCGACATATCACAGACAAATCTCCTGGCAGAACAGCTGGCCGGGAGGGTCAGGAAGATCCAGGGTGCAGCCAACGTTGATATCAGTCGCGACAAGTCGAAACCTGAACTTCAGATCATTCTTGACCAGGACAAGCTACTGCGGTACGGGCTGACAACTGCACAGGTCTCCACCGCAATACGCAATCGCGTTGACGGCCTGACAGCAACACGGCTCCGCCAGTTCGGTGATGAATACGATGTCATCGTAAGATATAAGGAATCAGCCCGCAACTCCATCACGGAATTGCAGAATATCGGGGTTGCGCTTCCCACCGGCCAGGTCATCAGGCTGGGCGAGATAGCCACAGTCAAGGAGTATTGGTCGCCGCCTAACATTGAGAGAAAACGCAAGGAACGCGTTGTGACCGTCTCCGTGACACCCTACAAGAGGGCTCTTAACCTTATAGCTGAGGACATCCAGAAGGAGCTTGATGCCCTGACGATACCCTCCGGGGTCATGGTGGAGATCTCCGGCGCCTACGAAGATATGTCCGAATCATTCATGGACATCGGGTTGCTGATGGTGATCTCGCTGATCCTGGTTTACCTTGTAATGGCATCACAGTTTGAATCGCTGAAGATGCCGGTGATCATCATGCTCTCTATACCCTTTGCCTTCTCAGGTGTGGCAATTGCTCTCTTCCTGACCGGCACCAATCTCAGCCTTATCGCCGCCATCGGCGCAATAATGCTGATCGGTATCGTTGTCAAGAACGCAATTGTGCTTGTAGACTTCATCAACCTGACGCGTGACAGGGGCGTAGAGCTTTACCAGGCAGTGCTTCAATCAGGGCGTTCCAGGCTCAGGCCTGTACTTATGACATCATTGACAACCATTCTTGCCATGCTCCCGCTGGCAATCAATCCGGGCGAGGGTTCTGAGTTGTGGCAGCCGATGGGTATTGCCGTGATAGGCGGTCTGGTCTTCTCAACCATCGTTACGATGGTGCTGGTGCCGGTTGGATATGTGCTGATAGCACGCCACGGCGAGAGGGACAAGAAGCATAAGGTTGCATTCAGGGACATGAAGTTCCTGGAGGAGATTAAGGAAAACCATGAAAACGGAAGATCATGAAAGCAGTAATGATAATTTATAACCTTGCCCTGACGGAAAAGGTGGAGTACACACTCGAGCATTTCGGCATCAGGGGTTACACGCAGTGGGAAAATGTGGAAGGTGTGGGCTCATTTACCGGTGTGCCTCATCTGGGCACCCACACATGGCCTGAGATCAATGGTGTGACCCTCACCTTTGTGGAGGAGGATAAGGTTCCGCCGCTGCTTGAAGCGGTGAAACGCATTGATGAGATCAACGAGGAGGTGGGCATCAGGGCATTCGTCTGGGCAATAGAGCAGACGGTGTAGTTCATTCCCTTACCGGAATATGCATCAGATGGCAGGAGAGAAAATGTCTTTTCTGCCATTTTTTTATTATGAAAACATTTGTTTTGATAAAATTTCTACTTTTAAGGCCGGAAGAACCATTTAACTAACCTATCATATCATGAAAAAATCAATTTATCTATTTGTTGTTCTTGTCTCCTTGATTTTAATAACATCATGCGGTAGTAGCACTGAGGGAGAAGGAGTCAGGGCTTCAGATACCAGCCAGGCGATTTCAGGCAGCGTATCACTGAATCAAGATCTCCAGGCAAAAGTAGGCTCCTGGGTGAATAAGGATGTAGAGTGCTATGGCATCATCGTAGGCTATTTTGCTGATGGAACTACTCTTGGGAAGTCCGTAAAATGCAGGGTGGCGGCTATCAAGTCAGACAAGATAAAGATGAAAACCATTGAGAGCGTCAGCCTTCTTCCCGGCGAGGGATGCGATAAGATGGGCCTGGCCTATGGAGATACATGGTGGGAGGAAGATGGAGACATCTTCAGGACACGTGAAGAGGCAGAAGCCTTTATCGAGTCAAAGGGCTGGACAAAAAAATAGTTCAAATCTTTCCCTCAATGGAGGTTGTTATCCCCCTTATTTTCCTGTACACAGTCTGTGATGAATGATCAGGAACTGGTAAAGGCTGTTATCAGAGGTGATAACAATGCCATGCGTCATCTGATATCAAGGTATCAGGACCTGGTGCTGAATACCTGCTATAAGGTTTTGCAGTCGAGGGAAGATGCGGAGGACATTGCCCAGGATGTTTTTATTGAGACTTTCCGTTCTGTAGCCAGTCTTAGAAACGAGCAGAACATCTCATTCTGGCTATACCGGATATCGCTTAACAAGTCGATCAATCACATTAAGAGATCACAGAACATTCTGTTCCGGTCAATTCAGCAGATCGAATCGATTTTCAGACATGACAACCCTGGTGGTGCAGAACCGGTACCTCACTCTGAAGATAACCCGGGGGAGAGAATGGAGGCGGTGGAAAGACAACAGATGCTTTCGGCAGCAGTTGCTTCACTTTCGGCAAGACAGCAGAAAGCCTTTATACTTTATTATTATGAGGAGATGTCCTACAAGGAGATCAGCGCCGTGCTCGGACTATCAGTCTCCTCCGTCGAATCACTTCTTTCCCGTGGTCGGGAGAATGTGAGGAAAAAATGCTGCCCGGACTACCCGGATAACAAGGAAATTAAAACTTAAGATCATGATACCTGAAAAAACCAACAGGATTTTGTTGTGGCTTAACCTCGTTTTGCTATTGGTCATTATCTCGGCAACGGTGACTTTTTTTGTAATGAAAGGCATAAACGAAAAAAACAGGGGTGATACCGGAGTGATAAACTCTATGGACCTGCTCCGGAAGGAGCTTGGACTTAGTGATTCCCAGTATAGGAAGGTTCTTGTGGAAAATGACAGAACCATCAGGACATATAATATCGTTTTTGATATGATGTGCGAAACCAATGTCGCAATGATGGAGGAACTAGCAAAGGAGAGCAGTGACCCACAGGTACTCGACAGCCTGGCGAGAAAGGTTGGAACCCTGAGCACTTCACTCAGGAGACACACAACAGACTATTTCATGAATCTTAAGGGAATCTGCAATGAGGAGCAGCAACAAAGGCTTACTGTCATCTTCAAGAAAATGATGCAGCTCGATGATCAGTGCAAGACCTGTAACAAGAAGGACTGCCCCAGAAAGGAACGAATCAACAACATCGGGAAATAAATTTTTGTATTGACCGCAGGCTTTTGCCTTACAGGTTGTCTTTTTAATAGAAAGAATAAAAAAGATGTCAGACCAGATCAGTGAACTTGCCGGAGTAATGAAAGGAAGGCAAATCACGGTACCCGAAACATTTGCAGACGAGGTTCTGCTGAAAATAGAATTGCAAAAGGAGGGCAGTTTCAGGTCGATGCCTATGGCTTCCCGGATACTTGTTTCAGCCATTATCTTTGTCCTCTACTGCTCCCTTGGTATTTTTCTCGGAGTGAAAGGCTATAAAGGCCTCAGACCGGAGGAAGAGGCATCGTCGCACAAGGCGCTGGTGGAGTTGATGGAGTCACATCATATGAATTCGGACTTCCTCCATGACCAGTTATTCAGAAACCTGAACTCAACAAACTAACCTAATACTATACCTGATTTTATGAAAAGGCAAAACTGGTACAAATTAATTTATCAATTTGCTATCATTGGAATTCTTGTTTTCATGGGCTTCCGTCTGTTGTTTGATAAAGCCTACGCACCTGATTTTGAGGCATACTGTCCCTTCGGAGGGTTACAGGCTCTCGGATCATATATCACGATGGATTCCCTTTCATGCTCAATGACAAGCACACAGATAATGATGGGGGTTGTCCTGTTCATCGGAATTGTCCTTTTCTCAAGACTCTTCTGCGGTTACATATGTCCACTGGGCACAATAGGAGAATGGATAGGTAAGCTGGGCGACAGGCTTAAGGTAAGATATACTCCCACAGGATTCGCCGACTATGCTCTCCGGCTTCCGAAGTACGTCCTGCTCTTTGTAACATTTTATTTCACACTTAAGTCGAGCGAGCTGTTCTGCAAGAAGTTCGATCCTTACTATGCCGTTGCTTCGGGATTTGATTCCGATGTTGCGCTGATGTGGGCCCTGCTCGCAATAGCTGCCCTCGTAATAGGATCCCTTTTCATCAGACTTTTATGGTGCAGGTATCTATGCCCTCTTGGAGCATTGTCAGCCATATTCAAATTCTCATGGTGGTTCCTGGGTGTGATGGGGCTCTACGTGATCCTGGTTCTGATCGGGCTTGATATATCATATATTTATCCACTTGTGGTGATCACAGCCGGGGGATATATCCTCGAGGTGGCGCGGATGAAAAAGGTATGGCCCGATCCGGTTCATATAACCCGTAATACATCAACTTGTATTGACTGTGGTCTCTGCTCGGAAAAATGCCCCCAGGGTATTGACGTCGCTACCATGAAGAAGGTAACCCATACTGACTGCACTCTGTGCGGCGACTGCCTCCATGTATGTCCTGAGAAAGACACCCTTCAGATAAATAAAAAGAATATGAAGTGGCTTCCTGCGGTAGTCCTTGGTGCTCTTATAATACTGGGAATTCTTGCAGGTACTCTCTTTGAACTTCCAACCATAGACCAGAAGTGGGGCACACCCGAACAGATTGAAAATGCAGGTCTTTTTGAAATGTCAGGGCTTAAGAACATCAAGTGCTTCGGCAGCTCAACTGCATTTGCCAATCAGATGAGAAGAGTGGAAGGCATCTACGGTGTTTCCACCTACGTGGCCAGCCATTCGGTGCACATTCTTTATGATACCACCAGATATAATGAGGAGAAGCTGCAGCAGCTACTTTTCGTGCCGGTCAAGAGAATTATTGAGCCTGTGGCACGAGATGTTGACTCGGTGGTCTACTACACACTCACAATCGACAAGTTCTTTGATCCGCTCGATGCTACATACCTTCAGCACCTTCTCGACCAGAAGACAGATGCATGCGGATACCAGAGCGACTTTGCATGCCCGGTGATAGTACGAATTTACTTTCCGCAAGGCAAGGAGCCCGGTAAAGAGTCCCTGGTCCAGGCCATCGAATCAAAAAAACTGACCTTTACGGCTAATGACAATGAATTCAATGTCAAGCTGCCCTATAAGGTAATCACCTTCGAAGAACAGCCAGGAAAACTATCAAAAGCTGATTATGCCTCGGCAATGTTTGTTCCCACAAGCTCACGGTTCAACAGCTTCTCAAACTTCTCCGATGACGTGGTCTCTCAGTACATAGTAACCATGGGCCCGAATACGGCCCACAAGGCCAGGTATAGCTACCTCTTCAGCCATCTCTCCAATGACAGCGGGGTGATTGCCTTTGAGACAATGCTTGATTCCGTCGGGACTGAACTGGGGGTGATCCATTTCGTTGACACGGTAACGGTGCCGGAAAACATATTCGCTGCCGTAAACGCCGATACACTTGTCTTCCATTATTCCGACGGTCGCACAGGAAAGCTGGCCAATCCCTTCAGATTCCCGGATCCAGGCATTGTGAAATAACTACTAACCCCTAACTGAGAGCAATTATATGTATGCAATAGAGTGCAAAAACCTCACCCACTATTACGGACGGAAGCTTGTCTATGAGAACCTGAGCTTCAACGTGGAGGAGGGAAAGATACTGGGCCTCCTTGGCAAGAACGGCACAGGCAAATCGACGACTATCAATATTCTCAACGGCTTTTTGCAGCCCAACTCCGGGGAGTGCCTTATCTACGGAGAAAACACCCAGCTTCTCACTCCTGAAACAAAAAGGAGGATCGGCTTCCTGATCGAGGGGCACGTGCAGTATTCGTTTATGAATATCCATCAGATAGAAAAGTTCTATTCAGGTTTTTATCCCAACTGGAACAGTGCCCCTTACTGGGAGCTTATGTCAAAGCTCAAGGTAACTCCGAAACAGAAGATTTCAACGATGTCATGTGGCCAGCGCTCACAGGTGGCATTGGGGCTTATCCTTGCACAGGACCCTGACCTGCTGATCCTTGACGACTTTTCCATGGGACTCGATCCGGGTTACAGGAGACTCTTCATTGACTATATGCGTGAGTATGCCAAGGCCGAACACAAAACCGTCTTTGTGACTTCCCACATCATACAGGACATGGAGAGGCTGATAGACGACGTCATGATAATGGATTACAACAAGATACTTGCCCAGCAACCGATCGGCCAGTTCATGTCCGGCTTCAGGCAGTTCAATATAACGCTTACTTCGCCGGATGAAGAAATCGATATGGACGGAATTGCCGTCAACATCGATAAAGTGAAGGACAAAATTGAGTTCTACACCTACTCAAAGGAAGATGAAGTAAAGGGATACCTTAACGCAAAGGGGATAACCTACACCGCATTCGAAGAGAAAAAGATGTCACTTGAGGATGCATTTATCGGACTGACCCGCAAGTATTAACCCTGAATTTTAACTCTATGCTGAAATCATTAATATACAAAGAATGGATCAAGATCAGACTGGTAGTCTGGATTGCTTTGGGCCTGAGTCTCGTAGCACTGATCAACATATTCCTCAAGGTACGTCATGATATTCTGTTTGTTGACGCTGCCAATTACTGGTACTCGTTCCTTTTCAGGGGAGTTGTTTTTTTCAGTATCCTCAAGTTCCTCCCGTTTATTATAGGGCTGGCCATTGCAATAGCCCAGTATTTCCCCGAAACGGTCAACAAGCGGATCAAGCTTACCTTTCATTTGCCGGTCTCTGAGAACGGTGTTCTGATATGGATGCACACATTTGGAGCGCTTGTCATTTTAACAGTGTTTCTGGTAGTCCTCGTATTGTTCACCGCTGGCAGCGCCATCTTCTTTCCCTCAAACATCATCAGGGCCTCCCTCCTTACCATGATGCCATGGTTCCTTGGAGGGATGGCAACATACTTCCTGGTTGCCCTGATTCTGCTTGAGCCGATGTGGATCTACAGGGGACTGTATACCGCGGTGGCGGCAGGTTTTGTCACTGTCTTCTACACCGGGGCATCGATAGGCGCATTCAGACCGGTACTTATGCCCCTGGCACTCATCACACTGCTGTTGAGTTTTGTCGTGTTGTTTTCAGGTTACAGATTCAGGAAAGGAGAGATGTAAGATGATAAAGTTCAGCAGATACATACTTGTGGCTATTGGCATACTGGTTACCTCCATCGTGTTGCCCTCATTGTTCTGGACAATCTTTGAAAAGGTGCCCAGATCACCCAATATCTTTTACAGCTGCATCACCGAAGACTTTATCGTTGTCGACGGTAGTACCAGGAAATCTCCTGAAGGAAAGGAATATACCTCTGACGAATACGAACAAGCGCTTCCCTTCATGTTCTACCGGCAGCTTATGGCTGACGGAACCATGCCCGATACCATAAAGGGAGTGAAGATGGAGACACCCTCGATAGCCAGGGCTTCATCGTTCTACCGCTATACGCCGAAAAGGCTGGATGCCCCGGTCCCAACGCTCTGGCCCTTGCTGGAATCTCAGAGCGGAAAGGTGAACCTGGCCATGCCCGAGGATTATTTCCGCATTGAAAAACGAATGGAGTTCATCGTTGCCAGAACCAATGAGATCAATGAGGAGAAGAGCAGTCTCTTTACCGATGCGCTCACGGCTGAAGGATTTATCTTTCCGGCAAATCTCATTGCCGGATTGCCGACAACAAGAAAATCATGTGATGAGGGCTACTTTATCACTGACAATGAGGGGTCTCTCTTCCATGTGAAGATGATAAAGGGAGAACCTTACGTGGTTAGAATCGAAACCCCGGAAAAGCTTGACATTGTTTATATTGAAGCGGTTGACCTCAGAAGCAAAGAGTATTATTGTTATGTTTTTACAAGAAATCAGGGTATATTTGTGATAATGGATGAGGTTTATGACCTTCAGCGGCTGCCCGTTGACGGTTTTAATCCTGCCATTCACACATTCAGGCTGAGCGCAGACCTGTTCAACAAATGCCTCACCATTCTGGGTGAAAACTGGTACGAGGCAATAGCTGTTGACGATATGTATCAGGTAGTGGGAACACATGGGGAGAAATGGGAAGGCCTCTATGAGAGACCGGAAGGGGAAATGCTGGCCACATTATTTCCCTTCGAGACAAGAATGAGGGATGAAAATTCCTCCTTTGTGAGGTTCTACTTCAAACCTTCACCCGGCATCAGGTGGCTGATCTTCAACCTTATTGCGCTCATAGCCGCTGTGCTGCTAATAACGAGGCGGGGGTGGTCATGGAAGGCAAACATTCCTGATCTCCTTATAACCGCGGTGACTGGCATCTACGGACTGATAGCCACGCAGTTCTTTCCGAATAAGTTCAGTAAGGTGAAACCACCAGCAAAAAAATGATGCCTTGAAAAAGCTTCTTTTCATCCTGGTATTGATTTTTGCGGCCCTGGCACTATCAGCCCAGACAAAGCCTTCGATGCAGGGAAAGATCATCTGCCGGACCACCGGGGAACCGGTGACAATGGCTACCGTCGTTGTGAAGGAGCTTAATATCTGGGCAACGACAACAGATAACGGAGATTTTGTTCTGAAGACTGTCCCTCCCGGGAACTATACCCTGGTGGTCTCATGCCTGGGGTTTATACAGCATGAGCACAGTGTCACCTTCCCGTTGA
The DNA here is from genome assembly GCA_002383485.1 of Bacteroidales bacterium UBA4070. Lineage (GTDB taxonomy): Bacteria > Bacteroidota > Bacteroidia > Bacteroidales > VadinHA17 > SR-FBR-E99. Next base: position 125,769 of record DFYY01000032.1, on the reverse strand, counting down.
GCGAGGAAAAGGTGACCATCATGATTGATGAAGCCACCCTGGCAATAGAAGATGTCGTTGTCACGGCAAAGGAGGGACGGCGCATCGCTTCCGGGTCAGTGATAGAGCAGGCTGCCATTCAGCATGTTCAGCCTACCGATCTCTCCGATGTGCTTCAGCTGCTGCCCGGACAGACGGCGCTGAACCCTGACCTTTCAAAGCCGAAGCAGCTGACTGTCAGGGAGATCATTCGTAAGGACGGCTATGTGGGGGATAATATGGCCAGCCTCGGGACGCTCCTTGTGGTTGACGGTGCACCTGTCTCAAACGATGCCAACATGCAGTTCCTGAAGACCACAGGTGCCTCCACGGGAATTACTGCAAGCTTTGCCACCTCAGCATCCGGAGGAACGGATGTACGCCAGATTTCTGTTGACAACATCGAAACCATAGAGGTTGTCAGAGGCATCGCAGGTGTTGAAAACGGTGACATGCTGAGCGGTGCTGTCAAGGTCACAATGAAGAAGGGCAAAACACCATTCACTGCCAAGATAAAAACCGATCCGGGCATAAAACAGTTCTATGCAGGGAAGGGACTGTCACTTGGCGATAAGGCAGGAACCATTAATCTCGATTTTGACTATACCCAGTCATTTGACGACATCAGGATAAAATACAAGACTTTCAACAGGATTAACGGCGGCATCATTTACAACAATACCCTTCTCCGGGACTCAAAACCTCTGACATTAAGTCTTTCCGCAAGAGGGTATCAGACAGTTGATGTAAACAAGCAGGATCCTGATATGCTTGATGTCGAGGATTATGAAGCAAGAGACAAGGGGATATCATTCAATCTGAACACCAAATGGGCACTCAACTCACTGCTGCTGACAAACCTTAGCCTGATGATGTCGGGAGACATCCAGCATCAGGTAGGCCATGAGGTGACGCTTGAGGAGATACCTTCAGGAGCCCAGCCCCAGCCGGTTGCCCTTGAGCCGGGAGAGAATGAGGTACCCATCCTTCCTTCATCCTACATCAGCGATCTTACGATTGACGGCAGACCATACTACTACAATGCCAGGCTCTCCGGCAACCGCTCTTTCAACATCGGCAACATGGTCAACAACCTTATGGCAGGTGTTGAATGGAAGTTATATGGAAATGACGGACTTGGAAGGATTTATAATCTTGCACGGCCACCGGTGCCTACAGGAGGAACGGATGCCAGACCAAGGTCATATAAGGATATCCCCTCGCTGGGCCAGCTGGCCTATTATGCCGAGGAGAACCTGGCTATACCTATCGGAAAAACAAGGCTGGACCTGCAGGCAGGAATAAGGTTCACCAATGTTCAGCCTGACGGACTCTTCAGCTCAGAGGAAGAGACAACAATGCTTGACCCGAGATTCAATGCAAGATATACCATCATTGACAAGGGGGGAAATGCCATATCCCACCTGGCCTTAAGAGGAGGGTACGGCCTCTTCTCAAAAGCCCCTTCACTCCTCTATCTCTATCCGGATAAAGCCTACTGGGACAAGACTGGGTTAAGCTATTATGACCCTGTTGCCCAGAGCGGCCTGTTCGTGGTGACGACAAAGATCTTCGAAAATCCCCGCAACGAGAGCCTTGCGCCTGCAGTCAACAGGAAACTGGAGGCCGGTTTTGATATGACCGTCAGTGATATTGACATCAATGTCACCCTCTACTCCGAAAAAATGGAGAATGGGTTCAGCTTTGAATCTTACTATGAGAATTTTATTTTTAACCGCTACACCCAGCCTTCACAAAATGGCCTTGATCTCTATTTTGTGCCAGGGGCCGGAGTATTCTATACCGATCCTGTAAGCGGAACGGAAATAGAGCTGCCGGTCTCAAATGATACAGTCTTTGTCAGTTTTACCTATCCCCAAAACGGGACCATGACAACGAAAAAAGGAGTTGAGTTTACTCTTGACCTGGGGACGGTGCAGGCACTCAGGACATCCTTTATTGTTGACGGAGCATGGATGATGGTAAAAAGACAGTCAATAGTGGAGGACTTAACAAAGCCTTCCTCAGGAAGCATCGGAGGAAGGGAGTACCCTCTGGTGGCTGTTTATCCTGCCGGCTACGGAAGCATAGACAAGCGTTTCAATACAAATATCAGAACCATTACCCATATCAGGGAGCTCCGGATGGTTGCAACCGTGACAACCCAGATAATTTGGATGGACCGAGACCAGAATGTCTGGGATGATCCTGAGGGCAATCCCCTGTTCTATACCACTACTCCTGTTGATGATGTTTATGCGGACAAGATCTATCCAAAATACGTTGACCCGGTTGGCTATTATGACAGGCAGATGGTATATCATGACTTTGACCGTGAACAAGCTGTAGCAAAACCCTATTCTGACCTGATAAAGCGTTATAATACACCCTGGTACTTTGCGGAAACGGGCTATCCGCCCTATTTTGTCATAAACTTCAAGCTTACCAAGGAGATAACAGATTACGTCAATATTTCTTTCTATGCAAATAACATTACCAACCATAATCCACTGCTGAAACAGAGCGGCGGAGCGCCGGAAGTATATGCACGCAGGAATCCGCCGCTCTATTTCGGGGCAGAGTTGAAAATTAAGTTCTAACCAATAATTACAGAGTATGAGAAAGTTTCCGTTATTATTAGTCATGATGATTGCAGGCGTGGTGGCACTCACCTCCTGCGAAAAGGGCGCCACGCTCTATGATGTCTCTATAACAGTCTTCTATCCTGAAGGATACGGGACAGAGAAAGTAGCCAGCCAGGAGATCACAGTCAAGAATACCCTGACAGGGATCGAAATTACTGCAACAACTGACGCAACCGGTGTTGCGCAGACAGAACTGGAGGAGGGGATGTACACAATACAGGCCACCCTGGAGACAGATGATTTCTACTTCAACGGTATAACCGAGAACCTTACCGTCAATACCAGTGCCGTAAACAACTGGGAGATCCATATGATTGCCTCCTCCAAGGCGGGCGGACTGGTGCTCAAGGAGATCTATTACACAGGTTCCAAGACTGAGGCAGGGAGTAATTACTATTCGGATCAGTTCCACGAGATCTACAACAACAGTGACGAGGTTGTCTATCTTGACGGCCTGTGCATCGGCCTGCTTGAGCCAATTGGCTCTTCTCCTACCGTGTGGGTCAATCAGGATGGATCAATCATGGACAGGCTGCCGATAGCTTACCATGCGTTGATGTTTCCCGGCACCGGACAGCAGTACCCGATACAGCCCAGGACAAGTGTCGTCCTCGCAATGGACGCAATCGACCATAAGACAGACCCTCTGGGTAACCCACTCTCACCCGTGAACATGGCAAGCGCACAGTTTGAGGCTTTCATTGAAGCTCCGGGTAAAGACACTGATTCTCCGCAGGCTGCTAACCTGATCGTAATGTATACAACCTCTGCTTCAATGTATGACTGGCTCCATTCAGTGAATGGCGCTGCAGTTGTGTTGTTCAGACTCCCTACCGGTCTTAACTATGCAAGTTTTGTCTCCAATCCGGATAATTTCATGACGAAACCGGGCACAACATCAGCCACTCAATATTTTATGGTACATAAAGACTGGGTGATCGACGGTGTTGAATGCAATCGTCCGGAGGAGGACAAGAGATTCAAGCGTCTTCCTACATCGGTTGACGCAGGCTGGACATGGAGCCTTGCCACCTACAACAGCAAGAGCGTGAGAAGGAAAGTAGAGAAGATTCTCGATGGAAAGGTATTCTATAAGGATACAAATAACTCGACAAACGACTTCCTCATCGATCAGACTCCGACTCCTTTTGTCCATCCAACTTCCGTGGATCTGTAGTTTACATCAGGTGAAGTGTGCCGGATACCGGTAAACCCTAGGTCCGGCACACTGCCTTAAATCAATTGAACTGATCCGGCTGATGAATAAATTAACCTTAATAATTATTGTGACCTCTTTGTTAGCAGCAGGGATGGGCTCAGGTGCGGCGGCCCAGGAAAATGTGCCGGAAGGCAGCAGTCTGTTTGAGACATTGCCGGTAGTTCTTCCCTGGACAGCCACATCGAATCCGGCAGCACTGGCTGATTATGACTTCGGCAACCATAGCCTTGTGCAGGCAGGGTACACCTGGCAGAATAACGAAATCAGATTCATCCAGCAGCCTGATCTGACATCGGCCTACAATGTTGCCATAAAGGGATACAAACAGCTTGAAAAGATCATACTTTCCGGGTCATTCGGATACTCCAACTCTGACTATGAAGGGGTAAACTATAACGGAACCATGATGTTCAACACTCTGAACCCTTATCTCCTCGGAGATACTGTGTCAGCCAGGCAGTCCATGGAAAGTTTTGACATGGAGGGGAAGATGAGCTACATTATGAACGATCGCATAAGCCTTGCTGTTGGCGTTGAGTATCTGACAGCTGTTGGGGCCAAACAGAAGGACCCTCGCAACAAGAATACGATTTCCTTGCTTAAAGTTACGCCTGGTATTACCTATGACTTTGGGAAAACAAAAGTCGGACTGTCAGGATCAGTTTATAACACCAGCGATGAGCTGTCTTACAGTGTCGAAGGCAACTGGAACCAGAACCTCTTTCTCTTCCTTGGGCTGGGTTATTACAGGCAGGAGCCAAACATCTCTTCCTATACTCAATGGTACACCGGAAGGGGTTATGCCGGTGCGCTTCAGGCATCACATGATGGCGGCGACATTTATTTGATTGGTGAACTCAGCTATGACCACTTCACGGAGGAGGCCAGAACCGGAAGTTCATTGAGACTCATCAACGGTATAGCCTCAACTACTGACATCTCTCTGTCAGGGTTACTGAGAATTTCCGGCGAAAAGGCACAACACATCTTATCCCTTACGGGTTCCTATCTGTCGGTCAGCGGAGACGAGATCCTCCAGCGGTCATACACCGTCAACAAGGGCACCTATTCCTATGACTCGCTCGCAACTGTCAGCTGGATCGAGAATAAGCACATGATAAATGATATTGCAGGTGAACTGAAGTACTCGTACCTGGTCTTTGACAGCGACCACAACATCGACCTGAAAGTGGGTGGAGCGTTTGATGCGAAGTATTTTTCAACCGAACATTTCCCGGTTCAGAGCTACGGTTTTTATAACATATTCAATATCGGTGTAAACATCTTTGCGCGCAAGCTTTTCAGGGTTGGTACCCTTATGGTTACACCAGGGCTGGATGCAGGTTACCGTATGAACCTGGGTAGCGACATTTCATATGTGGTACAACCGTTGAGTGTACCAGATATGGTTTACCATGATTATTTTATCTCAAAGGCGGACGTAATAAGTGCGGTAGTTTCCGTGAGGCTTGAGAAGTCCGTCATCGGCAACAAATTTATAAACTCATTGTTTCTATTGCCACAGGGCTGGTGGGCTGCGGCTCCCGGTTCCGAAGCCGGAAACCTGTCAGGTTACATGGTAAATGTTGTGACGGGACTTACATTCTGAAATTATGAAGAACTTAATTGTTACAGCAGTGATGGCGTTGACCCTGTTAACGCCATCACTTTCTCAGCCCCTTGCAGGGGAATATGCAATAATCGCTGACAGCCATTCGCTGAATACAGCAGGCGATGAGATCAAACAGTATGCTGCCGTCCTTCAGGCAGAAGGCCTGGATGCAGTGATCATTGAGGACCGCTGGCAACACCCTGACTCAATCAGGCTGCTTCTGCGCGAGATGTACACCTCCAACAAAGGATTCGAGGGTGCTGTCTTTATCGGAGATATCCCGGTGCCTATGCTCCGTGATGCCCAGCATCTCACATCGGCATTTAAGATGGACCAGGAGAGGTATCCATGGCACAGGTCGTCAATAGCATCTGACCGCTTCTATGAGGATTTTGACCTGCAGTTTGATTTTCTCAGAGCAGACACCAACGGGCTCTATTACTATTACAGTTTGAATCCGTCATCGGTACAGGTACTCACCCCGGATATCTACAGCGGCCGCATACGGATACCGGGTGACAGTGACGGCTCGAAGCTCAGGGCCTACATGACCAAGGTGGTTGAGGCACACAGAAACTCCGACAGGGTTGATGAGGTTCTGTTCTTTGCCGGTCATGGCTATAACTCCGAATCGATGACTGCCAGGATGGATGAGAAGGCTGCACTGCTTCAGCAGTTTCCGCAGCTGAACAGGCAGGACAACGGTCTCGAGTATATTGATTACACCTTTGATGAGCATATCAAGAACCGCCTTTTGTCAGCCATGACCATTGAGCAGACTGACATTGCTCTTCTGCATCACCATGGGTCAACCGACGCCCAGCTGGCCGGTTCTGAGGCGGCTGCAAACGGTGTCCAGCAGAATATTGAAAGCATTAAATTTTACCTCCGCTCAAAGGTAAGGGGTGCCAAAGACACAACGGATGCCAAGAAGCGGTATATGGAGTGGCTGGATGTCCCTGATTCATGGTTTAAGGGGGCAAACGAGAAAATACAGTCGGAAAAGGATTCGGCCTGGTTTGCCGACATGGATATTATCTCTGCAGATGTAATGAAATATGATGTCAAGACACGGTTCATCATGTTCGACGCCTGCTTCAACGGTTCCTTCCATGTGGATGAGTTTATTTCCGGCGCATATGTATTTGGTCCCGGGCGTACTGTGGCTGCGCAGGCAAACACCGTCAACTCGCTGCAGGATAAATTCCCGGATGAGATGGTGGGCTTGCTCTCCTACGGCATGAGGGTGGGGGAGTGGAACCGCATGGTCTGCCTCCTTGAATCACATATAATTGGGGACCCCGCATTCAGGTTTGCCACATCTGATCCGAAACTGAATGCAGACAAAATGATGCAGAGCGCAGGTAACAACAAAAGGCTGATCAAACTGGCCTCCTATCCTCATCCTGACGTTCAGAGCTGGGCCCTGTGGCATCTTAATTCGAATGGCTATCCCGGCATAAGCGGCCTGCTTGCGGAAAAGTACTTCAGTTCTCCATTTGCTACCACACGTGTTTCTGCCATGAAACTTCTCGCGCTGTTGCGGGACGACAACTTCATAAGGGTTACGGCTGCTGCACTTGATGATTCATATGAACTTGCCAGGCGTTTTGCTGCAGTATACTGTCAGGAATCGGGTGATCCCCGGCTGGCATCTGCCCTGATAAAGTCAGTAACAGACCCAAATGTATCAAAAAGAGTGAATTATCAGGCTGTTGACGCACTGGCATATTTCGACCGGGAGCTGCTGATGCAGGAGCTTGACAAGAGGTTTGCAGGTCTTGATACCTCCAACCACCTCGGCACAATTTACAGGCAGGTTGCCGCCAATATTGAAAAAAGAGCAAAGTCGTGCAGTGAGACCCTGGAGACCATAGCAGGTCCTGACGAGACGGAAAAGAACAAAATTTTTGACATCAGGTCACTACGTAACCTGACCTATCATCCTATCGTTGAGCCCCTGTGCGACTACCTCTTCACTGCTCCCGGAGAGAAGCTGGAGGTTTCTCTTATAGAAGCCCTGGGCTGGTTCAGCCACAGTTACAAGAGGCAGCATATTATTGATATATGCAACAAAATCATTGCAGATAACGAGAGATTCTCCGGGCAGGCTCGTCTTGAAGCACAGCGGACGATCAGACGATTGGAATAGACCTTTTCACTGCGCCGGGGATTTGTGCAATGTTCACGATACAATCAGAGGCTGCCCTTGTCAGGCAGCCTCTGTGCTATAATATTATCGTTCGCCTTACTCCTATTCCTCTTCCTCTTCTGATTCGTATGCCTTGATGACGGCATCCTGTACCTCGCCGGGAACCTGGGCATACTCGGAGAACTTCATTGTGTACATGGCACGGCCGCCGGTGAGCGAACTCAATGCCGTCGAGTACTTGTTCATCTCAGCCAGGGGAACCCTTGCCTTGATGACCTCGAAACCCTTCTCACTCGACATCCCGAGAACCATACCGCGACGACCCTGCAGGTCGCTGATCACATCACCCATACGGTCAGCCGGGACCCATATCTCAACATCGTAAACGGGCTCGAGAATCTTCGGACCGGCGTTCTTGAATGCGGTGCTGAAAGCATTGCGGCCTGCCAGACGGAATGAGATTTCGTTTGAGTCAACCGGGTGCATCTTGCCGTCATAGACATAAACCCTGATGTCACGGGCATAGGAACCGGTGAGAGGACCAACCTCCATCTTTTCCATGATTCCCTTCAGGATGGCCGGCATGAAACGCGCATCAATGGAACCTCCAACGATACAGTTCACATAAACCAGCTTGCCACCCCACGGAAGCTCAATCTCCTCCATGTCACGGTTGGAGAGCTTGATCTCCCTGCCGGCAATCTTCATCATGGTCTTGGCCTCGGAACCCTCCTCAAACGGCTCGATGATCATATGAACCTCACCAAACTGACCGGCGCCGCCCGACTGCTTCTTGTGACGGTAGTCGGCCTGCGCTGACTTTGTGATTGTCTCACGGTAGGGGATCTTGGGCGTAAGGAACTGCGTCTCTATCTTATAAATGTTGTCAAGATGCCACTTCAGAATGTTGAGGTGGTATTCGCCCTGTCCGTGGATTATGATCTGCTTCAGCTCCTTGGAGTACTCCACGATGATTGTCGGGTCCTCCTGGTGCATCCTGTTGAGTGCCTCGCCCATCTTCTCCTCGTCGCTCTCGCTGAGAGGCTTGATGGCTGCACGGTATTTCGGGGCGGGGAACATCATTTCCTGGTATGTCCAGTCGTTGCCCGGTGCATTGAGTGTATGGTTTGTCTTTGTGTTCTTCAGTTTGACGAAGCCACCGATGTCACCTGCCTGGATCTCGGGGATGCGCGTACGGTTCTTGCCGGCGCATACGAAGATCTGTGACAGCCTCTCCTTGGTGCCGTTGCTTGTATTGACAACGTCAAAGTTCTCGGTGATCTTGCCTGACATAACCCTGAAGTAATTGATCTCGCCGATGTGCTCCTCGAGGGTTGTCTTGAAGACGAATACCGATGCAGGACCGGCAGGATTGCATTTCACTTCCGTGCCCTTTGAGTTCTTCACTGCAGGCATGTCGGCAGGTGAAGGAGCGGAGACAGCCACGAAATCGAGCAGCCTGTCAATCCCGATGTTACCTTTTGATGATACGCAGAATACCGGGAAGATACCCCTCTTGAGGAGTCCCTGGCGCAGTCCGCGGCCAATCTCTTCTTCTGTAAGCTTGTCATTGGCAAAGAAGAGCTCCATAAGCGATTCGTCGCTTTCGGCCACCTTCTCGGTGAGGGCAGCGTGCAGTTCTTCAGCTTTTGCCTGGTGTTCAGCCGGGATATCAAGTACTTCAGCCTTGCCGCCATCCTTGCCATAACGGAGCATCTTCATGCTGATGACGTCAATGACGGTGTTGAATCCGAGCCCTTCGTTCACGGGGAACTGAGCCAGTGTGACATTGGAGCCAAAACGCTCGTGCAGCATCTCAACCGTCTTCTCGAAGTTGGCTTTCTCATGGTCAAGACCGTTGACTGCAATTATGAGAGGCTTGTGGAACTTCCCGGCATGCCTGAAGTGAATCTCGGTACCCACCTCAACGCCGTTCTGCACGTTGATCAACAGCATAGCTGTGTCAGCGGCATACATTGATGATATTACCCCTCCGGAAAAATCGTCAAGGCCAGGGGTATCGAGGATGTTTATCTTCTTGTCCCTGAACTCAGCGTAAAGCACTGTTGAATAGATGGAGTTACGGTTCTCCTGCTCAATCGGTTTGTAGTCTGAGACGGTGTTTTTTGCTTCTACTGTACCCCGTCTCTCAATGACCCCGCCGTTGAAAAGCATTGCTTCCGCGAGAGTTGTCTTGCCTGAGCCCGAGTTTCCCAGCAGAACAATGTTCCTTAGGTGGTCTGTTGAGTATGTCTTCATCTTCGGCTGTTGTTATTATATATATAATGTATTTCGTCCTTTCTGGGAGCGCAAAAATAACAAATTTTCAAAAGATCGCATATAAAGTGATGGCTGTTTGAAAAATATTTACTTTCTTTGCGGCGGTTTTTTGAAAACAGGAGTACCGGTCAATCCGTCAGTGTGTAAGTTTACAAAAGATGTCGGAAGGAGAGGTCGGGAAGAAAATCCTGGAATAACTTACAAACCATAAGTTACATTTTCAGAAGACTTTGATCCGGGGCGCGGAGGCGGCCTGTCGCTGTTATGACGGCCGGAATGTGCAACGGATAATGTGAGCCCCTTCGCGCCTTTTGCGCGGAGGAAAGTGAGAGACAGATTTTTTGCATAAGAGAATAAAAAAGGAAAATTAATTAAAAGAGAATTATGCCAACAATTCAGCAGTTAGTTAGAAAAGGCCGCAAGAAGCTGGTAGACAAGAGTAAGGCACCTGCTCTTGACTCATGCCCGCAGCGCAGGGGAGTATGTGTTCGCGTATATACTACCACGCCAAAGAAACCTAACTCAGCCATGAGAAAAGTAGCCAGGGTAAGGCTGACCAACCAGAAGGAGGTCAACGCCTACATCCCGGGTGAAGGACACAACCTGCAGGAGCACTCGATAGTGCTTATCAGGGGCGGCAGGGTTAAGGACCTGCCGGGCGTCCGTTACCATCTTGTCCGTGGCGCACTCGATACATCCGGTGTTGATGGCCGCAAGCAGAGAAGGTCAAAATACGGAGCAAAAAGACCAAAGAAGTAACAGTTAAAGGATTCACAATATGAGAAAGTCAAAACCAAAGAAGAGGATCCTCCTACCGGACCCGAAATTCAACGATCCGTACGTTACCCGTTTCATCAATAACCTGATGTACGATGGTAAGAAGACCGTTGCCTTCAGGATTTTCTACGATTCACTTGACATAGTGGCTGACAAGATGAAGAATGCGGAGAAGAGTCCGCTTGAGATATGGAAACAGGCTCTTGATAACATCACTCCGCATGTTGAGGTGAAAAGCCGCAGGGTCGGTGGTGCCACATTCCAGGTACCCCTTGAGATACGCCCTGACCGCAAAGTGAGCATAAGCATGAAGAACCTTATTCTCTACGCACGCAAGCGTACCGGCCGCAGTATGGCTGACAAGCTTGCCGCCGAGGTGATGGCCGCCTACAACAATGAAGGCGGAGCATACAAGAAGAAGGAGGATACCCACCGCATGGCCGAGGCAAACAAGGCCTTCGCACATTTCCGGTTCTGATCTGACTGACTCGCAGATAACCAGCAGCCAAAGATGAACAACGATCTCAGATATACCAGGAATATTGGCATTATGGCCCATATTGATGCCGGGAAGACTACAACTTCCGAGCGCATCCTCTATTACACGGGCCGTGTGCACCGCATCGGCGAAGTCGATTCGGGGAATGCCACTATGGACTGGATGGTGCAGGAGCAGGAGAGAGGGATCACAATCACATCGGCTGCCACAACTACCTTCTGGAAATACAGGGACCAGCTCTACAAGATCAACCTTATCGATACCCCGGGACACGTCGACTTCACCGTAGAGGTGGAGAGGTCACTGCGCGTACTTGACGGCGCCGTGGCGGTCTTCTGTGCCGTGGGCGGGGTTGAGCCGCAGAGCGAAACCGTATGGCGCCAGGCCGATAAGTACAAAGTACCGCGAATAGCGTTTGTCAACAAGATGGACCGTAAGGGTGCCGACTTCCATGGAGTGGTGCAGCAGATGATTGACAAACTCGGTGCCCACCCGGTGCCCGTGCAGATACCCATCGGTTCAGAGGACAACTTTGAAGGGCTTATTGACCTCATTGAGATGAAGGCCATAATCTTCGAGGACGGCGCCGATCCTCTGCAGAACTTTACCGTTAATCCTATTCCGGATTTTATGCAGGAAGAGGCTGACGAGTGGAGGATGAAACTTGTTGAGGCTTGCGCCGAGATGGATGACTCCATCCTGGAGCGTTACCTTGACGACCATGAGAGCATCACCTCTGATGAGCTCATGACAGTGCTTCGCCGTGAGACTGTAGAGGGCGTGATAGTCCCGGTCTTCTGCGGTGCAGCATTTAAGAACAAGGGCGTGCAGCGCCTCATCAACGGGGTGATTGCATATCTTCCCTCGCCGGTGGATGTAGGGTCCGTAAAGGGCACTGATCCCCGCGACGAGAAGGAGATAACACGTGATCCTGATAATGGTGAGCCTTTCGCTGCCCTGGCTTTTAAAATTGCTACTGATCCCTATATGGGAAGACTGGTCTTCATGAGGGTCTATTCAGGCACTCTCAATGCCGGAGACACGGTTCTCAATACTAGGAGCGGCAAGCGGGAGAGGATCAACCGCCTCTTCCAGATGCATGCAAACAAGCAGAACCCGGTTGACAGCGTCAGTGCAGGTGACATCTGTGCAGGCGTAGGGTTCAAAGACCTTAAGACAGGAGACACTCTCTGTGCCATCAACAAGCCTATCGTGCTCGAATCAATGGAGTTCCCGGAACCGGTTATCTGGATCGCCATCGAACCGAAGACACAGGCTGACGTTGACCGTCTGGGCAACGCACTCGGCAAGCTTGCCGAGGAGGATCCCACCTTCAGGGTGAAGACCGATCCTGACAGCGGACAGACAGTCATCAGCGGCATGGGTGAGCTGCATCTTGAAATTCTTATTGACCGTCTTAAGAGAGAGTTCAATGTTGAATGCAACCAGGGAAGACCCCAGGTGGCATACAAGGAGGCCGTCACAACGTCCTACACACACAGGGAGCTCTTCAGGAAACAGACAGGCGGCAGGGGCAAATTCGCGGATATCACCGTGGAAATCATGCCTGCCGATGACGGTGTTCCCGGACTGACCTTCGTGAATGAGATCAGGGGAGGCAATGTGCCCAAGGAATATATCCCTTCAGTGGAAAAGGGATTCCGTGAGGCAATGATGAACGGCCCGCTGGCCGGCTTCCCGCTTGACAGCCTCAAGGTTATCCTCAAAGACGGTTCGTACCATCCCGTTGACTCCGATTCGCTCTCGTTCGAGATAGCTGCCAAGCAGGCCTTCCGCCATGCAGCGTCAAAGTGCCGCCCGGTGCTGCTCGAACCGGTGATGAACGCCGAGGTCGTTACCCCCGAAGAATACGTGGGTGATGTCGTGGGCGACTTCAACAAGCGCAGGGGCAAGGTGGAAGGTATGGAATCGAAAGCAGGTGCAAGGGTAATTAAAGCAAAAGTACCTCTGGCAGAAAACTTCGGCTACGTTACCGTACTGCGTACCCTTACCTCCGGGAGGGCTACATCAACGATGGAGTTCTCACATTTTGACGAGGTGCCTGCAGAATTAGCGAAGAAAATTATTGAAGTAACAACAGGAAAAATTCTTTAAAAAAGATGAGTCAGAAAATCCGCATCAAACTGAAGTCTTACGATCATAATCTGGTCGACAAGTCGGCTGAGAAGATTGTCAAGACAGTCAAATCGACGGGTGCAGTTGTCAGCGGTCCCATACCGTTGCCCACCCACAAGAAGATCTACACGGTGCTCCGTTCACCGTTTGTGAACAAGAAATCAAGAGAGCAGTTCGAACTGTCATCGTACAAGCGCCTGCTTGACATATACAGCTCAACACCAAAAACCATCGATGCTCTGATGAAGCTTGAGCTGCCCAGCGGAGTTGAAGTGGAAATTAAAGTGTGAAACCGGAAAAATTACTGAATTATGCAGGGATTAATAGGAAAAAAGGTTGGAATGACCTCCGTATTCAATGAGGAGGGAAAGAACATTCCATGCACAGTCCTGGAGGTGGGCCCGTGTGTCGTGTCTCAGGTAAAGACTGTGGAGAAAGACGGTTATGCCGCTTTGCAGCTCAGTTTCGACGATAAGAAGGAAAAGGCAAGCAATAAGGCTGAGATAGGACATTTCAAGCAGGCAGGAACCGGTCCCAAGAGGAAGATAGCCGAGTTCTCGGGATTTGAAGATGGTAAGTACAAGAGGGGAGACGTCATCACAGTCGATCTCTTCAATGATGATTCTTTTCTTGATGTAAGAGGCTGGACAAAGGGCAAGGGTTTTCAGGGTGTTATCAAGCGTCACGGCTTCGGCGGTGTAGGCGGTACGACCCACGGTCAGCATAACAGGCTCAGGGCCCCGGGTTCAGTGGGTGCTTCGTCATGGCCTTCAAGGGTTATGCCCGGCATGCGCATGGCAGGTCAGACAGGCGGAAAACAGCAGGAGACAGAACTCAGGGTGGTTAAGATCTTCCCCGAATCAAACCTGCTTCTTGTCAAGGGTGCCGTTCCCGGCCCCAAAGGTGGTTACGTAATAATAACAAAGTAATGGAATTAGCAGTAGTTAACATAGAAGGCAAAGAGACCGGCAAGAAGGTCAACCTCGATGAGACCATCTTCGGCATTGAACCCAATGACCATGCTATTTACCTCGATACCAAACAGTATCTGGCCAGCAAGAGACAGGGTACTCACAAAGCCAAGGAACGCAACGAGGTCATGGGCAGCACACGCAAGCTCAAAAGACAGAAGGGTACCGGAACGGCCCGTTTTGGAAGCATCAAGAACCCGGAGTTCCGTGGCGGCGGCCGTATCTTCGGCCCCAGACCCAGATTCTACGGATTCAAACTCAATAAAAAGGTAAAACAGCTTGCCAGGAAATCGGCACTCTCATACAAGGCACGGGAAAACAAAATCATCGTCCTTGAGGACTTCTTACTGGATGTTCCGAAGACTTCAAAAATGGTCGGTATGAGCACAAACCTCAAACTCAGTAAGAAAAATTCACTTATTGTTTTAGCGGAACAAAATAAAAACATATATTTGTCATCTCGAAATTTGCAAGGAGTTGAAGTTGTAACTATCAGTGATTTAAATACTTACAATATTATGAAAGCTTCAACTCTCGTGCTGACAGAGAGCGCAGTTGATGTTTTGCAATCAACTTTATAAACCAGGAGCAGAGATATGGAAATATTGATCAGACCCATAGTGACCGAGAAGATGACCAGCCAGGGCGAAGCCTTCAACAGGTATGGTTTCCTGGTTGCACGCAAGGCCAACAAGCTGCAGATCAAGAAGGCAGTTGAGGAGCTTTATGGCGTGAACGTTGAGTCGGTGAACACCATCAACTACGGTGGCAAGACCAAGACACGTTATACCAAGAGTGGTATGATGAGTGGACGGACGGCAGCAATCAAGAAAGCTGTTGTCACTCTCGCCAAAGGAGAGACAATTGATTTTTACAGCAACATTTAATATAGTATGGCAGTCAGAAAGATCAAGCCTGTAACACCAGGCCAGAGACATAAGATCGCGAGTACCTTTGAGGAGGTTACCCGTGACACGCCGGAGAAATCCTTGCTCGCGCCGCTTAAGAAGACAGGAGGAAGGAACGTTAACGGCAGGCGGACCATGAGGTACATTGGCGGCGGCCACAAGAAGATGTACCGTGTGATCGATTTTCAGAGGACCAAGGACGGCGTTGCCGCGAAGGTCACATCGATCGAGTACGATCCGAACCGTACGGCACGCATAGCTCTTCTCACCTATGCTGACGGAGAGAAGAGGTATATTATTGCCCCGAACGGCCTGAAGGTTGGACAGGAGCTTATGTCAGGGAAGACGGCGTCACCGGAGATCGGCAACACCCTCTTTCTTGAGGACATACCTCTCGGTACAATCGTTCACAACATTGAGCTGAAGCCCGGCAGGGGTGCAGCCATGGCCCGCAGTGCAGGCACGTTTGCACAGCTGGCTGCCCGTGACGGCAAGTATGCAACCATCAAGCTCCCTTCGGGTGAGACGAGGATGGTTCTTACCACATGCCGTGCAACCATCGGAACAGTTTCGAACACTGACCACAACCAGGAGAGATCCGGTAAGGCAGGACGCAAGCGCTGGCTCGGCCGCAGGCCCAGGACCAGGGGTGTTGCCATGAACCCGGTTGACCATCCCATGGGTGGTGGCGAGGGAAGGGCCTCAGGAGGCCATCCGCGCTCTCGCAGCGGTATGCCCGCCAAAGGTTTCAAGACCAGGAGCAAGACCAAGTATTCGAACAAGCATATTATTGAAAGAAGGAAAAAATAATTGATACGATGAGCAGATCCATTAAGAAAGGCCCCTTCATCGATCTTCACCTGGGCAAAAAGGTGGATACAATGAATGACAGCGGAAAGAAAACTGTGATCAAGACCTGGTCAAGAAGATCAGTTATTTCTCCCGACTTTGTGGGACACACACTGGCAGTGCATAACGGAAACAAATTCATACCTGTTTACATTACCGAGAACATGGTTGGTCATAAGCTGGGTGAGTTTGCCCCTACCCGCACCTTCCGCGGTCACGGCGGGAAACAGAAATAGGTAATGTAGCATATAAACTGAAAAAGTATCAGAAATGGGTGCAAGAAAAAGAATAAGCGCCGGCGCCAGGAAGGAAGCCGCAAAAGAGAGGACTCAGGCCGTTCTTCGCAATGTCCCGACCTCCCCGCGCAAGATGAGGCTGGTTACCGATCTTATCAGGGGCCAGGAAATAAACAAGGCTCTTGATATCCTCAAGTTCAGCAAGCAGGAATCTTCACGCAGGCTGGAGAAGCTTCTCCTCTCAGCCATTGCCAACTGGCAGGCCAAGAATGAAGGTGCACGTCTTGAGGATAGCCACCTATACGTGAAAGAGGTACAGGTAGACGGCGGCCGCATACTGCGACGTATCCAGCCTGCCCCCCAGGGAAGGGCATACCGCATTCGCAAGAGATCAAACCATGTAACCCTTGTGCTGGGTAGCAGGAAACAGGAAGTTGAAAACATTTCAGAGTAAACAATGGGACAAAAAGTTAATCCGATAGGCAACAGAGTAGGAATCATCAAGGGATGGGACTCGAACTGGTATGGTGGCAACGACTTCTCAGGGAAGCTTGTTGAGGACACCAAAATCAGGGAATACCTGAATGCCAGGCTTGCCAAGGCAAGTCTTTCAAAGATCGTCATTGAGCGTACTCTCAAACTTATTACAGTAACCGTGAACACTGCACGCCCCGGCATCATCATCGGTAAAGGTGGTCAGGAGGTTGACAAGCTGAAGGAAGAGCTCAAGAAGATCACCAAGAAGGAGGTGCAGATAAACATCTTTGAGGTGAAGCGTCCGGAGCTTGATGCAGCAATTGTTGCCGGCAATATTGCCCGCCAGGTTGAAGGCAAGATATCATACCGCCGTGCAATAAAGATGGCTATTGCCTCAACCATGCGCATGGGTGCCGAAGGTATCAAGGTTGTTATCTCAGGCAGGCTCGGCGGGGCTGAGATGGCCCGTAATGAAAGCTACAAGGACGGCAGGATTCCTCTCCATACATTCCGCGCAGACATTGACTATGCCCTGGCCGAAGCTCTCACAAAGGTGGGTCTTATTGGCATCAAGGTATGGATCTGCAATGGCGAAGTCTACGGCAAGCGTGATCTCAGCCCGAACATCGGTGCGAAGAATGTGAGGAGCGGAAAAGCTCCCACCGGCGGTTTCAGGAAGAAGGGCGACCGTGACCGCGGAGACCGTGGTGACAGAGCAGACCGCGGTGACCGCGGAGACCGTGGCGGCGATCGCGGAAATAAGAGGTAATCGAGATAAGTATATAACTGTTTAATATAATATAGCGATGTTACAACCGAAGAAGACCAAGTTCAGGAGGAGCCAGAAGGGCAGGATGAAAGGCAATGCCCAGAGAGGCAATCAGCTGGCATTCGGATCATTTGGCATCAAGACCCTCGAGGAGGCATGGATAACCGGCCGTCAGCTTGAGGCTGCACGTCAGGCTGTGACCCGTCACATGAAACGTGAGGGCCAGATCTGGATCCGCGTTTTTCCTGACAAACCGATAACCAAGAAGCCTGCAGAGGTGCGTATGGGTAAAGGTAAAGGTGCACCCGAAGGTTTCGTGGTCCCTGTAACCCCGGGCCGTATTCTCATCGAGGCCGAAGGAGTACCCTTCGAAGTGGCCAAGGAAGCACTTCGCCTTGCAGCAGGCAAACTGCCGGTGGCAACAAAGTTCGTGGTGCGCCGTGATTACGCAGAGTAAAAAAACAACAGAGCGATGAAAAGTTCAGAGATAAGAGAATTAAGCAACCAGGAACTTCTCGAACGTATTGACAACGAGAAGACCGCACTCGTGCGCATGAAACTCAACCACGCAATCTCCCCCCTTGAAAATCCGCAGAAGATCAAGGAAAGCAGAAGGACAATTGCCAGGCTCATGACAGAGAAGCGCAAGAGAGAGATGAAAGAGAATACAAAATAGTCGTTATCACCATGGAAGAAAGAAATCTTAGAAAAGAGCGAACAGGTGTTGTCGTCAGCAACAAGATGGACAAATCTATTGTCGTTGCCATCCTCAGGAAGGTCAAGCACCCGATCTATGGCAAATTCGTCAACAAAACGAAGAAGCTAATGGCTCACGATGAGGAGAACGCCTGCAATATCGGTGATACGGTACGCATAATGGAGACCAGGCCTCTCAGCAAGAATAAAGCCTGGAGATTGGTGGAAATAATTGAAAGAGCTAAGTAATTATGATACAGCAGGAAAGCAGGTTGACTGTAGCCGATAACACCGGTGCCAAGGAAGTCCTTTGCATCAGGGTGCTCGGTGGAAGCAAGAAGAGGTATGCGAGCGTGGGTGACAAGATAGTTGTCTCCGTTAAGAGCGCTCTCCCCTCCGGAGAAGCAAAAAAAGGTACGGTAAGCAAGGCCGTGGTTGTCAGGACAAAGAAGGAGATTCGTCGTGCTGACGGTTCATATATCCGCTTTGATGACAACGCCGTGGTGCTCCTCAACAATCAGGATGAAGTTCGCGGTACCCGTATCTTCGGCCCTGTTGCAAGGGAATTGCGTGACAAGTACATGAAGATCGTCTCACTTGCACCTGAAGTGTTATAATACCTATAAACTGACACCCGATGCAGAAGAAATTACACATCAAAAAAGGAGACACAGTGGCTGTCATTGCCGGTGAATCCAAAGGACAGAAAGGCCGTGTGCTCGAGGTAGACAGGGACAAGAACAAGGCCCTGGTAGAAGGAGTAAACATGGTATCAAAGCATACCAAACCCAACTCAAAGGCACCGCAGGGCGGTATCCTCAAGAAAGAGGCTCACATCCACATCTCGAACCTTATGGTCATTGACCCGGCAAGCGGTAAGCCAACACGTGTCGGCCGCAAGCTGAATGACAAGAACAAACTGGTACGTTATGCCAAAAAATCAGGAGAGGAGATCAAGTAATGTATACGCCTGCTTTAAAGACCAAATACAAGAGTGAGATTACACCTGCTCTGATGAAACAGTTCAATTACAGTACTGTTATGCAGGTGCCCCGTCTGGAAAAAATCGTTATCAACCAGGGACTTGGTCAGGCTATTGCCGACAAAAAACTGCTTGAAATGGGTCAGAAGGAAGTTTCCGATATCGCCGGACAGAAAGCGATACAGACAATCTCCAAAAAGGACATCTCCAACTTCAAGCTGAGGAAGGCCATGCCCATCGGCGTAATGGTAACCCTGCGCAGGGACCGCATGTATGAGTTCCTCGAAAGGCTCATCTCGGTGGCACTGCCGCGCATACGTGACTTCAAGGGAGTGGGAGCCAGGCTTGACGGCCGCGGTAACTACACCCTGGGTATCACCGAGCAGATCATCTTCCCCGAGATTGACATTGACAAGATCGCAAAGATCATGGGACTGCAGATCACATTCGTCACCACTGCAAAGAGTGACGAGGAGGCTTTTGCCCTGCTTAAAGAATTCGGAATTCCCTTTAAAAACAAGTAAACAGATCGGAATATGGCTAAGGAATCAATGAAAGCCCGCGAAGTCAAACGCGTAAAGCTTGCCACCAAGTATGCCGCCAGAAGAGCAGCGTTCAAGGCCGAAGGCAATTACGTTGCCCTGAGCACCCTGCCGCGCAACTCAAGCCCAATCAGGCAGCGCAACAGGTGTAAACTCACCGGCAGACCCAGAGGCTACATGAGACAGTTTGGCATCAGCAGGATTACCTTCAGGGAGATGGCTTCAAAAGGGCTTATCCCGGGAGTAAGAAAAGCAAGCTGGTAACAACCGAGAAATAAACAATAAATCATTATATAAGATGACAGATCCAATTGCAGATTTTCTTACCAGGGTAAGGAATGCCATCATGGCCGGCCACAAAGTGGTTGAGACACCGGCTACCGGTCTGACCAAGGATATCACAAGGATACTTTACGACAAGGGATATATTCTCAGCTATAAGTTTATTGATGATGAACTTCAGGGTAAGATAAAAATTGCCCTTAAATACCATCCCAAAACCAAACTGCCTGCAATCAAGCAGATACAGAGGGTCAGCCGTCCGGGACTGAGAAGGTATGCCGGCGTTGACGAGCTTCCGAGAGTCCTCAACGGCCTTGGCGTTGCCATCATCTCAACTTCACGCGGCGTAATGACCGAAAAGGAGGCAGCGAGGGAGAATGTCGGAGGTGAAGTTATATGTTATGTTTACTAAACAGGAGGAAGTTAAATGTCACGAATAGGAAAATTACCTGTAAACCTGCCATCCGGCGTCACCATTACGGTGAGTGACGACAACGTGGTCAGTGTTAAAGGCCCCCTGGGAACCCTGTCACAGAAGGTTGACAGTGATATCAAAGTGGAGGTGGAAAATAATGAACTGGTTCTTTCCAGGCCTAATGACGAGAAGCGCCTCAAGTCGCTCCACGGACTCTACCGTGCACTCATTGCCAACATGGTAACAGGCGTTTCAAAAGGGTACAGGAAAGATCTTGAGCTCGTTGGTGTGGGCTACCGCGCTGAGGCCAACGGTCAGCGTCTTGAGATGAGCCTCGGTTATTCACATGATATTATCATGGAACTGCCGCAGGAGATCAAGGTTGAAACCAGGACCGAAAAGAGGAGCAATCCAGTCATCATGCTCTCAAGCATTGACAAGCAGCTCATCGGCCATGTCGCAGCAAAGATCAGGTCTCTGCGTCCGCCTGAGCCGTACAAGGGCAAGGGTATCAAGTTCGTGGGTGAACAGCTCAGGAGAAAAGCCGGTAAATCGGCTGGTGTGTAACATGATTAAATAAGGAAGTCATGGCTTTATCAAAGACAGAAAAGAGAGAAAAGATCAAACTGAGAATCCGCAAGCGGATCAAGGGAACATCCGAAAAACCGAGGATTTCGGTGTTCCGCAGCAACAAACAGATATATGCCCAGGCTGTTGACGATGTCAACGGTGTGACGCTGGCTGCCGCATCTTCAAGGGAGAAGGAGATTGCCTCCGTCACCGGGAAGAAAAAGAGCGAGCTGGCAGTGCTGGTAGGAAAGCGTCTTGCCGCAGTGTGCAAGGAGAAGGGCATCGAGAATGTTGTCTTTGACAGAAGCGGGTACCAGTATCATGGCAGAGTAAAATCATTAGCTGACGGAGCACGCGAAGGCGGCTTAAAATTCTAATCAGTATGGCATACGGAATAAAAAGAGTAAAAAACAGCGATCTTGAACTTACCGACAGGCTGGTAAGCATCAATCGGGTAACCAAGGTAACCAAGGGTGGCCGTACCTTCAGCTTCTCAGCCATCGTTGTGGTGGGTGATGAGAAAGGGATCGTCGGACATGGTCTGGGTAAGGCAAGTGAGGTGACTACAGCCATAGCAAAAGGCATCGAGGACGCCAAGAAAAACCTCATCAAGGTACCGGTGCACAAGGCTACCATACCTCATGAGCAGTACGGCAAGTTTGGAGGCGCCTATGTCTTCATCAAACCTGCAACAGAAGGTACCGGTATCAAGGCCGGAGGTGCAATGCGTGCCGTGCTCGAGAGCGTTGGCGTGAAGAACGTGCTTGCCAAGTCAAAGGGTTCCTCAAACCCCCACAACCTGGTAAAGGCAACCATAGCCGCTCTGCTTGAACTGCGTGATGCCAGCACAGTGGCAGACCACAGAGGCGTTACCCTGGAAAAAGTGTTTAACGGTTAGTAATATTCAGACATCATGGCAAGAATCAAGGTAACCCAGATAAAGAGCAAGATAGGCCAGCCCGAGTCACAGAAGAAAATCCTCGCGTCACTCGGTATAAGAAAGATGCACCAGACTGTTGAGCACGATGATACGCCCCAGATTATGGGTATGGTCAACAAGCTGAAGCACCTGGTCAAGGTAGAGAAACTCTAAGGTATTAACAGCATTATATATTTCAACAATGGATTTAAGCAATTTGAAACCGGCCCCCGGTTCGGTCAAGAGAGAAAAGCGCATCGGACGAGGTGAGGGATCAGGCCATGGCGGCACATCCACCCGCGGCCACAAGGGCGCCAAGTCACGCTCAGGCTACAGCAGGAAGATAGGCTTTGAAGGCGGCCAGATGCCACTCCAGAGAAGGGTACCGAAATCGGGATTCAAAAATATCAACCGTGTGGAGTTCAAGGCTATCAACCTGAGCACTATCGAAGCCCTCGCAGCTAAGCTCGATACTGACCGCATTGACTTCCAGACACTGCTTACGGCAGGTCTTGTGAACAAGAACGCACTGGTCAAGATACTCGGCAAAGGGACGCTTACAAGAAAGCTTGAGGTTCATGCCCACGCTTTCAGCAAGTCGGCGCAGGCAGCAATCGAAGCAAATCAGGGAACCGCAGTTAAACTGTAAGGCATGAAATTCTTTCAGACAATAAAGAACATATTCAAGATTGAGGATCTGAGAGCCAGGATCATCTACACTCTTGCCATCGTTGCACTCTACCGTCTGGGTAAATATATCACGCTTCCCGGCGTCGATCCTTCAATGCTTGAAAACCTGAGAAGCCAGACCTCTTCAGGTATAATGGGTCTTCTTGACATGTTCTCCGGCGGTGCATTCTCGCAGGCATCCATCTTTGCCCTCGGTATCATGCCATATATCTCGGCATCAATTGTTATACAGCTGCTCGGCATAGTCTTTCCCTACTTCCAGAAGCTTCAGAAGGAGGGTGAGAGCGGCAGGCGCAAGATGAACCAGTATACAAGGTACCTGACAGTGGCTATTCTTATATTGCAGGCACCCACATACCTTGCCAACCTTCATTCAATACTGCCTCCTGAGGCATTCGTGACCCAGGGCTGGTTCTTCCAGATCTCTTCGGTGATCATCCTTACTGCCGGAACCATCTTCGTGATGTGGCTCGGTGAGAAGATAACAGACAAGGGAATAGGAAACGGCATATCACTCATTATCATGGTTGGTATCCTGGCCCGCTTCCCGGTCTCATTCATATTTGAAGCCGGAACACGTATCAACGGCTCAGGCGGCCTCGTCGCACTCCTGATTGAGATAGTGTTCCTATTCGCCGTGATACTTGGCTCAGTCCTGCTCGTACAGGGCACCCGGCGAATCCCGGTGCAGTACGCGAGGCGAATCGTCGGTAACAAACAGTATGGCGGCGTAAGACAGTATATACCTCTCAAGGTGAATGCAGCAGGCGTTATGCCAATCATCTTCGCGCAGGCGATTATGATGCTGCCTATCATCCTGGCAGGATTCAATGAATCAGGCTCCGGATTTGTGATGGCATTCACCAACATGTACGGATTCTGGTATAACCTGGTAACCGCCATCCTTATCGTCCTCTTCACTTACTTCTATACTGCGGTGACAATCAACCCGGTACAGATGGCTGAAGACATGAAGAAGAACGGCGGCTTCATCCCGGGCATCAAACCCGGGCGCAAGACGGTCGAGTTCCTTGATACGATCATGTCCAGGATTACCCTTCCGGGTTCAATATTTCTTGCCATTATAGCCATACTCCCCGCCTTTGCCGTCAATTTTGGCGTCAGCGGTGAGTTTGCACAGTTCTTCGGTGGCACCTCGCTCCTGATTCTTGTGGGCGTTGTGCTTGACACTCTCCAGCAGATCGAAAGCCATCTGCTAATGCGCCACTATGACGGCCTCATGAAGTCAGGCCGGGTGAAGGGCAGGACCGGAGCCGTGACGGCTATTTAATTGATTGACGTTCTTTGATGATCTATATTAAGACGAATGCAGAAGTAGAGTTTCTGAGAGAGAGCAATCAGCTGGTCTCGAAGACACTTGCGGAAGTAGCCGGGCATATCAGACCGGGGGTGACAACCCTGCGGCTTGACGCCATTGCCGAGGAGTTTATCCGTGACCACGGCGCTTTGCCAGCATTCAAGGGCTATGGCGGGTTTCCCAATACGCTCTGCACATCTGTCAATGACGAAGTGGTCCACGGGATTCCTTCAGGATATGAACTAAAGGAGGGCGATATAATATCGGTCGATTGCGGGGTGATTCTGAACGGATGGTATGGTGACAGCGCCTATACCTTCGCCGTAGGCGAGGTAAAGCCTGAAATCATTCGCCTCATGGAATATACAAGGGCGTCACTTGAAGCCGGTGTAAGGGAGGCAGTAGCGGGTAACCGCATAGGCGATATCTCCTGTGCTGTTCAGTCAAAGGCAGAGAGCGGAGGTTACTCCGTGGTACGCACACTGGTGGGACACGGTATCGGGAAACACCTTCACGAGGGCCCCGAAGTCCCCAATTTCGGACGACGCGGCTCCGGTACAAGACTTGAAAGGAACCTGGTCATCTGCATAGAACCGATGATCAATATGGGAACCAAAAACACACGGGTACAGGGTGATGGCTGGACAGTCAGGACAGGTGACGGCAAACCGTCGGCACATTTTGAATACGCTGTTGCGGTCAGGGAAGGCAGTGCCGACCTGCTCACAACATATGAGTTTATAGAAGAGGTATTAAAAAAGAGGTAAGTATATGGCCAAACAACCATCAATAGAGATTGACGGAACGATCATCGAGGCGCTTTCCAACGCGATGTTCAGGGTCAGGCTCGAAAACGGACATATCATCACCGCCCATATCTCCGGCAAAATGAGGATGCATTATATCAAAATCCTCCCCGGTGACAAGGTGAAGGTTGAAATGTCGCCTTATGACCTTACCAAAGGAAGAATAACGTTCAGGTTTAAATAGAAAATAGCACCGCGATGAAAGTAAGAGCATCAATAAAAAAGCGCTCAGCCGACTGCAAGATTGTCAGGCGTAACGGGCGTCTGTATGTGATAAATAAGAAAAATCCCAAGTTCAAGCAGAGACAGGGATAAATTTGATTAACTTTGCACTTCAAATTTAAAGAGGTATATGGCACGTATTAATGGGGTAGACCTACCAAGGAATAAGCAGGGCGAAGTGGCTCTCACTTATATCTATGGTGTTGGGCGAAGCACTGCACAGAAAGTGCTTGACAGGGCCGGCGTTGACCGCCACATGAAGGTAGAGGAATGGAATGACGATAACATCAATGCTATCCGTCAGATTCTTTCCGAGAATTACAAGCTTGAGGGTGAACTTCGTTCCGAGACCCAGCTTAACATCAAGCGGCTGATGGACATCGGTTGCTACCGCGGTATCCGTCACCGTATCGGGCTGCCTGTAAGGGGCCAGAGTACGAAGAACAATGCCCGTACCCGGAAGGGACGCAAGAAGACTGTGGCAAACAAGAAAAAAGCTACTAAATAAGTAATATATGGCAAAGAAGACTGGGACATTAAAGAAGAAGGTCGTAAAGGTTGAACCCGTGGGACAGGCTCACGTTCATTCATCATTCAATAATATAATCATAAGCCTCACAAACAGCTCCGGGCAGGTAATATCCTGGGCATCTGCAGGCAAGATGGGTTTCAAGGGTTCAAAGAAAAATACCCCCTATGCCGCTCAGATGGCTTCGGAAGAGTGCACCAAAGTGGCCTACGAACTTGGTCTCCGCAAGGTAAAGGTATATGTCAAGGGACCCGGATCAGGCCGTGAATCAGCCATCCGTGCCATTTCAAACAGCGGCGTGGAAGTGACCGAGATCATTGACGTCACCCCGATGCCTCACAACGGATGCCGTCCGCCGTCACGCAGAAGGGTATAAAAGGCTCACAACAATATTACACAAAACGATAAACATTACATTCAATGGCAAGATATACAGGACCCAGATCAAGAATCGCCAGGAAATTCGGAGAGCCTATTTTCGGCCCTGACAAATACCTCGACAGGAAGAATTTTCCTCCCGGCCAGCACGGTCTGACCAAAAAGAGAAAAAAGACATCGGAATACGGTGTGCAGCTTCGCGAAAAGCAGAAGGTGAAATACACCTATGGCCTGCTTGAGCGCCAGTTCCGCAATACCTTCGAGAAGGCAGCCTCTGCCTCCGGAGTGACCGGCCTGGTACTCCTCCAGCTTCTGGAGTCGCGCCTTGACAACGTGGTATACCGCCTCGGCATAGCCCCCACAAGGGCTGCTGCACGCCAGCTGGTATCACACCGTCATATAACGGTTAACGGCGATGTCGTTAACATCTCCTCATTCCAGCTGCGCCCTGGTGACATCATCGGGGTACGCGAAAAGTCAAAGTCACTCGAAACCATCATCAACTGCCTCGGCGCAAACCGCCGCTCAAAACTGGCATGGCTCGAGTGGGATGACACTCAGATGGCCGGAAAATACATGAGTGTTCCCGAACGTTCCGAAATACCGGAGGATGTCAGGGAGCAGCTTATCGTTGAACTATACTCGAAGTAATAAAGTAATAATATTCATATGGCCATATTAGCATTCCAGAAACCTGATAAAGTAATATTACTGGAAGCGGACGACCAGTACGGAAAATTTGAATTCCGCCCGCTTGAACCCGGTTATGGCATCACCGTGGGTAATGCCCTCAGGAGAATACTCCTCTCTTCACTGGAAGGATTCGCCATCACTACAATCAAATTAGAGGGCGTAGACCATGAATTCTCAACCATCACCGGCGTGATGGAAGACGTTACCGAAATCATACTTAACCTTAAGCAGATACGCTTCAGACGTATGGTCGAGGATGTCGATACCGAAAAGATTATGGTTAAAATCTCCGGACAGGAAGTCTTTAAGGCCGGTGATCTCAACAACTCCCTCAGCAGCTTCGAGGTACTGAACCCCGAACTCGTCATCTGCCGCATGGAACCGGATGTCAAACTGCAGATCGAAATCAACATCAGCAAGGGCAGGGGATATGTGACAGCCGAGGAAAACCAGCCCGCAGAGGCAGAATTCGGACTGATCGCCATTGACTCGATCTTCACCCCGATAAGAAACGTAAAATATTCAATTGAAAACTACAGGGTTGAACAGAAGACCGACTATGAGAAACTGATCCTCGAGATCACCACAGACGGATCCATTCACCCGAAAGACGCCCTTAAGGAGGCAGCCAAGATCCTCATATACCACTTCATGCTCTTCTCGGAAGACAAAATCACTATTGACTACGAAGACAAGATGGCAAACGAGGAGTTTGACGAGGAGATACTCCATATGCGCCAGCTGCTCAAAACCAAACTGGTTGACCTTGACCTCTCCGTCAGAGCTCTCAACTGCCTCAAGGCAGCTGAGGTCGAATCACTCGGAGACCTTGTCAAGTTCAATAAGAATGACCTCCTCAAGTTCCGTAACTTCGGCAAGAAGTCCCTCACCGAACTCGATGAGCTCCTTGAGGCAATGAACCTCTCATTCGGGATGGATGTGGCAAAATACAAACTCGACAAAGATTAATAACAGGTAAGGATAGAGAGAAATGCGACATTTAAATGCTATAAACCACCTTGGAAGAAAGAGCGCCGACAGGAAGGCGATGATGGCCAACCTGGCAACATCACTCATTCTTCACAAGCGTATCACCACCACCACCGCCAAGGCACGCGCGCTCAGGAGATACGTTGAACCCCTCATTACAAAGTCGAAGGATGACTCAACCCACTCACGCAGAGTGGTATTCAGTTATCTCGAAAACAAAGAGGCTGTCTCCGAACTATTCAGGGAAGTGGCTCCTAAGATTGCCCCCCGCCCCGGTGGATATACCCGCATCCTCAAGACAGGAAGCCGCCCCGGCGATTCCGCTGAGATGTGCATCATCGAGCTGGTGGACTTTAACGAAAACATGATGGCTGCCGAAGGTGCAAAAGCCAAGACAACACGCCGCCGCCGCAGTCCCAGGAAAAAAGTGGCTGAAACCGCCGCCGCAGTGGAGGAAAAACCCGCTAAAGCAGCCGCTGCCGCGGAAGAAAAAGCTCCTGAAGCTGAAGAAACAAAAGAATAGCAGAATATGCTTACATACGGAAGGGATATTGTCTTTATGGCCGTATCCCTTTTTTTCTTATATTGCATTTAATTCAATTAAACATAAAGTACAATGAGTCAGATAGTTAGTGTTCATGCAAGAGAGATCCTCGATTCGAGGGGCAATCCGACCATCGAGGTCGAAGTCATTACATCAAGCGGTGCATCAGGCAGGGCTGCAGTACCATCCGGCGCCTCAACGGGCGAAAACGAGGCTCTCGAGCTTCGCGACGGCGATAAGACCCGATACATGGGCAAGGGTGTTCTGAAGGCAGTGCAT
This sequence comes from Bacteroidales bacterium UBA4070, assembly GCA_002383485.1. Classification (GTDB taxonomy): domain Bacteria; phylum Bacteroidota; class Bacteroidia; order Bacteroidales; family VadinHA17; genus SR-FBR-E99. The sequence goes on along the minus strand of DFYY01000032.1, from coordinate 97,366 downwards.
AACGTAAACAACGTTATTGCCGAGGATATAATGGGAATGGATGTCACCAACCAGATAGCCATTGACCAGAAGATGCTTGACCTTGACGGCACCCCCACCAAGAGCTCCCTGGGAGCCAATGCCATCCTTGGCGTCTCCCTCGCGTGTGCCAAGGCAGCGGCTGCTTACCACGGCCTGCCTCTGTACAGGTATATCGGTGGAACAAATGCACGTGTACTCCCCGTACCGATGATGAACATAATCAACGGCGGAGCTCACTCTGACGCGCCCATAGCGTTCCAGGAGTTCATGATCCGCCCGAAAGGTGCCTCAACGTTTGCAGAGGGCCTCAGGATGGGAGCAGAGGTGTTCCATTCACTCAAGAAAGTGCTCAAGGAGCGCGGCCTCAGCACCGCAGTAGGTGATGAGGGCGGCTTCGCACCTGCACTGAAGGGTACAGAAGATGCACTCGACAGCATAATCAAGGCTATCACTGCCGCAGGTTACAAGCCTGGTACTGACGTTTCGATAGCTCTCGACTGTGCCGCAAGCTCATTCTATGAAGACGGCGTTTACGATTACACCAAATTCGAAGGCAAGGATGGCAAGAAGCTCACCCCTGCTCAGCAGGCCGACTATCTCACATCCCTGGTTGAAAAATACCCCATCATTGACTCTATCGAGGACGGCATGAGTGAGGGTGACTGGGAAGGATGGAAGCTGCATACTGATCAGCTCGGATCAAAGATCCAGATTGTGGGTGATGACCTCTTCGTTACAAATGTTGAATACCTTGAGAAGGGTATCAATCTGGGCTGTGCCAACTCTATTCTTATTAAACTGAATCAGATAGGCACACTGACCGAGACCCTCAACTGCATCGAGATGGCTCACAGGGCAGGTTACACCACAGTCATCTCGCACCGTTCAGGTGAGACAGAAGATTCAACAATTGCCGATGTGGCAGTGGCTACAAATTCAGGACAGATCAAGACCGGTTCACTCAGCCGCACTGACCGTATAGCAAAGTACAATCAGCTCCTGCGCATTGAGGAGGAACTTGGCGCCAATGCAGTTTACGGCTGCGAAGGTTGAGACAAACACACCCTCATTTAAAAAACTCCGCTGAGGCGGAGTTTTTATTTTTATATTTGTAGAAACCTGTGTCTTAATGTCATTCAACGGTCTGGCTCAATATGCCGCATTTATGGAGTCCCGCGGCTGGCTGGCACGCGTAACGTGCCCTGTCGATCCCGTACTTGAAATAACCGAGATAGCTGACAGGCTGGTGAAGAGCGGGGGCAAAGCCCTTCTGTTCGAGAATACCGGCACTGACTTCCCTCTGCTTATTAACGCCTTTTCCTCTGACGAGCGTATGGCTGCAGCTATGGGCCGTACTTCCCTTGACGATGCAGGAGAGGAGATCTTCTCAGTGGTGGAATCATTAAGCTCTGCACGCGGATTAACCGGCAAACTGATGCGTCTGCCCGGTATGCTCAGGCTCCTCACCCTCTCACCAGGCAGGAGGAGGGGCAGGGGTGAGTGTCAGGAGGTGGTTGAACCCGTTGCCGACCTTGGCAGGCTCCCGATACTCAAATGCTGGCCTTATGACGGCGGCCGATTCATCACACTGCCCCTGGTCCATACCAGGCACCCGGTGACGGGCAGGCCAAATCTTGGAATGTACCGCATGCAGGTGATGGGCAGCGATGTCACCGGGATGCACTGGCACCGTCATAAGACCGGTGCCCGCCATTACGATGAATGGAAAAAAAGGGGAGGGCGTATGCCCGTCACGGTGACCCTGGGTGGTGACCCTGTCTATACATACGCAGCAACAGCACCGCTGCCGGAGGAGATCAGTGAATACATTCTCGCAGCATTCCTGCGGAAGAAGAGGGTAAAACTTGTCAGATGCCTTACCAACGACCTCTGGGTACCGGCTGACTCTGATTTTGTCATCGAAGGGTATGTTGATACTGCCGAGAGCCCTGTAAGAGAAGGACCCTTTGGTGATCACACCGGCTTCTACTCGCTGGCAGACTTATACCCAAGGTTTCATGTCACCTGCATTACACACCGGAGGAATGCCGTTTACCCTGCCACAGTGGTAGGTGTGCCCCCGATGGAGGATGCATGGATGGGTAAGGCTACTGAAAAAATCTTCTTTGCCCCGATCAAGCTGGCCATTGCACCGGAGATACGGGAGTTGCACATGCCTGTATCAGGTGTTGCCCATAACCTGGTGATAGTAAGTATTGATAAAACCTATCCGGGGCAGGGAATGAAGGTGCTCAGTGCTCTCTTTGGCGCCGGACAGATGATGCTCAGTAAGTATATAATCGTGGTGAGCAGCCCTGTGCATGTGACTGATTACCATGCTGTGGCGGAGGCCTTCTTTGCCAATGTCAGGTTTGAGACAGACTTTCTCCTTACCCGCGGGCCGCTTGATGTTCTCGATCATGCTTCCGACAGGTTCAGTATGGGAGGTAAGCTGGGTATTGACGCCACGGTGAAGCTTGCCGAGGAGCGTACTGCCGAGTATCATTCGGTTCCGCTGTTGCTGCTTACGGGTGATGAGGTCACCGGCGGTGTTGTTACCGGTATGCAGACCCTGGCTGATTATTCATTGCCCGTTGCGGTACTGACCGTCAGGAAGCCGCCGGAAGGGTTGGATATGAACCGTCTTGCAGCATCACTGCCTGTTCCGCTCACTGCCCCTGGCACAGTGGTCATCGCAGTGGATGAAGGCGCTGACGCTGATGATCCTGCCATGCTGACATGGCTGGTGACCGGCAACAGTGACCCCGCACGTGACTTGTACCACCTCAAGGGAGGAGCGATCTTTATTGATGCCACCTCAAAAACCCGTTCGTTGCCGGTTTTTCCGCGGGATTGGCCCAATGTCGTCTGCTCTTCCCCTGAGACGATCGCTCTGGTAGACCGCAGGTGGGATGAATACGGCCTCGGCCCGCTGGTTGAATCACCGTCTCTGAGACTATTGCCTCTCCTCAAACCGGGGGAAGCTTCAGTGGAGACAGAAAGGGCCACCGCCGGGTGAACAGCCTGATGCCATCGGCCCTGGCTGCTGCAATGGCAGACGGACTGAGAGACAATCCGGTCATCAACTATGCCATAGCCGTATTCATTGTTGTGGCACTTATCTACCTCGCCGTCCTGCAGTTCTGGGTGCTCCTGCGGACCAGGAAGCACCTTTCAGAGATGAAAAGCGCTTACAGCGAGATTGAGATTCAAAGGTCAGAACTGCAGCTTCGAAACAAGGATCTGACTGACAGTCTCAATTATGCCCGCAGGATACAGGCGGCGCTCCTCCCCTCGGAACACCATATCCGCAGGATCTTTCCGGACTATTTTATATACTACCGTCCGAAGCATATCGTCAGCGGCGACTTTTACTGGTTCAGTGAGCGTGATGACAAGTACTTCATAGCTGCAGCCGACTGCACCGGCCACGGTGTTCCCGGGGCCCTGATGTCAATGATCGGCCTGGAACTCATTCACAAGATCATCAATGATATGAAAGTGGATGACAGTGACCAGGTACTGCTCACGATGAACCGCGAACTGGAGTCGGCCTTCTACAAGGAGGAGAGCGGCAAGCCTATCATCAAGGACGGAATAGAGATGAGCATATGCATCATAGATAAAAAGACCAGGCTGATGGAGTTCTCCGGTGCGTTCCTGCCGGTTTACATAGTTCGTGACGACAAGCTGATAGAGATCAAGGGTGACAAGAAGAATGTGGTTCAGTCTTTTGCAATGGTCTCATTCAACCGGAGCACTTTCACCCTTCAGGATGGTGATCTTCTCTATCTCTTCTCTGACGGTTACGCTGACCAGTTCGGTGGCCCCGATAACAAGAAGTTCATGTACCGCCGTCTGAGACACATACTTCTCACGATCAGTAAATACCCGCTGCCTGACCAGCAGCGTATACTGGACGAGACCATTGACTCCTGGATGGAGGGTCATGATCAGATTGATGACATGATGATTTTGGGTGTGAAGCCTTTCTGACGGGGCGACCCCGGGCTGATCCGTCTGGGCTGCCTGCATGCCGCCGGTACCTCCCGGGATGTTTTCCCGGGCTGCTGCCGGATACTTGCTGCTGTCACTTCTCAGATCAGCGCCGTGATCTTTTCTATAAGCACTTCAGGCTCAATTGGTTTACTGATATAGTCATCCATACCTACTGCCAGGCACTGTTCCCTGTCGCCCAGCATTGCATTTGCAGTAATCGCTATGATCGGGATGTGTACCTGGGTGCTCATCTCAAGGTTCCGTATCTTTTCGGCAGCAACCAACCCGTTCATCACCGGCATCTGTACGTCCATCAGTATCATGTCATAGCGCGCTGTCCCGAACATGTCCAGTGCCTCCTTCCCGTTGCGGGCTATCTCAAGTCGTTTGATGAGCGGCTCCAGCATGAGCTGTGTGATACGCTGGTTTATAGGATTGTCTTCTACCAGCAGAATATTAAGGTCTTTCATCTCCTTTCTGCCCTTTTCAGGCTGCATACCCTTTATGAGTGTGCTGGCGGCTGCCGGCTGGGTAAGCTTATCAGCCTTACGCAGATAAATATGGAATACAAACCATGATCCTGAGCCTGTTGTTGATTCCTGCCAGTTTCCCCCGCCGTCACGGATCAGCCTGGCTGCCAGCGGCCATGGCTGCCGGCCCTCACCGATGAATACCACAGGGTTGTTGGATGACAGTGTGAACTCCACCTTCTGAGCTCCTTCCTTCAGGCCGGCTTCCCTGGCCTGTATCTTAATGGTCACCTTGCCGGATGCACCGGAAATGGCAGCACTGAGAAGATCAATCAGTATTTGCTTCAGGATGATTGGATCACCGCTGTATTCTCCTGCTCCCTCGCCCCGGTCATCATAGATCACTACGCTCTGTTCATGCTTCTTGTTCAGTTTCATCAGGCCGATGGTATCATGAATGATGGGCCCCAGCCTGAATCTTATCTCTCCCCTGCGCTCGAAGGTTATGTTCCCGGCCGTCTCCATCGTGAGTTCATTGACCACATCAACCATTGAGCCGGTGGAGGCAACGAAAGTCTCAACCAACTCCTGCTGCTTTGGTGAGGTGGTTGTCTCGCTGAGCATGTTCCCGAGGAGGACCAGGTTGTTGAGAGGCTCCCTTATCTTGTGTGAGAAGGAGTTGATAACCGCTTCGTTCTTTTCCGCTATGTCTGCCAGCTCTCTGAGAATATCCCTGCTGTCGGAAATCAGCCTCCTGAGTTCTGCTATTGACACTGCCAGTGGTATCACTGCTATGACTCCTGCCACATAAGGCACGTAGATCAGGCCTGACAGAGCTGATACAAGCGCAATGACAACCAGAAGAAGCGCAAGTGCCACAGGCATGAGAATCCGGTCACGCGTCCTCCGGGTCATCAGATCCGAATGCGGGATGGAGGAGGGTTTTGTTCTGTTCGGCATAATATGAGCGCAGTAGATTTACGTTACTCAAAGATACATCAATTTCAATAAAGATAAAGTGAGGGCTGCTTTCAGTACCTATAAAAGATTATTTTTGCCTTACGGTATAATTTTTGAAGTAAATCTGAAAAAGAGTGTGATGAAAAAGGGCTTATTGACACTGATTCTGGCACTGGTTGCAGCAGGTATGGTCCGGGCACAGCAGGGGGATACTCTTGTTCAGTATACCCCTGACTTTAAGTTCAGGGACGGAATTTACCTGAACTTTGACATGGTGAAGACCAACAGCCCAATTCCCAAGGCTAAGCTGTTCACCTCGGTAGATTACAATGACAAGGATTTCTTTGACCAGGTGATCTCCTCTGAAAAGATCTATTTCTATGACAATCTGGGTGTGCGACAGGAGATTGAGAAGGACAATATCTGGGGTTTTGCACGCAATGGCGTGCTGTATGCAAAAGTGCAGGGTAACTTCAACCGCATCACCTTCTTCGGATCAATCATTCATTTTGTGGCCGATATCACCACCCAGACGGGTTATAACCAGTACGGATACTATGATCCCTACTATTCCCCTTACAGGTCTCTCTATTCGCCGTATTACTACAGCCCCTACTCCTCGCGGTATTATGACCCCTACTACAGCGGTTATCCATACCGCAGCCCCTCACGTACAGACCTGAAGATGTTCATGATTGATTTCGAGACGGGCAAGACATATGAGTACAACCTGGAAAACCTTGAGCTGATGCTGATGAGGGATCCCGAGCTGTACGAGGAGTTTGTCTCCTTGCGCAACAAGAACCAGAAAAAGATGATGTTCGTATACCTCAGAAAATTCAATGAAAGAAACCCGGTTCTTCTTCCTGCCCCAAAGTAAAAGGTTCACAAGACACTTTCTCGTGTCGCTCCTTACTCTTTTCATCTCTGCCTCGGTATCGTCTCAGCAAAGACCATGGCCCACATCTGATGATGCTGCACGGTTCCTGAAGTCAGTTACCTGTGTTGTTAAGGAAGATGACCAGTTCTCCTTTTACAATGCGGAGATCAGGGATGCGGTCAACAAGTACTGGAAGGTCACCCCGGTGAAATATATAACAACGGAGGAGTTCAATGTAATGCGCAATGATCCGTCACTTTCCTTTCTGGTTCTGACAATAACCAACTTCAGCAATGACAAATCGGGTTCCACCTATGATTTCCTGAACCTTCTTCAGGGAGCTGACGTGGACGAGTTGGACCAGCTTCCCGAGTTTTGCGCCATCCCGCTCTGTTTCTCCGGTGCACCGGAGGAAGAGTACAGCTACAAGCTTGGCCTGATAATAAGGTTCATGGAATATCATGCAGAGATGGTGATGAAGAATCCCTCCACAACGGCACTCAGGTACCTCAACTACTACAACAGGAATGTTCCTGAAATAAAGAATAAAACAATCCTTGTGCGGGAAGAGGACCTGGCGCCCGAGGTGAACAGTCTGGACAGGATAGCCGTTCACTACCCCTACAAGGTCAGGATAGTTGATGATGAGGAGATTATACGGGCTATTGAGGAAAAGGGAAAGGATGTCGTTATAGTTCACAAGGTAGGGCCGGAAGGCGTCAAGCAGACCGGGACATGCATGAAGACGCTGATCGGCGCTGATGATGCCCTGATGTATTACTATGACAGCCATATGGTTGACAGCAGGAATGCCAGCGGTCTTCTGATCAGTGACTTTAAGAGGCTGTCGCGCTTCTGATAATGCAGCATTTCAATACATACACCGTCTTTTAGAAAAAAACCAATGGAAGAGATTAAACCCTACACCCAGTCAGAGCGTGATTGGTCAATGTTCTGCCATCTGTCAGCATTTGCCGGCTATTTTTTCCCCTTTGGCGGGATCATCGGTCCGCTGATCTGCTGGATATCCAGGAAGGATGAATCCGAATGGGTCAACCTGAACGGGAAGGCCTCACTCAACTTCCAGATTTCCATGCTGCTTTACTCAGTATTGCTTATTCCGCTGTGTTTCATCATAGTAGGTATACCCCTGCTGATTGCCCTCGGGATTCTCGAAGTGGTCTGCATCATCGTTGCCAGTATCAGGGCCGCAAAGGGCGAGGTATTCAAATACCCGATCTCTATTCCTTTCATCCAATAGATAATCCGTCATCGTGACGGGGTACCGGCAGGTCTCAGACCTGCCGCTACGTCATAATAATGCACATGATATGCATACGGTGAATATCATCCCTGTACGCCGTTTTTTCATATTTTTGTCGGGAAATCAATCCTGACATGTCCCAGAAACCATCCATACCTAAGGGCACGCGCGACTTCTCCCCGGCAGAGATGCTTCGCCGGAACCATATCTTCGGTATAATCCGCAAGAACTTTTCGCTCTGCGGGTACCTCCCCATAGAGACTCCTGCCATGGAGAACCTTTCCACACTGCTGGGCAAGTATGGCGAAGAGGGTGACAGGCTCATCTTCAGGATACTCAACTCCGGTAACTTTCTTGCAGACGTAGCACCTGAGACGCTCTCCCGGGCCGATACCTCAACCGTGACTCAGAAGATCAGCGAGAAGGGACTCCGGTATGATCTTACCGTTCCCTTTGCCCGTTACGTTGTGCAGCACCGTGACGAGATTACTTTTCCATTCCGCAGGTACCAGATACAGCCCGTCTGGAGGGCTGACAAACCTCAGAAGGGGAGGTACAGGGAGTTCTTTCAGTGCGATGTGGATGTGATCGGCAGTGATTCGCTCCTCAACGAAGCCGAGCTGGTGCAGATTATTGACCGTGTATTTAAGGATCTGAGTATCAATATCACGGTTAAGATCAACAACCGCAAGATACTTGCGGGTATTGCCGCGATTGCAGGTGCGGCCGACAGGATCACTGACATTACCGTTGCCATTGACAAGCTTGAGAAGATCGGAAGCGATGGGGTGAGGCAGGAGCTGTTGCAGCGCGGCATTGATTCCGAGGCGATTGCAAGGCTGGAGCCGGTCCTGGGTCTGAGCGGGTCATCAGTAGAAAAGCTCCTTGAACTGAAAAATATTATGGCCGCCTCGGCGGTCGGATTGCAAGGGATCGCGGAGATGGAGGAGTTGCTGGGTTACCTTGCATTGCAGCCTCTGCGCTGTGCCGTTGAGATGGATCTCTCCCTGGCACGGGGGTTGAACTATTACACCGGCACGATCATCGAGGTCAAGGCTGCCGATCTTCCTTTCGGCAGCATATGCGGCGGCGGCAGGTATGATGACCTGACCGGCATTTTCGGACTGCCGGGAGTATCAGGGGTGGGAGTCTCCTTCGGGGCAGACAGGATATATGATGTCATGCTGCAGCTTAACCTCTTCCCGGAACAGACAGGCTCTTCCACGGGGGTTCTGATAATTAACTTCGGGAAGGAAGAACTGCCGGCCCTGATGAAGATAGCAGGATCTCTCCGTGAGTCAGGCATAGCCACCGAGCTATATCCCGAACCTGTCAGGCTCAGGAAGCAGTTCTCCTATGCCGATGCAAGGATGATTCCCTATGTGGTCATTGCCGGCAGCAACGAACTGGCAGCCGGCCAGGCTACGGTAAAAAATATGAAGACGGGAGAACAGATAGCCGTTTCACTATCTGCACTCCCGTCATTCATCAGGAAGAGTTGACTCCCCTTATATACCATCAGCCAGTCTGACCCCCGCGGCCCCGCATCCCGGGCTGGCCGGTACCCTGCCTGCGCTGGTTGAGCTCGCGAAGCAACTGCTGCTTATACTGGTTCTCAACCTGGTACAGCCTGATTATCTTCTTTGGTGACAGAACCGCCTTAAGGCTCTCATTGAAGGATACCACCATTTCAGCTTCGTCGGCAAAGGACTTGGCCAGTTTATCAGCTGTCGATGCAAGTTCACCTTCACTCATGTTTGCCTCGTTTTGTGAAGCGTAACGCATGGTTGAGAGACGGTCGGCAAGCAGCTTGTTCTTCCTTGCAGAGTAGTCGTTATACAGCGGCCAGAATTTCTCAGCCTCCGCAGATGTAAGCTCGAGGTTCTTTGTGAAAAAGGCGATTTTGTACGCTGTCAGTTTCTCACCGTCAGGCTGTATGGCACCCTGCCCGAATCCCTGGCCTTGTCCTTGGCCGTTCATGGCGCCAACGCCAGCCATCACCAGGATAATCATTGTAAAAATCAGTCTCTTCATCTTTATCTTATAACAGTTCATAAATATCATTGAGATCGATATCCTCCGTCATCAGGTATTCAATTATGGCTTCTGATGAGATTTTCTCCTCCGGCAGTGCCTCAGTTACCGGCTCTGCCACGAATAACTCATTTTCAAGCATATATGCATCCAGCTCCTCGAATGCCAGATCAGCATAAAGGCTGGCGCCCGGCTCATAACCCTCTGCGGAGCGGTCAGTGGTTACCAGCCTGACCGTCACAGCTGTAACAATTGCAAATCCAAGTATTGCAGCAGCAAGCGAGAGGAATGGCTTCATGCTGATAATCCGCATCTTTGCGTGCGTTGGTGCAGCAGCAGGCTTATCCTCATTACGGATCTTCATCTGCACTGTCCCCGGCTGTACTCCTTCATGCTGAGCCTCCATGATTCCGTTCCTGCTCTCCTCCTTGCTGATGGCAGCCATAGTGCGGTCTGCCAGCCTGTCGAAGTAGCCTTCCGGTACCCTGAAGGGATTTCCCTTTTTTATTTCATCGTTGAGTTTCATGACCTCTGTTTGATGCCGTGATGAGGCATAGGTTTAATCATTCTTTAAAAATTGCTCAATCTTTTTTACCGCATGATGGTATGATGCTTTCAGCGCTCCAACCGAGGTGCCTGTCAGGCTGCTCATATCCTCATATGACATATCATCAAAGTATTTCATATTGAAGACGATACGTTGCTTCTCCGGAAGCCCGAGAATGGCATTTTGCAGCTTCACCTCCGCGGCATCGCCGTCAAACCAGTTGCTGCCTTCGGCTGAATCCGAAAGGATTCCCTCCACATCATCAAGCGAAACACTGCTCTGTCTCTCCCTTCTTCTGATAAGTGTCAGGGCTTCATTGGTGGCTATTGACCAGAGCCAGGTCAGCAATGAGCTGTCAAACCTGAAGGAGCCTATCTTACGCCATGCATTTATAAAGGTATTCTGGAGTGCGTCATCAGTGTCTTCATGTGTGATGACAAGCCGGCGGATATGCCAGTAGAGCTTTGATCCGTAGGTATCAACTATCATCCGGAACGCCTTTTCGGCATCCGTGGCAAGAGCAGCCCTGATATCATCCTCGGTAAAATGTGACATTGACCTTTCCGGCAGTGTTTGTCAGTCAGACGCCAGAAGGCGTCAATGGTTTAATCTTCTCCACCCAAAATTAACAAAAAGTGCATGACACCCCGCCCGCGCACCTGCTGATAGCCTCTTTTTGGTAACTTTGCAGCAAGAGAAAAATGAGACATGCCATTAAAATGCGGAATTATAGGGATAACCAGTGTGGGAAAAACCACAATCTTCAACTGTATATCCAACACCCGGGGTGAGACCAACACCTACGGAACAGGTGTCAAGGCCAACCTTGGGGTGATACAGGTACCTGACAGGCGGCTTTATGAACTGGAAAAGTTCCAGTCTACCGAGCGTATCGTACATACCACTGTAGATATAGTTGATATTCCCGGGCTGGTAAGGGGCCAGGGTGACAGTTCCGGCGCACGCCTGCTGGGCGAGATCAGGAACACTGACGCCCTTATACATGTGCTTCGCTGCTTTGATGATGACAACCTGCCTCATATAGACGGGTCTGTTAACCCCGTCAGGGACCTTGAGAATGTCGAGTTTGAGCTTCAGGTAAAGGACCTGGAGTCGGTTGAAAAGAAGATCCAGCGGCTGGAACGCGCTGCAAAGACCGGCGACAAGGATTCAAAGCACGGCATTGAGGTGCTGACAGCATACAAGGATCATCTCGAAGGATTTCAGAATGCCTCCTCGCTGGAGCTGAAGCCGGAGGATAGGAACTATGTCGACGATATCTTCCTCCTGACGATGAAGCCTGTACTTTATGTCTGCAACGTCGACGAAGCCTCTGCCGTCAGCGGCAACCTCTATGTCAGCGCCGTCAGGGAGTTTCTCTCATCCAGGGGGGCAGAGCCACTTGTGATTGCCGGAGCCCTCGAGGCGGAGATAGCCAACCTCACCGAGGAGGCTGACCGGCTGGAGTTTCTGGAGGCATCCGGACTGACCGAGCCGGGTGTCAACAAGCTCGTGAGAGCAGCCTATGAGATGCTGAACCTGCAGACTTTCTTCACTGTGGGGCCGAAGGAGATACGCGCGTGGACCATCACCGCCGGCATGACGGCACCCCAGGCCGCCGGTGTCATTCACTCGGACCTCGAGAGGGGATTCATCAGGGCTGAGGTGATGAAGTATGCTGACTTCATCCGGCTTGGGTCGGAACATGCCTGCCGCGAGGCCGGCAAGCTGATGATTGAAGGCAAAAGCTACGTGGTTGACGACGGCGACATACTGCACATCAGGTTCAACGTATAACAGGCAAGGTGAGAAACCTCCTCGTCATAGCTGCATTCCTGCTCCTCCTGTGGAGGCCATACGGTTACGGGCAGCAGCGCCCGGCAGGTGATGACATCAGGGAGGCCGTCAGGCTCCGCGGCCAGGCTGAGGTTGACATAGGCTATCCTGGATTTGATGCCATGACCAGTCTGGCCTCGCGCTTCCCGGTCGTATCGTGTGACGGCCTCATCGCCAGGCTCTGTCTCTCGCAGCGCGATACGGAGGAGTTCATCGCTGCAGGCATCCCATACAAACTTATTATACCTGTACCACACAAGGCCTTTTACACAGCCTCATCCGTCGCGGAGGCGATGCTCTGGCAGTCGTACCCCACCTGGAAACACTATGACACCATCATGCACAAGATCGCAGAGCGATGGCCTGAGGTCTGCCGTCTTGACACCGTAGGACTCAGCATCATGGGCAGGGCAGTGCTGGCACTCAAGATCTCTGATAATCCCGAACTCGATGAGCCGGAGCCGGCCGTCATGCTCAGTTCATCCATCCACGGTGATGAGCCAGCCGGGTTCATTATGCTGATGAGGCTTTCCGAATACCTCGCAGCCGGCAGCGGCGGACTGGCTTCTGAGCTTGTCTCAGGCCTGGAGATATGGATCAACCCGCTGGCTAATCCTGACGGTATGTACAGGGACAGTGACACAATGACCTACCCGGTCAGGGCCAACAGCAACGGGTACGACCTGAACCGCAACTTCCCTGACCCGGCGGCCAGCCCGCCGCCGCCGCTGCAGAAAGAGACTGCCGACATGATAAACTTCATGAAGAAGATAAGGCCTGCACTCTCACTGAACCTTCACAGCGGCGCCGAGGTTGTCAACTACCCGTGGGACAGATGGACACGAATCCACCCTGACGATATATGGTTCAATACCGTCAGCAGACGGTACGCCGATACCGTCCACCTGCATGCCGCACCCGGTTATATGACCTTCATGGACAACGGTGTCACCAGGGGCTGGCAGTGGTATCTGATAACCGGGGGACGACAGGATTATGTTACATACAGTCTGGGCGGCCGCGAGGTGACAGTGGAGATTGATGATACAAAGATGACTCCTGGTTCAAACCTCGAAGCAATGTGGGAATGGAACCACCGCTCCCTGATTCGTTATATCGCTGAAGCTCTTACCGGTGTGCAGGGAACGGTCACCGACGCGGAGAGCGGTGATCCGCTCAGCGCACGGGTATTCATCACCGGTCATGACGCAGACTCATCATTTGTTGTGTCGGACACCCTCTACGGCGCCTGGTGTCGCCTGCTGCCTCCCGGCGCATGGAACCTTGAATTCTCCTGCCCCGGCTATGAACCGTATCTGCTCACGGCTGAACTGACGGCTGCCAGCCCTTTGCTTATGAGGGATATCACACTGCAAAGAAGAACTGACCTGTACCCTGATCCTCCCGCGACCGGCCTGCTGATATGGCCAAACCCTTCCGGCGGCAGGCTCAGTCTGCTGCCTCCTGAGAGTGTGACAGGCGATGTGACTGTCACCCTTGCAACTTCCGGCGGAGCTACCGTTGAACGCTTCCGCACAACTGCCACACCAGGCGTTCCGGTTGTACGCGACTTCGGACCGCTACCCCCCGGACTCTATATCATAACAGTCAGGAAAGAGCCTATAGGGCCCATGGTAAGAGGCAAGGCAGTAATCACACGGTTAATAACCGAATAGCCTCTGGTGATATCTTTTGCCGGCCGGGTTGCGGGTAAACCCAAAACTGATATTTTTGGGACTTATTTATCTGATTTTTTTATGCTTATGAAACGATTAATCACAATTCTATATCTTTCTGTTGTAACATATTCATTATCAGCACAGTCTGCTTATATCCCCCCTGACAAACCGAAGCTTGTGATCGGGATTGTCGTTGAGCAGTTACGTTATGACCAGCTTGAACGCATATGGGATATTCTTCCTGACAACGGTCTGAAGAGGATGGTCAACGAAGGAACCTACTACCGTAATGCTTCGATTGATTACCTCTCCACACAGGCAGCACCCGGTCTTGCCACAATCTCAACAGGAGCATCGCCCTCAGCGCATGGCATCACCTCTGACTCATGGTTTCATCCCTTCAAAAACGAGATGATCTACTGCGTTCAGGATCCGGATGCCAGTCCTGTGGGAGGCAGTTTTGAGACAGGTCTCTTTTCCCCTGTCAACCTGTTGTCATCGAGTTTTTCGGATGAGTTGCAGATGGCTACCTGTGGAGGATCCAAAGTTTACGGTATAGGTATACGTGAGATGGCAGCGATCATCACGGCAGGTCATTCGGCTGACGGCGCCTACTGGTTTGATGACCGAACCGGTACATGGATGTCAAGCAGTTATTATGCTCAGAGCCTTCCCCCGTGGCTCATGGATATGAATGCCATGCTCCTTCCCGGCCAGTATCTGAACCAGCCATGGCAGCCTCTGCTGGACCCGGCGACCTATCCGGGGTGTCAGCCCGACTCAAGCTTGCTGGAGAGAGGTTTTAACGGTCAGACATGGTTCCCGTATGACCTCAAGACCATGTCAACAAAAGGTAAACTGTTAAATGTCACCCGGGACTACTCAGTCCTTCGCGAGACCCCATTTGCCGATGACTTCACCACTGAGCTCGCGCTGAGGCTGATTGACAACGAGCAGCTGGGTATGGACGATGTGACTGATTTTCTTTCTGTCACCTACTCTTCAACTGACTATATAGGCCATCGTTTCGGACCTTCTTCCGTGGAGGCAGCGGACGCGCTGGTAAGGCTTGACAGAAATATCTCGAAGCTGCTGGAAAGAATTGACAGGTCACTTGGGAAAAAGAATGTTTTGGTTTACCTCGTTTCGGCACATGGTGTGTCTGAGATTCCTGCCGTGCTGGAGCAGAGCAGGGTGCCTGCCGGGTACTTCAAGCTTAACCAGTCACTGCAGTTGCTGCGCAGCTACCTCAATGCCATCTACGGGCAGGGCGACTGGGTGAGGGGTTTCTATGACAGTCAGATATTTCTTAACCGTTCACTGATAGAGGATGCCAAGATAGACCTCGATGAGATGCAGAAGAGGGTGGCCCGTTTCATGGTGCAGTTCTCGGGTATCGCGGCCGCCGTTCCCACCTCGGCCTTCGAAATGAGTGACTTCGCCGGTGGCCTCCTGCGCAAGATGAGCAATAACTTCAGCCAGCAGCGGTCAGGCGACGTGATGATAGCCATGAATCCCGGATGGGTTGAAAAGACAGACAACGTAACCGGCCATAACTCCCCCTGGGAATATGACAGCCATGTACCGCTGATATGGTTTGGGTGGACTGCCAGCAAGTCGTCTGTCACACGCAGCGTCAGCACCAGGGATATAGCAACCACTCTCTCGGTTTTATGCAAGGTGCCAATGCCCAATGCCTCCAGCGGCGATCCCCTGCACGAGCTGTTCAGGTAAGCCGCGCCGGCGGGTTGTTGAACCGGTCGCGCACCTGGCAGGCACCTGTAATCAGTGACGGATCCTGCTCGCAGCCGTTGCCGATGACAACCATGTCTGCCCCTGCCTCAAATGCCAGATCAATCTTGCCGGCAGTGTCAAGACCTCCTCCTGTTATGAGGGGAATGGTTATCTCCGCCCTGACCGCCTTTATCATTGACGGATTGACCGGTCTGGCAGCACCGCTGCCACCCTCGAGGTATATGGCTTTCATTCCCAGCATCTCCCCGGCAAGCGCAGTGGCAACGGCTATGTCATTCTTGCCTCCGGGGATGGGGGAGGTATGGCTCATATATTCCACGGAAGTGTCGCCACCGCAGTTAATCAGCATGTAGCCAATTGGTATCACGCGCTCTCTCATCCTGCTGAGGAGAGGAGCGGCAATTACATGGTTCCCTATAAGCAGCTCGGGATTTCTGCCGCTGATCATTGAGAGCAGGAAGACGGCATCGGCCGAGGCAGTCAGCTGAGTCAGGTTACCCGGGAAGAGAACCACGGGAATGGATGAAAGCTGCTTCAGTCTCATGATTACATCTTCCACCGGCACACTGGTCAGGCTTCCGCCAGCCAGGAAAAGGTCCACCCCGGCTTCCGCGGCATACCGCACGGCCAATGCCAGGGCCGCCTCACCGGCACGGTCAGGGTCTATCAGCTGGGCTACAAGTTTCCTCTTCCTGCAGGGGATTTCAACTCTCATGCTTCTTCTTTGTCCAGACTATTGTGTAGTTGTCATACCGGGAGTAGAAGAGCGTGAACCGGTCATTGATCCTTTCGTTGCTGACCGATCCCTTTATCTCACCCGACTCCTTCACATCAAATGGTTCAATTGTAATATCGTTTACAATGTTTATCCCCTCCTTGTCGCAGATCTTATAGATAGCCTCCTTGGCACACCAGTGGATATAGAGATGGTATGTACGGTCAGCCCAGCGTTTGGTGATCTTCTCCCTCTTGTTCAGGAATTTGGATGCAAAGGCATTGATATTCACACGCATGTACTCAAGATCAATGCCTACGCGCTCTTCCCGGCTGATCAGTATTGCTGTAAGCTTGTTGGAGTGGGTTATGCTGATGAAGTGAGAGCCGTCTTTGATGAAGGGCTTATTATTCTTATTGTAGACTATCCGTGCTTCGCGGCCCAGCATCTCCGCCAGCAACGCCCTGACGCTCAGGAACTCTATCTTCCGCGAGTTGCTTCGGAAGACCTCATATCTCTTCAAGTCCTCCGGACTCATCTCCACCATCGTAAGAAGGGTCTCGAGATCTTCTTCGATCTTCCAGACGCCGATGACCGTCTCCTTGTTCAGATAGTGCTTTGTGATGCAGCCCATGGTTTATCTCCAGTTCAGCGTCTCAATGAGATGGATGATATCTTCCCTGATAAACTTTATCACCGGCATGAGGGAATCCTCGTTTGGCTGGGCCATAAAATAGAGTGAGCCTCTCAGGTAATGGGTTGTGCTGTCAGTGACGAAGAACTGAACTGCCGACGCGGTGTTGCCTTTCAGGTCATAGAGAATACCGTACACCTTCGAGGAGTCATTTGCCCACAGCTTCTCTTCGATGGCTTCTGCCCGGATTGTATGTTTGTATGCCATCTCGCGCGTGAGTTCTGTCAGTGAGGCCAGGTTACCATGAATGTCGAAGTATGTCAGGTGCAGGCTGGCTTTCATCGAAGGAAACTCAATATCCATCCAGCAGGTATCTGAGGCTGCTCCCGGCAGGAGGTTGATACGGGCATAATCAGGGTATTCTATTGAGTAGGAGCAAGGGGCGTCATACTGCACATACCTTTTTTCAGGCAGGTCTATCCTGAAGTAGCCTGCCGGCTTCGGCACGGGTGTTTGTCCGCAGCCCGTCAGCAGAAATACAAATGCCGCCGTCAGGGCAGCAGTAAAGATTCTCATGCGTTCTCCCCTTGTTTTTCAGCGGTAATCTCCCTTATCCGCCTGTTTTCTATCGTCTCAATAGTAAATTTAAATCCGCCTGCAGAGATCGTCCTTCCCTTCGTGGGTATCTCCTCCAGTAACTCCAGCAGCAGCCCTGCCAGCGTTTCGGATTCGCCCCTGACTTCCTCGAACGGGTCATCTTCCACCCCTGTTATCCTGAAGAAGTCATTCAGCAGTGTCTTTCCTTCAAAAATCCATTTTCCAGGTCCTGTCTCCCTGTAGAGAGGCACTTCCTCATCGGTCTCATCGGTGATCTCTCCCACAATCTCTTCGAGAACATCCTCGAGGGTCACCAGTCCGCTGGTACCGCCGTATTCATCCACCACGATTGCCATATGTATCTTTTTGGTCTGGAACTCCTTGAGAAGCTCACTGATCTTCTTGGTCTCAGGTACAACGTATGCGGGTCTGATGAGTGTCTGCCACCTGAAGTTGTCCGGTTTGCCCAGGTGCGGAAGCAGATCCTTGACAAAGAGTATCCCCCTGACATTATCAAAGGTGCCAGAATAAACCGGTATACGCGAAAAGCCTGACTCCACCACCTCCTTCATAATGGTACGGAATCCCTTGCTGATGTCAAGGGCTGTCACGTCCATGCGCGGACACATGATAGCGCTGGTATTGGTGTTGCCGAAGCGGACGACACCCTTGAGGATATCCTTTTCGTCCTTGATCCCGGTAGAGGTGAGATCGAGGGCTGCCGACAGGTCATCGATGCTGAGTGATGCATCCCTGGATCTTGGTCTTCGTTTTACGAAGAAGGAGGAGTAAGAGAGGAGCGAAGCAAGGGGTTTGAGCAGACCGGATGTGAATGTCAGGGCAGGGGCCATCATAAGTGCGAACTTAAGCTGGCTTCGCGTTGCGAGTACTTTGGGAATGATTTCGCAAAAGAACAGAAGAACGAAGGTGATTACTACCACTTCAATGATGAAGGAGAGGACGGGGTTGTTGCTCAGATCAAAAAGCCTTGAACTGATGAATGCCGCAAGGATAATGATGGCAATATTGATGATGTTGTTCGCTACCAGGATTGTGCTTAGCAGACCGTCAGGCTTTGAGAGCAGTCTAAGCGCCGTGGCAGGTCTCTTTCCCTTGCGGTGCTGCAACTCCTCCATGTCATTCGGAGTGAGCGAAAAATAGGCTACTTCAGACCCGGAGATGAATGCTGATGCAATAATCAGAAGCACGAGGATGATGATTTCAGTCACCAGTGTCAGATGTGATCCTGTCATTGCAACCTGTGCAATTACTCCTGTGAACTGACCTGCGAGCAGTGTATCCAAAACCCGGAAGATTGGTTACCTAAAAGGGCAGGTCGTCTGCTGCATCGTGTGAGGTAAGGTCCTCACTTGGGCCTTCGCCCGGAAGGGGAGAGGAATTCTGTGACGGTGATGAGTAACTCTGCCCGCTGTTCTGGAAGCTCTGGCTGTTGCCCTGGGAGCCCTGTCCTGATCCCTGCTGATTCTGTCCGTCAGGCTTACGGCCCAGCAACTGGATTGTATCTGCCTCAATCTCAACTATATACTTTTTATTGCCGTCACGGTCATCGTAGGATCTGTACCGCAGTTTGCCCTCAACAAGTATCTGTGAGCCCTTGCGGATATAGTTTTCTGAAAGCTCTGCAAGCCGCCTCCATGCAACAATGTTGTGCCACTCGGTCTGAGTGACCTTTTCACCGCCCCTGGGAGTATAGGTTTCGCTGGTTGCCAGTGAAAACGATGCCTTGATGTTGTTCTCGAACCGTCGGATCTCCGGATCCTTGCCGACGTTGCCTACAAGAATTACTTTATTGAATGACATAGCTTTATGATAATTTTCAACTTATTTGAGGTTATAAAGTTACGAAAAAAATTTGTGTAAGGCTCCGGGCAGGGTATCTCTGTGATGCTCCGGCCTCCTCAGGGAGGTGCCCGGAGGGCCTGTTGACCCTTATATATTTTATAGGTATCAAAAAATCAGGATATTCGCTCTGAAAAAAAACTCTTATCACCTGATATTGATAAATAATATTTTATATTTGCACATTGAAAAAACAGAACATCAAAATAATTTGTTGAATTTAAAATTCTTGCAACATGACAAAAGCAGACATTGTTAACGAAATTGCCAGGAACACCGGAATTGAGAAAGTGACCGTTCAGAAGACCGTTGAGGCATTCATGGAATCAGTAAAGGACTCGATGGTTGCCGGCAATAATGTTTATCTCAGGGGATTTGGCAGCTTCATCGTGAAGAAGCGTGCGAAGAAGACAGCCAGGAACATTTCAAAGAACACTACTATTATCATTCCTGCACACAATATTCCGGCATTTAAACCTGCCAAGACTTTCATAACCAAGGTTAAATCACACGATAAGAAGTAACAGCATGCCAAGCGGTAAAAAGAGAAAAAGGCATAAGATGGCGACCCACAAACGCAAGAAGCGTTTGCGGAAAGACAGGCATAAGAAGAAGAAATAGCATCAATGCATAGTCTGTAGCTCTTACACCTAACCTAAAGATCCTATGGTCTTTAGGTTAGTTGCATTATAAAAAAGACTATCGGCTAATCACCAAAATCCGGAATGTGAACAAGGATCTAATAATCAGCGTAAATGATGCTGAGATATCCATCGCACTACTGGAGGATAAGCAGCTTGTCGAGCTAAACAAGGAAAAGCGGAATGTAAAATTCTCAGTCGGCGACATTTACCTGGGAAAGGTAAAGAAGATCATGCCGGGGCTTAATGCGGCGTTCATCAACGTCGGTTTCGAAAAGGATGCTTTCCTGCACTATCTTGACCTGGGCGCACAGTTCAGGTCATTGCATCGCTACTACCAGCTGGCCACACAGAACAAGGCCAGGATGACACCGGTCTCCAAGTTCAAACCTGAGCCGGACATTGACAAGGATGGTAAGATAGCTGATGTACTTACCACAGGACAGACGGTTATTGTTCAGATAACCAAGGAACCGATTTCTACCAAGGGACCAAGGCTCGCCTCCGAGGTGAGCATCGCAGGGCGAAACCTCGTCCTGATGCCATTCGGAGACAAGGTCTCAGTCTCTTCAAAAATAGAGAATGCCGATGAACGGAATCGCCTTAAGCTCCTTATACAAAGCATTAAACCCAAAAACTACGGTGTCATTGTCCGTACCGTTGCGGAGGGGAAAAAGGTTGCAGCCCTTGATGCTGAACTGAAGGAACTTATCAACCGATGGGAGACTGCCCTTTCTGCAGTGCATCGCGACGTTAAACAGCCGCGCCTGCTGGTGGGGGAGATGAACCGCACGACAACTATCCTCAGGGATATACTCAGTACCGACTTCAACAGCATCATCGTGGATGATGAAGTGATAGGCGGCGAAGTTAAAAGTTACATCAGGGAAATTGCCCCTGAGAAGGAAAAGATAGTTAAGGTATACAAGGACCAGGTACCTCTCTTTGACCATTACGGGGTCAGCAGGCAGGTCAAGGGGCTCTTTGGCCGCACCATCTCATTCAGAGGCGGTTCATACCTTATCATAGAGCATACCGAAGCACTGCACGTAGTTGACGTCAACAGCGGCAACAGGTCAAAAACCGGCTCCGATCAGGAGTCAAATGCATTGTCAGTCAATCTCGAGGCTGCCAGGGAGATAGCCCGGCAACTGCGCCTCAGGGATATGGGCGGAATAATCGTGATCGACTTCATTGACATGCAGTCGAATGAAAACCGCCAGGCCTTGCATGACAGGATGAAGGAACTGATGAGTGCTGACAGAGCCAAACATAACATATTGCCTCTCAGTAAATTCGGGCTTATGCAGATCACCCGGCAGAGAGTGCGCCCCGAGATGACCATTGTCACCGACGAAAAATGCCCGGTCTGCAGGGGCGAGGGCAAGACTGCCCCGGCAATACTGCTTACAGATGAGATCGAGCGTACTCTTGTTTCCATATTGGAGAAAGTGATGACGCGTAAATTCATTCTCCGGACTCATCCGTTCGTTGCTGCCTACCTTAAAGAAGGGCTCATCACAAGGATAAGCAAGATAAACCGTAAACACGATGTCAGCATTAAGGTGCAGGCCATCGAATCATTTCATTTCCTGCAGTACGAATTCACTGACAGGCAGGGTAATGAGATTGATCTCACATGATTATCCTGTAATATCAAATTGTAAATACATTATCGTAACGGCAGGTCTCAGACCTGCCGCTGCGGTTTGTAGATCAGGGTTATCCGGTGGAGAGCCACCGTACCGGCAGATGCTGGCTACAGGTGAATTACCCGCCCTGATCCGGGTCGGTTGCATGCCGGGCAAAAAAAATCTATTTCTGAAGTATGCGTATTTCTCCCCTGGTGGCGTCAATCCTGATGGTTGACAGTGACGGTCCGCTGCCTGTAGTGACCTTTGTGAGGAACAGCTTGTCCTGCGCACTGATCTCGGTGCGTTCAGGTTCAGGAGTGATGCCTGGCAGGGAGACGAAGGCGTTGGCATGCCGTATCTCAAGGTCATAGGCTGATCTCTCCTCAAGCGACAGATCCAGGTCGGCATATGACGACCTGACATCGATCAGCCTGAATCTGCGGTGGATGTTCTCAAAGGAGATGTTCCCGTACTTGACTGACATGCTGAGTTCTCCGGCCAGGTTATCAGCAATGATGTCGCTGAAATAGCTTGTTCCTGTCAGGACATCAATTGTCCCAAAATGCAGATCATCCCGCTTGGAGTCGAGGTCAACCGTTCCGCAGGCGTCAATCCATGCCTTCGATGAGACTGACGCCAGCTTGATGTTGCCCGTCTCCCTGGTTCTCAGTTCACTGAACGAGAGAGTCACTTTTCCTTCCCTGATAGTCCTGATGTTGGCCTTGCTGAAGGTTAGTTCCAGCATCTGTGCGTTACCCACGGCAGCTGCGTCAAGGTTGCCGTTTGACAGTTTCAGTGCAAGCACCGGCACCTCATCACCAATATAGACATCGCCGTAGCTGTTTGTAATATGCAGCACCGTTTCAGCCGGACACTCTACAAAATAGTCAATCTTCATGCGGGAGTCGAAGTTGATGAGGTTCTTTGTCAGTCCCTTGAGGCTCTCGAAGAGGGGTGTTATGCCTTTTCTGAATGATGTCTCTGCCCTGACTGTCTCCGCGGTCATCGAGATATTCACATCCACATCCTGCATCATCGCGTCGGTTTTGTCTCCCGTATTCGAGGAAGCGGTGATCTCAACCCGTATTTTGATTGAATCGCTCTGCGACTGAGTGATGTGAACATCGCCGTATTTGTTGCTGACCTCCACGACGGGGTTGGCGGTGACCCTGAATGATTTAATGAGGGTTTTGCTGTCCGAGACCTGCTGCCCGCACAGGGCGAGACCGGCAGGCAGAAGAGCGGCCAGGAGATACAGTTTTTTACAGTTCATTGCCAGTGGTTTGTTCTGTTTCATTGTTATGCTCTTTCATCAGCCGGAGCATATCTTCCAGCAGCTCGATGCGAAGCCTGTAATTACCGATAAGGGCCTCTATCACCTCGCTGCTGGCGATGTTTTCGTTCAGGTCCATGATAATCCGGGCAGAGAGGCTGTCGAGCTCCGTCAGCCCCGTTGTCAGCTCGTGGCTTATCTCAGGGTAAGAGGTCATTAACGGTTCCGCCTCCTCATAGAGAGAGCGGATTTTATCGTCATAATACCTGTATGTCTCCTGCACCTCCGCCACCTGCGGGTCATTGAGCCTTTCCGAGGTGCGAAGCATGCCGGCAATAACCGCCAGCGCCGCACCTGCAACTATCACTGCTGCGGCTGCACGCCAGAGGCTGCTGCGCAGGCTTCGCTGCCTGCCGGGAAGTCCGGATTCGATCCTGGCCCAGAGACCCGGGCCGGGTTCGCGGATGTCCATTTCATCCCTTATGCTTTTAATATGCTTTTCAAGTTCATCCATGAATGTGCATTTCTGATAATATCTTTTTCAGTTTTTCCTTTGCCCTCAGATACTGCGTCTTGGAGGTCGACTCCGATATGCCCAGTATCTGGGATATTTCTGTATGATCATAGCCTTCAAGCAGGTAGAGGCTGAATACCACCCGGTAACCCTCCGGGAGCCTGTCTACCGCCTTTGCTATTACCTGCGGAGCCGGCCACGCCGTCTCCTGAGGCTCTTCCTGCTGCATCTCGTGCCGGCTGTAATCTTCAACATAAACCAGCTCTGCCTCTCTCTTCCGCAACCTGGTTATGCAGCGGTTGATTACAATTGTCTTAAGCCAGGCACCAAAGGTGGAGTCAGTGCGGTATGTCCCTATCTTCCTGAAACAATCGGTAAACGCCTCCTGCAACATATCCTCGGCTTCCTCCCTGTTGCCCATAATGCGGTATGCCGTATTGAGCATCGCCTTTGAATAGAGTTCATACAACCTGAACTGTGCTTTCCGGCTTCCCCTGCGGCACTCTTCTACGAGCTTATCATGTATGTGCAATTCCGGTGTTGCCAAGTATCAGTTCGTTCTGGTTAAATGACGCATCAATGCTAAATTAGTTGCATACGTCAAAACATATCTGTTTTTTGATGTTCTTTTTCATGAAATATTGGATTCAGGGATTCGTTTTTATTATATTTGCATAGAGCAGAGAAGCTGATCAGACAAAAGATACTAAGTCATGAGACTTTAAAGAAGCTTTTTACTGTCCAAAAGCAATTTTTCCATTCTTTTCATGGCTGCCCCGACTTTTCCGTCGGGGCTTTTTTTGCCTGTTATCAGCCGACTGGATCCGGTTGCATTCTCCGGTTGGCATCCGGCAGTTCCCGATCCTCAGTCAGCAAGCCTTGCCATGCGCCCACACCCTCGTCCCAGGGTTTCGCACACCACGCCCTCGCATCTCTCCTCCGTGGCCACACCCTCTCCCCACGCCTTCGCACCTTCGCCCTCCCGATGATTCATTCTCATACATTTAACCTTTTTTAATTCTTTGGAAGGGTACGGTACGTGACAATCAGCTATTGATATTCATATATTAGCAGGGTCAACCAAACTGACCATTATGCGTACGAAATATTTTCTGTTGTTACTGTGCCTTATAGGTGTTTCATGTACAACCAGCGAAGAGAAGATCAGCCGTAAGGCCGAAAGGATGCATGACAGCTTCCTCTCAATAGATACTCACAGTGACACGCCCATGCGTCTCACCCGGGGCGGGGGATTTGACCCGGGCATTCGCAATGACCGTGGCTGTGTCGATTTTCCGAGGATGAAGGAGGGACGTCTTGATGCGGAATTCTTTGCAATCTTCCTGGGACAGGGACCCCGCACCCCGGAGGCATTTGAAAAGGTCCACATGCAGACACTCGCCACCTTTGACTCTATCTACGCCACCCTGGCACGTAACTCCTCCATGGCAGCAATAGCGCTCACCCCGGAAGACGCACAGAGAAACAAGGAGCAGGGTAAGGTCTCTGTCTTCATTGGCATCGAGAACGGGTATCCCCTCGGCAATGATCTCTCCAGGATAAAACAGTACTATGACCTTGGCAGCCGCTATATTACCTTGTGTCATTCATCAAACAACGACATATGTGATTCATCCGCCGACAAGACCGGCCCTGAGCACAACGGACTCTCCGCCTTTGGCGAAGAGGTTGTCAGGGAGATGAACTGCGTCGGGATGATGGCAGATGTCTCTCACATATCCGACGAATCCTTCTATGATGTATTGGCCGTGTCGAAAGCGCCGGTGATTGCATCCCATTCATCATGCCGTGCCCTCTGCGAAAGCCCGCGTAACCTGGATGACGATATGCTGCAGGCTCTGAAGAAAAACGGCGGTGTGATACAGATTTGCATTCTGAGTGACTACCTCAGGCAGCCTGAGCCCAACCCTGCATATGAAGAGAAGGCTAAAGCGCTTCGCGAGAAGTGGTCGGCCATGGGTGAACTGACCGATGAACAGCAGGAACAGCGCTGGGCTGAGTACTCGGCACTGAGGCAGGAGTATGTCAGGCTGGCAACGGTGGAGGATGCTGTTAACCACATAGAGCACGTGGTTGACGTAATCGGCATCGATTATGTTGGCATTGGTACTGATTTTGACGGCGGCGGCGGCCTCCAGGATTGCCCTGACGTCTCAATGATGAAGAACATCACGAAAGAACTGATACGCCGCGGTTACAGCCGTGATGAGATTGCCAAAATCTGGGGAGGGAATTTTTCAAGGGTGATGAGAGAGGCGCAGAGTTTGGCTGTCAGCCAATAGGTGCAAGCTACTGCCTCTTTTTTACCCTCGAAAATATAAGTGACTTGATCATCCAACTCGGCAGCGGTTTGTGCGGGTCACGGCGTCGCAGATCAAGATACCATCCCAGCTTTTTCAGTATTGGCACCTTGTGTGTCTCGACGAACTCTATCAGTGTGCCGTCAGGATCCTCAATATATGCAAAATGGCCTGCCGCCTCACCCATGTCAAAACTGTCACCTGAGTGGCTCTCCTTGCTGTCAACGGTAAAGGGGAATCCTGCCTCCGAGCAGTACTTCCTGAGGTTATCCATGCCGCTGATGTCATAGCAGAGGTGGATGAATCCGGGATCACCCCATAGCCGGCCCTCGAAGATTCTGGTTACAGGGCGGTCAAGTGCCTGAACCAGCTCTATCACGCTCTGTCCGAATATGGGATTGAACCCACCGTGGAAAGGTCTGGCAGGTGCAAGCAACACCCTGCGGAAACGGCCGTTGCCGCCCGGCACGGGCGACAGGTCGTCAAAGGTACCGGTAACATCATACACCACCCTGTCATAACTGAGAATCCCGGAATATAGTCCAAGAGCCCTCTCTATATCGGATACTCCGATTATTGCTCCGTATGATCCGCCTGATATCTTCTTCAGATTCATGAACCAGTCGGTGGCGCCTACTATATGGAAGATATTGCCGAAAGGATCCCTGACAAAGAAGCTCTTTTTTCCGGCCGGATCAGCCATCGGTTTACCCAGTACTTCCACATTGTTTTCGGTCCAGTATTTCCAGGCCGCATCCACATCCTTCACCTTCATCTTGCATGAGAAGATACCGAGATCACCCAGAGTGGTCTCGCGGTCACGGTATTCCGGTTCCTTTCCCTTGTGCTGCCACACCTCGAATCCGCCGCCGCTCTGCAGGTTCATTGCAAGCACGGCGTGTCTGCTACGCGTCTCTCCTCCTGTATAGGGAAGCATCAGCCTCGCTTCCGCCTCATCCTCAAAGATGCGGCAGTCCATCCCGAACGCCCTGATATACCATTCCCACGCTTCTGTGAGGTCATGGACCCCGACACCCATCTGTTGTATACCACTGATAATATAGCCTTTGATCTTCATTACTCCTTTACATTGGTTTAATCCTCCCCGCTATCCTGAAGAAGAGCGCAGGCAAAAATCTCCTTATATGCAACATCAGCAGTTCGCTGCTGCCGACCAGTATTTCCCTTTTGTTTTTTGACAGACCCCTTATGATCTGCTGTGCAGCCTTCTCCGGCGTTACGCCTCCCTTCTGCCCGTAGTCCATTTTACCGTGTTCCTTGCCTGCTGCTGTCAGCGCATGCATTGAGATGGCCGTCTGTACTCTGCCCGGGATGATTACCGAGACACTGATGTTATCCTTGCCATGTTCCAGGAGGAGGGTCTCGAAGAATCCGTGCAGCGCCTGTTTTGACGCCGAATAGGCTGAACGGAGCGGAAAACCGAAACGCCCGGAGATAGAGCTCGTGGCGGCTATATGCCCCCCTCCTGAGGCAAGCATATACGGCAGCACAGCCTTCGTAAGGGCTATTGTGCCGAAGTAGTTTATCTCCATGATCTTGCGGTCAAGCCATAGCGGCGTATCCTTAAGCATGGCCCGCTGACTTATGCCGCCGATATTGAGAAGCATGTCAATCCGCCCAACGCGGTTCGCCACATCTGCAGCAAGTTCTTCAATTCCCGACGTATCCCCGAGGTCGAACGGAACAGCAATCACACTTCCTGGCAGTGATGAGCATTCGCTCTCCACCCTGGCCAGCCCGGGGCTGTCATTGGATGATGCTATCACCCTGCTTCCCCTGCCGGCGAAGGCCTTCACCAGCGCTTCACCAATGCCTGACGATGCCCCGGTTATCCAGACCACTTTTCCCGTGAAATTATCTTTCATTGTCAGAGAGATGAGACCCGTTTAATGATCATGGAATAGGTTTCCTGCAGTCTGCTGAAGAGTGCATTTCCCGTACGTCTGAGATTCCATATCCTTATCCCTCCAATGGTGCGGAGCAGCAGCAGAAACCAGTTCCAGGCAAGTACGCCCAGCACCGGTATCATCATGAATGCCAGTATTGCCATCCACCAGGGCTTGATAAATATCAGGGCGAGGATAAGATAAAGAGGACCGAAGATAAAGCTCAGCCCCAGGAAGAAGCCGTAGCGGGCAGTGCTTATAAATGCCGGGTCCTTTGATTTTATCGCCTGCAGATAGGAAACCTGGTAGGTGAGTATGTTCAGTGCTGCCCCGGCCAGGAATACCGGAAGACTGGCAAGCAACAGCAGGGATGACATGAATAGCCATACAGGACTGTGCTTCTTCTTCCTGAGATGACGGTAAGAAACCTTCAGTTTCGTTGCCATCTCCCTCACTGAGAGGGTGTCAGCGCACAGCTCCCGGTAGGTTTCGGCATCTGTTTTCCGCACTTCATTGAGCTTGTTCACAAGCTGCTTATCGCGAAAAAGCTTCGGATACTTTACACTGTCACTGTACTTTTCATTGACAATGCTGCGAAGCTCGTTGACGGCATCGTAGTTCTCCTCATCCTCGATGTGAACCATCACTTTCTTCATATCGTCCGACAGCCTGTCGCGTAACTCGGCTATTGCCCTGTTCGGGTTCTCGTGGTATGAATCATAGTATTCCGATACATGTATCGGATGGCCGTAAACCACTGTAAGCACCTGCCTGAAACGCCAGTAGTGTGAGTATTCGAGCCCAACCGGCACGATGTTTATCTCCGTATCGAATCCAGATGCCTCTGCAGTCTGGAAGGCGACGCGGCAGATACCTTTCTTCAGCTGTCTTAGCTTCCGGAAGGTTGCATGGTTGCCCTCAGGCAGGATGACCACCCCGTTCTTATTCTTCATAACACGCAGGGTGTCACGGAAGGTATCATCATTCTGTTTTACTGCATCAAAACCGTCCCTTACCCGGTAGACCGGAAGCATCTTCAGAAAATAGAGTATACGTGCAACGAACTTTTTCCTGAATATATCCCCCCTGGCCAGGAAAATGAGCTGGCGGTCCAGAGTGCCTATCACTGCCATCGCATCCATCAGGGCATTCTGATGGTTGGGCGCCAGGATGGTTGGCACCGAGAAATCCGTGTTGTCCTTGCCGATTGCAATAACCTTTCGGTAGAAAATATAGTTGTGCCAGAAATCTACATACTTCTTCAGAAGCTGATAGAAAACATCATACTTCTCAATGTTTTTCTTCCCCATTCCGCAACCAGGTTTTACCTTCCGATTTATATATTCCTGAGCCACAGGCGTCAGGCAGATGCAAGTTAGAAAAAGTTTTTCCGAAGCGCCCGGGGATTAGGTTTTCTTAACAGTGCAGGCTTATTTTTAGGTATTTATACCACCCGTACGGGCTGGCATTTCCGGATGCCGGGCAGTCTCCGGGAGGTCTATTCTCCCATGAAATCTTCCAGCTCTCTTCTTTCGCGTTTCGTTGGCCTTCCGCTGCCGCGAGGCCTGAAACCGTTGACTGTTTTTCCGGCAATAAGCTTGTCCTTCTCCTCCTGCGGAGTGAGGTCAGTGAGGTAGTTGCTTACGAGCGGTGCCCCGATCCTGCTTACAGGCAGCCCTTTTACCGAATAGGTCCAGGTAACCGGCGGTTTTCTCACCGTCAGAATGGCTCCCGGGCTGATCATGGCAGATGGCTTGACCGGCTGGAGGCCGACAAGAATCCTTCCCTTTTTGCACTCCCCGGCGGCTATTGTCCTTGATTTATAGAGCCTGACGCTCCAGAGGAATTTATCAATCCTCTCCTCACTTTTCTCCTGAAACATCGGTAAGTGTTTTACCTCTTTTGTTGTAGGCAGTCATGGTGAGTTCACATCCCGACAGGGCAAAAGAGAGCATCATCTCAACCGCCAGCGGGATGCGTTTTTCGAGGATGGCAAGCTCATCCGGGCTCCACCGGCCCAGTACGTAGTTCACCTGCCCCCCCCTGGGAAAGTCATTCCCGATCCCTATGCGAAGACGCGCATACTGGTCGGTTCCCAGTACCTCGCTGATACTCATGAGACCGTTGTGACCTCCGGCACTGCCGAAGGCTCTGAGCCTTATGCTTCCTGTAGGTATGGCGATGTCATCAGTAATAACCAGCAGGTTTTCCAGTGTGATCTTCTCCTTCTGCAGCCAGTATCGGACTGCATTGCCGCTGAGGTTCATGAAGGTGGACGGTTTGAGCAGTACCAGTTGGGCATTCTTATGACGCAGGGTGGCCACGGAACCGTAACGGCTGTCCTTAAAAGAGATACCGGAGGCCGCGGCTGCAGCATCCAGTACCATAAAACCTACGTTATGACGTGTGTTCCTGTATTCGTCGCCTATGTTGCCAAGACCGGCAATAAGGTGCTTCATCACGCATCAGTGCATGATTATTCCTTCTCGGCGGCAGGTGTCTCAGCGGCAGCCTCAGCTCCCGGAGCTGCTTCCTCCTCCTTGAGAGAGATTCTGGAGACGTCAACGGATAGAACCATTGCACGCTTGTTGTCAATGATCTCCAGGTTTTCGTAAACAAGATCCCCGATCTTGATCGACTGTCCGATCCCGAGGCCTGTGATATCTATGGTAAGATGATCAGGCAGATTTTTGGTGAGGCCCTTGACCTTCAGTGATCTCCGCTTGATACGAAGTTTACCGCCGGCCTTAACCCCTGAGCTCTCGCCGGTAATCTTCAGCGGAATATCCAGGATGATGGGGCGGTCTGTGGAAACCTGCATGAAGTCGATGTGCAGCAGCCTGTCAGAAACGGGATGGAACTGCAACTCCTTCATTACGGCGTTATAACTCATGCCGTCAACAAGCAGGTTGACAAGAAAAACATCCGGGGTGTATACCAGTCCGCGGAATTCCTTTTCGGGCGCATAGAAATGCAGATTCTCCTTTTCCC
Source organism: Bacteroidales bacterium UBA4070 (assembly GCA_002383485.1). Taxonomy (GTDB): domain Bacteria; phylum Bacteroidota; class Bacteroidia; order Bacteroidales; family VadinHA17; genus SR-FBR-E99. The sequence goes on along the minus strand of DFYY01000032.1, from coordinate 66,834 downwards.
TGTACATCACGCATGGTACATTTCCATCTGCCCGCAGGCTGTTCGTGCTCTTCTTGCCGAAATGTTCGCGTGTGACGGCTTTGATCTCAATAGTCTTCATCAGTCTTTAATTTGTTGTGCTACTCAAGGTTATCTGCCACGTAACCTCCCATTGCACGTTTGACGTTTTTTTGGAAAAATTTGGCCTGCAAATATAGATAAAAAGCTCAGAAAATAAAACCCGAGCTTATGGAGGTGTTTGTGTACACCGCTTTTATTGCTTCCGCGAAGATTTCACCCACTGACAGGACCTTTATTTTCGGCGAATGTCCCCTGAACGGGATGCTGTCAGTTACAACCAGTTCCTCGAGGGGTGATTTGTCGATCTTCTCGATGGCATTGCCCGAGAGAACCGGGTGTGTAGCCAGGGCCCTGACGCTCAGTGCACCGCGGTCTTTCATCACGGTGGCTGCAAAGGTCAGTGTGCCTGCTGTGTCAACCATGTCATCAATGATCACCACATGCCTCCCTTCAACATCACCTATGATGGATATCTCCTCTACAACGTTCGGCTTCTTCCTCAGCTTGTAGCAGAGAACCATCTCTGACTGCAGGTGACGGGCATATGCGTTTGCCCTCTTCGAACCGCCCATGTCAGGCGCCGATACCGTCAGGTTGGGGAGGTTCAGGTTCCGTATATAGGGAGCGAAAAGTGCAGAACCGAATAGATGGTCTACCGGCACATCAAAGAACCCCTGTATCTGATCGGCATGCAGATCAATTGTTATTATCCTGTCAACGCCAGCCTTGGTGAGCATGTCCGCAGTCAGTTTTGCTCCCAGGGAGACCCTCGGCCTGTCCTTGCGGTCCTGCCGGGCATAACCGTAATAGGGTATGACGGCATTGACCTTGTATGCTGAAGCCCTCTTCGCCGCATCAATCATCAGGAGCAGCTCCATCAGGTTCTCTGCGGGTGGATTGGTAGACTGGATGATGAAGACGTGACAGCCGCGGACTGACTCGTCAAAACAGGGCTGAAACTCACCGTCACTGAAACTCAGCAGGGAGCTTTTGCCCAGTTCAATACCAAGATGATCAGCTATTTTTTCAGCTATACCAAGTGATGAAGTACATGAAAAGATCTTAAAGGGAGCTCTGCCAAGCATGTCTGGAATTTTATCAGGGTTAAACTGAACGATGCCCCAAAATTAATACTTATGGGCAATATCATTTACCTCCGGTGAAAAATATCATAGTACTTTCTATGTAATCGAGCAACTCTTCCCTGCCTGTTCCCTTCGGGGCTGATGTGATGAAGGTTTGTGGCAGGCTCTCCCATGTACGGAGCATGGTCTTGTCATGTATGCTCCTGTTTTTTTCGGCCTCGGCGGCTGACACCTTATCGCTCTTGGTGAAGACCCTTGCAAAGGGGACTCCGTTGTGTGCAAGCCTCTCCATGAATGCCAGGTCAGAGCTCATCGGCTCATGCCTGGCGTCAATCAGCACAAACAGCGAGATGAGGTTTTCTCGATGGGTGACATAGGCGCTGAAGAGCCTGTTCCACTCTTCCCTCATCTTCTGCGAGACCCGGGCATAACCATATCCCGGCAGGTCTGCAAGATACCAGCTCTCATTGATCAGAAAGTGGTTTATGGTCTGCGTCTTGCCCGGACTTCCCGATGTTTTGGCAAGCCCCTTGTTAGACACAAGCATATTGAGAAGTGAGGATTTCCCGACATTGGATCTGCCAATGAATGCATATTCCGGACGGTCCGGCGGAGGCAACTGACTTATTTTTGCACTGCTGGTGACGAAGGTGGCTGACCTGATGATCATTGCCCGTTCATTTTTTCCTTGAACCGCCTGTTGTCAATGATGTATCTTTCATGCATACCCTCACCTATCTTCCCGTTTTCGTCACTTGCCTCCACGTGAAAGAGGAGCCTGTTGCCGTTGACCTCCCGGAGGGTGGCGGTGCAGGTGACAGTTTTTCCGACCGGGGTGGCCTTGAGATGCTTCACATTGACCTCGGTCCCTACCGTACCTTCCCCCTCATTAAGACATGCCTCAACGGCTTTCATGGCCGTCTGTTCCATGATGGCAATCATAGCAGGGGTTGAAAGAACGTCGTGCAAACCTGACCCGTAAACCGAAGCAGTATCATTGCCGGCTACTGTCCTTGTTGTTGTAAGCCTGATACCAGGCACCAGAATCTGTGACATAACTTTTAATTTACATCCTTGTATGGTAAAGGTATGACCAGGCGGTAATAGAGCCTGTTGCCAAACTGTGTGAGGTATGATGCAACCACAACCACCGAATCAGCCTTGTGGCCTGGCGTCTTCTGCAGGTCGAGATAACCTGTCGTGGCCGTCTGAAGCAGAGGTACCAGCGAGTCCAGGTCCACCAGTCCGTTAACATAATCGCCCCTGTAATATCTGACATTCTCTGCCATATCGGTCATCTCGATGAATATTTTGTAAAGGCCTCTTTCATTGTACCGGTCGTTGACCCTGTACCTGATATCAGGGTATCCGGTAACCTTGATGCCGTCCATCATATACTCTTCCAGTCCGGGGATCCGTTTTCCGTCCGAGTAACCCAGTTTGGCTTTTATGCGCCCGCTCTTGTAATACTGTATCTGTTCACCGTGAATGGTGTCATTGACGTAGGGGGTGGTCCTGAAGAGCTTGCCATCGGGGTAATACCACTTCGCCTCACCGTTTTTCTTGTTATCTGAGTATGGGATTTCCTGCTCCAGTGCGCCTCCCTTGTAGAATGTGCGTGTCATGCCTTCACGGATTCCGTTTTTGAAGGTTGACTCCTTTACCTTGATGTCATCCCTGATGTAATTCTTAATCCCGGTATATCCGGTATCAGGTACGTGGCCGGCCTTGCCGCCATTGTCTTCCCTGCCTGTGCCTCCACCGCAGGCGGAGGCAATTATCATTATTGCTGCAAAGAGCATGACTGTAATCTGTTTCATCTCATTTTTGTCTTTTCGGTACGAATACTTCAAGGAGAGTAGCCCTCCCCCGGGGAATGATTGTAACACTGTCTGCTGAGGCCGGTACAAGAATGGTCTCCCCGGCCCTTAACTCCTCACTGTGCCCGAAGCACTCTATTATCGCCATGCTTTCAGTGCAGATATATATTATGAAAGAGTCTGTCAGACTGTAATCTTTAATTATGGGACTGTCGAACGTGATCAGGCTGGTATGGAAATAGGGGCTCTCAGCCAGCAGGACTGTTTTGTTCAGTTCAGGTTCTTTACGGATCAGGTTGCTGGTGTCAAGACTGAAGTTAATAGCGTCAAGTGCCAGTGCCGTATGCATTTCGCGAGGTTTACCCGAGACGTCAGTGCGGTCCCAGTCAAAGATGCGGTAGGTGACATCGGACGTCTGCTGTATCTCGGCCAGCAACACTCCTGCTCCGATGGCATGTACCATTCCTGCGGGAATGAAGAAGGCATCGCCGGCTCTTACCGGTGTGGCATTGATGATCTCCTCCATTCTCTTGCCCGACAGGCAGTCAAGATACTCCTCCTTCGTGATCTTTTTCCGGAAGCCGGTGTATATTACTGCGCCGGGTTTAGCATCAATTACATACCACATCTCCGTCTTTCCCCATGCATGATGTCTCTCCTCCGCCAGCCTGTCATCAGGGTGAACCTGTATCGAGAGCCTGTCGTTCGCATCAATGATCTTAATCAGCAACGGGAACTCAGTACCGTACCGGTGGTAAACCGATTCTCCCAGCAGCTCGTCCATGTAAACCTCGGCTATCTCCTCCAGGGCGTTCCCCTTAAGGTAACCATTGGCAACCATAGAACTTTCATCTGGCATACCGGATATCTCCCAGCTCTCACCTATCAGGGCTCCTGCGGCGGCTTTTTTCCTGAAACGCTCCCTGAGGGCGTTCCCTCCCCAAATCGTCTCTTTAAGTATGGGCCTGAACCGGATTGGATAAAGTGGTTTCATCTGTTCAGAAGTTATAATCAACTACCAGTTTTGCCTTTTTGATACCTGACGTTGCTGCCACTGCCTCGCGGTGCGGCTCGCTCCCCTGGTACCGCCTGAGATCCTCAACAGAGCTGAAGGTGGCGTCAATGACGAAATCTCCCGCATGATCAGCTACGGTGATGTTGACTCCCGTCCGGTACTCGACGATATATTTGAGTCTGTTGCCCAGCGGCCCGAAGGCCTCCTTCAGCTTCATGACCGATTTTTCCTTCTCTTCAGGCGTAAACGGAGGTGAGAGCTTAAAGATCACGATGTGCTTTACCATACGGTTATTTTGCTACTTTTGATACAAAAATAATCATTTTATGCTAATTGTCGGGATCGCCGGAGGCACAGGTTCAGGAAAGACAACGGTTGTTCGCAAACTTATCGGGATGCTACCTCCGGGTGAAGTTGTGATCATGCCGCAGGACAGCTATTACCGGGATAACAGTCACGTGCCTGTTGAGGAGAGGCAATACATCAACTTTGACCACCCTGACTCTGTGGAGTGGCCCCTGCTGATAGCTCACCTTTCTGAGCTGAAGGCAGGAAGGCCCATCAACATGCCCATATACTCATATCTCACCTGTGTGAGATCGCCTGAGACCATCCCGATCAAGCCCGCCGAAGTGGTTGTGGTGGAGGGTATCCTGGTCCTGGTTGATCCGGGACTGCGTTCGTTGCTGGATATCAAGGTTTTTGTCGATGCCGATGCCGATGACCGTCTTGGAAGGGTGATACAGCGAGACATAGTCGAGCGCGGACGCTCAGTAATGATGGTGCTTGAGCGCTATAACAAAACAGTGAAGCCTTCGCACCTGCAGTTCATAGAACCGTCAAAGCGATATGCCGATATAATAATTCCCGGGGGAGGGGAGAACCTGGTTGGCATTGATGTGCTTCGGACCATTGTCGAAAAGCACCTGAGATAGTCATCCTGTCAGCTCCTCTGCAGTTCGCGCAGGTACATCTGTATCGTGTTCTCCAGCCCGAAATAGAGAGCGTCAGAGATAAGGGCATGCCCGATGGATACCTCCATCAGCCAGGGTATGTGACTGTGCAGCCATGCAAGATTGCTGAGGTCGAGATCATGGCCGGCATTGATTCCCAGCCCGAGCTCACGTGCCGCTTCTGCAGCCCTGACGAAGGGTTGTACTGCAGCATCCCGGTTCTGAGGATACATCGTGGCATAGGGCTCCGTGTAAAGCTCTATCCTGTCAGTGCCGGTGCGGGCAGCGTATTCAATGATATCAGGGTCAGTCCCGGTGAATATAGATGTCCGGATTCCCTTTTCATGGAACATGGCAATGACATCCTTCAGGAAAGAGAGGTGTGCCCTGGTGTCCCATCCGGAATTGGAGGTTATTGCATCATGAGCATCAGGCACCAGCGTCACCTGGTCCGGCACGACTTCCAGCACAAGCTTGATGAACTGATCCTCCGGATTGCCCTCAATGTTGAATTCAGTGGTGATGACACCCCTGATGTCATACACATCACTGTAGCGGATATGCCTCTCATCCGGCCTTGGGTGAACGGTGATGCCAGCGGCACCGAAGGCCTGACACCTGACCGCAGCCAGTTTGACATCCGGGACATTTCCGCCGCGGGCATTGCGGATCGTTGCGATCTTGTTTATGTTTACACTTAACCTTGTCATCACTTTCATTTGCTGATTCCGCGGCCAAAGTTATAAAGATCCGCAGTTTTTTGTACTTTTATTCGCCAAATGCATCACAGAATGCTTGCCAGAGATTTGATATCGGACGTGGTCCCGGCACTGAAAACATCTGATACAGCGCAGACTGCACTGAACTGGATGGAGATATTCAGGGTCTCGCATCTGCCCATTGTAAACGAGAATGATTACCTCGGGCTGATATCGGACAGTGATATCTATGACCTCAACCAGCCGGGTGAACCTATCGGCAACCATTCCCTCTCGCTCCCCAGGCCTTCGGTGAAAGGCCACCAGCACATCTATGAGGTCCTCGCCCTGGCTGCACGTCACAAGCTCACAGTGGTGCCCGTGGTGGACGATGAAAACCATTTCCGCGGGGCAATCACCTACAATGAGATGATAAGCGGCATAGCAAAAATCTCGGCCATCGAACAGCCTGGCGGCATCATCATCCTTCAGGTGCTCCAGCGCGACTACTCGATGAGCCGCATCTCACAGATCGTGGAGAGCAATGATGCCAGGATACTCAGCATGCATATCACCTCTGATCCTGACTCCACCAGCATCGAGATTACCCTCAAGGTAAATACAAATGACCTGGCATCAATTATCCGCACATTCGAGAGGTATTCCTATGAGGTGACAACCTGGGTGACTGACAATGACGAGATGGATCGTTTCTATACAGACAGGTACAACATGCTCATGAAGTATCTCAATATTTAGCCCTGCATCCCGATGGACAAAACGATTGCTCTCTACAGCAAGAGCCTGACGGAGAAGACCACTGCCGGTCTGATAAGGGTCATCGATACCCTGTATGACAAGGGTATCACAATTTATCTGAATATAATGGATCCTGATGGCCATCACTTTGATCAGGACCACCGTGTAACCCTCTTCACAGAGTTAAATGACCTGCCTGCAGATGTCTGCATGATACTGAGTGTGGGCGGTGACGGTACCTTTCTCGAAACGGCCATGCGGGTCCGCTCCGCCGGAATTCCTGTTGCAGGCATCAACACCGGGCGCCTCGGCTTCCTGGCCAACATCCCGGTTGAAGATCTGGATCAGTCAACAGACCTAATCTGCTCCGGACAATATGAGCTTGTAAACCGCTCAATGCTGGAGATTGCCTCGCCGGCAGATCTGTTCGGGAATGGCAGTGCAATGGCTCTGAATGAGATAACAATCCAGAAAGCTGACCAGAGCATGATCACAATCACCGTAAGGGTTAACGGTATATTCCTCAATACCTACCGTGCCGACGGTCTGATAATCTCCACAGCCACCGGATCAACTGCCTACAACCTGAGTGTCGGAGGGCCGATACTCTCGCCTGCCGATGACAGCATAATCATTGTGCCCATGTCACCCCATAACCTGACAATAAGGCCTATCATCGTCACAGGCAGCAGCATCATTACCCTTGAGCCCGGGGGCCGCAGCAGCCACTGCCTGGTCACCTGTGACTCAAAGGCCGTCAGGGTGCCTGCCGGCATCATCCTCAAGGTCCGTCAGTCAGATGAACGCCTGAGTACGGTGACAACCGCCGGAAACGATTTTTTCAGCACTCTCAGAAACAAGCTCATGTGGGGCGCTGATCCCCGTAACTGACAATAATTAAGGAATATTTAAGTTTTAAATAGAGTACATTCCTTATATTTGTAGCCGCAACTGCAAGGTGACTGATGGGTAAACGTCTGATAGTGATGTGTATGGTGGTGCTGCTTACAGCGCCATTCGTGTCAGCACAGCTGTGGAAGATGAAAAGATACGAAGCTACGGCCGCTGTTGGAACTACCCAGTTCTACGGTGATATCGGAGGATTTAGCATCGGAGATAATGCACTGGGATTTAGGGATATAACCTTTAGACAGACCCGTTTCAGCCTTAGCGGATCATTCAGGTATTTCATCACTGACAATCTCGCCGCAAGGTTCTCCTTTACATGGGGCATGCTTCACGCCGATGATGTCCGGGGATCGAATGACCTGAACAGGCTTTACGAGACCAGCAGTTTCATTTATGAGCCGGCCCTTCTCGGCGAATACTATTTCGTCAGGAACCGTGAGCGTAACAGCTTCCTGTACCAGACCTACATGTACAGGAGAAACATCAGGTTGCGTGACTTCCTGAGGAGCATTGATGTTTATGCACTTACCGGCTTCGGAGGTGCAGGGTACAATGTCTTCTACGGGAATGACAGGATACAGACCAAATGGAACGAAGATCCTACTCAGATGCGCAGCGGGTTTGCCGGGGTGATACCCCTGGGTCTGGGAGCCAAAATGACCCTGGATCCGAATCTGCTTGTTGGTATTGAGCTGGCCGGGAGGTACGCCTTCTCCGACTATCTTGACGGTTATACATCACAATGGTCCAAAAGGAATGACGCCTATCATACTTTCAGTGTAACCGTTAATTACAGGATCAAAACAGCACGTAACGGACTGCCATCTTTCAGGTGACGGTTCAATGAAAAGCCAATGAGGAAAGCACTTGTTATACTGACCCTGATCATAATCACTCTGCCGGCATTTGCCCAGCGCAGTGCCGATTACGGTGTCTCGGCCGGTATTGTGACCTATCTTGGCGAGCAAAATCCCCTAAATACTTTTTTTAAACCCGGCCCTGCTGCCCAGATTTTTTATAGGTACAACTTCAATCCCAGGCAGGCTGTCAGGGCTAACCTGATGGGCGGCTATGTCACTCCCCTCGGACAGCCCATCGGTGAACTGGGAGCAACCTACGAATTCAATTTCTTCCCCTACTCCACATTCAGGAGCAGGCGTGTAGACTATTCCCCATACATCGCCGGCGGCGCAGCCATCTCATACATGAGCCCTGCCGGCCCGTTCCTCTCAATTCCATTCTCTGCCGGTTTCAAAGTCAACGTGACCAACCAGGTTGGCGTTGAGATCGAATATGGATTCCGCAAGACATTTACCGACAAACTGGACGGCCAGTTCGAGATAACCGACCCCGGAGGTGAACCGGTGGACCATTCATGGATCCACAACAATGACTGGTACAGCTTTATGGGCATCTCAGTAACATGGAAGATGTACAACAGGCTCGCAGGCTGTCCCGCTTTTGCAGAGATTGAAAAGGACAAGAAAAGAAAGAGGAAGTAACATTGGGGTTCAGAGATAAGATAGATATAAACAGGCTGCCAGGGCATGTGGCTGTCATTATGGACGGCAACGGCCGGTGGGCACAGAAAAGAGGACGGGAGAGAGTCTTCGGCCACCAGGAGGGGGTGAAGGCTGTCCGTAAAACCGTGGAGGCAGCTGTAGAACTCGGGATTAAGTATCTCACCCTTTATGCATTCTCCACCGAAAACTGGAACAGGCCTGACGATGAGGTGTCGGCACTGATGGACATTATGGTTGAATCAATAAACAACGAGACCAGGTCTCTGCTTGACAAGGGAATCTCCCTGCAGGTCATCGGTGACCTCTCACGTCTGTCAGAGAATGTCCGCAACAGGCTGTTTGAAACGATGAAGATCACTGCCGGCGGAGCCCGCATGAGACTGATAATTGCACTCAGCTATTCATCACGCTGGGAGATCGCTGAAGCCTGCCGCCGGATTGCGGTGGAAGTACGCGAAAGCCGCATGACCGTAGGTGAGATAAACGAAGAGACCGTCAGCGCCAGCCTGACAACATCGGAAATTCCTGACCCGGAACTGATGATACGTACCAGCGGGGAGAAGCGCATAAGCAACTTCCTTCTATGGCAGCTGGCATATGCAGAACTATATTTTACAGAAAAACTTTGGCCCGATTTTGGTAAGGAGGACTTTTACAAAGCAGTGGCAGACTTCCAGAAAAGGGAACGGAGATATGGAAAGACCAGTGAGCAGATCGCTGAAAACAGATGAGAAGATGAAAGGAAAACCTATGCGGATAATCTCCCTCTTTGCTTTGCTCTTGACAGGGCTGATTGCCACAGCCCAGACTGAAGAGAAATATGTCAGTTATACTTACCCGGATGAGTATACTATTGCCGGAATAACAATCTCCGGTGTAAAATTCCTTGAACCCAATGCCCTGATAGGAATCTCCGGACTGAGAATAGGGCAGAAGGTGGAAATCCCCGGCGAGATCATCAGCGGTGCTGTGAAGAAACTGTGGGAGCAGGGGCTCTTCTCGGACGTTAAGATCACCGTTACCGGCAAGGAAGGCGAAAATGTCTGGCTTGACATCTACCTCCAGGAACGGCCGCGTCTCTCCACACTGAAATTTGAAGGTATCAGGAAATCTGAGGAGACCGACCTGCTGGAGAAACTGAGCCTCCCCTCCGGCTCCCAGGTTACCGCCCACCTGCTCAACAGGGCTGAACGTACAATCAAGGACCATTACATCGAAAAAGGATTCCTCAACACCGAGGTGAATATCATACAGAAGGATGATCCGGACCTGCCCAATAACGTCACTCTGAACTTCATCATAAAGAAGAACGAGAAGGTAAAGATTGATGAGATTCAGTTTGAAGGCAATGATTTTTTCGCTGACAAGCGCCTGCGCCGTGTCATGAAGAACACCAAGCAGAAGGACCTGAACATCTTCAAGGGCTCCAAATTCATCGACGAAAAGTTCAAGGAAGACCGCAGCAGCCTGGTTGAGTTTTACAATGAGAACGGGTTCCGTGATTTTCGCATAACGGGTGATTCCACCTATGCACTTGAGGATGGCAAGATGGTCCTTGTGGTTAAGATCAATGAGGGCAATCAGTACTACCTCAGAAAGGTAGACTGGATTGGCAACAGCATATATACAAAGGACCAGCTCTCCCGGGCCTTTAACTTACCCACAGGAGAGGTCTACAACCAGACCATGATTGACAAGAGGCTGAATGTTGATGACGATGCCGTTAGTTCACTCTATCTCAACTACGGCTATCTCTTCTCACGGCTCACTCCAGTGGAGAGGCAGGTTGAGGGTGACTCCATCGATCTCGAGGTCCGCATCTTTGAAGGTGATCCTGCAACCCTGAACAACGTCATCATTACAGGTAACACACGCACCAATGAGCATGTGGCCCGCCGTGAGCTCTTCACAATGCCCGGCGATCTCTTCAGCAAGGAAAACCTTATCCGTTCAGCAAGACAGGTAGCCGTACTGGGCCATTTTGACCCTGAAAAGATCAATCCACAGCCCCTGCTCAACCAGGTTGACGGGACGGTGGATCTGCTCTATGCACTGGAGGAGAAGGCCAATGACCAGTTCGAGATATCAGGCGGCTGGGGTGCCGGGATGCTTGTGGGAACCGTCGGGGTGAGGTTTAACAACTTCGCCATGCGCAACTTCTTCAAGTGGAGCGAATGGAGACCCTATCCCTCAGGCGACGGGCAGTCGCTGCAGATAAGGGCTCAGTCCAACGGCCGTGCATACCAGTCATACAACATATCATTCATAGAGCCGTGGCTCGGGGGGAAGAAACCAAACACCCTTTCAATATCAGCGTTCAGGTCACTGATGACAAACAGCGCCAAGAGGGAGGATGACAACCGGCAGCACATGATAATTGACGGTGGCTCGGTGGGCTTCGGCAAGAGGCTTGAATGGCCCGACAACTTCTTCTCCGTCTATTATGAGGCCAGTTATCAGCGTTACAGCATGCAGAACTGGGAATATTTCGGCTCATTCCTCTTTGACAACGGTATTGCCAACCTCGGTTCAATAACTGCCAGGCTCACACGTTTCTCGGCAGGCCCCAACACAATCTATCCCCGCAGCGGGTCAACATTCTCACTGTCGGTTCAAGCCACACCGCCCTACTCCGCAATAGGAGGCAGGAATCTGACAGGCGCAACTGACGAAGAGAAGTATAAATGGATAGAGTTTTACAAGACTGTATTCAAGGCAGATTACTTTCTGCCTCTGAACAACGAACAAAAACTCATACTGAATGCCCGTGCTGCTTTCGGTCACCTGGGCTTCTACAACAAGGACATCGGTCCCTCACCCTTTGAAAACTTCACCGTGGGAGGTGACGGCATGACCGGGTACAGTTACTATGGCCGCGAGGTCGTCGCTCTGCGCGGATATACAAACTACTCTCTTACCCCGACTGTAACCCAGGATGGAAAGAGTGTGCAGGCAGGAAACGTCTACGCCAAGCTGACGCTTGAACTGCGTTACCCGGTTTCTCTGAATCCGCAGGCTACAATATATGGCCTTGCGTTCCTTGAGTCAGGAAGGGCATGGTACAGCCTGAAAGATTTCAACCCGTTCAAAATGCCCCGTTCTGCCGGATTCGGACTGCGTGCAAACCTTCCCATGTTCGGGTTGCTCGGCATCGATTGGGCATACGGCTTTGACAACCCGATGACCGGTGGTGAAGATGACAGGGGCAGTCAGTTCCACTTCGTAATAGGACAGCAATTCTGAAAACAGAGCAATAAAAACAACAGCTATGAAGAAGATCATTATCATGACAGTCATTGTGCTGGCAGCCACAGTCACCGGCACGGCACAGAAATTCGCTTTTGTTGACAGCGAATATATAAGGAACAACGTACCTGCATTCACGGCAGCACAGCAGCAGCTTGACAAACTCTCCGAAGGATGGGAAAAAGAGGTTGCAGACGGATATGCCGCAGTGGAGCAGATGTACAAGGATTACCAGGCAGAGGTGGTTCTGCTCTCACAGGATCAGAAGAGAAAGAGGGAGGAAGCCATCATTGGCAAGGAGAAAGAGGTGAAGGATCTGCAGAACAGGTACTTCGGGATGGAAGGTGAACTCTTCAAGAAACGTGAAGAGCTGGTTAAACCAATACAGGATCAGATACTGAAGGCCATAAAGGAGATATCCGTTGAGGGGAGTTATGCAGTTATTTTTGACACTTCCGCAGGGTCAAACATACTCTTTGCCAACCCGAGATATGATCTCTCCGACCAGGTTCTTCAGAAACTCGGTTATAAGAATTAAATAATTACATTTGCATGTTAAAAATTGAAAACTAAGACAATGAAAAAAGTATTTGGGATACTCCTGTTTGCTGCACTCCTATTTACGGCACAGGATGGATTTGCGCAGTCATTCAAGACAGGTCACATCAACCGCGATGATATCATCATGGCCTTGCCTGACTATGATACTGCCATGAAACAGTACAATGCATTCGGACAGGAGCTCACAAATGCTTTGGAACTGATGCAGGTTGAATACAACAACAAGCTTGATCAGTATGTTAAAGACAGCAAGACCCTTACTGACCTGGTGAAGGCCAACAAGGAGCAGGAGCTGGCTGACATGCAGAACCGCATCAATAACTTCCAGCAGCAGGCGCAGGTGCAACTTCAGGAGAAGCAGGCTGAGTTGCTGAACCCGATCATCGAGAAGGTAACAACTGCCATTAACGATGTTGCAAAGGAGGGAGGATACGTATACATATATGATGTCCGTACCCTTGTATATGTTGATACGGTCAAGAGTACCGACATTGCCCCGCTGGTGAAGAGCAAGCTGGGAATAAAGGAATAATACTTAAAGAATTCATCAATCCAGTGCTGCCCGCCTCCCGGCGGGCAGTCTCACATTACAGAATCATGGAAGCAAGCAACCGTCCGATTGGAGTATTTGACTCAGGTGTGGGAGGGCTCACGGTGGCGCATGCCATCCGCCAGTTGCTTCCCGGTGAGCGTATCATCTACTTCGGTGACACTGCCCACCTCCCGTACGGCGACAAGTCAGAGGAGGCCATCAGGGGCTATTCACGGCGCATCACTGAATTTCTCATGGGATTTGATGCCAAGCTGGTGCTCATAGCCTGCAACTCCGCTTCCGCCTCCGCTTATGAACACCTGCTGGCCGAATACGGTGACAGGGTGATCATACTTGATGTCATCAACCCGGTGGTAGAATACTGCGCTTCCAGGAACTTTACAAAACTTGGCGTGATAGGAACCAAGCGCACTATCAGCTCCGGCGAGTATGCGAAGAAACTGCGCGAAGCTGCTCCGGCAACCACGCTGGCCTCACTGGCAACACCGCTGCTGGTTCCGATGATCGAAGAGGGCTTCATCTTTGATGACATAAGCAATGCCATAATACGGACATATCTCTCGGACGAGAGGCTTAAAGATATAAATGCGCTGATTCTTGGCTGCACACATTATCCGATCATCCGCAACCAGATCAGCAAGTTCTTTAATTTTAACGTCGAGGTGGTTGACTCTGCACGCATTGTCGCTGCCAGGTTGAAGGAGACACTTGAAAAGCATAACATGGTCAACAGGGGTGAGACCGGTGAAGATCTCTTCTTCGTCTCAGACTATACTGACTGGTTTGAGAAGATTGCAAGGATGTTCTTTGAGCAGGCCATCAACCTTACGAAGGCTGACATCTGGTCGTGATTAGCTCCCGGAGCGCAATGCCCAAAGTGTCCGGACAACATGTCACACCGGCATTTGATGATACATCGGCGTCATTTCAGGCGTTAAGTCAAACATGACCAAAATCATACGGTTCTATCAGTGTAATACTGAACTTAGCTTCATAATTTACGGTTACTCCTCAAAAAGGGTTTTAACTTAAAATCAAATACGTTACCAACATCATGGGAAAAAGATCAAAGGTCATTAAGAAGGATGAGGTGGTGATCAGGTTCTCAGGCGACTCAGGGGATGGGATGCAGCTTACCGGCACCCTTTTTTCCAACACGTCAGCCCTGTTCGGACATGATATCTCCACCTTCCCTGATTATCCGGCGGAGATTAGGGCTCCGCAGGGAACCGTCGGAGGCGTTTCCGGCTTCCAGGTACACATCGGGCACAAGCTTATAAACACTCCTGGTGATTTCACCGACATCCTTGTGGCGATGAATCCTGCTGCCATTCGTGCCAATGCCAGGTGGCTCAGGAAAGGCTCAACCATTATTTATGATTCAGACAACTTCACTGAAAAACAGATACAGCGGGCAGGCTACAAGGCTGATCCCTTCGTGGAGGACAAGCTTGATTCGATGAACCTCATCGCAGCGCCTATCAGCACTCTGGTGAAGGAGGCTCTCAAGGATATGGAGATTGATCCCAAGACCGTCCTTCGCACCAAAAACATGTTTGCGCTCGGGATGGTTTACTGGCTTTTTGACAGCAAGCTGAAGTACACCGAGGACTTTATTGAGGAGAAATTCGGAAAGAAGCCGCTTGTGGCTGAGGCCAACAGCAAAGTGCTGCGAGCCGGTTACTACTACGGGGAGACAATCGAGGCGCTGACACCTTCTTACAGGGTCGGCCCCGCGCCCATTTCCAAAGGCACCTACCGTAACATAAACGGTAACCAGGCCACTTCCTGGGGTTTGCTTGCCGCTGCCGAGAAGGCAGGTCTGAAACTCTTCATCGGTTCATACCCCATCACCCCGGCCACCGGTATCCTCGAGGAGCTGGCGCTAAGGAAGGACATGGGCGTCAAGAGCCTCCAGGCTGAGGACGAGATTGCAGGCATATGCACCGCCATCGGAGCCAGCTTCGCCGGCCGCCTGGCAGTTACATCCACCTCCGGACCCGGCCTGGCACTGAAGTCAGAAGCACTTAACCTGGCAATGATGACCGAACTGCCACTGGTGGTGATAGACGTACAGAGAGGAGGCCCCTCAACAGGACTCCCCACCAAGACCGAACAGGCTGACCTGTGGCAGGCCCTCTATGGCCGCAACGGCGAAAGCCCCGTTCCCGTCATTGCCGCCGGAACGCCGTCTGACTGCTTCCACTTCGCCTTCCAGGCCGCAAAGATCGCAATAGAACATATGACTCCGGTGATTCTCCTCACTGACAGCTACCTGGCAAATGGATCCGAACCGTGGAAGATACCGTCAATGAAGGATATGCCGGATGTTACCGTGCCGTATGCTGTGAAGAGCGACAAGGAATTCCTCGCCTACGAGAGAGACCCGGAGACACTCGCACGCAAATGGGCCATACCCGGAACCCGGGGACTCGAGCACCGTGTCGGCGGTCTGGAGAAAACTATAAAGGGGAGTGTCTCATATACACCCGAGAACCATGAATTCATGGTCAGAACCCGCGATGAAAAGGTCGAACGTATCGTCATGGATGTGCCTGACCTTAAGGTTATTGGCCGTAAGACCGGAGACCTGCTTGTGATTGGCTGGGGCAGCAGCTACGGACATATTGCAACAGCCGTCACTGAACTGCAGGCAGAGGGTTACAAAGTATCCGCAGCCAATTTCAACTATATCAGGCCGCTGCCGAAAAACACCGCCAAAGTATTCGCCGGATTCGGGAAGCTGGTGGTGTGTGAACTGAACACCGGGCAATTTGCCAACTACCTCAGAATGAAGCACCAGAAGTACAACTATCACCAGTATAACAAGATTCAGGGGCTTCCGTTCACCGTACAAGAGATCAAGGATTACTGTATTAAACTGCTGGAGGGTAAGAAAAATGGCTGAAACGAATAACAACCACTACGTAGCGAAGGATTTCAAGAGTGATCAGGAAGTAAGATGGTGCCCGGGATGCGGTGACCACGGTATCCTGGCCTCCCTTCAGAAGACACTGGCCGAGATGGATATACCGAAGGAAAAATATGTCTTCGTATCGGGTATCGGATGCTCTTCCAGGCTGCCGTACTACATGAACACCTACGGTTTCCACGGTATTCATGGCAGGGCCGCGGCAATCGCCACAGGCATCAAGGTTGCCAATCCTGACCTGATGGTCTGGGAGATGACCGGTGACGGCGATGCACTGGCTATTGGCGGGAACCACTACATCCATGCCATCAGGCGTAACATCGACATCAAGATCATTCTTTTCAACAATGAGATCTATGGCCTGACAAAGGGGCAGTACTCGCCCACGTCAAAGAAGGGTCTTACAACCAAGACATCGCCCTATGGCACTATTGAGGAACCGTTCAAGATCGGTGAACTGACCATTGGCGCAAACGGACGCTTCTTTGCCCGGACGGTTGATTATAACCTGCAGCTATCCAACGAGGTCTACAAGACGGCCGCATTATTTAACGGTACCGCGGTGGTTGAGGTTCTCCAGAACTGCGTCATCTTCAATGACGGAGCCTTTGATGCCTTTACCAGCAAGGAAACACGTGATGACAACACCATCACCCTGCACCACGGCGAAAAGATGATCTTCGGCAAGAACCGCGACAAGGGCATCATCCTGAAGGATCTGAAGCTGAAGGTGGTTAATATCGGAGAAGACGGTATCACCGAGAAGGATATTCTCACCCATGATGCCCATGAACCCAACCCCGGCATTCATTACAGGCTGGCGGGCATGTCCCTTCCCGATTACCCCGTTGCACTGGGAGTGATCAGGGCCATTAACGCCCAGACCTACAGCGCCGCCATGATCGAACAGCATGAAAGGGTGCAGGCGAAGTCAAAGATCAGGACTATGGACGAGCTCCTGAGAAGCGGCGCCACCTGGGAAGTGAAATAATCAATGCCTTAATAGCCCGTTACCGGAGGGTGACAGGTACTGAATATCAGCCGGTTTCGCAAAGAGCGTGACCGGCTGATCCATTCTATCCGGTTTTTGTTTATTTTGGCACCTGACTTTACCTGATGCCCCGATGAACCACATACCCGAATCCGGCAGCGGCTTCACACGTGAAATACATGATCAGCAGGAGCGCCTGAAGGAGCTTGCCTGCATCAACCGCGCAACTCAGATACTCAAGGAGAGGAAGCCGGTAGAAGAGACACTGATGCACCTTGTGCTGGAGCTTCCCAACGCCCTTCAGTTTCCTGAATTCACAGTTGCACGTATAAAATTCAGCGGACAGACATTCGAGACCCCGGGGTTTACCGAGACCGGATGGAAGCTGTCAGAGGATTTTGAATCCCTCAGTGGCAAAGGCTCAGTTGAGGTCTGTTACACATGCCCGTTCCTTGAAGAGGATGAGGGTCCCTTCCAGAAGGAGGAGCATGACCTGTTGGTCAACTTCGCAGGACTTATCTCCCGCTATATTAACAGCCAGGCTGCCGAACAGATCCAGTTCCTTGATACAAAACCGGAGCCGGACCAGCCCGTACCTATTCACCCCGACAGCAAGTCAATACGAAGATTGCTTCAGCAGTTCCTTGACAGGCATAACGCCGAGAGGGATGTGTTTCATGACCTTATGCCATTCATGGTCAGGGAGATACTGCTTGTGGCCAGCCTCTATGATGCCTACTCCATCGAGGGAGAAGGACGCTTCTCGGATTACATGCTGGGCGAGTATTACCAGATGAGTCTCACTACAATACCCCGTATAACCGGAGTATCAGGAGAGGATGAGGCTTTCTCCCGCCTCGAGGCTCGTCACTATGACATGATCATCATTATGCTGGGGGTAGATAAGAGCAACCCGATGAACCTCTGCCGCAGCATCAAACAGAAGTACCCGTATATTCCCACATACATACTCCTCAACAATCCGGGTGACATACCATGGGCACAGGAACAAAAGCGCCACGGCGTACCCTTTGATAATCTATTCGTCTGGACCGGCGAATCAAGGGTCTTCTTCGCCATGGCCAAGCTCCTTGAAGACAAGGTGAATGTGGCTAACGACACACGAAAGGGGCTTACCGGCGTCATACTGATTATTGAAGACGCCCCCGATTATTACTCAACCTACCTGCCGATGCTCTACACCCTGGTGCTTGAGCAGACACGGATACTGATTGAGGACGTCTCATCTGACGAGTTATACAAGGTGCTCAAACTAAGGGCCAGACCGAAAATACTGCTGGCCACTACCTGGGAAGAGGCCATGGCAGTGTATGACAGGTATAAGGACAGACTGCTGGGTGTCATCTCTGACATGCGCTTCCCCCGAAAGGGAACGCTCTACGAAATGGCCGGTTATGATATCATTAAGCTTATAAGGGAAGAACAGCCAAACCTGCCTACCATCCTGCAGTCGTCTGACCCCGGTAATGCCCGCTATGCTGAGCAGCTGAAGGTAAACTTCATCAACAAGAATTCGGAATCGCTGCTGCAGGATATCAAGTCATTCATAACCTATTACCTCGGCTTCGGCCACTTCGTTTACCGTGACACCAAGGGACGCCAGATAGCCGTTGCAAAGTCGATGAAGGAGTTTGAGGCATTCCTCAAGACGGTGCCCGAGGATTCCCTCGTCTACCACGCGATGAAGAACCACTTCTCTCTCTGGCTGATGGCCAGGGGTGAGGTGAAGATAGCCAAGATCATCAATCCCGTGAAGATATCAGACTTCTCCAGCCTTCGGGAGATGCGAGAGTTTCTTCTCAATATCATCCGCAAGCGGCGAAGGGAGATGAACAAGGGCAAGGTGGTCAACTTCGATGAGTCAGTCATGATAGACGAATCGAATGTGGTGAGCTTTTCCGGAGGATCACTTGGCGGGAAGGGCAGAGGCCTGGCCTTTATCAGCACCCTGATATACAGCTTCGAGCTGGGCAGGCTGCTCCCCGGTATCAACATACGCACACCTGTCACGGCCATTATTGGCACTGACGAGTTTGATCAGTTCATGGAGACAAACCGCTTGTGGGAGGTTGTAAGCCATGAGAAGGACTTCAAGGCATTGCAGAAGCAGTTCCTCGCCGGTACGCTAAGCGATGACCTCGAGCATAAGCTGAGAATATTCATCAGGCTAAATGCCAAACCACTGGCGGTGAGGTCGTCAAGCCTTTTTGAGGACTCTCTGAGTCAGCCCTTCTCGGGGATCTTCGGTACCTATCTTCTGCCGAATAACCACCCTGACCCGGAAGTAAGACTGATGCAGCTCATCGGGGCTATCAAGCTCGTCTTCTCTTCGATCTATTCTGACAACTCCCGTATTTACTTTGAAGCGGTCAACTACAAGGTGGAACAGGAGAAGATGGCTGTTGTGATCCAGGCGGTGGTAGGTCACAGTTACGGTGATATCTTTTATCCTCACATCAGCGGCACCGCCCAGTCGTTCAACTTTTATCCTGTGGCTAACATGACTCCGCATGACGGTTTCGCAGTGGCGGCTGTCGGACTTGGCCAGTATGTGCTTGACGGCGAGAGAGCCTTCAGATTCTCTCCTTCATACCCTGCCCTTGACATCGTCTCTATCATGGACCTCACCCGCTACTCTCAGACGGAGTTTTATGCCGTCAACCTTGGCCGCAGCGAGATTGACCTGCTGAAGGGAGAGAATGCGGGACTGGTGAAGCTTGAAATATCCAGGGCTGAGCGTGACGGAACGCTGAACCATTCTGCATCTGTATACAGTATTGACAATGATACGCTTATTCCCGGACTGAGTATGCCGGGACCAAGGGTAATCAACTTCGCCAACATTCTAAAGTATGATCATACTCCCCTGGCACACACACTCAAGACCGTCCTCGAGGTGGTGAGGGAGGCGTTCGGGGCGCCAGTGGAAATAGAGTATGCGGTTGATCTCGACAAGGGTGAGGATGGAAAGGCTACCTTCTACCTGCTCCAGATAAAGCCTCTGGTAGGCAGCGTAGCAGGCTACTCCATTGACCCGGAGAGCGTATACACCGATGACATGCTGCTGGTCTCCCGCAAGAGCATGGGCAACGGGCTGGTAGAGGGAATCAGTGACATTATCTACGTTGAGCCGGACATGTTTGATAACCTCATGACCATGGAGATGGCTGACGAGATTGATGCATTAAACCGGAAAATGATGGCACAGGGGAGAAAGTATGTGCTCATCGGTCCAGGGCGATGGGGAACCAAGGACCGTTTCCTGGGCATACCCGTTGAATGGCCCCAGATATCCAATGCCAGAATTATCGTCGAGGTAAGTCTCCCCACCTTTCATGTTGATGCTTCACAGGGTTCACATTTCTTTCATAATGTCACATCGATGAGCATTGGATACCTGGCAGTTAACGAGGCAACCGGTGACGGGGTAATTATGTGGGACAAGCTGCGGAAATGCAAGGAGATTGGCAAAGGGCACTGGTTCAGGCATATAAGACTGCCCAAACCGCTGGTTATCAGAATGGACGGAAAGATAGGGATGGCTGTGATATCCCTGGGTATGGGATGAGATAATGATGATTTTGCTGCGGGTCTGAGACCCCCTGTTACGGAATAACAATATCAATCGGGGATACAGAAATACCGGGATTTATCTTTTTGACCAGTCCCTGAAGCACGTTGCCCGGCCCGGCCTCGATGAACTCCGTTGCACCGTCGGCAATCATCTTCTGTACAGTCTGTGTCCAGCGTACCGGCGAGGTGAGCTGGGCTATAAGGTTGGCCATTATCTCATCCGGTTCCGTAACAGGCAGGCCCGTCACATTCTGGTATACCGGGCAGACCGGTTTGTTGAACCGTGCCTGCCTGATGGCCTCTTCAAGCTCCTGCCTGGCCGGTTCCATGCACGGTGAGTGAAACCCGCCGCTGACGGATAGCGGTACTATTCGCTTTGCGCCTCTCTTTTTCAACTCTTCAGTGGCAAGTGCTACACCCTCCCTGGTACCGGATATCACTATCTGTCCGGGGCTGTTGTAATTGGCCGGTACCACCGCACCGCTGAGCCCGGAGCAAACCTCCTCCACAACGGTATCATCCATTCCCAGGACTGCTGCCATGGTCGACGGGTTGATGCCGCAGGCTCTCTGCATTGCCGAAGCCCTGTCTGCAACCAGCCTCAGTCCATCCTCAAAGGAGAGGGCACCGGCAGCCACCAGCGCCGAAAATTCGCCCAGCGAGTGGCCTGCAACCATGGCAGGTGCAAAGGTTTTACCCGCCACCGTTGCCAGGACTACCGAGTGCAGGAAGATCGCCGGCTGGGTCACCCTCGTCTGTCTCAGCTCCTCGTCGGTGCCGGTGAACATTATGTCAGTAATCGGGAAACCAAGCAATTCATTGGCTTTATCGAACATCCCGCGTGCTTCGGGATATACCTCATATAAATCCTTTCCCATCCCGGAGAACTGCGCGCCCTGCCCGGGAAATACGTATGCCTTCATATTTCAGTCAATTGTTGTGTTAATGAATGTGTCAGTGCAGCCTGCTGGCAATCAGGTGCATGAACTCCTCACGGGTGTTCAGGTTAGACAGGAAGCAACCGGTGAATGCAGAGGTAGTGGTGACGGAATTCTGCTTCTGTACACCTCTGATCTGCATGCACATATGCTGTGCTTCTATGACCACGGCCACACCCAGTGGTTTAAGATTCTCCTGGATGCAGTTGCGTATCTGGGTTGTGAGCCTCTCCTGCACCTGGAGCCTGGCGGCATAGGTCTCAACTACCCTGGCTATCTTGCTCAGACCGGTGATGTAACCGTCAGGGATGTAAGCCACATGCGCCTTGCCGTGGAAGGGGAGCATGTGATGCTCGCACATCGAGTAGATGTCAATATCCTTTACTATGACCATCTGCCGGTATTCTTCCTTGAATATGGCGCTTCGAAGTATCTCCTCGGGGTCCGACTGGTACCCGCGGGTCAGAAAGCTTAGCGCTTTAGCAACCCGCTCGGGTGTTTTCAGCAGTCCTTCCCTGTCAGGATCCTCTCCCAGCAGCTTCAGTATATTGCTGTAGTATCCCGCAATCTCTGCTATGACCTTGGGGTTCCACTTCTCGATCTTGTTGTAGCCGTCTGACAGCCTGCCGCTGCCATCATTGAGTTTTTCCATAATTATCCGTAGTATTCAACGTAATTGTTCTCTGTCTCTTCCACCCGTACACAGTGCAATGTGGCGCCCTCTTCCGTAAGCGGTGCCGCCAGCTCGTTCCATATGGCCATCGCCAGATTTTCCGTGGTGGCAACCTTGCCGGCCATAAAGTCCGTCTCCAGGTTCATGTTTTTGTGATCAAGTTTGGCAACCACCTTTACAGTCATGATCTCCTTCAGCCTGGTGGCGTTCATGAAAAAGCCTGTCTCCGTGTCCGGCTCACCTCGCACAGTCACCTTCAGCACGTAGTTGTGCCCATGCCACAGGGGATTGGAGCATTTGCCATAGATCCTCATATTCTCCTCATCACTGAGGCCGGGGCGGAACATTCTGTGGGCGGAACTGAACCGCTCCCTTCTTGTCAGGTAGATCATATCCGCTAATTTAAATGGTTGACCGGAATGGATACTATTTTGTTCAAAAATAATATATTTATCTCTCCAACTGTTACAGCTGATGAATAATGGATCCGGCCCCGTTCTTATAGTCGTGGCACATCCCTCGGAGGAGGTTGCCGTGTGGCGCGCAGCGGATGCTGCCTCCTTCCCGTGTGAGGTAATCGTCACCGGGGTGGGAGGGGCTGCCATGTCATGGGCGCTGCAGAAAAGGTTCGCCGAGGGAGGGCTGCACGCCGGTCATCGGTCCGGAACCCTTGCTGCTGAACCTGGATATATCTCCCTGCCATCAGTGGTGATCGGTGCAGGAATTGCAGGGAGCTATTCCCCGGCCTATCCCCCCGGCACGGTTGTGATCACTTCCTCTGACTGTTTCGCCGATATGGGGGTGGATGACAACGGCGGTTTCATATCGCTCTACGGCGCCGGTCTTGCCGATCCGGATGCTCCACCATTTTCCGGCGGCCGTATACTCTGCACCGGATGGTGGTTTGATCTTGCCGCCGGACTTCTTCCCGCTGTAGCCGGTGCCACAGTAAACATGGTTTCCGGATCGCAGCCTGCTATTGACCGCATTCGCGAAACATGGACCCCTGACATCGAGACAATGGAGGGTGCCTGGCTTGCCTACACCTGCGCCATGACCGGCGTTCCCTGGATAGCCGTAAGGGCTGTGTCGAACATGGTAGAGCCCCGAAACAGCGGCAACTGGGATATACCCTTCGCTCTGCGCAGCCTGGAGGAAAGAATGACTCAACTGCTAAAACTGGTAACCCGCCCGGTGCACTCCGGACCGGGCCTGTGAACCTTTACATTAAAGTAAAATTATGAGACTGACACTTGGCTTTTCTCCATGCCCCAATGACACCTTTATTTTCGAAGCAATGGTACACGGGAGGGTGGACACGGAAGGACTGGAGTTTGACTGGTTCCTCGCCGATGTTGAGGAGCTCAACCGCAGGGCTCTGGAGGGCACGGTGAACATCACGAAGATGAGTTATCATGCCTATGCGCGTGCCGCTGCCGGTTACCTGATACTCGATTCTGGAAGTGCACTGGGACGCAGCAACGGTCCGCTGGTGGTGAGCCGGCGCAGGATGTCACCTGACGAGCTTGACAATGCTGTTATTGCCATCCCGGGTCTGTATACAACTGCGAATCTCCTTTTCAGCATCTTCTGGCCAGGTGCCACACGCAAACGCCAGTACCTCTTCTCTGATATCCCGGAAGCCGTACTCTCAGGCGAAGCCGATGCCGGACTGATCATCCACGAGACACGCTTTACCTACCGCTCCATGGGCCTCGGTCTTGTGGCCGATACGGGGGCGATGTGGGAGGAGATGACCGGACTGCCGGTGCCGCTGGGAGGCATCGTGGTAAGCCGGACCATCGATCCCGTGGTGGCTGCAAAAGTGGGCCGGGCCATACGGCGAAGTATTGAATATGCCCGCACCAGCCCCATTGAATCAACTGACTTCATCAGTCGTCATGCCCGCGAGACCGAAGAAGAGATTGCGCGCGAACACATAAAACTTTATGTAAATGACTTTAGCATCTCGCTGGGAGAGGAGGGCAGGCAGGCTATCCGGAAACTCTTCGCAGTTGCACAGGAAAGGGGTGTGATTGAGTCGCTCCCTGAACGGATATTTCTATGAGAATTACGGAGAAGGACGACACAATTATTAGTATATTTACGTGTAATTCTAAATAATCTGACCAGGTCATGAAATTTGAACTCCCCCCATTGAAGTATGAAGCAGGTGACCTTGCACCGCATCTGAGCGCCGAGGCACTTGAGTTCCATTATGGCAAGCATCATCTTGCATATGTAAACAACCTCAATAACCTGCTTCCGGGATCGCCATTCGAGGAGGCTACCCTCGAGACAATGATCCGCAAGGCAGAGGGCGGTATCTTCAACAATGCAGCCCAGGTCTGGAACCATACTTTCTATTTTGCCACATTCTCACCCTCCGGCAAAAGAACCCCCTCAGGCACCGTGGCCAAAGCCATCGATGCTGAATACGGTATGTTCGAAGCCTTCAGGGAGGCTTTTACCAAAGCGGCTACAACCCTCTTTGGCTCTGGCTGGGCATGGCTCTGCATGAAACCTGACGGCAGGCTTACCATCACCCAGGAATCAAATGCCGGAAACCCTCTGAGAGCCGGATTGGTGCCCCTGATGACATGCGACGTGTGGGAACACGCCTACTATATTGATTACAGGAACAGACGTCCTGACTATATCAAGGGCTTCTGGGAACTGCTCGACTGGAAGGTGATAGGAGAGCGGTACGACGAAGCTCTGAAAAAATAAGACTGTATGGCAGCCCCGGTGAGGGACTGCTTCTTTTGTACAGTATCCTTTACCGGTTATTGGCAGGTGCGGTGCCTTTTTACCGCTGATTACCCCGGACTGGTGCAGAAGCCGTTCTTTTTCCCTATATTTGGGCAAAATTCCGACTATGAACCTCACCCAGCTGATTAAAAAAACACGGACCTTTCGCCGCTTTGATTCTGCGCACACAATTACCCCGGATACACTTGTATCACTCGTTGACCTTGCCCGCCTGTCAGCCTCCGCAGCAAACCGCCAGCCTTTGAAATACATACTTGTAACCGAAACCAGACAGCGTGAAGCTCTATATCCCTGCCTCGCATGGGCCGGTTATCTGATAAACTGGGAAGGGCCGGAACCCGCCGAGAGGCCGACCGGCTACGTGATAATTCTTGGAGACAAGGAGATATCCGAGACATTCGGTGTTGATCCGGGGATTGCTGCCCAGAGCATTATGCTCGGTGCAATCGAAGCGGGGCTCGGAGGCTGCATAATTGCATCCGTCAAGAAAGATAGACTGAGGATTGAATTTGATATTCCGAAACAATATGAGATTCTTCTCGTTCTTGCCCTCGGCAAGCCGGTTGAAGATGTAGTCATTGAAACCATCAGCAACAACGACGTTAAATACTGGAGAGATGAGAAAGGCGTTCATCATGTTCCGAAGAGGACGCTTGACGAGATCATTCTTCGCAAGTAGGCTCTCAACGGCTTAGCTGCCTCCTGCCTGTTACCCCTTGATAAACAGTGCTTTAATTATATGGCTGGCAATCTTCGGATTTTCCTTCAAACGGCGCGTTGAATAACCAAACCACCTCTCACCGAAGGGTACATAAACCCTCATCACATGCCCGCCGTCAACGATGCTCTGCCGCAGCTTCGGGGTGACACCGTAAAGCATCTGGAACTCGTACATGTTTTTGGGAACATTATATTTCCTTATCAGCTCATATGCCCCCTCAATCAGCGGCTTGTCGTGAGTGGCAATACCTGCATATATCCTGTTTTTGAACATGAACTCCAGGTTCTCAAGGTAATGCTGGTTGATCTCCTCGTACTTCTTGTACGCTATCTCCGCAGGCTCTATATATATGCCCTTGCAGAGACGGTAGTTAGTCGGGATCTCCGGCGAGTTCATGTCAAGCATATTCTCCAGGTCGCTGTAGGTCCTCTTCAGGTATGCCTGTACAACCAGCCCCACGTTCTTGGGGAACTCCGCATGGAGCTTCCTGTATAGCTCTATCTCGAGGTCGGTGCAGGGCGAATCCTCCATGTCTATCCTGCAGAAGTTGTTGAATGATGCCGCCTTCGCGACGATCTCACGCATCAGAGTGTAGCACACATCCTTGTCGATCAGCAGCCCGAAGCTCGTCGGCTTGAGCGAGTAGTTCCCGTTAATGCCGTTCCTCTGGGTCTCCCCGATGAGGTCAAGATATTCCTGCTTGTTCTCCTCAGCCTCGTCAAGCGACTTGATAAACTCACCCAGCACGTCGAGGGTGACCCTGACACCCTGCGCGTTAAGCTCTTTTGATGAGCGTATGGCGTCTGCCATGGTGACGCCAGAGATATAGGCACGTGAAAAGATCCAGATGAATTTCTTCGGTAAATAGGGAAGGATGGAGGCAATGAGCTTATTAAACATCTTTGACGATTTTTATTTTTTGGGCGCTCAAAGATATGAAAAAGCGGAATACGCAAGACAATGACGCAAATGTCACTATTTGAATGCCTTCTCCGGCAGCCCGTCACCTTTCAGCGACAGCCGGCTGAAGTAGGAGGGCACCTCACGGCCCAGCAGCTTATCAACATACAGCTTTGCCAGGTACTGTCCCAGCATGAACCCCTGTCCACGCAGTCCGAGGAAGAGTCCGTACTCAGGGTCTATATACATCCTCGGCTCGGTATAGTAACCGCTCCAGAGCGACTGGAAGCCGGCAGTTGACAGTTCGGGGAGCCAGGAGGTGAATACTTCCGACACTATCTCCATGAACTCCTTGCTGTTCACCTTCAGGTTTCGTCCGGCTTCTGCAGGATCGGTGGCCGGTGAGGCGCATCCTATAATCTGCCCGGTCTCTCCAAGCTGCTGTCCGTAAACTGCAATAAAACCCTTGTAGTTACGGCGGTCAATCAACATCGGGAGGGGGGTGTTACCGGGTCCTATCATCGGCAGCCGCCGCGTGATGAAAGCCTGGTGGCGCACTCCGTAGGTGCCGGTATATATGCCGAGGGAGCGTGCGAACTCTTCGCCATGCGCACCCATCGCGTTAACAAATACCGGGGTGAGGTATTCAATGTACTCGCCTCTGTGGTTCTGCACAATGATACTGTAATCCTTGTCGTTGCGGCTCACGGAGGTGACTGTGCTGTCCTCCTCCACGCTGCCGCCGGCCCTGACACCCAGGTGCCTGATGAGGTCAATTACCTTTCCTGGTGTCGCCTGCCAGCAATCGTTGGTGAGCAGCGCCGCCTGGTAACTCTTTTTGAGGTCAGGATTTATGCCCGGAGCGATCTTTGCAGCATAGTCTGCGGGCTTAACCATCTCACCGTCAGTCCATGCCAGGGATGCTTCCAGCTGGTTCAGCATGACATCGTCATGAGCGAAGGTCACATATTTTATCTCGCGGTAGTTGGTTTCGCCTGTTTTCTGCAACGCTTTGAACAGCTCATGGTTATGCCTTGCGATATCAGACAGTTCGGGTACACTGAAGTTGGGTCTGCCGCCGGCAATGTTTCTCCATGATGACCCGCGGTCGTGATTGATAAGCACCGGATTCATTCCGGCCTCGGCCATGTAGCGCATGAGAGCGCTGCCGGTGATCCCTCCGCCGGCCACCAGTGCACCCACCTTTATCTTACGGCGTTCCTCCGGCGTGATGATCACCTCGGGGGTACTGAGCGGGAAGAGCTCTCCCATAGAGATCTGATTGGAGAGCGGCGCCCTGGGCGTGGCATCGCCAACGATCTCTATTCCCGCAGGCCTGAGAAGCATCGAGAGCCTCTTTATGCAACGCTTGCCACGGCATGGCCCCATCCCCAGGCGGGTGGTATGCTTGATCTCATCCGCTGAAATATATTTCCTGTCTCCGATGACCGCCATAATCTCCTCAATATTAACATCCTCGCAATGACATATATACTCCTTCGATTCAATCGCGGAGGCTGGACTGAACGTCACCGGCTCAGGGTAACTCTCCTTGACAATGAAACCCCGCACAGAAACAATATCATTCCCCGTAGGAGTGATGGCCCTGACACGTGCCACATTCGTTTTGTTCGGCTTCAGCATCAGCTTCTCAATCACGCCCTCGCCGACTTTCTTCCCGTTGTTGTCCACCAGCCACACTTCCTTTCCCTCCTCAACGAAGTATTCCACAGGCAGGAATAGTTGGTTCTTCACGGTATTGTAACCGAAGATTGCCAGTCCCGGGCACTGGTATACACACTTAAGGCAGCCGGTACACCTGTCAAAGTCTATGGCCGGTACAGTATCAGGCGATGCCTTTGTGATGGCGCCGTGCGGACATGCAAACTGGCAGGGATTGCAGGCGAAGCTGTAGAGACAGTCGATGATGACGAACGGCCTTGCGTTCATCCTGGCCTCGTCAGGCAGCCACGGGTTCTCAATGACCCTCGTGGGATGTTGCTGTGAATCGATATATTCCTTTGATAATGAAAGATACTCGCTGTAGCTGCTGCACACGCCGATCTCCTGGATAATCTCCATTGCGGCCTGCTTGCCGCGAAGCACTGCCGTGGTGCCTTCCCCGATGCGCATTGCATCGCCTGCGGCGAACACCTTTGTTCCGAAGACCTCGCGACCCTTTATCAGCAGTTGGTTGTCGGGGATGAGCCCCGTGCAAATGTTGATGGCATCGATGCCGTCAATGATCTTTTCTGTTCCGGGAACCGGGGTGAAATCGCGACTTTCCGCTATCACTGCGCCACAGATGCCGTCATTGGTGCTGTTGGGTATTGCCCTGACCAGCATGTGCGAGAGAATCACCGGTATACCCAATCTTCTGACTCTGTTGGCCTGCACCGGGAAGCCGCCCTCGTAAGGCATTGCTTCAATTATTGCTTTCACGTTTGCCCCGGCCTGCATCAGCTGATAGGAGGTGAGGTAGCCGATGTTCCCGGCACCCACGGTAAGAATATTTTTACCCAGGAGGGTGAACTCCTGGTTCATCATCTTCTGTATCACTGCTGCGGTGTAGACACCTGGCAGATCATCGTTGCCGAAGGCCGGCATGAATGGCACTGCGCCGGTTGCCACCACCAGGTACTGCGCATCCACGTAAAAAATCTCGCCGGTACGCATGTTTTTGACTGCAATCCTCTGTCCCTCAATGATATTCCAGATGGTCGAGTTGAGCATGATACCCTCATCCGATTCCCCTGCAAGATTCTTCGCAATGTCAAATCCCCTCATCCCGCCAAACCGTTGTTCCTTTTCGAAGAAGAAGAACTGGTGCGTCTGCATGAGGAACTGTCCGCCAATGTGGTCATTGCTGTCGATTACCAGGTTGGGAATATTGTGTTTGTTGAGCACCTCCCTTGCTGCAAGTCCTGCCGGTCCTGCTCCCGCGATGGCAACAGTTTTACGGTATACTTTTCTTTCGCTCACCCCGGTCTTCACGGTGCCGGCAGTATGGTACCCTGCCGGGATCTCTGCCACTTCCCTTACACCGTCAACGGGTGTTATGCAGATGCGTCGCACCACACCGTCAACGAGCATCTCGCATGCGCCGCACTTGCCTATACCACACTCCAGGCTGCGGTTGCGGTTGTCAAGGCTGTGGGTATGCACCGGAAACCCGGCCTGATGAAGTGCCGCAGCTATGGTGAACCCCTTCATGCCATGCACGGACCTTCCATTATATAAAAAACTTGTCTCCTGCTCACTCGGAACCTCAAGTATGGGATGTTTTAATATTCTGGTCATCGGATCTTCTTTCACACAATGTTTCATTTTCCAAAAGTAAATGCGGAGTACCATTGATTTCAATGACGGATATCAGCAGAAATACATGATTTAATGCATTATTTGCCCCGTTTGGAAAGTAATTTTGCCGGATATGCAATAATTTAACCGTAACAAGAAGCATGTTTTAGCTAAAATACTGGAAATGTGACCGATGCGGTTATTATGTTAATATCTTGCCCATGTAATGGGCTGAAGGTTGATATCAACGGATGTAACCTTCCTGAAAATTGGCCGTATAATTAGCTACTTTGTGTAACTAAAAAGGATCCGGATTGTCATTAAAAACTAAATATTTGATAGGCCTGCTGTTCTCGGTTTCACTTCTGTCGCAGGGTCAGGACCCCCAGTTTTCACAGTTTTATGCCAACCAGCTGTATCTGGCACCCTCCTTTGCCGGGGCAACCGAAGATTACCGGGTGGCAATTAACTGGCGTAACCAGTGGCCCTCAATCCCGGGAGTGTTTCACACCTACAGCGTCTCTTTTGACAAGGCCGTTCCCAACTTCAACTCCGGTATCGGGATTCTGGCAACGTATGATGTGGCAGGCTCCGGTGATCTCAGTACAACCAACCTCGGACTGCTCTACTCATATGATATCCAGATCAATGAAGACTGGCATATCAGGCCCGGCATAAACTTCAAGTTCACCTATCTCGGCCTTGATCTCACAAAGCTTGTATGGAACAGCCAGATAACCACTGGCGGTACATTGCCTCCCATAACTCCTCCCCCTTTTGATAACGTGGCAGACATCGACTTTACCGTTTCCGGACTGGCCTATAACGAAAAGATATGGGGAGGATTCACAGTTGATCACATGCTCAGGCCAAAGACCTCATTCTGGGGTGATAACACCTCCGTTCCCATTAAGGTTGATCTGTTCGGAGGATTCCAGATAGTTAGCCGCGGCAGGCTTCGCACAAAACTGACAGAGGTCCTTTCCGTAGCCGGGAACGTCATGTTTCAGGCTGATTTTTTCCAGTCAGACATTGGTTTTTATTACTTCAAGAACCCGCTGGTGTTTGGTGTCTGGTACAGGGGCATTCCCTTCGCCACTTCGAAGGATGTGTCATCGCAGGCCGGTGATGCCATCATAGGGATGCTTGGCATCAAGACTGACCAGCTGAACATAGGGCTAAGCTATGATTTTACAATCTCCAACCTGATAACCACATCGGGCGGAGCATATGAGATATCACTGATCTATTCATTTACCTCTTCGCAGATTAAACACGGCGGAAGGATTCACGCAATCCCTTGTCCGGAATTCTAAGGTACTCATCCTCTGTCCTCCCGCAGGTCCTGGCTGCGATTTGATATCCTCTCCGGCAGCCTGGCATTCACTTCCTCTTTTTGGTATTTAAAATTTATGTATGTTTGTGCAACAATTTGTAAAACCATAACCTAATTTCAGAAATGAACAGAATATCAGTTGCCCGTAACACCCTGATCATAGCAGTATTTGTTGCCGCAGGAGCTTTTATCATGGCCGGATGCGGCAAGGACAAGACCGCTGGCACTTCAGACAATGTTGAAAAGAAGAGCCACGGCGGCATAGCATACGTAGAGCTTGATTCAGTGATTGCCAATTTTGATATGGCCGAGGACAAGGCTACCGAGCTGGAGGAGAAAACAAAGACTTCCGAAGCGGAACTGACGTCTAAGTCGCAGGCATTTGACCGCGATGTAAGGGACTTCCAGAACAAGGTTCAGAAGGGCCTTGTTACGAGGGCAACAGCAGCAGAGATGGAGCAGACGCTTGCACAGCAGCAGCAGACACTGATTGCCAGGCGTGATGAGATGGCTTACAACCTCAACGAGGAGGGTCTTGTGGCACAGAGGCAGGTACTCGAATATATCAACCAGTATCTTGCAGAATTCAATGCTGACCGTGGATATCAGTATATACTGGCAAAACAGTTTCCCGGTCCCATCCTTTACAGT
The DNA here is from genome assembly GCA_002383485.1 of Bacteroidales bacterium UBA4070. GTDB lineage: Bacteria > Bacteroidota > Bacteroidia > Bacteroidales > VadinHA17 > SR-FBR-E99. The sequence continues at coordinate 34,844 of DFYY01000032.1, read as the reverse complement.
GATACCACGCTTGATGTTACAGCTGAGGTCATTGCAGGCCTGAATGCCAAATACAACGCTGAAAAGGCAAAGAAATAGAGATTACTTACGCGAACTTTTTTCAGAAGCCTGCCTGCGAGCGGGCTTCGGTGTTTCTGAGACCTTCCGTTCACGCCTGATCTTGCGTTCCTGCTCCGGCGTGACAATTATAAACAGATCCTCATCGGGCCGCTTCATCCGGTACTGTTCACGGGCATACTTCTCAAGATTCTCATTGCTGGTGCGAAGCTCATTCAGCTTCCTGCGGTCTTCTTCGATCCGTCCCATGTAGTACTCCTTCTCGCGCTCCAGCCTGTTGCGGGTCTTTACCTCACGCACCCGCGAGATAAGGTTGTTGGGATCAAGCAGGATGATCCAGACAAGGAATACAAGCAACGTGAGGATGTACTTGTTCTTCATCCATGACGGCATCCTGTCACGCAGGGCCGCCAGTGTGAAACGTTGCCAGAAATCTTCCTTCAAGGTGTTACCGCTTTTGTTTTTTTGAATTCTGCATTCATCCTCCACTCATAAGATAGATCACCTGTACCGTGTCACCGTCATGGATCATCTCGAGGTCATAGCTGTCGCGATCAATGATCCGGCCGTTGATCTTCACTATCCTTAACCTGAATGTATATTTCTTCAGCTCAAGTAGTTTCCCGACACTGATTGATTCACCGTCAAGAGTCATCGGTTCGTTGTTCAGCATTATTTGCATCCCTGCAAAGTTATCATGCTTATCGGGATTGGCAAATATTATTCGGGCAATAGGCAGCAGGCAGTAGATGCGTTGACCGCAGGCCATAAGGATTTGAGATTTGCAAGTTATGAATCGCTGTAGGCAATAAGAATTGTATACGGCGGCCTCCGCCCAAGCACCCTTTCCTCCCGTCTCGCAATCGGCTGCATATTGACTATTATCATTAGAATGTGGATATTTATACACGATATTTGTCATTGACACTGAAAACAATTTAAAATCTTACCATGGATATCAGCGAAATCAGGGCGAAACATAAGCTTCTCAAAAGATGGAACTACAACTGGACCGCTCTCGACAAGGGCTACACCGACAAAACACTCTACGTCAACGTCGGAACACCGGAGATCAGGGAGAAAGACGTACCGCAGGTGATGAAGGAAAAATTCATCGGCGGTAAAGGCTATGGCCTCCGCTATCTCTGGGATGCCACCAAACCCGACACAAAATGGGATGATCCCGAAAACGAGATTGTCATCTCATCAGGCCCCATCGGCGGTATAACCCAATACTCCGGTTCCGGCAAGTCGCTGGTGGTGACCATCTCACCTCAGACTGATTCGGTGATGGACAGCAACGTAGGTGGCTTCTTCGGCCCCTTCCTGAAGTTCTCGGGCTTTGACGTCATTGAGCTGCAGGGTAAGGCTGTCAACGATGTCATCGTCTATATCAATGGTGTTGACCACTATGTCGAAATCTTCGAGGCCCCTGCCGAGGCGCTCGACAGCCATGTACTGGCTGAGCAGCTGACAGATATGTTTGCCAACGATGAGTCAGACAGGAAGAACATCGGCATCGTCTCCACCGGGTCGGCTGCCGAACACTCGCTGATAGGCATGCTCAATTTCACCTTCTATGATCCCAAGCGCAAGAAGATCAGGATGAAACAGGCCGGTCGCGGCGGCATCGGCACCGTCTTTCGCAACAAGAAGATCAAAGCCATCGTCTGCAAGATCCCCGGCGTCAAGGGTAACCTCAACAATGTGGTTGACCTTGAGGCAATACAGGAGCGCGGACGCCGTTTCAACCGCGAAATGCGCGAGCTCGACGACAAGCAGTGCAGGATGCGTCAGGTGGGTACCGCTCACCTGATGGAGATCATGGACGACCATGACCTGCTGCCGACGCACAACTACAAGTTTGGATCACATAAGGACTCACCGAAGATCGACTCCGCCGTATGGACCTCCTTTTTTACGCAGGGCATACCTGACGGCTGCTGGATAGGATGCAACATGGCATGCTCGAAGGCTGTAGATGATTATGTGCTTGCCACCGGACCCTACAAGGGACATAAGGTCATTGTTGACGGACCGGAATATGAAACAGCTGCAGGGCTTGGCTCCAATGGCGGATTCTTCGATCCGAGATATATCATCGAAACCAACTTCTACTGCGATACATACGGTATCTGCACTATAACCTGGGGCACCAGCCTGGCGTTCATACAGGAGTGCTACCAGAACGGTATCCTTAACAAGGAGCGCACCGGCGGCCTCGAGCTCACCTTCGGGAATATTCCACCGGCACTTGAACTGCTTCACCAGGTAGCCCGCGGTGAGGGCTTCGGCCTGATAGCCGGACAGGGCATTCGCGCCATGAAGAGGATATTTGCAGAGAAGGGTTGGGGCGATCCGCAGTTCATGCAGGATATTGGCATGGAGAATAAGGGGCTGGAATACTCGCAGTACATGTCAAAGGAGTCGCTGGCGCAGCAGGGTGGCTATGCAATGACCAACAAGGGGCCGCAGCATGACGAGGCCTGGCTCATCTTCATGGATATGGTCAACAACCAGATCCCGACATTTGAGAACAAGGCAGAAGCGCTTCATTATTTTCCCATGTTCCGTACCTGGTTCGGTCTGGTGGGACTCTGCAAGCTGCCGTGGAACGACGTGGAGCCTGAGAACAACGCCCAGACAGACGAACCTGCCAAGGTTCCTGAGCATGTTGACAACTACGTCACAATATATAAGTCAGTCACCGGCAGGCCGTTTGACAAGTTCAGGCTGGTAGAGGATTCCGAGAGGGTTTATAACTTCCAGAGGGTGTTTAACATCCGTCGCGGCTATGGCAGGCGCAAGGATGATGATCAGCCTTACCGTGCATGCGGTCCCGTCACCGTGGAGGAATACCTGTCCCGTCAGGAGAGGTATGACAAGCAGATGAAGGAAAAGATTGGTGTTAACCCGGATGGGATGAGCACCGAGGAAAAGATCAGGGTCACGAGGCAGTACCGCGAGAAGCAGTATGACCTGCTCCGCGATGCTGTCTACAAGCGCCGCGGCTGGAACAACAACGGGATTCCTACAATTGAACACCTGAAGAAGATCGGGATGGACTTCCCCGAGGTGATAGAGGTTGTGGCCCCGCTGCAATAAGTGAAATCACGCAATATCCTGAAAATAAGGTCATAATGCAGTAACGGCGGGNNGACCCGCCGCTACTGCATATGTGATGCAGGATATGTGACTGTGGAGAACAAGCAGCGGGTCTCAGACCCGTCGCTACGTTATCCGGATGAGTATTTCGATCTGTTGAATGCAGCCTCGATCTCATCATATGCATCTGCCGGGTTGGTAAGAGGCATCTCTGAATCGAACAGCTCGTAGTCAAGCAGTTTCGCCTTCTTGCTCTTCTCAAAGGTGGGCAGCTTGGTGCGGTTTGTGGTCTCGAGGTGGTTTCCCTCTTCATCCACGATGATAATTTTCGGGAGAAAGACTCCCTTCCGGCCAATGAACCTGTCCATGACGGTTACGGCCTCCTCGTATTCTTTCTTCCTTGCCCTGCCAAGTGCTTCGTAATTCAGCATCTTCTTGTTATCCCAGGTAAGAACGCCGGCATAACTCTCAGATATCTTGTCGTCAATATTCGAGTCGATGTTCAGTGTGTCATGCCCCGAGGGCATCAGCAGCACCTTGCCTCCGCCGCCTTCAATGTTCGCTGCATAGCGCGGCACCGTTATGCCGCTTATCCATCCCTGAAGATGTTTCATGTAAATCTTCCCCACTTGTATGGGGGTGATGAAATGGACTATCCCTTTCTCCTTGTGACACTGGAGCAGGTAGTAGGGATGTACCCCGATCCAGAACATGCGCCTGAAAGTCTCTGCCAGGGTCCGGTAGTGATCATTGACATGGTTCAGAAGAACTGTCTGGTTACGGATTGTGAAGCCGTGCAGGGTGATCTTCTTCACCGCTGCAGCCAGGTCAGCGGTAATCTCCTGGTAATGATTTATATGAGTCATGAAGTAGACATACTTCTCAGGACCCTTGTTATACCTGTTTGATTCTTTTCTGATCATCTCCAGAAGTTCGTCTGTGATCAGCATAGGGAGCACAACAGGCACCCGAGTGGCAATCCTGATTACCCTCAGGTGGGGAATACGGCTCAGTTCCCCCAGAATGTATTTCAGCCGCTTGAAGCTGATCATGAGTGCATCGCCGCCTGTTACAAGCACCTCGTTGATGTTCCTGTTGTAACCGATGTAAAAGATACCCCTGGCCACCTCGAGGCTGCTGACATCAGCAGTGGTGTCCAGCGACTTGGCGCGCTGGCAGTGCACACAGTAAGATGCGCAGCTGGTGTTCTCGGCAACGAAAAGCGCCACCCTGTTCGGGTAGCGTTGATAGGCCGCACCGTAGCTGCGTGACCCTTCGCTCATGGCTCCCTCGACGCCGGCGTCAGGGAACATCAGGTTGGCAGGGGTTGGTACGCTCTGCCAGAAAATGGGATCGAGCCGTTTCCTGGATACCTCGCCGAAAAAGACCGGGTTAAACGGGTCCTTCTGCATCAGCGAGGAATAGTAGGGAGTGATGCGCAGTGGTTCCTTGCCCTCCTGGCGCAACGTTCCGATGGTTCTTCTGATCTCAGCCTCCTGGTGGTCAGTGAGCCTGATCACCTTTTTAAGCTGGTCAACTGACCTTATTGAGTTCTTCCTTTGCCAGGCAGGATCATTCCACTGCTCAGACGTTACTTCTTTCCATAATTCAATCGTGTTGTACTTCCGGGGACGGTAAAGAAAATCCTCGTTGAAAGTCATCAGCACCTCCTTCTTTATTGGTTATTACTAAGGTATTCCACACCCTGTAACCACAAATATAAGATTTTTGCCCGCTTTTCCTTTGAAATGCAGGCAAAAACAGCAGGTAACGACGGGTCTCAGACCCGTCGCCACCTGCTAATTAGGCAGATTATATGCATATTATGATGCCGCCCCGGGTCTGAGACCAGTCGCGACTATCTTGATCCAGTCCAGAGTTTTTCTCTCAGTTCACGGAATTCATCCCATCGGCCTTCATGCAGAAGCAGGGCCTGGTGCGGCCAGCTGGCCGGATTGTGTATGCGGAATCGTTCGCCACCGTCCTCATGCAGTATTGCAGTAAGGTAGCTGGGCGAGGTCTCCGACAGCGCCTTCCATGTGGTTATTCCCCGGTTGTTAGGCAGCTGTGCAATCTTCGGCCCGATGCCATTCACAACCTTGAGGTCGTCGTCAGTCTTTATGTTCTCCGGCGAAAACACAGGCATTGCGGCAGCCAGTGGTAGTTCATCATCAGTTACGTTCGTTTCTTTGACCTTCAGTGCCTTTTCTACTGAGGAGAGGAGGAGTTGTTCGGGGGTTGGCGCCAGGGTATCCGTGGTATCAGGAACCGCGACGGTGGGCGCGACTGCCTCTTTGCAGTCGTACCTTATCTTGCATAAACACCAGTATGAAGCACCGGCGATCCAGAGTACCAGAAGAACAGACAGGAAAAATACCGGCTGTCTCATGGCAGAGTAGTTCTACCTGCGGCGGGTTATCCTGCCGAGTATTGAACCAAGCAGTCCGCCACCCCTGGACTGGGACGAGGTGCCGTCTTTGAGCAGGAATCCTGACACATCGTCGAGAATGCTTCCGTCGCCGTCAGCATCAAGCATAGCACCAACACCTGAAATGCCATTGCCACCGGTGTCACGCTTCTTTGTGAGAGCGCCCAGAATGAGCGGTGCAAGCGCCGGGATCATCTTCATGATTGTAGATGAATCAATGTTCATCTTTTTTGCCAGCGCCTGTGCTGCCTGCAATCCGCCTGCATCACCCAGAAGGCCGCCAAGGTTGGGATCAACCTGCTCTGCACGCGCCTTGTTGGCGATCAGATCCTGTATGTTGTTAAGAACGGAAGAGTCTCCGTACTTGTTGAGGATGTGATCAACCCTCTCGTCTCCGCCACGGGTATCTTTCTGCCTCTTCAGACCTGCAATGATCAGGGGTGCCAGCTGCGGAATAAGCTTCTGCACGGTCCCCTGATCCACATTGAAGTTGCTTGATATCTGTTTGGTCACCTCAGGACCGTAGCTTTTGAGGAATTCATCAATAAATCCTGCCATAATTAGTGCTGTTGTTTAGGTTTTTATTATACTCTTTTAAGAAATTTCGATCAGATAATCACTAAAGTTAAATATTCAGTGACTAAAATCAAAATCTTTTTTTGTCAAAGCAGGTGCTGATTTCAATGCAGCTAAACCAAAACCGCTCCCGGATCATCAGCCTTTCCGCCTTTCGCCTTCAGAATGAAAGCCTGACCACCGCCCCGTCCATGGTGTTGCACAGAACGCTGCCATCATCCAGCGGTACGATGTTGTTTATCAGGCATGAAGAGATCCTGTGGCTCCAGAGAAGGGCGCCGTCAGCACGGGAGGCTGCGTGAACCACTCCCTTGTCAGAGGGGATGAAGATGATGCCGTTGCGGTCTGTAATCACGCCTGGAGCAATGTCATAACCGATATTGAAATCTGTCTTCCAGATGACTTCCGGTGTTTCACCGGCAGCACTTACTCCCACAACGATCCCGTTCATGGTTTTAGCCAGGACCATTGAGCTGTCATCTGATATCCCCATTGACTCCCTGACGGCAATGCCTCCCAGGTCGGAGTGCCAGATGAGTCTTCCTGTCAGGGCATCGAGACACGCCATCTTCCTGTCAGGCGCAACTACGAAAACCTTGTTGTTTACGGCCACAGGCACGCAGGCAGCCGGGGATAGCATCCTGTTAGTGTAACCGTTGTACCAAACCCATCGTGTGATGCCTGTTCCGGTATCAATGGCGTAGAGCCTGTTATCCCATGTGCCGAAAATCAGCATACCCTTATATATCAACGGTATCGTTTCGACAAATCCTTCTATGGCGCCGTTGCTCCACAGAAGTGTGCCGTCAGTGAGGTCCAGTGCATGGCATCTGCCCGAGGAACCTGTTATGAAGACCCTTCCTCCGCTGACTACCGGTGAGGCCACTACAGGCTGCCCGGTATTAAAGCTCCAGAGCAGCTTCCCGCTTTTCAGCGAAAGAGCTCTCACCATGCCGTCGGCTGACGCGGCTATCACCCGCCTGCCGGCTGTGGCGGGGGTGCTGTATATTTTAGCCCCTGTCGGGACGTTCCATCTGACCCGTCCGTTTCTCAGGGAGAGGGCTTTTATCTCTCCGGCAGTATTGGTTATAACAGCGAGCTTTCCGGTCACTGTCGCCCCTGCACCGATATCCGCATTCTCCTGCAGGCGCCACGTCTCCCGCACGTTGACATATTTATCGTTCATCGAGTAATCGGGTCTCGGCCAGGTTGTTTTGTCAGCGTTGAAGTCATGCCTTTCAAGCCTGACAGTGGCCCACACGGGCATGGTTTCAGCTATAGTATCTCCGGCCACGGGGTGCCTGACTGCCGCGGTAAGCAGCGTGTCGCCATTTATTGTAAGGATGTTATATCCGCCCCGGTCCCGGCCGGCACGGAGGTTCGACCGGCACATGAGCGCGGGTATCCCCTCAAAGTTCATCACCCTGTTTGAATGGCCATGCCCGCAGATGGCGAGCCTCGTGTCAAGCTTCTTCAGCCTGTCTGTCAGCTCGTACCAGTTGTTAAGACCATCATCGAGAGGGTAGTGGTTGACGGAAATAACCTTCATCTCCCTGTTGACCGGCACATTCAGGACGGAATCGAGCCATACGATGTTTTCCCTCGGTATCTGTCCCGGTCCCATCCTCATGTTTGGGCCCGAGTTGGTGCCTGTGAAGAGCCATTCGCCTTGCGTGAATGCAAAAGCTTCAGCGCCGAAGATGACGCGGAAGCTGTTGGCACCGCTCTCGGACCATTTTGTGTCGTGATTCCCGGGGATGATGTACCACGGTTTGTTCAGGGCGTCAAGTATCTCCTTCGCCTTGCGTAATTCAGCATCTGACCCGAACTCGGTGACATCACCGGAAATGATCACAAATGCCAGTGAATCAATTAAGTTGATGTCATGGACTGTTCGCTGCAGGTCCTCGTCGGCACCTTCGCCACCGATATGGGTATCAGTCACCAGGGCAAAACTGAACCTGCCGTTCTGGCTATGGCCGGGAAAGATGCAGAGCAGGAGGCAAAAAGCGAGCAGCAGCGTGTATTTCTTCATGATGGTAACTCAATTTGCAAAGCAAGATACATGAAATACCAAAAAGTATTAAATTAAGGCCTCAAAAGAGGAGGTACCATGTGTTTTTCAGCCGGGGCAAGTTTTGCCGGGGGAGCGCTGATATCAACAATTGGCGTGCTGACAGTCAGAAAGAACAATGATTCTTCGAGCCGTGTGTTTGCTGCCATGCCCCTGATATTCGGAGTTCAGCAGATATCCGAGGGTTTTGTGTGGGTCGCACTGCAGTCGCCAGGGAATGACCTGATGCTAAATATCTCAGCTTACGTATTCCTGTTTGCGGCACTGATTCTGTGGCCCTCCTACGTTCCTCTGTCAGTGCTGCTGTTGGAAAAAGAGAGGGGAGGGAGACGGATCATGATTCCATTGCTGGTCCTGGGTCTGCTGGTTTCGGCCTATTACGGTGTCAGGCTCCTGTCCTCGGAGGTTTATCCGGTGATCAGCAGTCATCACATTAAGTATACCGGAGAATTCCCGCAGAAATGGGCGCGGCTGGTATTCGCCGGATACGCCACGGCCACGCTGGTACCATTGTTCATCTCAAGCCGCCGGAAGGTATGGCTCCTTGGGCTGCTGATGGCTCTGTCATGCCTTATTACAGGCATCTTTTACAAGGAGTATCTGACCTCGGTGTGGTGCTTCTTTGCCGCACTGATAAGCATTATGATTTATTTCATCATCGCGGATGATTCTGCGCGGGCTAAAGGCGAAGACGGGGAAATTTCATAGTTTTATACCTCATTCTTCTAACAAAAAGCACCGTGAAGAGATTTTCAGTTCAGGTTAAGATTGGTTTGCTCATGGTACTGGCGGTTGGCCTGCTAGCTGCCACCGGTTACCTGGCCTGGGTCAATCTCTCCTCCATCGTCGGATCAATCAGAACTGATGTCGGCCCCGGTCAGAAACTCCTGACAATACGCGAGATCTCAATGGATCTTCAGAAAGCTGAGAACAGCTTCCGGATGTACTCGGTCACAGGCAATGAAAGGGATCTCGAGCCTTATTACTCGGTAATCTCTGAGATTGACGGCAAGGTCAACAGGCTGAGGGAAGAGTGCAGTGACTCACCTGTCCTGCTCGGACAGACGGATACAATCACCAGGTTGATAGAAGAGAACATCTACATCTGGAATGAGCTTCTCTATCTGAACCAGAATAACCGGGTGGTTGAATACCTCATGCAGCTGCCTGACAGGCTTAACCTGACGTCGGATGCGGAGAAGGAGTCCGAGAAGGGGATCCTGAAACGGGTCTTCAGCCGTTCCGAAAAGAGCCGGATTGATGAACAGGCCCTGATTACTGATCTTGACAGCCTGGAGAAGGCGGATCAGGCCGTCAGGGAAAAAAGGAGACTGCGGGAATCACAGCTGGCCAGCACCAGCACCAGGATAAAGGAACAGTTCCATGACCTGACCGCAAAGATGGAATCGGAAGTCTCGGAAATCCTTAAGGCCAATAAGGACGAGGCAGACCTCCTGGCCGGCAGGACTTACCGATGGCTGGCAATGTTCCTGGTCTCCGGAATCCTGCTGGCTGCCCTGGTGGTTTTTATCGTTGCACGCTATGTTCGCAAATCTGATGCTTACCAGGTGGCTTTGCAAAGATCGAAGGATGAGGCAGAAAACCTGGCGAGGACAAAAGAGCAGTTCATGGCCAATATGAGCCACGAGATCCGGACACCCGTAACGGCTATATCCGGGTTTACCGAACAACTGCTGCGCGAACCGCTGGATGAGAATACCTCACGTACCCTGAAAATCATCAGGTCTTCTTCGCGTCACCTTGAGAAGATAATAAATGATATTCTTGATTTTTCAAAATTGGAGGATGGCAAGGTGATACTGGAACAGGTGCACTTCAGCATCAGAGAGGTTGTGAATGAGGTGTGCGCCATGTTCGACGAACAGGCCCGGAAAAACAACACCGCCCTGAGCTGCAGTGTTGATTCGGATACTCCCCCGGTTTTATTGGGTGACCCGTACCGGTTGAAACAGATAATGATAAACCTGGTCAGTAATTCGGTAAAGTTTACTAGTGACGGCACTGTTCACCTTTTGGTGAAAAGCATCCCGAAGCAGCCTGAGGAGATAATACTGGTGCTGGAGTTCATTGATACCGGCATTGGGATTGACGAGGATAAGATTGAAAGCATCTTTGACGATTTCACCCAGGAGGAGATGAGCACAACCCGGAGATACGGCGGAACGGGGCTGGGCCTCTCCATTGTGCGAAAACTGATCGATTTGCAGAATGGCACTATAGAATGCAGGAGCAAAAAGAATCAGGGCACTACCATTAAATGCGAGATTCCCTTTATGACTGGAAACGGTGATCTGATTAAGAATGAGACAGAGCAACCGGTAATTGTACCTGCGGAGGTCAAAAAACTTAAAGTGCTGGTTGTTGATGATGAGGAGTATAACCGGATGCTCTTCAGATCAATTTTCAGTAGGTGGGGTGTCAGCTTTGCCGAGGCATCGGATGGCATGGAAGTAATTGAAATGTTAAAGAAGGAACGGTTTGACCTCATCATGATGGACCTGCGCATGCCCCAGCTTGACGGTGCAGGAACGACTGAGTATATCCGTGACAAGTTGAAGATAAATGATACCGTCATGCCGGTGATCTGTGTGACAGCAGCAATTCCGGAAGATGATCTCCGCAATTTCCGCAAATCAGGAATGAATGCATTCCTCCGTAAACCCTTCACGGAGAAAATGCTGCTCGACACCATTCTCGAAGTTACCGGCCATGGCAAGTTCACTGCCTCTGAGCCTGACGCAAAGGTAGAGATTGAAGAAGAGCTCCTCTCGGGGCAGATAGACATCAAAAACCTCTTTCGCCTCGCAGATGGTGATAAACAATTTGTCAAAGAGATGCTTGATACATTTATTGAGGGCACCGGAAGGGGCCTTGATGAGATGACAGAGCATCTGAAGAACGGAGATGTCGGAAAGATCGCGGATATCTCTCATAAGCTCATCCCCCAGTGCCGGCATCTGGGAGCCGGTGCTCTTACGTCGCTGTTAACGGAGACTGAACTGGCAGTCAGAGCCGGAGGTGATATAGGGCAGGTGGAAATCCTGGTCGGCAAGCTCCGGAAAGCATTTCCGGATGTAAGAAGACAGGTTGAAGACCATAAATCAAAAATCAGATGAAAAACCGGGGCACCTGCACGGAAATACTTATTTTGCAGGAATAACAACAGATCACTGATTATTGGATCAACTGATGGCTGATACACACCTGAAGATATTCGTTGTTGAAGACGATGAATGGTACAACAGGCTACTGGTGCATACCCTCAGCCTGAATGTCGATTATGAGATAAAGAGCTTTCCTACTGCCGGAGAATTTCTGAAGGCTCTTCAGGAATCGCCTGATATAGTAACACTCGATTACAGGCTTCCGGACATGAACGGACTCGATCTCCTGAAGAAAATAAAGGAGGAGAACAGCGAGGTGCAGGTTATCCTTATCTCCGAACAGAATGATATTGAAACAGTTGTCAACCTCCTGAAATTCGGGGTCTATGATTATATCGTCAAGACCAATGACATCAGGGAGCGTCTTCTTTTAACCGTCCAGAATATCCGGAACGGGATAGGCATGAAGCGGGAAATATCATCACTTCGCCGGGAGGTACATAAAAAGTACCAGTTCCGGAACACAATCATGGGCGAGAGCCCGGCTATCAAGGCTGTTTATGCGCTTATCGAAAAGGCGCTGGACACCAATATCACCGTTATTATAACAGGTGAAACGGGCACGGGAAAAGAGCTGGCGGCAAAAGCAATACATTACAATTCAAAACGCAGAAATAAGCCTTTTGTCCCTGTCAATGTAACGGCAATCCCGTCTGAGCTCATTGAATCCGAACTGTTCGGACATGAAAAGGGGGCATTCACCGGTGCTGCATCCAGGCGGATAGGCAGGTTCGAAGAGGCTGACGGGGGGACACTCTTCCTGGATGAAATAGGAGAAATGGACCCGGCCCTGCAGTCAAAGCTGCTCAGGGCGCTGCAGGAAAAGGAGATCGTTCGCGTCGGAAGCAACAAGGCCATAAGCACTGACTGCCGCATCATCGTTGCAACTAACAGAAACCTGCTTGAAGAAGTGAAAAAGGGCAACTTCAGGGAAGACCTTTACTACAGGCTGCGTGGCCTGCCGGTTGAACTCCCGCCACTGAGGGAAAGAGGGAATGACATCCTTATCCTGGCCAGCCACTTTGTTGAAAGATTCTGTGCGGAGAATGAGATCTCGCTGAAAAAACTTTCACAGCAAGCCCAGCAGAAACTCCTTGGCTACCCATTCCCCGGGAATATACGTGAGCTGAAGTCGGTTGTTGAACTCGCGGTCACACTGTCAGATACAATTACAATCGGGCCGGAAGATATAATTCTTGATCCGGGAAATCCCCTTTCAGACATCATGGTTGACGATCTTACACTCAGACAGTATGAACTGAAGATCATCAAAGCCATGCTCAGGAAACATAATAATGATATAAAAACCGTTGCCGTGAAACTTGATATAGGGATCTCGACAATCTACAGGTTGCTAAGGGAAGAGAAACAATCCTGACCAGATTCTCCTTCATTTTTCTCATTTTGAGAATTTATTTTCAGATTGAACAATCCGGACTCTTCGCGCATTTGTGTTAAATCATTAATTAGCAATGATTTATACTATTGTGATCTCCCGGGCACATCCTTTGCAATGGTAAGGTCTGAAAATCAAATAAGGAGGAAAAAAATGAAAGACGAAGAAACCACCAACCGTTCACACCATGTCGATGATCCATCAGGGATCAGCTATGCGGAAAACGCCCGCAAAGACGGTTTTGTAAAAGGAGCACGGACGACTGCCATAATCAGTACCATACTGTTGGTGACGGCAGGTGTTGTTGCCTGGCTGTTGTTCAGCCGGCATCAGGATGAGCAGCTGGCAATGATGAACAATGAGAGGAACTCATTCACTGAAACGCTGTCAGTACGGGACTCAACACTCAACGACTGGCTTCAGACATTTACCCAGATTGAGAATGACCTCAATACAATCAAGCAGAAGGAAAGCCTGATCACAATCAACAATTCGGATAACGTTGAATTCACAAGCACCAGGAAAGAACAGATACTGCAGGACATAAAGAGTATCAGTATGCGGCTTGATGAAAACAGAAAGAAGCTTGCATCACTCAGTGCACAGCTCCAGAATTCCGGCAGGGAAATCAAGGGACTTCAGGAGATGATCACCGGGCTGGAGGTAAAACTGCAGGAGTACCAGTCTCAGATAGCCGGCCTGACAACTACGGTCAATGAGAGAGATATTGAGATCGGGGAGCTGAATATACTTGCTTCGGATCTGAGGACGACTGTCACCGAGAAGGAAGAGCTTATCAGCACGCAGGTTGCGGAGATGAACAAGGCATATCTGGCCGCAGGCAGTTTCAAGGATCTGAAGGAGATGGGTATCGTATCGAAAGACGGTGGCTTTCTTGGCCTGGGCAGGACTGAGTCGATTGTCAATAACATCACTGACAGCCTGTTCTCGCAGATTGACATTTCACAGCTCAAGTACATACCGGTTAACTCGAGGGATGCAAAGCTCATCACCGAGCATCCTGCAAGCTCGTACGAGTTTGTGCGTGAGAGCGATGATAAGATCGCACACATCGAGATCAAAGATCCGGCACAGTTCTGGAAAATATCGAGGTATGCTGTAGTTGAAATTAAATAGTAAACCGGGAGGATTAGTTCCGGACGGCGGAATTTCCTCAATTATCTCACTATATACCCCGGATCGGGATACCTGAGAATCTTCAGGGAATACAGAGTCAGCAGGTAATAATCTCTGAGATCGTAGGGGGATCCGGGTCTCGAAAAGGCGCTAAACGGCGCCTTTTCTTATATCCAAATGCTTGACTTCAGTCCGCCAAAGGCTTATCTTTGTAAGGGAGGCCTTCAAACCATTAAATTCAGCCGGATGAAAGAGCTTATTCACATAAGGACTGAATGCTACTCCGGTTACAGGGAGGATGAGACGCCGAAATGCTTCATGTGGCAGGGTACAAGGCATGAGGTAAAGGAGATCATTGACCGCTGGTATCAGTGGGACAATGAGCAGAAGCACCCGATAGCGGATTACTTCATGGTTGAGACCGCTGCCGGTGAACAGTATATCCTCAAACATGAACTCAACCATAACACATGGTACCTGCGCAAACCGGGTGGCAAGTCAGTCAAGGAATTTTAGATTTTACCTTCAATACATTTACAGGGGAGAAAAAATATTCCTAAATTTGAGTTATTGCTGGTTGTGGCAGCAGGATTGAAGGTTTGCTCAGCACCCATCCTCAGATGGACGGAAGGATAAGGGGACTGAACATTTAGGTGTTGCGATTTGCGATGTGCGAGTTGCGATTTGTGATCAGCGAGCAGAGCTGGACGATGATAATGATTATTGTCGGAGCCATAATAATGTGTCACTTACAATATTGCGAATGAGCAATCCTTATATAGGCCTGAATAAACTTGCCGTCATAATCCATCCTCGGGTCATCATGTGACAGATCAATCACGCGATGATAACCGGTATTGCCATTCTTGTGCGTTGAACTGCCGGCATTGTAGCACCTCGGTATGCCCCAGACACCGTGATATACCCTCCCTACTGTGGCTTTGTTGCGGTGATAATGCCCGAAGAGCAACATGATGGTGCGGAACTTTGTACCGCAGTCGCGATAACCTATATGCAGATCCGAGAAGTGAATGATCTTTTTCATGATGATGTTGCAGATTGAGCACTGTCAATACCCTAACCTGGACGAGCCAGAACCAAACAGGTTTTTCAAAGTTGGATAAAAATATTTCCCTCTGTAGCGCTTGTAAATAAAGCGTTATAGAAGACTATGAAAAATATTGTGCCAAAAAATACACCAATTTAAGACATAAGGTACTAAAGGTAACGATTTCGTAATCTTTGATCAAAACTTTTATACGCGTGAGGTGTTTCTGAAGTAACTTTGAGAACAGGAAAAGCTAAGGGATCATGAAGATAAACAATAACTCCGAAATACTCGCACCGGAGGTGCAGATGGAAGGCGCCAGCAACGTCAGGATGAAGATATTGATAGGTCCGAATGACGGGTCGGGCAACATTATCATGCGCCATTTCTTTGTTGCACCCGGGGGCAATACCCCCTTCCACAACCACAACTATGAGCATGTAATCAAGATTGAGCGCGGACGTGGCATAGCGGTGGATGAGAAGGGCGTCGGGCATGAGGTTGCCGAGGGTCAGAGTCTCTTTGTAAAGCCGGGAGATCTTCACCAGTTTAAGAATCCCTTCGGCGAGACCTTCGAGTTTCTCTGCATCATCCCCAATCCGGCAAAATAGCAGTAGAACTTTCACTATTGCCTGTTGTCCCGAAAAAGCTGAAGCTTTTTCGAGGATCCCCGGCCCTGATTTCAGGGCCGGGACCTCCTTCCAATTGCCTGATTTTGTAATCTGTAACCTTAGATATAACTTCGTTTCGGAATCACAAAAAACACTGATCTTATAATATCACATGAAATTGATTACAAGATTTTCGGCGACGACATCCAGTTTGTAGAGATAGAACTCGATCCGAATGAGACAATCGTTGCCGAGGCCGGCACCATGGTTTATATGGAGCAGGGTATAACCTATGAGACCAGGATGGGCGACGGCAAGGCGTTCGTGCATGCCGGCGGAACGGTTATCGAGAAGCAGCTCAGCGGCGAGACGCTGCGCATCGACACGGGATGCATCGTGGCGTATGAGCCTTCGCTCGACTTCGATATTGAAACCACCGGCAGCCTGAAGACGATGGTATTCGGCGGTGAGGGACTTTTCCTGGCTACCATGCGCGGCACCGGGAAGGTATGGCTGCAGTCGATGCCCATCCGAAAGCTGATCCGAGCCCTTTCACCGATGGGGGCCAACAAGGGAAAGGAGGCTCAGGGGCTGCTGGGGAACCTGTTCCAGTAAGGTCTGAAGGTCTCAGGTTCTGCCTTCTATGATTCGGGTAACAAGTTTCCTGTAGAGAAGACCAAGCACACCGCAAAAGATCGTTCCCAGGGCAATGCCTGTCCACGGTAACAATACCTGACCGGACATATATTCTGACATACTTAAAGCGGCAACATTTGTAATCTGAACCAACGCCAGCATAACAACGGGCATAAGAATCAGACCAAACAGTGCTGCATATAACCAGAAGGCTCCATGCCTGCCCTTTTCGAGATACTTCGGAACCAGGAATGAATAAAATTCGTAAAAGCTGGCTAGAAACCAGAATGAGGAGACGATCGTCGACAGAAGGACATAGTTCGGTTTCCCGGCTGGCACATCATCAGAGCTGAAAAACCAGGCTGCAAGGATGGCAACGACCCCTACCGGGATGTGCATAAGAAGATTGATTATCTTTTTGTTCATGACTGCAGGATTTAATGCAAAGCACAAATCAGAACTCTATACCAAAGTTAGGTCATTCTGTCCGGTTGACAATATGTGTTTTTATATGTCAGATCTGCAATACTTTATGGTCAGGGAAGCCTGAAGGGTAGCTGGGCAGACTCTGCGGTGGACGGGGTGGGTGTGTGGGGTACCTGCAGTTTTTACAATTCTTATAGCTCTACGAGCTATTACTGCCTGTAGCGTGCTGAGGATTACGAGCCGAAAGTGCTACGAGCTATTGCTAGTAATTGCCAACTTAGGGCTGCGGACTGAAAGCCCTGCAGGTCCGGTTATGGCATACTGTCTCCGGTTCGCCGCGCTTCTGGAGCGAGTTGACCGGAATGGCGCTCCACGGCAGCGGCTCCCTGGTTGTATAGAGATGGAAGAGATCCTCGGTCAGCAGCACGTTGATGTTGTAAAAATCAGACTGGTACGGTCTGCGCCGAAACCGCCCTGTTCATGGTCAAAATACTCACCGAGACTCTCAGTCAGTCGCTCTGCGTCAGCAGCAGGTGCCTCCTGCTCCGGAGGAGTGAATGACATCACGGTATGGCACCAGTGGCATGTGGCATAACCAACCGAGACAAACAGCGGTTTATTTTCAGCTGCGGCATATGCAAGGGTCTCGCTGTTCCATTCCTGCCACCAGATCGGGTTACCGGAATGCTGCCTCAGGTAAGGGGAGGAGGAGCCTCCAAGATTATTGCGATTATATTGATCCTGCATTTTTTTGTTTTCTGATTGTCAAACAACTCTGCAGGATAAAAGTTTGACTCTGGCAGAGAACTATTAGCCAAAGTCAGTTACTCCCGTTACTATATTGGAAAATAGTAAGGAATAAAGTAATGGTAAAACAGAGAAATTACTTTCCTGGCCTGCTCAGACCTTCACCAAACCTGACCTCTGTGCCGGCTGCAGGTAGTGATTGTACTCCTCGATCTTCTGTTCCAGCCTCTTCTCCAGGTACTCGTTCGCGCCGTGCAGGGCAGCAAGGATCTGCTTTGAGTCGTACAGGTATTCCCTGATGTGGGTCTTGGTCCAGCTCTTTGGCGGAGCCTGCAGGTTGGTTATCCTGTCAGCCAGCTTAACGGCCCATGCCTCCCTGGGGCACTTTTTGGTCTTCGCCAGGCTGTCGGAGAGCCTGTAGTCCTCAAGGAGCCTTGAGTCCCTGGTCAGCGCCCAGACTGCGTCGGCAATATCCTTCCCGAACACCTTCTCCAACTCCACGCGGGTGGTCGGGGTATCCTCAATGGTGTCATGCAACAGAGCCACCTGAAGCGCATATCCGAGATCAAAACCGTGAGTCTTCCGGGCAGCCATGAATATCTCCATCGCAACGTTGCTCAGGTGAACAATGTAGGGTAATTTCGATCCTTTTACCTTTTGCGATGCGTGTTTTTCCGCAGCAAACTTGATTGTTTCCTGGTAGAGTGTCTGAATATCAGTCATATAGGAATCAGGCGTTTAACCCGGGAAAGATAATGAAAAAAAATCGGAGTTTTTCCAATAGCAGTTTGACTTTCTTCTTCGGATGATCACAGTTGCAACTGCGAAGTGTCTCTCAGAGGAGGTGGCAGGGCCTGATGTATTCCGCCGGGAATTGGAAGAATTGCCTTGTTTGCTCAGGCGATGTTGAATGCCATGGTTAGAAAACATGTCACCGGGTCCCGGAACCTTTTATGAAGATTAATGTTAATAATTTGTGAGCAGTATGATTTTGTATGACGGTGATTGTGCCCTGTGCAACAGCCAGGTGAGTTTCATCCGCAGGCGCGACAGGCAAAAGCAGTTCCGGTTCGTCCCGCTTCAGTCAGAAGAGGGAAGAGGCCTGCTTCGTTCTGCCGGGCTTACCGAAGACGAGCTCGATACGGTTGTTTATGCTAAGGAGGGGAAATTCCTGCTGCGTTCAACCGCCGTACTTGGTATTCTCAGAGATATGGGACACGGCTGGAAGCTATTCTATTCACTGAAAATTGTCCCGGCTGTTATCCGCGATTTTTTTTACCGCCTCGTGGCCCGTAACCGCCACCGGCTCGGCCCGCGCAGGCGTGACTGATAATCCACCCGGAGCATTAACCGGCTTGCCCCGCGCAAGCATAACTGATAGTTATGCAAGGTACAATAACAGGAGTCCTCCATCCAAAACATCAATGATTCCACGCCTCCAATTATCCCCAAAGGCAGTATTCTGTGTATCTTGCATCAAAATCACGATGTCATGATACTAAGCACCTGCGGACTCAAATGCGATGAATGCGAGTTCTACAACAAAACCTGCACCGGATGCCGTAATGTTAAAGGCGCCACCTTCTGGGCAATAGAGATGATGCCGACAAAGGTATGCCCGCTCTACGACTGCGCGGTGAACCAGAGGGGGTTCAAAGATTGTGGTGACTGTTCCGAACTGCCCTGCGCCACCTTCCTCCAGATGAAGGACCCTGCCACCTCGGATGAGGAGAACCAGCGTATGCTCGGGGTACGGGTCGCCCTTCTGCGTGACAGGGCAAACTGAACCAAACCGTTTCCCTCAGGCGGCATGAAGCAGATCACCCGCAAATCACTGCTTTACAAAAGCGGCCTCGGCTTCTGGTGCATAAACCATGTCCAGGGTTGCAGCCATGGCTGCCGGTACCCGTGCTATGCATGGATGATGGCTGACTCACGGCGGAGGGTGGATTCTTATGAAGAGTGGTGCAGGCCTGCCCTGGTTTCCAACGCGGAGGAGTTGCTGGAGAAGGAATTGAACCGAATGCGCACCAGGCCCGACAGCATCCATCTCTGCCTGACAACTGATCCGTTCATGTACGGTTTTCCGGATGTGACAGCCCTGACACTTCGCCTGATTGAACTCATCAACTCATTTGGAATCAGTTGTTCCACCCTGACCAAGGGGATAATGCCTGTTGAACTTGCCGATACTTCCAGGTTTCCGGAGGCAAACACCCACGGCATCAGCCTGGTCTCACTTGATGAGGATTTCCGCAATAGGTGGGAGCCTGGCGCAGCACATTACAGTGAACGCATTGGCGCACTCAGGGAACTCCATGACTACGGATGCAGAACGCTTGTCCATATTGAGCCCTATCCGACACCGAATATCATCACGCAAAGCCTGCAGAAACTCCTGGAAGCTGTTGCCTTTGCCGACGAAATATGGCTTGGTGGATGGAATTACAATGACCTCTCTAAAAACTATCCGGGATATAAAAACTTCTATGAGGAGCAGTCGGCCATCCTTAACAGATTTCTTGCTGCCCGACAGACCTCCTGACCGCCTGATCGCATACCAGCACCAACGGCTGCCCGGCTGACATCCTTCATGCGCAACCGCACCGTTTTCCGATTTATTGGGTTATCTTTATGATGCATAATCAGGCTCGTGTGAGACATCTGCTACATACCTGTTTAGTTGCGCTGACAATCATGTCAGGTACCTCAGCTGTTGCTTTCACCCAACCCTGGTATGTCTCTACTACCGGCTCCGACTCGAACACCGGCACCCTGACCAGTCCCTTCAGGTCAATTGAAAAAGCTGTGTCGGTTGTAAAAGCCGGCGAGAGCATATTCGTCCGCGGCGGCAGCTACAACCTGACAACAACAATAACGCTGGGCAAGAGTGGCACCGCCAGCGCCGGTATTTCCCTGCTGGCCTATCCCGGAGAAAAACCGGTTCTCGATTTCTCAGGACAGATCCCTGGCGGAAGCAACAGGGGTATCGTGCTTACCGGCAGCTGGTGGCATATCAAAGGCTTCGGCATAACCGGTGCAGGAGACAATGGCATGCTGGTAACCGGAGGGAGCAATAACACGGTGGAGCTGTGCAGTTTCTACCGCAATCGCGATAGCGGCCTGCAGCTTGACAACGGAGCCTCAGACAACAGCATCATCAACTGCGACTCATACTATAACGCCGATCCGCCTGATTACGGTGATGCTGACGGCTTCGCGCCGAAGCTCACCGTTGGCACCGGGAACAGATTTGTCGGATGCAGGGCATGGCTCAACTGCGATGACGGGTGGGACGGATATCTTCGCGGGGCGAACGATGTCACTACCACCCTCGAAAACTGCTGGGCATTCCGGAACGGTTACCGGGAGGATGGCACTGACGCCGGTGTCAACGCCAACGGCAATGGCTTCAAGATGGGAGGGAGCGATGACAAAACCCTGGCACACAACTTCACCCTGAAGAGCTGCCTCGCCTTTGGGAACAAGGCGAAGGGGTTCGACCAGAACAGCAACAGGGGCTCGATGACCCTTTACAACTGCACCGGACACGGGAACCTTGTTGCCAACTACAGGATCAGGACTGAGCTGGATGCGGGCAAAACTCTTACTCTTAAGAATTGCGCTGAGCTTGGCGGCACGGTTGAGCTGGCCGCCGTTGCGGTGCAGGAGAAGAACAGCTGGCTCCCGCCTTTCGCGGTCACTGCGGCTGACTTTCGCAGCACTGATACTACAGGCGCCACCGGCCCGAGGAAGTCCGACGGCAGCCTGCCGCATATAGAATACATGCACCTGGCAGCGGGCAGTGATCTTATCGATGCCGGTGTGAACGTTGGTATTCCCTTTGCCGGCACAGCCCCTGACCTCGGTTGCTTCGAGACAGGATTGACAGGTGTGAACCACATGAACACACCAGGCCCGGCAACGTTCTATCCTAACCCGGTAAAGGCGACAGGTTACATTCATTTTGATGCAGAAATTGCAGGCCGTTGCCAGGTGCGTCTTCATGATGTCACCGGCAGGCTCGTGAAGACCGTAGCGGACAGACAGATCGAGCCGGGTGAAAATATCCTGACTGCCGACCTTTCAGACATCCGTGACGGCATATTCTTCTGCCGTGTGCTGATCAACGGTCAGCCGCACTTTACTGTCCGGATAATGAAGTCCGGCAAAACCGACTAGAACTCCATAACCGAATTAAGCAGAAATGATTTAGCCTGACAGGCTAAAAAAGTTTCTGAAACAAGTAGCACATTGGCTCATTTTTTGCGGCATTAATGCGATTACTCTGTAACTGACCGGTTAAATTCTACTGAAATGAAAAGACTAACCCTGGTTCTCCTGGTTCTCTTGTTACCTGCCGTCACTGTGTTGCCGCAGAAAATACCCGCGAAGAGCGTCTTTGGCGCCAGTACCGGCGTCTCAATACCGCTTGATGAGTTTGCGGTCAAATACTTTACCTGGGATGCCGGATTCGCCTCATTGGGACCGAACTTCGAAGCAGAATATCTCTATTACGGCAAAATATTCGGTTTTTCATCATCCATCAGCTATACCAGTATATTCTTCAATGAAAAGGCTTACCAGTCTGAGTATGACCGTACACTGAACGGATATGGCACCAACGAGGTCACCGCAGGCAACTACCAGATAATGAAATTCCTCGTCGGCTTCACCCTTAAAACTCCTGAGTTCAGCAATACCGAAGTGATGCTGCTCTTCCACCTTGGATACGGCGTGGCCATGCACCCAAACCTGCTCGTGACCAACTCCGAGTTTGGAGTGATAAACAGCGTGACGAGAAATGCCGGCCGTGGCGCTGTGGCAAGCATGGGCCTGAAGATAAACTACTGGCTGAATGAACGATACGGTGTGTCACTCAACGGCACCCTGAATGGCATGTCATCTGGTTTCATAGATGAAACAGCTCCTGACGGCAACTTCCAGATGCCTATGAACCACGCGAATATCAATATAGGCTTTGTCATGAACCTTAAGACTCCCGCACTATGAAAAGATCTCTGTATTTCCTGGTCATCCCGCTTTTATTCACCTCCTGCAACGGCAGCAGACTGAACTATGACAAAGGGATAATTCCCCCGGTGCCTGTGAATTTTTCTTCAATCAACTCGACCTACGACGATTACAATTCCAATTTGCAGCTCTCCTGGACCGAGATGACATTCAGTCTGATATTTTCATCAAACAGGAACTCGTTCGGGGAAGATTTTGACTTTGTATCCTACGGGGGCCATATTGTATCTGACCTGGTGAGCGGCGAGTTCGAGATGAGTACTGTTTCGAATGGATACGGACTGCTTGAGGCAGTAAATACCGATTATAATGAGTTCGGCCCCTACCTGACAAGTGATTTTCCTTACTATTTTCCATGGTATAAAGAAGGAGAGAACAGGCGTTTCTTCTACAGCAGCGACCCCGGCGGAAACCTTGATATTTACTGTTGCGGTTACGATTTCGGAGACGGTGAATTCACTTCATCCGGAGATCCCTTTGCGCTGACGCCGCTGAACACAGAGCATAACGAAGGCTATCTTTCCCTTCACCATGGCGCCATGGCGGGCAGGGAAACGGCTTATTTCATGTCTGACCGCGACGGTTCATATGACATCTATTTTGCCGCTGGCGAAGAGGGAAAGCTGATAAGTGAGTCGGCCACCGCTTCAGTCATAAGATCATCTGTTCTGAACAGCATCGCCGATGACAAGTGTCCGTATATCAGCGGGAATGTGATGGTGTTTGCCTCAGACCGCGAGGGCGGATTTGGCGGCTTTGACCTGTGGTATTCGGTTTACAACGGTTCGGCATGGTCTGCCCCGGTCAACCTCGGCGGAGACATAAACACGGAATATGACGAATACAGACCTTTTGTGGTGCCCACAGGGGAGTGGTATGTGAATGACCTGATGATATTCTCCTCCGACCGGCCGGGAGGAAAGGGCGGGTTTGATTTGTATTACGTCGGGGTGCCAAAGAGATAACCCACGCCAGTTACAATTCCTGATCGTCTACGACGATCCTGCCCGTAACGCATTAAGAATTGTATACTGATGCAGACCATATATCTGCCACCTGGTAGAGGTGGAAGAATTGTAGAACAACGGTATAGAGTGACAATAATTCCTCGTAGAGGATCAAGAATTGTTCCGTTTTCAGGACACGAACAGACTTTTGCTCGAATATTCCGGATCACACGTCACATTCACATTCAGCTTTCGCAACCCTGCCTCGTCACCCGGAGTGGGGATATGCGTAAGATGCACCTCACAGCCACGCAGCAGTGTCAGCTGCTCCAGGGCAGCCTGTGCGGCAGGATTGGACAGAGCGCTGATACTCAGCAGTATGAGCGTCTCCTCCACGTCGAGGCTCACCTCCTTGTTGAGGATATCTTTTTTCAGGTAGGTAACCGAATCGATCAGGTTCTTTGGCAGCAGCAGCAGACTGTCAGGCAATCCCGCCATGTGCTTCGTGGCATTCAACACAAGACTTGATGCAGCATGCATCAGCGGTGAGTTCTTCCCGGTAATAATCTTACCGTTTGCGAGCTCAATAGCTGCTCCGCTGAAGATCCCCGCATTGCCCTTGCCACCTTTCTCCGCCCCGGCGGCAGCCTTCCTTGCCGGCAACACCACCTTGCGGTCCTCAGGCTTCGCGCCTACCTTACCCATGATCTTAAGGGCATGATCAAGCACCTCCTTCTCGGCCAGCCCTATGGCATACTCCACATTGCACCTGAAGTAACGGCGTATGATCTCCTGCTGGGCGGCCTCCTGGATCAGAGCATCATTAACGATGCCCGATGAAGCACGGTTAACTCCCATATCGGTGGGCGACTGGTACATAGACTCTCCGCCGGTAATCTTCTCCAGGATCCTCTTCAAAAGATGAAAAGCCTCGATATCGCGATTGTAGTTAACAACATTCTCGCCATCGGTCTTGAGATGGTAGCTGTCAACCAGTACCTCGTCCTTCAGATCAAGGGTGGCGGCCTCATATGCTATGTTCACCTTATGATCAATTGGAAGGTCCCAGATAGGAAAGGTCTCAAACTTGGCATACCCAGCCTTGACACCCCGGCGGTACTCATGATAGAGGTTGCACAGGCAGGTGGCCAGCTTGCCGCTGCCCGGTCCTGGCCCTGTCACAACAACTATAGGGTGAGTTGTCTTTATGTACTCGTTGGCACCGTAACCCTCGTCGCTCACTATCAGATCCACATCGGTAGGGTAGCCCCGGGTGGGAGAGTGGGTATAAACCTTTACACCCCTGTGCTCCAGCTTGTTCCTGAACGCCTTCGCCGGCTGCTGACCGGTGTAGCGGGTGATCACCACGGCGGTCACCTCAATGCCCCATTCCCTGAAGTCGTCAATTGTTTTGAGAGCATCTGCGTCGTAGGTAATCCCGAAATCTGCCCGTACCTTCTTCCTCTCGATATCGCCTGCATGGATGCAGAGAATCACGTCGGTCTTATCCTTCAGCATCTGCAGCAGCCGCATCTTGACATTCGGGTCAAAGCCCGGCAGCACCCTCGATGCATGGAGGTCATACAGCAGCTTGCCCCCGAACTCGAGGTACAGCTTGTTGTTAAAACGGTTTACACGCTCAAGGATGGCAGCAGTCTGCTCCCGGAGGTATTTCTCATTGTCAAACCCGGTGAAGTATGTATCAGTCATTTAGAGGCCCCCGATTCGCTATTTCGACAAACATCAGGATCAGCCGTCAATATTAAATAAATTTTCTTTGTGGGAAATTTTTAGCAGAGATAAAAAATATCCACCGTCCGGCGTTGATAAGTTTTTTTGCCTTACGGCGAAGCAGTTGTCATCCGATCCGAACCGGTAACATCATGTTGAGGCTCCGGGCTCCGGGCTCCGGGCTCCGGGCAATTATTATCTTACCTTTGTATTACAGCATCAGCTGCCACGCAAATGAAGTCTGTAACGCTAAAGGAGCTAAGCCAGGAACTGACCTACCGCACCCCCAAGGAGCTGCGCGATCTTTGCCTTCGCCTTGCGCGATTCAAAAAGGAGAACAAGGAGCTGCTGACTTACCTGCTGTTCGAATCCTCCGACGAACTGACGTATGTGCAGAGGGTAAAGAAGGAGATGGATGAGGAGTTTGCACAGATAAACAGGACGAATTATTACTTCATCAGGAAGAGTGTCAGGAAGATACTGAAGAACACCAGGAAGTACATCAGGTACTCGCAGAAGAAACAGACTGAGGTGGAGCTGCTGCTTCACTTCTGTGCCCGGCTGAAGAGCCTCTCACCTCCGATACAAAAGAATGCAGCCCTGATGAATCTCTACAACCGCCAGATTGACACAATCATCAGGAAGGTGTCCGTCCTTCACGAAGACCTGCAATACGACTACAGCCTCGAGCTGAGTGAGCTGAAAAAGTAACTATTCCATGCGGTCCCCTGATCTACGCCTGGTTACCTTCGTGATAATATTTGTCAGAGCCGTAAATGCAAGCGGGTCATCCCTGAAGGACCCGGGGGACGGAGATAGGGGTGAAGTCATCCACCCCATCCATCTGGTCCGGAGGTTGGCAATACCATCATCGAATCTCCAGGGTTACATTGATCCTCTCCCAGAAATTGGGCGCATAGATGAACCAGTCATCCTCAGTGTATGAGGTGTTGTCAGGTCCTTCATACACCTGAATCAGGTTTTCAGTGTTGAAACTTATCGTTGAAAACATCTCTATAGTCTCACCGTCATCAGGCATGGTGACAGTTACGGGGGTATAGTGATTGCTTCTTACAATGCAGTGATTTTCTCCCCCCGGATATTCATCCGAAGACGGCATTTCCAGACACTCCCTGTTGACCATCATCGTTCTGTCGATACCTCCGAAAACATACGCCCATGGCTGATGATCCGGATAACCGTAAATGATTTCAGGCAGCAGGTGGGTTCCCTTGTAATAACGCTTACCCGTCTGAGGGTCAGTGTATGTATCACGCATAGGTCCGGCGAAAACCACACCTGCATATCCGGCAGGAATTTCGAATTCCTGCTCGAAGTGATCCGGAACCCAGAAGAAAAAATTCATAGTTACCTCTTTCTGCCTGAAGAGATTATCGAACAAATCCCCGGGAAGCCAACAGTATCTGTCCTGACCAGGCCTGAAGCCTGTGCCGGGTAGCTTTATGCAGAACAGATCGCTCTGTCAGGAATCTTTGACTTGTCTGCCAAGGCTATAGGTGAGCGATCTCAGCCTGGCAGAAACAGCCGACAGATCACTCTCACCTGATAACTGATCATGGAGGATGACATCACCGATTACCAGCCTGACATCACACGATGGCGGATGCAGAAGATTGCGAACGAGCAGAAACCGCCGCAGCCTGAAGTTAAATTTGTTCATCCAGAGTATTATGCATAGCTTAGCTCAAGGAAAGCGGAACAGGTTGTTATCCAGACAGGATGGCATACGAATTCCTTAAACAGGGCAAGGCAGATCTGACGGGTATTACGCTGGTCGCCACACCCTGAAAGAAAAGCCCGGAATCAGGAAGATCCCGGGCTTACTGTAGATCTTTCTGCAGGAAGAACCCTGACTATGGGTTTCCACTGCCGCTTAACCAGAAAACTATTTAAGTGTCACATCCAGGTACACCGAATGCCTCCCGTAGGTATCAAAGAATGGCTTGTACACCACGCCGTCAATCGTGAACTCCAGGTTGGAGGGATCACCTGTAATTGACTTGCTGATGTCTGAGGCATCCAGCGTCACCTTGCGCCACTCCGTCCTCGCCTCGGGCTCCTGCGCTGCCAGCAGCACCGGCCCATAGAACAGGCTGGCAATGTTCTGCTGATCCATAACAGGCTCGAGGTAGAAACTGAACGGCATCCGCAGTTCAACAGTGTCACCCTTCTTCCACTTACGGCTCAGTGTCAGGTAGCTTCCGGGCACCGCATCAACCTTCATATCCTTGCCGTTGATCTTAACGAAGAATCCCTTCGTTGCCCAATGGGGTACGCGCACGTTGAGGTCAAACTTACCCTTTCCGCTGATGGTCAGCAGCGTCCTGTCTTCCTTCGGATAAGCAGTTGCCTGCGTCACTGTAATATTCCTTTCACTCCATGTCAGCGTCGACGGCACATACAGGTTTACATACAACGCCTGGTTGTTGGCACTCCTGAAATAGATCGAGTTCTGGAGCTTCGTGCTGCTCTCCAGGGCTGTTCCGTTACAGCAAGAGAACCCATCCATTTCTGCGTTTCCGAACTGTTTCATCGAGCCCGGCCTCAGTGGTACGTGATAGGTGTTGGCAGGGGTGTGTTCCGCCACCGAGGCGAGGATGTGATTGTACAGCCCGCGCTCATAGTAATCCATCAGCGCTGCATCCTGGTTGAAGAGGAAGAGGCTGCCGGTAAGCTTGAGCATGTTGTACGTGGCGCAGGTCTCATTCTGCCCGCCGGCGGAGAAACCGTTCTCATAGAGTGTCGCCGGCTGCGCGGTGAAACACTCTGCGTTATTGGGATTGCGCGCACCTGCGACACCCCCGATACTGTACATGTAGTCATGGGTGACCATGTCCCAGAAATTGTCAGCGATGTGATAATACTCCGGAGTCTCCGTATCACGGTAGATCTCTATCGCCCCGACAATCTGGGGAATATGCTGGTTGGCATGCAGCCCGCGGAACATATCCACATTCTTTGCAAGACCATGGGCGTGTTCGGCATCGCCGTAGAACAGCCTTATATTGTCAAACAGCTGCGCCGCCTTCATGTAACTGGGCTCGCCGGTGATGCGCGACAGCCGTGCAAGTGCCTCGTTCATCCCGCCGAACTCCCCTGCGATGTACCTGTTCCACATGCTTATAAGTGTCTCTTTCGGTAGCAGGCTGAGACGGGCATAAACCCAGTCGCCCATACCTGTTGCTATCTTCAGCGCCTTCTCATTGCCGCTGACCTCATAGATGTCCATCAGCCCGGCCATGATCTTGTGCAGGGTGTAGTAAGGCGCCCATATCTGCGCATTCGAGCCGCCATAGGTGGCTCCCTTCTCCAGCATTATGAACTGGTCAGGCGGATAGGCGCTTATGAATCCTTTTCCCCAGTTCCAGTAGTCGGTGCGTATCCCCTCCTCACTCAGGTCTGATTCATAGCCTGTTTTTCCAGCCGCGGGCGGAATGGCTGTCGGATCTGATACATGCTCTCCACCGGCCGTCTTCGGCTGTCCCGAAAGCTGCGAGAGGTCATACAGCGTATTCACCATATACTGCATCTTGCCGGCGAACCCGGCCTGCAGCTCAGCATCGTAGCCGGTACTGGCATAGGCCTGTGCGATGGCGCTGAGGTAATGTCCCGTTGCGTGACCGCGAAGTTTGGTCTCCTGGCTGTCCCAACCGCCGAGCGGCTTGGCTCCCTCGGGCTGCTTCTGACCGAAGGCATTGCGAAACATATAGAGGAAATTGTCAGGGTTGGTGGCGTCAAGACCGGTAATAAACTTGTCACGGTTCTCGATGAACTTCGTCTTGTGATCATGGATGTCAGTGTTCAGTGTTACCTGGTCAAGCCTGAAGGCCTCGAGCGTACGGTGCGGCGCAGCAGGCTCCGCGGCAGCCACCACCGTGACCACCGCCTTTGGCTGCAGGCTTGTACCGGCAACTTTTCCTGTTACAGTGTATGTACCGGGGGCAAGCACCTGGCTGTTATCCCCGGGTGCCGGCCATATCACCCTTACATCCGGGCCCTCTACGCCACCGCTGTAGACACCTTTCACATAGCGGGGCATCCTGGGGAGGTGTCCCACAGTTGTCTCCACCTGCGTGTCAGGTACGCTGACAAGAAATGCATTGTAGAGCTGTGGCGTTGTTGCAGGAAACACCGGCAGATTCTGTTCAGTCTGGCCTCTTCGCCCTGCCTGCGGATTGCCACCTCTGAGCGCGGTGAAGTATATTCTCCCAATCTGCCTCTGTGTCAGGGGTATACGATAAACGCGGAAGTCGGAGAGCTTTGCATTCAGAAAAGCATTCTCACCACCGATTGATTTGCCAATATAGAGCTGGTTATTTTTCTCTGAATCAGTATCAAACAGCTGTGACAGTTCCAGTGCCACATCCTTAACCTCAACGGCGAGCACGCCATTGAGATATGTACTCATGGTCTTCGCCGGGATGTCAAGGACCACTGCCAGGTGGCACCATTTGTTCAGGGGCACTGCATCATAGGAGGTGGTATAGACCTGTGATCCGGCCACAAGCGCTGTCTGCAGTCCGGGCTTATCCTTCGTTCCTGCCGGGGCAGCAAAGAAGTGCGATTTGTCGCTTTTGCCGAAATCGAAAAACACCTGTCCGCTTTTCGCAGAGCGAAGGTAAATCCAGCCGCTGATGGTAAGCGATTCTTCACCGGATACTGCCTCGCTGGGGATGGAGATATAGGTTTCGCTTTCGCCCGAAATGGCAAGGACGTTGCCGAAGAGGCTGTCAGGCATGAACCTGAAGTCGGTCCCCTGCATGATGCCATGCAAATTATTACGTGACCAGTCCCTCACATCACCTTTGAACTGGTAACGTGAAATCAGTCCGGTTTCACCGATTCCGTCTAAAATCTGGTCACCGTCCTGTGCTACGGCGGGAGCGCTCCCCAACGCACATATACTCAATACAATTCCAACAAACAGCCGGTTAATTTTCATAATCAGTCTCTTTTTAAATGTTTTTTCATCAATGAACGAAGCAGTTTTAATAATTCCCGAGGTCCAAAATACGAGATATTGCTAAAGTACCGTATCCCGTTCAGACCATTAATTTGTTAAAAATAAATAAAAAATGTGAATTATACACTTATTAAATCACCAGTTTTGTACTTCAGTTGTATTTGCCCTGCTATTGCTGTTTTTACAGGTTGAAAAGATATTGCAGCTTTACAAAATACTGGTGCCCGGTTGTTTTGTAAAAATTACTCTCATCAAGGTTGTATTGCTGGTAATCCTGGGTCATGCCCGCACAGAACATC
Organism: Bacteroidales bacterium UBA4070; assembly: GCA_002383485.1. Taxonomy (GTDB): domain Bacteria; phylum Bacteroidota; class Bacteroidia; order Bacteroidales; family VadinHA17; genus SR-FBR-E99. The sequence goes on along the minus strand of DFYY01000032.1, from coordinate 4,423 downwards.
GTAAAAGCGTTGAACTTATAACTCACCAGGGGATAGATATTAAATGAGTTGCTGAAAGTGTTATACTCCCCGATGCCCCTTACAAAGAGTTTCCTTGTAAACTGAACCGTTGTTACATTTCTGAAGATGTGACCGTTGTAGAATTCGTCACCGCTTTCGATGCTCTCCAGTCGTGCGGTTGACCATGAAAAGGATGTCTTGAGCCATGAGGTTGGTTCAAGGGAGAGTTCAGTGGTCTCAGCCATAAACTGTGACCTGTTAACACCCTTGAACAGCACATCCCTGAACCGCTCCTGGTTCACGATCGTATATGTATAGTTCAGCGAGGTCTGGCCTATCATGCTGATATAAACACACGGATTAAAGACAAATTCCTTGAATACTCCGCCTTTTATCAAAAGCTTTTGATAACCCGATGTAATTCCTCCGCCAACCCTGGTTTTTATCTTACTCTGATCCATAGACTACTCAGGATCAGAAACATCGCTTCTCTCTCCCTCCTGTTCCATCATGATGTAGGGCAGGAATGAAAGGGATTGCCATTTCTGCAATCCAGCCTTCCCTGTCGGGAGATGCTGCCGAGTGCCGGACCATATCGTATGACGGGTCCTCGTTTCCCGAGCCCATCATAAGCAGGGTTTGTAACCATTGTTATCATCCTTTTCATTGCCCCGACGTAAGCATCGGGAACAACTGTATATGTATGCGATATGTTTGAGGGCGACTTTCTACAGGATGTCCGGGTGCTTTTTGATGAAGAGATCGTACCGTTCCAAGGCTGTCAGGGTCTGGAGTTGTATTGAGCGGTTCATGAGGGAGTTGTATATTGCCTCGTCCACATCCTTGCCTATCTGCCGCCATGCCGGCACCTCGCGGATCAGCTCCTGCATACGGTCAAAGGTGATCACGTCTATCTCGCAATCTTCTATGGCGATGATGTTTTCCCTTGACGTCACCTGGTCATTGAAGCTTTTCTCCGAGATCACAACCGATCCCATTTTAAAGAAGTGAGTTGTGATCTCATTTGCCCTGTCATCATGGAAGAATGACCGCATCATTCCCGACCGCAGGTAAGCAAGCCGTGTGGCCACTTTTCCCGTCTCAAGGAAGAGCGACCTGGCAGGCAGGGTCTGCGGCCGGCCCACCGTGGCACTTGATCTGTTCGGTGAATGACTCCGGGACAGGGGAGGAGTTAAAGAACAGTTCACCGTATCAGTACTGTTCGCTGCAATGCCAGATTAATTTTCGGAAAATATATGCACTTTTCGAATACATATAAGTGTGTTACCGCTAAGCGTCAAACAAAGACGGTAACAAGGAATGACAATAATCTGTAAATTTGTTCCAGGAGCAATTACTCTGAAATATTAAGTAAAATTCGGGACGTGATAAGCGGAATTGCCCCAAAATCCGAAGTCTATCTCTATGGATCCAAAGCGAGAGGTAATTCAAAAAAACAATCCCATTGGGACATTCTTATTTTACTTAACATCACCAGAATTACATTCGACTTTGAGAAAAGAATAATTGATGCTCTTTATGACATTGAGATTGAGACAGGGGAAGTTATTTCTCCATTGATCTACACAAAAAAAGACTGGGATAATAAACACTTCTTCACCCCTCTCTATGAAAATATCAACCGGGATGGAATACGTTTGTAATGAATTCTGAAAAAGAAAGTTATATACGCTACAGATTAGCACGTGCCTGGATAATCTTGATGATGCCAGAATCCTTGCTGCAAAAGGAATAACAGTTGTGCAGCGTTTTGATATTGGTTTTCGTACTATTTATACTGCATTCATAATTCATGAGAGGACCAAAAGCTTATCAACAGATGAAAAGTATCCTGATTGCCGCAGTATCCGCATTACTCCTGTCAGGTTGTGAGAAAATTTACGATTATGAGACTAACACCATATTCATGGTTGAATACTCAAATCATGCGTGGGGGATTCAACACTCCGGGATTATGATTGACTCCACCGGAAATGTTATGACATTTAACCTGCCAACAACCTGGAACAGGCCGGACGAAATGGGATTTATAAGTCTTGCGGATATGCAGGAGAACCTGACTCAAATGGAAGGGATATCATGTTCTGTGACTCGAAATGATTTCGCTGAATATTCATCAAAATTGATGAAAGCTAAAAATGGGATATTGTCTGACCCAAAGAACGAAATGGTTGATTTTGGCACAGTACAGTATTCTGGATTCCTGTTTGACCCCGACAACAACAGATATAAGAGGATATTGATCAGGCAAACCGGAGACTGGGCTATAGAGAATAGCTCCAGAGAAGCTAAGGAGCTCTATGAATGGTTAAAAAGGCCTTGTAATTCCAATTGAGGCGATCACTATTAGTAATAATTGCCTGGTCCGGGATAAAAAGCCAGCTCTCAGTACATCAAGCATCCGGCATGACTACGAACACCCGACACGGACGGTATATTTATCACACTAACCCTGAACCAGTTTTGCGGCCAGTGTGATCTCAACAGCACTCAGTGCCCTGGAGACAGGACAGTTGGTCTTTGCCTCAGCAGCCAGTGTGAGAAATTTTTCCTCGGTTATTCCCTTAACCTTTCCTGCAAGATCAAGATGGATACCGGTGATCTCAAAATGATCTGCTACCTTGTCAAGAGTGACATCTGCCCTGACCTTCAGCTCATCTGGAACGAATCCGGCTGCGGTGAGGGCATAGCTCAGCGCCATGGCATAGCATCCGCTGTGGGCGGCAGCAATAAGTTCTTCAGGATTGGTGCCGGCCTTGCCGTCTTCATTCTTAAACCGTGCTGCTGATGAATAGGGGGTCTTGTCGAGCAATCCGCTCATTGAGGTCAGAGTTCCCTTGCCGTCGGCGCCGTCGCCCTGCCAGATTGCAGTTGATCTTCTTTTCATGATTTTATGTTTTTGTTTGATATTGGTTACACAATATTACTAACCATTAAATGTATGAATTTGTTCAGACTTGTTTGAGGCAATTACGAAGAACTCTATTGTATTTACCGCCTGTTCTCCGGGGTTTCATTCTCCTGTTCCTTGCCGAGAAGCGCCAGGTACTTGCTCACATATACATCCCGCGAGGCTGATTTGTACTGCATTATGAACCTCGGGTGCTCAAGGGCGACTATCTCCCCGAAGAAACCGTACCTCTCGTTCAGGCCACGGAGAAACTTTTCATTCTTCCCGGTACCCAGGCAGAAGCAGACGTCGGTACGAACCCCCATGGCTATCTGCTCCCTTATGTTCCATATAATGAAATCGGTCACGGCAGCGGTCAGGTCTGCACGGTCATAGTAGTTGTAGTTCTTCTCCCTGCCGTTTTCGCCCTTGTGAGTGAAACCCAGGGGGCAGACGGAGTTGATGTAGTAGTCGCCGTAGAATTTCTCCGGCCCGCCGTATGCCCTGATCACTTCATAGATAAAGACCGACGACGGCTCATGTGTCTGTCTGCCCGCATACGCGATGCCGCAATCACCTGTCAGTCTCTTCGTGTCGGTGAACGGGATGCCCGTGAACCCTGCACCGAAGCGTCCCGGGTTGATACCGAGTATCAGTCTCCTCGGGTTGTTGTCGGCATAGTATTTCCGGTAGAAAGCTGAGGATATCCCGAAGATATATTCATTGCTGCCGCGAAAGGGATTCATGATGCTGATGCCCCCGGGAAGCCCCCCACGGAACTCAACCTTCCTGTTGAACGCAATGATCCTGTCGGCAAATGTTCTCATCACTTAAGTCTTCCATTGAATAATGTCAACTGATGATTTGGTTCTATACCCTTCACCGCATCGTGAAATTACCTGAATTCAGATAATACTCCAACCTGAACATATTTGTTTCAAGTGATAACTAATCAAATACGGAGTCCAATTACTTATTTCTGCGAAGGGTTTAAGCACCTATGATTGATGGTGTCCACTTTGGTTCATCCTTGTTGAGTGTTCGTTTATCTACCCAGAAGCGCAAGAACATTTTCTTTTCTTAACCTTCTTTCGATTACTTCAGAAGAAACATCAAATCTACCACAAACAAGTGGAGCAACCATCGAAAAGAGGTCATCATCACTTATTGGTTTTGAATTCCAGGAAGAGTACTTCCGAAGGATGCTACCTCGTTTAGCTCTGAACTCTTCAACAAGCGGATCAATCGGGACCAGTAACCTGCCAGCAAATTCGGATGCCTGCGTTTCAAACCATCCGAGCGTTTCATCATTGAGATTAAGCCTGAATCTAATCCAATCTTCCGCATCCGTGAATTTTTGGTTGTCTATTGTGCTCCTGTGCAGAATATAGTGTCCTATTTCGTGAGCTAATGTAAATCTGACTCTTTTGTAATAGCGGTCATCAGTATAGAGAAACTCATCAACGTAAATTGCTGTATAATCCTGAGAGATGAATCCCTCCATATCACAAT
>DFYY01000020.1 GCA_002383485.1 Bacteroidales bacterium UBA4070 | reverse complement strand
TGGGCACAGTACAGGCTCACCATGAGGTACCTCTCGGAGATGACTGACGATCAGACACTGGTGATGTATTCCGGTCATCCGCTGGGACTTTTCCCCTCTCACCGGGACGCACCCCGCGTTGTTGTCACAAACGGCATGGTCATCCCGAACTATTCATCACAGGATCACTGGGAGAGGTTCAATGCACTGGGTGTCTCGCAGTACGGGCAGATGACTGCCGGTTCATACATGTATATCGGTCCGCAGGGGATAGTCCACGGCACCACAATAACCCTTCTCAATGCTGCCCGGCGGGTCAAACCTGTGGCAGGGGAGGAGAGGAAGAGCAGGCTGTTCATTTCATCTGGACTGGGCGGCATGTCCGGTGCACAGCCCAAGGCTGGCAATATTGCAGGGGTGGTCTCGGTCATCGCTGAGGTGAACCCGAAGGCAATCAGAACGCGCCACTCACAGGGCTGGGTAGATGAGGTACATGACAACCTCTCCATGCTGGCTGACCGCGTACGCAGGGCATGCCGGGCAGGCGAGGCGGTTTCACTGGCCTACCATGGAAACATCGTGGAGCTGTGGGAGAAGTTTGCGGATGAGGGTCTGTGGGCTGACCTGGGCACAGACCAGACATCGCTGCATAATCCATGGGCCGGGGGCTACTACCCTGCAGGAATAAGCTTTGACGAGGCCAACGCCCTTATGGCGGATGATCCCGAAAAATTCCGCAAGCTTGTGCAGGCATCTCTGCGCCGCCAGGTGGAGGCCATCAACAGGCATACTGCACACGGAACCTATTTCTTTGATTACGGCAACGCTTTCCTTCTGGAGTCGTCGCGTGCCGGCGCCGATATCGGAGACGGCAGGGGCGGGTTCCGCTATCCTTCATATGTACAGGATATTATGGGACCGGGTTTTTTCGACTATGGTTTCGGTCCCTTCCGCTGGGTATGCTGCTCTGGTGATCCGGCAGACCTTGAGAAGAGTGATGCCCTGGCTGCTGCCACACTCGAGAGGCTGATGAAGGAATCGCCTGACGATATCCGTCAGCAGATGTCGGATAATATTCACTGGATACGTGAGGCAGGCCGCAACAGGCTGGTAGTGGGATCACAGGCACGGATCCTGTATGCAGATGCGGCGGGCAGGACGAAGATAGCTGCTGCTTTCAACGAAGCCATTGCTGCAGGGATAATAAGCGGACCCATTGTGATCGGGCGGGATCATCATGATGTGTCCGGAACAGACTCTCCCTACAGGGAGACATCCAATATCTATGACGGTTCGCAGTTCACCGCCGATATGGCAGTGCAGAATGTGATCGGTGATTCATTCCGTGGTGCAACATGGGTTTCCATCCACAATGGAGGTGGTGTTGGCTGGGGCGAGGTGATCAACGGTGGCTTTGGCATGGTGCTTGACGGCTCGGCTGAGGCTGACCGCCGTCTCCGGTCAATGCTGCTCTGGGATGTCAATAACGGCATCGCAAGGCGAAGCTGGGCCAGGAACAGAGGGGCAGTAGCTGCAATAACCAGGGAGATGGAGCGTACCCCCGGGCTGGTGGTCACCATGCCGGAGGAGGCGGAAGACAGGCTTATTGAGGAGGCAATAGGCCGTATAGAATTGTAGATTTGTGATTTGCGAATTGCGGATGGCTGTATGCCATCAGGAATTGTATAAGGCAGGCCACAACCCACCCACCCTCCCTTTTGTTCCCGGGTGACATGACTATACAATTCTTTACCCTCTACGAGGGTAGGCCAATTTTGTTCTGTATGGCTATGCGGAAATGATGGCTGTATGCCATCAGGAATTGTATAAGGCAGGCCACAACCCACCTACATGCCCCCTGTTGTTAAGAGTGCATGCTGTTACAATTATTCAAGCTCTGCGAGCTTACAGTTTTCTCTAATCAATTTTCTGAGATAATCGCAATTCGCAAATTCATTAAAGATTATCAGGAATCACGTCGGACAGCAGGCATACTGCCTGGGCAACGACACCTTCACCGCGGCCGGTGAAACCCATCTTCTCGGTGGTTGTGGCTTTGACTGATATGGCATCGGAAGAGATATTGAGGACTGACGCCATGGTTGTACGCATGGCGGTGATATAGGGTGCCAGTTTAGGCAGCTCCAGGCAGACGGTACTGTCTATATTCACTACCCTGTAGCCCCTGGCTGTCACCATCTCCACGGTACGTTTCAGTAAAATCTTGCTGTCAATACCCTTGAATTCATCAGAGGTATCAGGAAAATGATAGCCGATGTCATTCAATCCTGCCGCACCCAGCAGCGCATCGCAGATGGCATGGATCAGTGCATCGCCGTCCGAGTGTGCTACACACCCTTTGGATGAGTTGATATGTACTCCTCCGAGCCAGAGCTCCCGGCCCTCTTCAAGACGGTGGAAGTCGATGCCCTGCCCTATCCTCTGGTGGAGCGTCATCTCAATAATTACTTCTGACTCAGGTTACGCAGCGAATCGAATTCAAATCCGAGGGAGAACCTGAGTGTGCGGGCCAGCGGATTGTTCTGCGTGAAAGGCATAAGATATGAGAAATCAAGCGAGAAGACGCTCATCCTGAACCCGGCTCCGACGGTGAAGTACTTCCTGTTTCCCTTGAGCTCGGCTTCGTTGTAATAACCGGCCCTGATTGCAAACTGCTGGTTGTACCAGTACTCAACACCAACCGACTGTGTGAACTCCTGCATCTCTTCCCTGAAACCGCCCGGGGCATCGTAAAACGACTGGAATATGGCTACCGGTACCGAAACGTTCGGATCCTTGCCATCGATTATATTACGGTCCTCGTCATAGACAGGTGGCGTCGGAACAAGCAACTTGTTGATGTCGAGTGACAACGCAAGCGCGTTGTACCTGTCGAGGTTAATCAGGAACGTTGTTCCGATGCGCATGTTGATGGGAATGAAGTCGGGATCGAATTCGGTCGTGTAACTCATCTTGGAGCCAATATTCGAAAGGTTGATTCCAAATGAGATGTTCCCATCCCTTGATCCGAGCGAGAGCTGGTTCGTGTAGTAAGCTGAAGCATCAGCAGCGAAGGCGATACCCGGTTTTGTGTCCTCGATCCCGCCGGTCAGGTTCGAATAGATGAACCGCAGGGCCACGCCTCCCGACCAGTGTTCCGAAAAAAGCCTGGAGTAGGCGGCGTCAACAGAAAATTCGTTTGCATTGAACTCCCGGAGTATACTCCCTATATCATCAGTAAACTCTATCTTGCCAAGCGAAGAATACATCAGGCTGGCAGCAACTACCTGCTTGCTGTCGATCCTGTAGTAGCCGGTGAGGTATGAAAGATTTATATCGGGAATAAGCGCTCTCAGCCACGGGGAATATGACATGCCGAAACCTCCGTTTCCGTCTATGAAGGCATATTTTGCAGGATTCCAGTGCATGCTGAATATGTCCGGCGAGGTTGCCACACCGGCATCACCGAGAGCCCCTGAGCGGGAGTCGGGTGCGATGGAAAGGAACGGTACAACGGTTTGAATGGGATTATAATTCAACTCCTCCTGCGCTGTTACAGGTAAAATAGTAATAAGTGTCAGTAGTAAAGTGCTAACAATCAGCGCGTTGATTTTCATGTGTATTTAGTTACAGATTTGTGCAAATATAAAACAAAAAAAAGGGTCACTTATTGTGTTGTTTTACAAAATGATAAAACGGCCTGTTGCTGAGGCTTTTTCGCCCTCTGAAGTCACTGCTTCAGCCCTCCACAGATAGAGTCCCCGTGCCACCCTGCCTCCGTTCATGTCACACCCGTCCCAGGGGATATCCGGGAGGGCATATCCTGCACTGTAGCTTTTCTCCCTGAGAACCCTGACTGTTCGCCCGTCTGAGCTTAAGATTGTAAGGGTAATATCCATTTCGGTCCCTGGCCTGTTATGGCCGGCCGTGAATTTCGTCCCTTCGGTTGCCGGGTTGGGAAAGGCAAGCAGGTTGTTCAGCCTGAAACTGCCGCCGGCCTCCACAATAAACCTGAGTGTGGTAACAGATGGATTGTTCAGGTTGTCCCAGGCTCTCAGAGAGACTGTGTGTTTGCCTCTTTCGGCTACCATCAGCGGGTATGCCAGACTGCCTGAGCTGTGCAGGCCGATGTCTGACCTGAAGAGGCTGTTGAGCGCTACTGCAGATGACATGTCATCGTCAAGCCATGCGATTATATCATGCCCGATACCTGTTCCGCTGGCGTTTATTCCCGACCGGTCACTGAGGAATGCAAGCAGTATGGGGGAGTTGTCAGTGACCCCGCCATCGTTGAACAGGGTGTCATTCATGAACAGTCTTATCTCCGGTCCCTCCGTGTCATCCATTGCCGTCCCGGAGAAGCCACCCACAGTAATTCCGGAAAAACTTCCGTTAAGGTCGGAGATGCTGTCGAAGGCATAGTATTTTATTGCTCCGTTGCCATAACTGTAGTTTATGTCGAGGGGGACGATGAATGAGAAGGTGAACCTTCCCCCGGTGACGGTAGTTCTTCCGCTGAAGAGTATGTTACCGGCAACCGGGAAAATCATTGGCGAACCGCCGTCATTTGCCAGCGTGCTTACATTGCCCGGTTTGTCGAACACGGTTGGTTCGAGCGTACCGTTAAATCCGGGCATCAGGTTGCCGTCTGCATCTTCGAGATGGCCGCTGACAGTTACCAGGGACAGTGCCTTGAGGGTATCAGATGGAAGGGAGATGTGAACGCCGTTTATGCTGTCAGTTACAACCCTGCCCCTAACGGGCCATGCAAGTCGCAGTGCAGGGTCTCCAAGCAGCAGGAAATTGCGCTTGTTCATGCCTGTGCCGGAGCTGACCTTTGCCTGCCTGATTATGTCACCCAGCCTCATGGAGCGTCCGTCAGGCGCTGTTTTGAATGCATTGTCATATATTGCCCTGTTGAGTGCATAGTTCGGAGCCGAATAGACGACCCTTGTGGTGCTCATCAGCGCAATCGCCCCGCCGTCAGGATTGAGCAGCACCATCTCGCCGGCCGAGGTCTTCGCGGTAATGAGACCCGTTGTACGGTTGATGTCAGCATCGTCGAACCTTGAAAACTCGCAGGTTGCGGTGATAAAGAGAGGCAGCATCTTGCTGTTTTTCCACGAGTTTATATTGTCAGTCCGGATCACTCTTTCATGTGCAAGTCCCGACTCGTTCCCGTGTCCCACATAGTTCATGATCAGGCATCCGGCAGCCATCCTGTCATCAACGGCCTTTGAAGCATCAGGATAGGAGTCGCCCGTCACCGAGGTCACCTGCCGGTAGGCGTCAAGATAAATTTTTTCTACAGTCAGTGGAGGAGCCATTGCAGATGCCGCTTCTGCAAGGCCTTCGGCATCAAGCATATGGAGATTGGCGTCCTCATCGTCAGCCACCAGGCAGAGGATGTTTCTCCATGATCCGCTGTTTGAGGCACTGAGGTACGATTCGATCTTTCGCACCATGATGCTGGCTGACAGGGTGTCTGATGCTGGGAGTCTTCCGATGCCGATATCCAGGAAGCCCTCTGCTTCGCCCTCGCCATCATCGAGGAGGCCGTAGAAGTCATCAGAGGTGAAGGAGAGGACACCGGTATTGGAGTTGACCGACTGCCAGGTGGGGATGAATGAGCTGTTTTGCGGAGGTGGTGTCTTGTTTTCATATGATCCGTCGCCGAACAGCAGCAGGTACTTCAGCGGGGAACCGTAATCCATGCCACGGTCACGAATCATTTTCACGAAGTTTCTTATTGCGGCGGCATCAGGAATTCCGCCCGAAAATTCATTAAATATCTCTTCCGGTGTAACTATGACTGAGCTGGTGCCGTCATCTGCAAGGTGTATTGCAGTAAGGCGCTCCGCATAATCACGGAACAGCGGGTGTGTTACTATTACCATGTCAGCCGGGGCAAGGGCGTGCAGGTTTTGCGGTTGCACCGCGACAAATCTTACCGGCTGCCTGATGTGTGTTGCCGCAAATGCCACAAATTTTCTAAGGCTGTCGGTTGCTGTCGTGAATAGGGTGTTTCCCCCCTGGGTTGCAGTCTGCACTGCACGAGGGGAGAAGGGATCCGTGACGTCCCAGACCCTCAGCGAGGCTGAACTCTCCACCGAGAACCTTGTCACTCTCCCTGTTCCGGCAGTGCGGCTGTCGCTTATGATCAGGTGCCTGTCACGGTAAACCATCCTCGCCCTTGCCAGGAAATCAACATAGTCGATATACCCGGTGGCGGCCATATTGCCGCCGGATGAGAAGGTGATGCTGAAAGCCGGCGATATGGAAGAGGGCAGAACGGAGTCTGACACTGTCACAATCTCTGCGAAGATGCCATTCAGGTCTGTCATCGTAACAGGCGGCACGGTGACCGATTTCACCGTTTCCGTTCCCTGGGCAAGGGTGAATGAGGTGCCGGTGTCAGACCGTCCAAGTACCCTTAACCTGTATCTAATCCTTTCGGAGGTGATCAGGTCTGTGAAATCAGGGCTCACACTGTTCTGTATCCCGGAGGCCACCTGCTGGTACCATTCCCTGCCTGACCTGATGAGGCTGATCTCCTCGCGTTCATGCCTGAAGACAACGTCGGTTGACTGTGAGGCATCCGTAGGGGATGCTGACGGCGGTGTATCCGTTACCATCACGAGGGGGCCTGAAGGCTGCGGACCAATGAAATACCATGCCGTGTCGGAGTAATGATGCCGAAGAAAGCTGTAACCGCCTGAGGAGGGATCATGCAGCCACCTGTGTGTCCCTTCGGCATAGAAGAGCATGTAGTCTCCGTCATTGAAGATTCCGTCACTTCCCTTTTCAACCGTTACGGCAATTTCTCTGAGGTCATCAGGGGCGGTGCCGTCGTTCATGAATGACAACTGTCCCCGGTTGTTTCCGTAGAGCACGGCGGTGGCGGGATCGGTTATCCCCATCTCTCTTATGCGTGAATAATCGAGTCTGTAAATCCCTTCCGAGGTGATGGCAATCTTAGCCCACCGGCCGCTGGCAAGCACGGATGAGGCCGCGTACTCCTGCGCCGCAGCATGAATCAGGGGCAGAAGAGATATTATGCCGGTTGCCAGACTTTTCAGGTTCATTGTGGCAAAGATAGTCAAGTAGCTTATCTTTGCCCTGTTTTGCTGCTGCCGGGGACAAAATATTAGAGGCACGGCAGCGTTGATAATTGTGAAGTGCGAACATGAAGTTCAGTTACAGGACTCTTTCTCCGTTATTGCTCCTCTGCACCCTGACCCTCAGAGGCCAGGATACCTGGCACGGTACGGTGTCAGGCATGCAGATGATGTACAATCCTGCATTTGCGGGATTGCGGGAAGCGCCGTCAGTGAATCTTTCTGCCTTCACTTTCCTGCCGGGAAAGGGTTTTAATCTCCGGTCAGTTTATGCATCATATGACGCCTATTATTCCGGCCTTCACGGAGGTGCCGGAGTGTGGCTTTCTGACGATATCTCCGGAGAGGTGATGAATGATCTCAGGGGAGGACTCTCGTACTCGTACCATTTCCAGACCGGACGGAATACATTTGTTACGGCAGGGCTCACCGCCTCGTTTATCTCGAGGGGCATACGATCAGGATCAATAATTCTCCCGGATGACATTGATCCTTTCAGAGGCATCACCGGAGGAGGAGCCGGGTATGCCAATCCGGGAGCCATTAACCGGTTCGACCTGGGCACTGGCTTTACTGTTGCCTCAGGACCATGGACCGGCGGTGTCTCAGTAATGCATCTCACACGTCCCCTTCTCAGTGATGAAGAGACTGACAACAACAGGCTTGACCGGCTCTTTTCCCTCACGGCAGCAGTGGATCTGTCCCCGCGTTCAGGCGACCTCTCGCTGTTACCATCGGCCGCTGTTATTGTCCAGGGCAGCGAATTCAGGATTTATCTGGGCAGCGAAACCTCCTGGAGGGGTCTGATGGCGGGACTGGCCATGTGGCATACAAAGGGAGGATTCACGTCGGCACAATGCTCTATCGGATATGATATCTCTTTTGTAAAGATCATGATGTCATACAGTTATATACTATCAGGCGGAGCTGCGCCAATTAGTGGCACGGCAATAGTCAGAGCCGGTGCAGTGTTTGGTTTCGGAAATGTTGAAAAAAGTCGAGGAGTGCACATAATAAAGTTGCCCCTTTTGTAGTTATTTTGGTGCAGAGTTTTGTAAACGAACAGAATTTCAGGATTAAAAAGTAATCAAGTAAACCTTAAATGGCTATGTATAAATTCAGAGCTTTACCGGTTTTTGTTGTTGTTGCTCTCTTCTTCTTCTCCTGCAAGGGAGGACAGCCGGATAACGTATCTCCTACAACAGGCTGGAGCTACAGGGATCCCAAATCGAGTGATGTGAATGATCTTGGCTACCCGATAGGGGAGGCCTCGGAGCAGATCGCCGGCCCCAACCTTGTACTTATTGAAGGAGGTACCTTTACGATGGGAAGGGTTGATCAGGATGTGATGTATGACTGGAACAACTCGCCCCGCAGGGTGACTGTTTCTTCATTTTATATGGATGAGACGGAGGTTACCAACCTCGACTACCGCGAATACCTGTACTGGCTAAGGAGGGTATACAGCGATTATCCGGAGGTTCACCGCCGCGCTCTTCCTGACACCCTTGTCTGGAGAAGTCCTCTGGGTCTGAACGAACCTTACGTGCAGTATTATTTCCGTCACCCCTCATTCAACAACTATCCGGTTGTGGGTGTGAGCTGGCTGCAGGCCAACGACTACTGCGTATGGCGTACCGACAGGGTCAACGAACAGATTCTTCTTGACAGCAAGTGGCAGGATAACAATGTGGAACAGTCAGGAGCCAACAACTTCAACACTGAATCATACCTGGCAGGACAGTATGAGGGTGTACCGGGACAGAGGGTTGACGAGCTTCATCCGCGTGTCCGCCAGGAGGATGGCATCCTTCTCCCGCGTTACCGTCTGCCGACGGAAGCTGAGTGGGAGTTTGCAGCCTACGGCCTCAGGGGCAACACTTTCGAGGAGAGAATTTATGAAAGGGCTATCTACCCGTGGGACGGACATAACGTCCGCAACTCGGCTCCAAAGTACAGGGGAGAATTCATGGCCAACTTCGTTCGCGGACGCGGTGACATGATGGGTGTGGCAGGCAACCTGAACGATGCGGGAAGCATCACCGTAGATGTAAGATCGTACTGGCCCAATGATTACGGTCTCTATTGCATGGCAGGCAACGTGAACGAATGGGTGATGGATGTTTACCGTCCTCTCTCATCTGAAGATGTTGATATGTTCAACCCGTTCAGGGGCAACGTCTTCACCGACCTGAAGCGTGACGCCAACGGCCAGGTGGTTGAGAAAGACAGGCTGGGCAGGCTCCAGATTGACACTGTGAAGCCGGAAGATGTGGCAAACAGGTATAACTATCAGAAAGGTGATTACAGGAACTACCTGGACGGCGACGTAATATCAAGTATCTCCTCGAGTCTTGAATGGTCAGGCAATGCTGATCTTCCACAGACTGAAAGGATGTATTCGCAGAATGAAGTGGACAATGACTATGTGACTCTCATCAATGACAGGGCCAGGGTTTTCAAGGGCGGATCATGGAAGGACAGGGCTTACTGGCTCAATCCCTCAACCCGTCGCTACCTTGACCAGGAGGCCTCACGTGACGACCTTGGTTTCCGCTGCGCGATGATCAGGGTTGGAAGTCCTTCAGGATTGTAATATATAATATAGGTATAGTATAAAGCCTCATTATCGAAAGTAATGAGGCTTCTTTTTAGAACGTGATGGAGATTGAAAGGCTATATGCACTGTTCCGCAACTCAGCGGGGGTAACAACAGATTCAAGGTCGGTCAGGAAGGGTGAGATCTTTTTTGCCCTGAAAGGGCCGACCCATGACGGTAACCGTCACGCTGTCGCGGCGCTCGGTGAAGGGGCTCTGGCAGCGGTGGTGGATGATCCTTCGCTCTGCGGCGAGAGGATAATAGTTGTTAACGATGTGCTTGAGACCATGGCTGCCCTGGCGGCCTGTCACCGTCACAGACTGCAGATGCCGGTCATTGGCATCACCGGCACCAACGGAAAGACCACAACCAAGGAATTGCTCACAGCTGTTCTGTCGCGCAAGGGCAGGGTACACAGCACGGCCGGGAACTTAAACAATCACATCGGGGTGCCGCTGACGCTGCTCAGTGCGCCTGATGATGCCGCCTTCCTGGTGGTGGAGATGGGAGCAAACCATGTCGGCGAGATAGCCGCTCTCTGTGAGACAGCAAAGCCCACTCACGGTATCATTACCAATATAGGTACGGCACATATTGAGGGATTCGGATCCTTTGAGAATGTCCGGAAGGCCAAATCTGAATTATACCAGTCGTTGAGACTGAGCGGGGGGACCGTAATATTTAACGATGACAACCCCATCCTGAGTGAGCTGGCAGCAGGGATAGTCAGCCAGGTGCCCTACTCTGCGCCCGGCAATCATTCTCTTACGGCACAGGCTGCGAAGGGTGAAGGGATGCTCCTCAGTGTTGAGGCGATTATTGACGGTAAGGAATTCCGTTTTGACACCGGGCTTTTCGGTTCATACAATCTTGACAATGTGAGGGCTGCAATGGCGGCAGGATTGCTCTTCGATGTTCCGGCAGAAGAAATTGTGGATGCTGTCTCAACATACAGGCCTGCCAACAACCGGTCACAGGTGACTGAAACCGGAAGGAACACTGTCATCCGCGATGCATACAATGCAAATCCCTCCAGCATGGAGAAGGCAATAGCCTCCTTTGCTGCACTGAAGGCAGAGAGAAAGATGGTTATCCTGGGTGACATGCTGGAGCTTGGCAGTGAGAGTGTATCAGGCCATGCTGCCGTGATCAGGCAGCTGAGGCAGATGGAAGGCATTATGGCGGTGCTTGTGGGTCCTCTTTTCGGCGAGGCGGCAGCTGACTTTCCTGCACGGCTGTTCGGGTCATCAGAAGCGGTTGCCAAATGGCTGCGCTCGGAGAACCCGGAGGGTTACACAGTACTGGTCAAGGGATCCAGGGGGATGGCGCTGGAGAAGGTATACCCCTTACTCTGACCTTCCCTTTAGCGTTATCGAAAGAATCTCCGCCCTGGTGCCGAGACGCATGCGCGGACCCCAGAGACCGAAGCCGGAGGAGACTATCACGTGTGTTTTACCGAACATCCTGTGGCCGTGACTAAGCTCGAACATGCTGTCAGTAATCAGGTTGATGGGCCACATCTGCCCGTTGTGCGTATGCCCGGACAGCTGAAGGTCAACCGGTGTGGCTGCCAGAGCTGCCAGATCATAAGGCTGGTGGTCAAGAAGGATTACAGGAGCGTTCCTGTCTATACCAGACAAAAGTGTATCAAGTGATGTGCGTTTGCTTCCGGGGGTGTGCATGGCAGTCCGGTCGATGCGTCCGATTATCTGAACTCCGTTATCCAGTCTGATCACTTCATCTTTCAGTACCCTGATACCTTTGCTTTCAATATATGGAATCGATTTGTGCAGATCGCCTATGAACTCATGGTTTCCGGTGATTGCGTAGTTACCGTAACGCAGATCCGGAAGCTGCAGGGATGAAAGCAGGTCGCCGCGCAGCACCGGCCCGATGCTTCCGTCGATTATGTCACCAAGGAACAGCACCAGGTCAGGATTCTCCCTGGTTATCATCTCCGAGAGATGCCTCATGCTTCTTTTCCTGATGACGCTTCCGAGGTGAATGTCAGATACTGCAACTATTCGCAGTTGCTCGCTTCCGCCGGCAAATTTCTTGTCTGTTTCAATAACGTATCTGCTGGTCACCGGGCTGATGGCGGTAAAGAACCCGATGATTATAAGCAGTATGATGCCGGATGTTACTCCTGCAAAAAGCCATAATCTCAGCTTCGGGAGTGTTTCAGGCGAAATGAGGTGAAACGGTTTCTGTATCAGCAGCAGGATATCAGCGGTCAGCCATGCGAGGAAGCCGTACAGCATGAACGCCATCCAGAATCCGCCGATTACGCTGAGAATGTCAGTGAACAGGCTGGAATAGGAGTGCTCCAGGAATTTTCCCAGTATATAGGTAGATGCCAGGGAAATGAACACTACATTGTATAATGTGGTGCTCATACCCGCTCCCGATAGTGCCCTGCGGCCTTTAAACCACAGGTAAAAATTCGTAAGTATGTAGGCGGTCAGTACCACCGTCAGGAAAATTGCCATTTGTTGTCTTCTGGTCAGGTCCACTTCAGTTCGGGAAATTTTTTTCTTCCGCGTATATAATACTCAAAAAGGAGGTATTTGTTCATCACGGTGTGAGGTGTGTGGAAAATTCCAGGATTGGGAGTCAGGGTTCTGAATGTTTTGATTGCCGATTGTTGCCTGCGAAAGTCCCTGTGTGCCCTCACCACCGCGGCTGCAGCCGGCCTGCCTTCACGGACCAGCAGCATCAGCCATGCAAGACCGTCCAGCAGTTGCCTTGCAAGGATGGTTCTGTGCAGATGTTTTGCAGGAAGATTCTTTGCCAGCATGATCAGGCTGTTCCGGAAGTTGTAGTAAATCTTTGCCGGAGAACCGTAGCCAAGTGTGCCGCCGCCAACGTGATAAACCACTGAATGCGGGAAGTAGCAAACTGTATAGCCGGCGTTCTGCATCCTCCAGCAGAGGTCAATCTCTTCCATGTGGACAAAAAACGACTCGTCGAAGCCGTCGCACTGGTCAAATGCTGCGCCCCTCACTGCGATGCACGACCCGGATGCCCAGAATATCTCACGGGTGTCGTTGTACTGGCCGTGGTCATCCTCAATGGTTTCGAAAATCCGCCCCCTGCAGAACGGGTATCCCAGCCTGTCAATGTATCCGCCCGCGGCACCTGCATATTCAAATGATCCGGTATTGGAGTATGATCTGATTTTAGGCTGGCATGCCCCTACATTGGGATGCATCACCATGAAGGTGATCAGTTTCTCCGCCCATCCGGCCTCGACAAGTACGTCCGAGTTGAGGAGGATATAAAATTCCGCTTCTATCTGTTTCAGCGCCCTGTTGTATCCTCCGGCATAGCCATGGTTGCTGCCCAGGCTTATGACCCTGACCTCCGGCTGGTTGGTGGTGACCCATTCCACCGAGTCATCCTCTGATCCGTTGTCGGCAACGATAACTTCAGTTTCAGGTGCGAGGGTATGCTTCACCACTTCCGGTAAGAACTGTTCAAGGAAGGACCTCCCGTTCCAGTTAAGTATGACAACAGCTGTCTTAGTCATTTTGCACAGGTCTTTTGTGTTTCCACCTTCGATGGCTCCACAGCCAGTACTCAGGTTTTTCCCTTATGATCTTCTCCAGCATGGCTGCATAGCTGGAGGTGATGGCGTTGGGTTCTTCCTCCCCCGGATGTTCGGAGATGAGGCTGTACTCCAGCTCGTAAAATCCCCGCTTCTTCTTGATTATGTGCATGAAGATGACCGGCATGTCATACTTCACCGCCACCTTCTCTGCACCCCTGTAGAATGCGGTGTCCTGGTTAAGGAAGGTGGTCCAGTATGAGATATCATCCCTTGGAGGGGTCTGATCACTAATGAATCCTGATAGCGTCAGTATCTTTTCGCTTCTGCATTTCACCAGGTCCCTGATTATGTGGCTCATCGGGGTGACGCATACTCCGAACCGGGATCTTAACCTGAGCATATAACGGTCAAAGTCCTTGTTTTTTAATGGCTTATAGATTGTGATGGGCTTGTGTTTAGTTGAGAGTCGCATTGATGAGAGCCACTCCCAGTTGTTGTAGTGGCTGGAGAGTGCCACCACGTCGCGTCCTTCGCTGTAAAAGCGGTCGGTAAGTGATGTGTCAGGCACGAAAAAGCGCCGTTTCATCCGCTCGGGCGTAAAGTGCATGGCCTTGAGAGTCTCAAAGAACATATCAGTGAGATGACTGTAGAATCTTTTCTCAATCTGTTTGCGTTCTTCCGGGCTCTTTTCAGGGAAAGCGTTTCTGAGGTTCTTCTCAACAACTTGTCGTCGGTACCGTACCAGGTGATACATTACAGGGCAGAGCAGGTCGGAAAGAAAGAACAGAACCCTCATCGGGAGCAGGGTTATGATGTAGCTCAGGGCAACGAACAAATAATAGCCTGCACGTTTCATATGCTGTCAGTCTGAATGAGTTTTCCGTTCATTGATGAGTCGTCACGCAGGGTTGTCAGCCTGACCTGCCGCACTGTTCCCGGGAGGCCTTTGACCCAGGGGGTGATCACCCTGATATAGTTGCCTGTCAGTCCTGCCACCATTCCGTCAGCCCCTTTCTGTTCAAAGAGCACCTCCTGCACCTGTCCGGATGCACCGCGCATGAACTGTATACGCCGGCTTTCCGACAGTTTGATCAGTTGCCTGCTGCGTTTTTCCTTTTCCTGTTTGGTCACCTTGCCTGGCATATCGGCTGCCGGGGTGCCGGGCCTTGGTGAATAGGCGAAAACATGGAGATAGGAGAGAGGCAGGCTCCCGATGAAATTACATGTATCAGCATGATCTTCCTCAGTCTCGCCAGGGAACCCAACAATCATGTCAGCACCTATCCCGGCATAGGGTATTTTTTCCCGTATCTTCATCACCCTGTCAAGGAAGACCTCACGTCGGTACCGTCGCCTCATAAGTCCCAGAATCCTGTCATTCCCGCTCTGCAGCGGCATGTGTATATGAGGCAAAAGGACCTTTTCAGATGCTATCATCTCTATAATCGGGTCAGTGACCAGGTTTGGCTCGATGGATGAGAGTCTCAGTCGCTGTAGCCCATCAATCTTCACGAGGTGCGAGAGCAGCTGTTCAAGAGACTCGCCGGTACTTTTTCCGAAATCGCCCACATTGACACCCGTGAGTACGATCTCTCTGACTCCGGACCCGACTATTGCCCTTGCCTCAGAAACAATCTCGGTTATGGGAGGGTTTCTGCTGTTGCCTCTCGCAAGGGGGACTGTACAATAAGAGCAATGGTAGTCACATCCGTCCTGTACCTTTAGAAATGACCGAGTCCTGTCGCCCGCTGACCATGAGGACATGAATCCCTCAGTTTCAATCCTTTCACATGAGTGAATCTCAGGTATGGTCCGCTTCTCAATGTTATTAATATAGGAAGCGATGTCGAACTTTTCATAGGTGCCGAGCACAAGGTCCACCCCCTCGATGGCGGCGGCTTCTTCCTGTCTCAGCTGTGCGTAGCATCCCACTACGGCGATGAAGGCGTCCGGGTTATTATGGATGAACTTACGGACAGATTGCCTGCACTTTCGGTCAGCAGCCTCGGTGACGGTACATGTGTTGATGACATAGATATCTGCATGGCTGTCAGGTGAAACCCTCTCGAACTTATTTTCGGGAAAGGTCCGGGCCAGAGTGGAAGTTTCGGCAAAATTAAGTTTGCATCCCAGTGTGTGAAACGCTACTTTCCTCTTCAATACTAAAAGGTTTATGTTCCGGCTGTAAAAATAGTCAAAAAAGCCGGTCTAGAGCAGCCTGCTTGCCAGTTCCGCGAGGAAGCTTCTTTCTCCCTTCACCAGGTGAACGTGGGCAAACAGATCGAGGCCTTTCATCTTGTCTGACAGGTAGCTTAGTCCGTTTGATCCCGAGTCCAGGTAGGGAGAGTCAATCTGTTCAATGTCTCCGGTAAAGATCATCTTTGTTCCCTCCCCGGCCCTGGTTATAATGGTTTTCACCTCGTGGGGAGTGAGGTTCTGCGCCTCGTCGACAATGAAGAAGATGTTGGATAGGCTTCGTCCCCTGATATAAGCCAGGGGTGTGATGACAAGCTTCTCGTCCTTGATCATGTCATTTATCCGGATGAACTCGGGGCTCTGGGCGCTGAAGCGGTGCTTGATGACAGTCAGGTTATCGAAGAGAGGCTGCATGTAGGGATCCATCTTCTCTTTAACATCTCCGGGGAGAAATCCCATGTCGCGGTTTGCGAGCGGCACTATCGGCCTTGCCAGGAAAATCTGTTTGTAGCGCTTGTGCTGGTGCAGCGCAGCCGCGAGGGCCAGGAGGGTCTTGCCCGTGCCGGCCTTGCCGGTGAGGGAGATAAGCTGAATATCGGGATTGCAGAGCGCGTCCAGCGCGAATGTCTGCTCGGCGTTACGGGGATCAATGCCATATGTGGTCTGCTTCAGCACCCTAACCAGCATTTTGGTGGCGGGATTATAGTGGGCAAGCGCACTGCTGTTGGTGTTGCGAAGGATATAGAAATGATGCCCCGGCTCAATATCCTTCACTTTCAGCTCCGTAGCGGGAACGCCATCCGGCTGCTCATAGAGTTTGCTGATAAGTGAATGGTCAGTGTTCTCTATGATCTTGATACCCTTGTAGAGGTCATCAAGATTGGCAACCTTATCGTTCTGGTAGTCTTCGGCCATGACGCCCACCGACTTTGCCTTCATCCTGAGATTGATGTCCTTGGTGATCAGGACGACCACCTTGTCCTTGTTCTCCTGTGTGATGTAGTCGGCTATTGCCAGTATACGGTGATCCGGTGTTCTTTCCGGAAAGGACTCTGAAACCCTGTCTGAAAACTGTTTGCCGGTCTCGATATGAAGTGTCCCAAGCTTCTCGCCCAGGGGGATGGGACCTGTAAGAAGCATGTCGCCCGCTATCTTGTCGAGCTCGCGGGTAAACTCCCGCGCGTGGAAGTTGATCATGTCATTGCCGCGCTTGAACTTGTCAAGCTCTTCCAGCACCACGATGGGTATGACCACATCGTTTTCCTCAAAATTGTAGATGCATGTATAGTCATGCAGCAACACATTGGTGTCGAGAATAAAAATTTTTTTTTGCTTTTTCTTTTTCGCCATAACGGATTTGTTTAAAGGGTGTCATCTCCGGCGCAGATATCACCGGTGACAAAGATAGCCGGACCGCCTCCGCGGGAGAAGCGCTTTTTGTAAATTTGCGAACAACCGCAGAAAGGTTATTAACATGACGTATACTGAGACCGTAGAATATCTGTTCAGCCTGTTGCCGGCATACCACCGTATCGGGAAGCCAGCCTACAAGGGCAATCTCGACAATACTCTGGAGCTTGACCGCTCATTCGGGCATCCTCACCGGCTGTTCCGCTCGGTGCATGTGGCCGGGACTAACGGGAAGGGCTCTGTTTCTCACATGACTGCCTCGATCTTGCAGGAGGCCGGGTACAGGACCGGGCTCTACACCTCGCCTCATCTGAAGGATTTCAGGGAGAGGATCAGGGTCAACGGCGTTATGATCGGAGAGGATGAGGTGGTGAGGTTCGTTGAGGAGCATGACGGGCTGATCCGCAGGGTCACTCCTTCATTCTTCGAGCTGACTGTGGCAATGGCATTTGATTATTTTTCCAGGTTGAAGGTTGATGTTGCTGTAATTGAGGTGGGCATGGGCGGCAGGCTCGATTCCACGAACATCATTACTCCGGTGCTTTCAGTCATTACAAACATAGGACATGATCACATGGAATTCCTTGGAGATACACTGGCAGCGGTAGCAGGAGAGAAGGCCGGTATCATCAAGAAGGGGGTGCCCGTCATAATTGGTGAAACGCAGGATGAGACTCGTGATGTGTTCCGGCAAAGGGCAGAAACGATTAATGCACCGCTGACCTTTGCTGACAGCCGTTACAGATGCGTGCTGGGCCATATTGGGGCAAAAAGTGCAATGCGGCACTTTACCCTGACAGGACCAGCTGACGGTGTCAGGATCAAAGGTGAGACGCCCCTGGGCGGACTGGCACAGCAGAAGAATATTCAGACTGTGGCGGCAGCAGCGGAAGCACTGTCAGCCGGCTTCGGACTGAAGCAGGAAGACTTTGTAAATGGTGTGGCTGCGGTTGTGACAAATACGGGGTTGCTGGGTCGCTGGCAGGTGCTGTCACGGTCGCCCCTGACGGTTTGCGATACGGGGCACAACCGTGAGGGACTGGAGTACGTGATGAGGCAGATTAAAACTGTGCCGAAAGAGGACCTGCACATGGTTGTAGGTTTCGTAAATGACAAGGATCTTTCCTCTGTGCTGCCTCTCTTCCCGCATGATGCTAAATATTACTTCACCCGGGCCTCGGTTCCCAGAGCGCTTGACCCGGATATTCTGAAGGCTGAGGCCGGGAAGTATGGTCTTTCCGGTGACAGCTACTCTTCAGTAGCTGAAGCTCTTGGGTCAGCGCGGGTCGCTGCCGGTCCGGATGACATGATATTCATCGGGGGGTCAACTTTTGTTGTGGCAGATGCCCTGTGATTTGCGAATTCCGAATTCCGATCTTCGATTTTATTTAATTCGCAATTCGCAACTCGCAACTCGCAATTCCTCAGACTGCTTCTATGGTTGATGGTGGTTTGGTGGCTATGTTATAGGTGACGGAGACTACTCCGGTGACCGTCTCATCCACATCGGTAAGGATGGTGCCCTGAAGAAGATACCTTGCTCCGCTTTCCCTTACTATGCGTCCGAAAACCTTTTTGTAGAACGTCTGGGTGATGGCTTCGCGTTTCTGTTCAGGGTCGGTTATTCCCTGCAGGGCCTCGAGGAACTCCTGCTGAGCATCGATGATCTCAACCTTAACACCAAGTTTCGCAAATACAGAGACAACAGCTTCGGGTTCCCCCTCCCGCATCAGCCCGTTCTGAATGAAGACTGTCCTGAGTCTTTCGCCCAGCGCCATATGGCCAATCATCGTTACAACCGACGAGTCGACTCCCCCGGAGAGAGCGTTGATAGCCGTACCGTCGCCCACGGCGGCCCTTATCTCATTCACCTTCTCAGCAATGAACTGTTCGGGTTTAAGATCCTGCACCTTTATTTCACTGATCATCTTCTGAGTGTTTTTTATGACAGATACAAATACAGCTTATCGGGGAGTGAGACACTACAAAATGAACAATCAAAAGCTTTAAATTCTCCAGCCCTGAATGCAGGGAGCTAATTCTTTTAACCCTGCCATGTCCATGATGTGAAGCTTTTTTTCTACCTTAATCCCAAATTTCATGCAAGATGAAAAGGACGATTATTATACTATTTTTTCTCACTGCGGCAGTGGCTCTCACAGCACAGGAGGGAAAAAAACTGACCATACTGCACACAAACGATTTTCACTCGCATATGCAGGGGCT
Organism: Bacteroidales bacterium UBA4070; assembly: GCA_002383485.1. Lineage (GTDB taxonomy): Bacteria > Bacteroidota > Bacteroidia > Bacteroidales > VadinHA17 > SR-FBR-E99. Next base: position 31,475 of record DFYY01000020.1, on the reverse strand, counting down.
TGCGCCTGAATCGGCCTACACCCCGCTGGTGGCTGACAATGATCCCACGCTTGGGGGGCTGGCGCGCATTGCAGGTATTATTGCTGATGTGCGTAAGGAGAACCCGGGATCAACACTGGTGGTTGACGGCGGCGATTGCCTGATGGGGACACTGTTTCAGGCGCTGGAGCCTGAAACGGGTTTCCAGATCCCCCTTATGAAGAAGGCGGGGTATGATGTGGTAGCGATGGGTAACCACGACTTCGATTTCGGGCCGGAGGCCTATGCGGGTATCCTGAGGAAGGCCTCGCAGAGAGGTGAGATACCGGTGATACTGATGGGAAATGCCGTTACTGACCCGGATGACCCGTCAGATGATGCATTCGAGGCACTCCAGACTGACGGCCTGGTGAAACGGTCGATAATACGGGAGGTAAATGGCATCAGAATAGGGATCTTTTCCCTCCTGGGCAAGGATGCCGATGAGTCTGCCCCGTATGCCCCTCCGGTGACTTTTGAAAAGATAATCCCGGCAGCAAGGAAGCTTGTCAAAGAGCTGAAGAAGGAAGGATGCGACATGATCATCTGCCTCTCACACAGCGGAGTCTCACGAGACAAGAAGGGGAACTGGGGAGGTGAGGATGTTGAACTGGCTACGAAAGTCAGGGGGATAGACATTATCATCTCCGGTCATACACATACCTACCTTAAGGAACCGATAACTGTCAGCGGTGTTCCGATCGTCAGTACCGGCAGTGCCGGACTGAATATCGGGAGAATGGACATAACCTATACGGGAAGCGGTGTCAGGCTCGACAAATATATGATGATCCCGGTGGATGATGCAGCCCTTGGCGTTGAATCCATACAGAAGGAGATAGAAGAGCAAAAGCTTGCGGTTGACAGGATTGTGCTCTCGCCTCTTAAACTTAATTATGACATGCCTGTTACCATAGCTCCCTTCCGGATGGAGGTCGATGAGTACGGAGACCTTGCGGCAAGCAATCTGGGACCACTTATTGCCGATGCAATTCATTATTATGTAAATAATTACGGTCCGGGAACAGATATTGCCATGGTAGCTGCCGGCGTCATCCGTGACCCTGTGCTTCCCGGAATACAGAGCGTGGCAGATATCTTCAGGGTGATGTCACTTGGTTCAGGTAATGACATTGTTCCCGGATACCCGCTATCGCGTCTGTGGGTCACCGGCCGTGAACTAAAAAATATCGCCGAGATACTGATAATGTCATCGGCATCCACGCCATCACACTTCTGTTATTACTCTCACCTCAGGATTGATTATGATCCTGAAGGGGGCCTGCTAAAGAAAATCCGCAAAATGGAATTCACGGATGCAGACGGCAATGTCACTGAGGTGAACACATCAAAGGATGACACACGCCTGTACTCCATTGTCGCTAACTCCTATATGCTTGATTTCGTGGGCATAATCAAAAAGATGTCACTCGGTCTCATCAATGTGGTGCCCAAGGACGGCAACGGCAATCCAATTTCTGACATGGATCTTGCAGTGATGGACTTTGATCCGGATATTGCAGGCATGCAGCAGGGAAAGGAATGGCTGGCGCTGGTGAGGTATCTGCAGCAGTTTGCACCCCCTGAGGATGGTGGTCTTCCGGTCATCCCTGAGCAATACCGTACCCCTCCGCGCTCACTGTCAGCAATTGTAACCAAATGATAATCAAAGCCAGACATATACCCTTTTTTGTCAGGTTCTTCAGTTTCTATTCACGGAACGGGCTGAAGAGACATTTCAGAAATATTGTATTCGAGTGCAGCGTGAATACTGCCGGAAGGCCCGTTATGCTCATCGGCAACCACTTCAGTTGGTGGGACGGATTCATTGCCTATCGTATCAATGATCTCTTTCTCCATAAAAGATTCAACATCATGATGCTCGAGGAGCAGCTTAAGAGCAGGCTATTCCTTAACAAGGCGGGGGCTTACTCAATCAAGCCGGGGTCGCGGTCAGTGGTTGAAACACTCAGTTATACATCCGGTCTCCTTCATGATGCTGAAAATATGGTGGTGGTCTATCCACAGGGGACCATAACATCGATACACCGGAGGCCGGTGAGGTTCGAGAGAGGGACCGAGCGGATCATTGCCGGTGCCTCGGACAAGCTTATGATACTTTTTTATGTCGCCCTGCCCGACTGGTATTCGGGGAAGAAACCGGGGCTTTATGTAAGGGTGATTGAATATTCCGCAATGGAGAGAAACATCACCGACCTGGAGGAGGCCTACAATATTTTCCTTGACGAGTGTATTGCCAAGCAGATACCTTTATGATACTGACTGTTACCGGGTGTATCGTGCTCTTCCTGACCTCCCTTCGCTTTGCGGTGGCACTTGTGAACTGGTTTTCACGGCCTTATCTGCCTCATGTCGGAAGAGACAGATCGCGTCTGCCGTCGATCTCCGTTCTCATCCCGGTGAGGAACGAAGAGAAGAACATAGGCACACTTCTTGGCACACTTGTCCTGCTTCCCTATGAAAAGGCTGAGATCATTGTTTATGACGACGGATCAACTGACAGCACCGCTGAGGTTGTTTCCGCCTGCGCGAGGGTTGACAGAAGGGTCAGATGCATCACGGGAGATGATCTCCCTGAAGGATGGACGGGTAAGAACCATGCATGTCATAAGCTGGCTGAGGAGGCAAAGAATGATTACCTCCTCTTTCTGGATGCTGACGTGACGGTGGGGGATGACCTGCTGAAGAGGGCCGTCTCCTATGCATCAAGGCACAGGCTTGCCTTGCTCTCGATGTTCCCGCGCCAGAAGATGAGGAGCAGGGGAGAGAAGATCGTGGTCCCGTTCATGTTCAGGATATTGCTCTCACTGCTGCCGCTGTTCCTGATAAGACGATGCCGGTGGAGCTCATTCTCTGCTGCCAACGGGCAGATGATGCTGTTTCACGGCGCCACCTACAGGCGCTACCGCTTTCATGAGAGAGTCAGGGACAGGATGGCGGAGGACATAGAAATAATGAGACTGATCAAAAGATCGCGGTTGAGGGGCGATACGCTCGTAGGGCGCAAAGAGATAGAGTGCCGGATGTACAGGAGCTATAGTGAAGGAGTAAACGGTTTCTCGCGGAATATTTTTTCGATGTTCGGGAACAGCCTGGCTTTCCTGCTGCTGTATGCCTTGACAGGCCTGATCGGATGGGTTATTCTGCTTTTCCTGCCGTGGCAGTTTGTTGTCTCTTACTTCATAATGGTTATAGCCATCAACGCTATGATCGCCCGGATCAGCAGGCAGAGGCTGAGTGAAAATCTGCTCTGGCTGCTGCCCGGAATCGCAGCTTTTTACCATATTGCATTCCTCGCACTAAGGAGGCGCGCAAACAACAATTTTGAATGGAAAGGAAGAAAAATCAGATGACAAGGCGGTACATGGTTCTTATAATATCGCTTCTGGTTTTGCCCGTATTAGCGGTTAATGCGCAGGGCGACTGCAGCAACTGTACCATTTATAAAGGCTACATCAGTGGCAACATGGAGATGTGGAAGAAGGGGATGCGACCTTGAGGGGCAATACAGGCGTGACCCGGAGGCATGCACACTCTATACGCTGGCGGAAGCCCGGTATGGTTATATCGGGTATTTACTTGGCAGTGATCAGAAGAATGCAGCACGACCGGTTGTTGTAGCCTTTGCAGCGGAAGTCGAACAACTGGCTGCATATCCTGAATACAGGGCTGAGACAGAAGCCTTCCGGGTGGCCCTGCTGGGGTTTCGTATGGGACTTAACACAGCCCGGGCAGTGATTCTCGGTCCGAAGGCGTTAAAACAGCTTGAGACGGCCATGGAGGTTGGCAAGGGTTCAGCCGCCGTATGGATTGAGAAGGCAAATTCTGAAGCGCATATGCCAGCCTTTGCAGGGGGCTCAAAGGAGAAGGCTGCTGAATCATTCAGGGAGGCCCTGCGGCTTTTTGAAGCTGGTGGTGCTGTGCCGGCCTGCCACTGGAGGTATCTGAATACTATTGTCTTGTCTGGAAAGTTGCTCGAAAGGATGGGTGACTACAGGGGAGCCCGCGAGACATACCTCAGGGCCCTCAGGAGAGAGCCTGATTTTCAATGGGTGAGAGATGAACTGTTGCCGGAAGTAGAGAATAAACTAAAGTAAATATATGACAGGAAAGAAGGCGCTTATAGTAGGTGCCGGATTAGGCGGGCTGGCAACGGCCCTGAGGCTCAGGCGCCGGGGTTATGAGGTGGAAATGGTAGAGATGTACCGTCAGGCCGGTGGGAGGCTAAACCAGCTGACATCCGGAGGCTTCACCTTTGATATGGCCCCTACCTTCTTCAGCATGAGCTATCATTTTGATGAATTTGTCAGGGATGCAGGTATTGAGATGCCATTCAGGTTCGTGCAGATTGATCCCCTCTACCGTGTGAACTTTCGCGGCAGTGACAGGTGGTACACCATATACCGCGATCTTGACAGACTTGCCCGCCAGTTTGAAGATATCGAACCTGGCTTCCGTGAGCGTATGGAAAGGTTCCTGGCCTCGTCCGGGGTATTGTTTGATGACATAGAGAAAGGGGTCCTGTCAAAGAACTTCAGATCGCTGCCCGACTTTCTCTTTCAGATGACGAAGATACCCGTGAAGCATACGCCGAAGGTGCTTCGGTCAGTATGGAGCGAGATGAGCCGTTACTTTAACTCCTACGAGGTGAGGGTGATCTTCTCGCTGGTATCCTTCTTCCTCGGGGCCACGCCGTTTGATACACCGGCAGTCTATACCCTGCTGAGCTATACTGAGATGGTGCATGACGGTTACCACAACGTCGAAGGAGGGATGTACCGCATTGTTGAGGGTCTTGTTCGCGAAGCGGAAAAAGCCGGGATAAAGATCACTTATAATGTCACTATCGCAGGGTATGAATCAACCGGGAAGAGGAACAGGGCTTTTGTTGATACTGCAGGCAGACGATGGGAAGCAGATTTCTTCGTTGTCAATGCCGATGCCGCCATGTTCAGGGGAAGGGTCTTCGGCCGCCCGGCCTTCAGTGATAAAAAACTTGACCGGATGCAGTGGACACTGGCACCGCTGACACTCTATCTGGGGGTGAAGGGTAAGATGGAGAACATACACCATCATAACTATTTCCTCGGCGACAGGGACTATGAACCATACTCAAAGGGGATATTCCGCAACAGAGTCTCGCTGGAGAAGCCATACTACTATGTTAACGCCAATGCTGTCTTCACTTGGGCCTGCCCTGCTGAATACTCCGGTGATTATAGGCCTTAACTGGTTTTTACTGATCTATTGTACCAATGTCATCAGCCGTTTGCTGTGGGAACGGCTGACAAAAGCGAACGAACGGAGTCATAACGGACTGCCGGCATCGGTGTTTGTTATTATAACCGGCTCACTGCTGATGGTTGTGTATGACCTGTTCCTGGAGCCGGCGGCTATGAGGCTGGACATGTGGTCATGGGAGTGCGTGGTGATCCCGTTTCGCAATTATGTGGGGTGGTTTTTCTTCTCAACTCTGTTTCACACTGTGACCAGGTTATGGGGAGAGGAGGAGCCAAACAGGAGGGCTGTCCCCCTCTTTGCTGTTCAGGTTGGCTTCTTTGCAGCCATTGATATCTTCTATATGCTGGCTGCCTGATCCCCGTTGACCGAGAGAATCCTTACAAAGTGGTTCTCCAGGTGCCGTCTCATTCCTTCCCGGAATTCGTCAGGAGTACCTTTTTTGAGCAGGGCAACCAGTTCCTTGTGTGACTTGTATTTCTTGTGTTTGCCCTTCACCTTCAGCAGGCCGATATTGTAAACATGCTGAAAGGCGGGCAGCAGCAGGTTCTGAAAGTCTTCAAGGGTTGTATTGCCGGTCATCTGGTACAGTTTGCCGTGGAACTTGAGTTCATGATCGACGTCAAACAGGATATTGTCTGAGTGATCAGGTTCGATCTCCACCAGCTCTTCGAGCTCCCTGATATCCTTATCAGTTTTCCGGGCGAAGATGAAATCGGCCATGCCGACTTCCAGTGCAAGGCGCATTTCAAAGACATCCATCAGGGTTTTGTTGTCGAGTATCCTGGGGATCAGTGATTTGCCTAGAATAGCTGAGAGGTCGGGACTCTTGATGATCGTTCCCCTGTGTTTCTTGGATTCAATCAGACCCATAGTTTTGAGTCTGTTCAGTGATTCCCGTATGACAGTCCGGCTTACTCCCATTATTGTGGCCAGTTCTGTCTCTTTGGGTATGGAATCGCCGGGCTTAAGCTCCTTATATAAGAATACCTCTATAAGACGCATCTCGACCTTATCCACGAGGCTGCTGGTGTCAATTGCCTTCAGCTCAAGTCTTAAGTCCTGATTATCCATGATTTATCAAATAAATATTTAAGTAATACAAAAAAAGTAAAAAAAAAAGATAAAACAGTTGCCTGAAAAAATAAAAAAATTTTTCCGCCACGTATTAAGTAATACATAAAACAATTTTTTTTGATTATACTAACCCTAAAACCAAATTACTCAATGAAAAGAAAAGTTTCTTTCTGGCCCGGGATGATTATGATGTTGCTGTCTCTGTTGCTGAACAGCAGCGTGGTAATTGCCCGGAGGACCATCAGGGGCACGGTTACGGATGCCGCGGACGGCCTGCCGTTGCCTGCAGTTAGCGTCGTCGTCAGGGGGGCCACGGCTGGTACCTCAACACAGGCAGACGGCACCTATACTCTTAATGTGCCATTGGGGAGCAATGAGATCATTGTCTCAAAGGTGGGATATGTGTCACAGACGCTGTCAATAGGATCAGGGGATGTGATTGATGTCATCCTTGCACAGGAAACAACCGTGTTTGATGAGATAGTTGTCACCGGTTACAGCGCACAGTCGCGTGCCGAGATGACCACCTCTATCTCCAAGCTTGACACCAGGGTGCTGGAGAACGCACCCCGTTCAAACGTGGCAACGGCTCTTCAGGGCACCATTGCCGGTTTGAAGGTGACTCAGACCAGCGGTCAGCCGGGCACTACTCCGAGCCTGGTAGTCAGAGGCGGTACCAGTTTCGACGGCACCGGAAACACTCTCTATTACAAGGATAAATTTGTCAGGTACAACCTTGAGCAGAGACTGTCAGGATCAGTTCATCTCGACTACAAATTCCTGAATGATTTCACATTCACGCTGAGGGGAAGTCATTTCTCTGTGAATAACACCAATGAATCATTCAACAAGGCATATCTCAATTCCGGCAGCCTGATAACGGCACGAAATGCGTCTGCATCGCCTGACGGTTCCTTCTCTGACAGCTTTGAAGGCCGGCTGCTTAACCCGGGCCATGCCATTGAGGCAATGTGGTTTATGATAGATCTCGCAGAGAGAAGGGGTGATCCGGACCTCGCCCGGAGAGCTGTGGAAATAACCCTGAGAACCCTGGATAAGGGATGGGACAGAGAGTTTGGCGGAATCTTTTACTTTCTGGATGTAAAAGGTTATCCTCCGCAACAGCTTGAATGGGATCAGAAATTATGGTGGGTTCATATCGAGACCCTGATCTCCCTGGCAAAAGGATACCGGATGACGGGTGATGAGCGGTGCCTCGACTGGTTTGAAAAGGTTGACTCTTATACCTGGCGCCATTTCCCGGATCCGGATTACGGAGAATGGTATGGCTACCTCAACCGCAGGGGTGGTCGTTGGCCTGCTCTGGGTGGTTGCTTTGCTGAACTACATGGACCGCCAGATGCTGTCAACCATGAAGAATGCAATGATGGTTGACAGCATTGAGCTCGAGAAGGCAGAGAATTTGGGAAGGCTGATGGCAGTATTCCTGTGGATATACGGTCTGATGAGTCCCGTTGCAGGTATTATCGGCGACCGCCTCAACAGGAAATGGCTGATAGTGGGGAGCTTCGTAGTTTGGTCAGGAGTCACATTTGCAATGGGTTATACTGACGATTATAATGTTCTTTATGCACTCCGTGCAATAATGGGTATCAGTGAGGCATTGTACATACCTGCGGGATTATCACTGATTGCTGATTACCACCGGGGATCCACCCGGTCGCTGGCTATAGGTATCCACATGACAGGACTGTACATGGGACAGGCCCTCGGGGGATTCGGGGCCACTGTGGCTGAGAATCTTTCGTGGCAGAAGACCTTTCACTATGTCGGCATAGCCGGGATTATTTACAGTGTTATACTGATAGTGCTCCTTCGTGAGTACAAACACAGGGAGAAGATAAAGAAAACAACCTCCGGTATTTCCGGATTGAAGTCGGTGGCATCGGGGCTCTCGCTTCTTCTGGGAATGGTCAGTTTCTGGATGATACTCTTCTATTTTGCCGTGCCAAGTATTCCGGGTTGGGCAGTAAAGAACTGGATACCAACGCTCTTTTCCTTAAGCCTCGGGATTGAGATGCCGGTGGCGGGCCCGATGTCGACTATTACCATTGCTGCATCATCGCTCGTAGGGGTGATCTTTGGAGGCATACTGTCAGACAGGTGGATCCTGAAGAATCTGCGGGGCCGGATATATACAGGAGCAATCGGTCTTTCACTGACAATACCGTCGCTGCTTCTGATCGGGCTGGGCCACAGCTATCTCTGGATTGTGGGAGGGGCAGTCCTGTTCGGTATAGGGTACGGTATGTTTGACGCCAATAATATGCCCATCCTCTGTCAGTTTGTGGCTCCCAGGCTCAGGGCTACCGGTTACGGACTGATGAATATGACCGGAGTCTTTGCCGGAGCCTTCATAACAAGGGTGCTTGGAAAATCGATGGATTCAGGCAACCTGGCAAGGGATATGGCGCTGCTTGCAATTCCGGTGATGGTGGCTGTTATTCTGCAGCTCATTGTGCTGCGGCCTGTTTCGGCAGACATGTCGTCGGAGCAGGAGTAGCAATTCTTCGGAGAGCCCCCCGGGAAATCACCATCCATAAAAACAGTTGACATCGCTGTCAGACCAGAACTTTTTTGTCACCAGAAACCGGCTTTCCTGTGAGTCATACAGAACTCCGGCCATTTTTCTTATTGTCGTCATGTGCACTTGACGTCATCAATGCGTTCAATATCATGTAATTACATCTGAGACTAAAAAAATAGTCAAAATTTATGCAAAAATAGTTGCATGACTAATAAGTTAGTCATATATTTGCATTGAAGGATTGACAGAACAGAATGAAAACAATGCAACTGACAAGGGCGGAGGAGCAGGTGATGCAGATTCTCTGGGATCTGGGAGAGGGACTGGTCAAGGATATCAGGGACCGGTTTGATGAACCCAGGCCTGCTAGGAATACTGTTTCAACCGTAGTAAGGATTCTGGAGAAAAAGGGATTTGTGGACCATAAGTCCTATGGGAATGTTTATCTCTATTTTCCTGTCGTTTCGCGGGAGGATTATTCACGGCACCAGCTCTTCGGGCTTCTTGAAGGTTATTTTGACAACTCGTTCCCTGCCATGGCATCATTCTTTGCACGTGAGAAGGATCTTAGCGTGGCTGAGATGGAAGAGCTGATCAACGAGACGAGAAAGGAATTATCGGACAGTAAAAAGCAAAAGTGATGGAAACGGTGGGTCTTTATCTTCTCAGGTCAGCAGTCTGGATAACCGGTTTTGCACTGGTTTATCTTCTCTTTCTCAGGAACGAGAGGTTTTTTCTTCTGAACAGGATCTACCTTATTACTGGTATCCTGGCTTCGGTCATCCTTCCGCTGGTAACTGTGCGGTATGTGGTTGAGGCATCAGCCGTTGAGGCTGGCGCCACGGCCGGTCCCGTAACGGCAGCGCTGCATGGGGGCAGCACCTGGCAGAACATTCTGGCGGTGGCTCTTTTCTTAGTCTGGCTTGCCGGTGCGATGGCAGTACTTTTACGGTATGTCACACAGGTATTGCCTGTGTTGCGTGCAGTTGCCTGTGCTGACTGCTCATCAGGTTATCCGGTTAAGGTAATCCGGTCTGATGCATATCCGGGTTCATTTTCATTATTCTCTTTTGTGGTTGTCAATCCTTCAGTTTCAGAGACCGAGGCAAGGGAGATAATGAATCATGAGCTTGTGCATATCAGACAGATGCACTGGTTTGACCTGGTGCTTTCATCCATTCTCTGTGCAGTTCAGTGGTTCAATCCTGCCGCATGGATCTATTCCAGGTTCATAAGGCAGAACCACGAGTACCTGGCTGATGAGGAGGCGCTGCAGCGCACTTCAGACCCGGCCATATACAAGGCAGTTTTGCTGAACCAGATCGCCGGCTCTCCGGTTATCGACCTGGGCAACTTTTTCAGTTATTCACTAAACAAAAAACGATTTACAATGATGAAAAATACAATCAGTTCACCGTTCAGGAAGCTTAGGCTTCTCCTGATCCTGCCCGTGGCCGCATTGGTTCTTTTTGCCTTTGCGAAGCCGGAGTACAGGGTAGTATCGGATCCTGTTGCTCCTATTGCCGCCGTCGCTGCTGACCTCACTAAGAGCGTCAGCGGGACCGTGAAGGATGATGCCGGCAAACCACTGGAAAATGCCGTGATAGTTATCAAAGGCACTACAGTTGGCACTGTCAGTGATGCTTCAGGTCGCTTTGCGCTGAAGGATGTTCCGGATGACGCCGTTCTTGTGGTCTCCTATGTCGGATTCGAGACAAAAGTGGTTTCGGTGAAAGCTGCCGGCAGCAGCATTTCAGTTACGATGAATAAGAGCACTACGGTGATTGATACGGTCAGTGTAGGGCCGGTGCCCCCGCCTCCGCCACCCCCACCCCCACCTGCCTCAACTGCAGCTAAATCAAAAACAGCACCGGAAGCCGGCTCAGGAGAAGGGGACGTGTTTGTGGTGGTTGAAGAGATGCCGCAGTTCCCGGGAGGCATGGAAGCAATGATGCAATGGATTGCAAGCCGGATGAAATATCCGGAACAGGCTAAGAAGGATGGAATACAGGGTGTCGTATATGTCGGTTACATAGTCAATAAGGCGGGCAAGGTTGAGAGCGTTGAGGTTGAAAGATCCGCGAGCCCTTTGCTTGATGCCGAAGCCGTAAGGGTTGTGAGTGAGATGCCCGACTGGACCCCGGGAACACAGAGAGGCAAAGCAGTGGATGTAAAGCTTGTCATACCCATTAAGTTCAGCCTCAAATAGGGAGTAGGGGGAATATAAGAAACGGATTGGCTTATTCGCTGATTCAGAATGAGGGCCGGTGTCATATGCCGGCCCTCATGTCATAATCTAATTCTACTCTGTGGTACGGTGAATAACAGTCTGCGGGAACGGGATCTCAATTCCCGTTTCCTGCAGGATCATCATAAAAGCCACAATCATTATCAGAATCTTCAGCGCGCCGCTGAAGATTCTTATCAGCGTGTCTTCTCTCTTTTTCTCAGCCTCCGGGCTGGTGTTTGCATCCGGTCTTACAGATGCCCTGACAGTCCTGACCACAATCCTTTGCAGCACCCTGTCAAGGACAAAGGCAATTACGATTATCAGTATGATCCTTATCCCGTGCGACATTAACCATGGCACGATCTGTTCGGTCCATTTTCCAATTGTTTCTATTGTATCAGTTTTGATCGGGTTTCTTTTCAGCAGTTTAGAAAGCTGATTTGCGTCAATATAATAAATTGAAAACTTTCAGACTTCCGGCCGGCAAAAAAAATATCAGGTATGCTTTACGGCATAACAAAGGCATAATAAGACTTTTTTTAGTCACGTTCTACCGGGGGCTTACTTAATATTGGTTAAATTTGAAACTCACTGTAACATGTCAGAACAGCAGACAAGATATGATTCTTCTGAACGGCGAAGTCGGTAATTACATCATAAGCAACGGTAAAAAGTATTCCTATTTCGCGGGGAACAATTACCTGGGGCTGGCATCTCATCCTCAGGTCAAGGAAGCCGTTATCCGCGCGGTGCAGAAGTACGGAGTGAATTTTGCCGCATCGCGTCACACCACAGGGACTTCAGACCTTCACCTGGAGCTGGAGAGTGCACTGGCTTCATTCAAGGGAAAGGATGATGCGGTTGTCTTCGCCTCGGGCTACCAGGGCAACAGCATCCTGCTCGAGATACTGAAAGGACGCTATTCTACAGTTTTCATTGACCAGTCGGCTCATGCCAGCATAATTGCAGCCATCCCAACAGGTGCGGTCAGGGTGATGTTCTATGATCACTGTGACGCGGGGCATCTCGACTATCTTCTTGATTACAACAGGGGCTCAAGTCCCCTGGTGATCACTGACGGTATCTTTGCCCTGACGGGCGAAATTGCCCCGTTGAACCAGATTTATGAGGTGGTCAGGAAGCACAGCGCGATCCTCGTAGTTGATGATGCACATGCAACAGGCGTGCTTGGCGAAACCGGAAAGGGTACCCCTGAGCATTTTAACCTGCCGGAAGATGCGAATATTCATCAGACCGAAACAATGAGCAAAGCCCTGGGCGGGTATGGGGGATTCATATCGGGAAGCCTTTCGGTGACGGAGATGATACGTGAGGGATCTGCAACCTACCAGGCCTCTACGGCCCTGCCGCCTCCGATAGCAGCAGCGGGGATAGCTTCACTGGCAATCCTAAGGGAGAACCCGGATCTGCGTACACGGCTTCTCGACAATGCCTGGCGGATCAGGGATGCGGTTACCGGGATGGAATTTCAGACTACCCATTTCAGAACACCCATAGTGCCCATCATATTGGATTCCCCGGAGAAGGCACAGGGTCTCTCCCTATTCCTCGAGGAGAACGGCGTGATAGCTCCTTTCATGAATTACCCTGTAAGGAAAGCGATGCATCAGATCAGGATAGCCGTATCTGCCTCTCATACTGATGATCAGATCAGTCAGTTACTTGAATTGTTAAAACAATGGAAGGATAAAAATGAAAGCAATTAAGATCAAAAAGGTAATAATCGAGCCTCTGAATCTTGACCTCGGAGAGCCGTTCAGGATTGCCATCGGCACAAAGTACAACATTGAAAATGTACTTATTACCGTTGTGCTGGAGAATGGCATTGAAGGTTACGGCGAGGCTGCCCCGCTTGAACCGATAAACGGTGAGAACCAGGCCACTGCTCTTGCAACACTTAAGAGCTGTGTAGAATTCATAAAAGGCAAGAATGTAACTGATTACAGGGCTATATCCGCTACGCTTAGAGGAGTCTTCCATGCACAGGTGACAGCCCGGTGTGCCATCGAGATGGCGCTCATTGATGCCTATGCCAAGGTGCTGGGTATCCCGCTCTACGAGTTCTTCGGTGGCGCCGGGAACAAGGCGGAGACTGACTACACGATTGATATCGTTCCTCCGGAAATCGCAAAAAAGAATGCTGCCAAACTGGCGAAGGCGGGGTATACCGTGCTGAAGACCAAGGTGGGGAAGAAACTGACTGATGATATCGACCGGCTGCTTGCAATCAAAGAAGGGGCTCCGCTATGCGGGATAACCATCGATGCAAACCAGGGTTATTCGCCCTGCGAGGCCGTTCATTTCATTGAGGAGATGGGAAAGAGCGGGATAAGACCGATACTGTTCGAGCAGCCAGTCTCGAGATTTGACCTGCAGGGAATGAGGTTCGTAAAGGATCACACATCGATCCCGATTGCTGCGGACGAGTCAGTCTTCACAAGTGCTGATGCCATAAATGTGGTTCGGACCGGTTGTGCCGACTATATCAATATCAAGCTGATGAAGTCGGGTATCATCGAGGCGATGGACATTGCCGCCATCGCGCGCAGCGCAAATATCAAGCTGATGGTCGGATGCATGCTCGAGTCGAAGCTTGCCCTGGGCTGTGCCGTGCATATTGTGGCAGGAATGGGCTGTTTCAGCCATGTGGATCTTGATCCGCATATCGAACCGGAGAAGGAGCCTTTTACCGGGGGGCCGTTATACGAAGCGCCGTTATACACGCTCTCGCCGGATCTGCCGGGGATAGGGTGCAGGAAGAAGTAGGAAATGCGTCCGGGGTGACTGACCCGGGCCTGTATCAGGACATGGAACCTGAAGCGGTGCAGTTACTCTGGCAGTAGCCGTATCATGATCGGGAGAAGACATCGCTGTCAGACGCGGCCCGGCGGTTGTTCTGCAACTCTCAGTTCAATTTTTCCAGCAAAAGCTGGTCAAGCAGGAATTCATTGACCTGCCCGTCCATATTTCTGTTAAAATCCTCGTATCTGATTATTAGGAAGTTCTCGCCATCCATGAGTTCAACCGGCTCCGGGTATGTGTATCCCCAGTCTGACCACTCATCCTTGCCGCGCTGTGGAAATACAAGGGAACAGGCGAAAGTGCCATTGACATGAAGCGAACGTATACCGCAATTGTTGTCTGTGTTAACCGGCCCTGTGCCGTTGGCGTAGCGTGCACGGAGGAGATATTTCCCGGCATCAGCCTTTAATCTGATAATCAGATCTCCAGGGTTCCTGATGCTGACCATGACATAGCCTTTGCCAGAGAATCCCGGAAATTTGTTTTCACCCAGGACGTTAAAATCCTCAGCCTCGATTTTAATTATTGCGTGTGGCGGGGTCACCGTCACAGGATTGCTCAGGAAAGATTCAATTTCTGCACTGTCTGCGGCCAGAACCTGATACTCGTCAATTGTGTTCCAGGGGGATGCGGCAAAGGTCGTATCCGGTACAGACGCTATCATCTCTCCGTTCCTGAAGACCCTGTAAACAGGGGCTCCGCTGACTCTGTTCCAGGAAATTGTGCTGTTGCCTGCCGCCAGAACAGGTGTTTCCGGGGCCGTGTAATTGTCAGTTTTATTAAAGGTTTGACTGCTGGTCTTGCCGTTCATTATTATCTCGACGGTATGGTTGCCGGTCAAAGTGGCAGGAATGAAGTTATCCGGTGATCTGGATCCGTCGATGCTGAATGAGGAGATCCCGGCGCCCCAGCCGGTGACAGAGATGTTATATGTGCCATTGCGATATCTGAAGTTTTTGAGGGTATAGGATCCTTTGAAACTCTCCGGGATGACCGGATTAAAATCCATCTGATCCTTCCCGAAGCTGATGCCTATCAGTACGCGGTGGTGCATTGCAAGCATCGCGGCTACGCTCCACAACTGCCTGTCGGAGTTAACCTCGGTTCCTGCAAAATCGCCGTTTTCCGCAACGAAATTTTCCTTGTTTGTAAGAAAGAGTGCTGCCGGGCGGATGATTGATGCAAGCCCTGCTTCAACTGCCTCTGAATGTTTGTTTTGAGCGTTTGCAAGGGTCCAGAATGCCTGTACGAAGGGCCATATCCCGTTGTTGTGATAGGGCGGGATTCCGGGTATCTGAGGATAGATGCAGGTTATGCCGAATGGTGTGACGGGAGTGTTCATGAGCACTCTGTGCTTTCTTTCATCACCGGCAACATCAAAAAGAACTGTAAATGCCTCCCCGAGGGCCTCTGCACGGGGTGAGAGGAACCGGTTTCTGCTGCCGTAGAGGTATTGACCATAGTAACCCTTATCCTCGACCCAAAGGCGGTTGTTTATATTTTCGCGAAGCATTTCTGCCCTCGCTGACCAGCTATCTTCGAAGTCAAGTTCCTGCGCCATCAGTCCGGCAACCTTCAGAGCCTGAATGTATGCGGCATTCGTACCCAGATTGAGCGATCCGAAGATATCGGCGGGTTCCATCCACAGAGGGTAGGTCTGCTTCCGCCAGTCGAGGAATGATGATTCACCTCTTATTAAGCCCGTTGCCGGATCAATGATGGTTTTGCTGTCATCATCCAGGCTGTTTCTGACGATCTCAAAGGCTTTTTCAAGCCATGCCTTATCGCCGGTATACTTGTATACCTCCCAGGCAGCCAGGGCCCAGACCACCCTGTCAGATGAGACCGGCCATGCTCCGCCGGTGCCGGTATCCTGTATAATCCGGTTATTTGAAACCTTGATCATCAGGCTGTTGATGCATCGATCCGGGTCGAGGTAAGCCAGGGAGAGCACGGTGGCGTAACTCAGGTCGCGTGTCCAGACGCCAGGCCACGCCTCCCCGGTCCGGAAGGTGCCGTCTTCCTCCATAAGCATGACCATCTCATCGAGCGCCATGTTATGGAGGGCATTAAGGAGTATGAAGGGACTCCCGTACTCCGGGAATTTTGATATGTCATTGGTGAGGTTCCATGCAGATGAGGTGTGGGCCGAAGGATCATATACGTTGAAAATCAGTTCTTTTTCAAATATGCCGTCACCGTCAGGATCTTCCATCTTCAGGAGAGGATTTGACGGTATGTTTTCGAAATCCCAGTTAAGCGGATAGGTGTCCCCGGCAAGGTAGAGTCCCTTGAAATCATCGGCGAAGATACGGTTGCCAAGTATGTCGTCATAGAATCCCTTTGCCCTGAATGCTTCGAGAACCGGCTTGAAGTTGACCCTGAACCTGACGCGGGTGTTTGGCGGCAGAGGCTGGGAGGCATCCTTGTGAGATCCGGGGGCTGATCTCTGGCCGAAAGTCACATCAAGAACGGTGGCATCGTCTCCTGCAGGCAGGATGTTTGCCTGGTGGTTTACCCCGAAGGCCAGTTCATTGTCGCGGCCGTTAATGCTGAACTTGAACTGGATGACCGGGTCAATGATTGCACTGAGGCTTCTGTAGTCAGAGGTCATCCCGTCAGGGCCCGTTGCAATTGCCGTGAATTCTCCCTGTACAACCCGGTCAGGGTATACGGTATATTTTTCTGATTCATACATGGGTAGATCATCTGTGGTACACGACGAAAGCGCTAATAAACAGAAAGATGATATCTTTACAATCCTGGTCAGCCTCAATCTCATATTGTCAATGTTATGGAATATCCTGTTCTTCAAATTTACTTAAAGCGGGGAAACAGGGCCTGCAAAAAAAGATACGCAGCATGGACACCTGGTAAGATACTTTCCCGCAAGTTTTTCAATGACGTATATAATTTATTGAAAATAAATAAAATATCCGGATAATTAACCGTATATTGCGGCATATTAATAAAATCAAATAATGAGTAAAGGAACAGTAAAATTCTACAATGAATTCAAAGGATTCGGATTCATCAAGGAGGAAAATTCACCAAAAGAGTATTTTGTACATTCATCTGGATTAAAGGACAATATCAAGGAAAATGATGTTGTGACATTTGACCTGGAGCAGGGAAAAAAAGGATTAAATGCTGTAAATGTTAAACGTGTATAGTTTTAATATAAACATTTAAGAATTTGGGTCCCGCCGGTGACGGCGGGACCTTTTTACATTGATAAAGGAAATATGATAGAAAAGAAACCTGTTGTTCACAGCTCGCCCGATCTCTCAAAGATGAAGGAGGTTGTCATTGACCATCGCACGAAGATTTACATTGCGCAGAGCGCTGATGCCGACGAGGCAAAATCGCGCTACCTCGCCAACCTGAAAAACAGGAAGCCTTAGGCTTACTGTTTGTTCGCCTTTGCTGAAGCACATCTACAGCACACTTTTGCCCTTTTTATACCCGCCAATTTTGTCCTGTTAAATACTGGTACGGGACTGACTTTTCAGGTCTCACGCCAGTTTTCCGCGTTTTATACGCCTCCCGTCCTTGAATTTTATTCAAAATTCTACCTCAAATTGCCTGTTCTCATAAATTTTAACCTTACCATAATAACCTTTTGTCAAAATTTAGGATTTTGCTGAATTGTTGTTGGTAGCGTATGTAACGTTCAGTGAGACAGTGATATATTATTTTCCGGCCCTCCTAAGAACAATTTTCCCGCAAATCACCTGTAAAAAGCACCCCCTTTTTGACGAATGTACGGTTACCGGGTGTAAACGACATGTCAGGCCAAGTGTATACCCTTATATATATGATTAAGATTTTTTAACAATAGCGCAGAAGACCATCAGATGGGCCTTAGAGTCTTGCATTGAGCGACTTTGAGTCATAGATTTGCTAAAACTAAAGGACCGGAAAAATGAAAGTTTTATTTCAGATAACATCGAACGAGACGGGAAAGGTCGTGATAAGACGCCGAAAGATCGCCAAGGCATTGCGTTGGTGGCTTCGCGAACGGGGGATTGTTTATGATTATTCATATTTCCTTGTCTGAAATTTAGGTAATCAGTAAAAATCAGGATATGGAAACAGAAGCCATGAGAAATGATATCAGTACTTATTCAGAGCAGCCTTTCATGAACAACATGAAAAGCCCTTCCTCTGTCTGGAACAGGCTCAATGGTCTTTTTTCCGAGCTTTCAGCAGGAGTAAGGCAGGACCTTATCAGTTACCTTGAGGAAAAGGAACTGATAAATGATCCGTCTATTCTGGTCATACCCTCTACGAAACATTATTTCTATGATGCGGAGGATTTGAAGGGTGTGAAGACGATAGTAAATCTCAAGCCTCTGAATTATGTCAGGGAGATAAGGGATTTTGTTTCCAGGGTGGCCGAGATGCTTCCTCGTGAAAGCAATTTCGTAGGATGTTTCACTGACAACAAGCTCCAGAACGGATTTTCTGACAAGTACGGCAACCTGCCCAGGGATCTGTCGGAGAAGGCTGAGGCATATGAGAACGGTATCGAGTCACGGATACCATTCATAAACAGGATGTACAGTTTCATTGATCTTAGGACAAACCGTTATCTCACGCACAGGACTGTTTCAAATCTGCTCGGGGAGAGCGGCCTGCAGATCGTGGGAATGACCGAGCTGAACGGGATGACCTATTTCCATGCCAGGAAGAGGTCGGCACAGATTGGTTTGATTGCTTAAGACAAACAGGCAAAACTATATATTAGTAGCGATCAAAGCTGATATTGACTGGTAGGAAAGCATACACTTTATGGAATAGCCATAAGCCTTGACAGTGATGAGTTTATGCTTGATAACACATTCATGTATGTCGGATCCCTGAAAGTTTACCAGGGAAGATGCCATACTAATTTCCCAATTGCGGAAATATCAATATATCTGCGCAGTGGGTATTTAAAATTCCTTTTAGCAACATACACTTATTAGGATGTGCGCCCGGCATGGGCGATAGCTATAGGGTGAGAGTCCCGAACGCGCCCTGACAGTGGGAAGCGTTAGCTGAAGGCCGGAATCAAGTCTTCGTATTGCCGGTTACGTTTTTTTTACGGACTACTACAGAAAGGTTAGAGTTATATCTTAGTGAACCGCCGTTTACGAGACCCGTGCGTAAGGTGGTGTGAGAGGTCGGAAAATGAACTAGGAGGAAACTTATTTCATTTTCCTCCCACTCGATTGCATGCAGGGATAATATATAAAATGACAGCAGCCCTCACTTTTCCGCTCCCCTCTCCGGGGAGCATTCTGGATTTGTGAGGGCTGCCTTTCAAAAATTAAAAAGGACCTTCGGAAGCATAAAGTAAGTAAATAAAAACGACCTGACAATGAGGTAAATAGCTGGATTTGATCAACATATGGAATTGAATGGTAAACGCTGGCAAAGGCGTGACAGACAGGGTTGGGAATGATGTCAGAAAATCCCGAATCACATTTTTTAAGAATTCATGAAATATTTTCAGAAAAATATGATTGTTTAAAGTATGTTTTTATACTTTTGAAATAAGGCAGTTCCGCACGTGCGCTAGTCGGACAATTTTTTCATCTTTACCATTCAATAAGGAAGTACGTGGGGGGAGGAACTGCCTCTTTTTTTTACCCTATCTCAATCATACGGTGCATGTTTTTCCGACCCCCGAGTTATCTGGCACAGTTCCGGAAAATCCATAAAACAAAAAAGCCCCGTATAAACGGAGCTTTATCCTGTGGGCGATGTAGGAATCGAACCTACGACCCCCTGCTTGTAAGGCAGGCGCTCTGAACCAACTGAGCTAATCGCCCGGGAAGAGAGTGCAAATATAAATTCATTTTTTTATTCCGCAATAGCGCTTTCGAAATTAAAAACACCCTTCCGGAACAAAATAAATCTCCCTTCGTACAACTATCCGGCCACATTGTGTATCATTTTATTAACGCTGTTAATTATACGCAATACGGTGATGATTTCGTTTATAGGAATATATTTATATTAGCTTTCGGTACTTTTTGACATTACATGAGTTGCAACCCGGGGGTAATTGCTTACGAGTTGTAATTCCAACTGTTTGATAAATAGTGTAATATGTTGCCCGAACACTGATCCTGACCATCATGAAACAAATACACCTGTCAATACTGGTGCTTGTACTCCTCCTTATCCTGCCGCCGCACTCCACCAATGCGCAGGTCGGTCCCGGAGGGGTCGGAACCCTTATCAATACGCAACTCTGGCTGAGGTCAGACAGTCTGATAGCCATTCAGCCTCTCAATTATATAACCAGCTGGCTTGACCTCTCAGGCCACGTTCGTGATTTCGGGGCAGTGGTAATGGGGCAAACCGTACCAACCCTCATTCCGAATGTCCTGAATGGTTATCCGGCAGTTACATTCAGCGACCAGGGGGGCATCGGTGGTGATTTTCTTGGATATAACGGCTCTCTTGGAATAACCGGTGCGGATGCAGCAACAGTTGTAATCGTAGCCCGGAACACAACTTCTGCCGATGAACAGAACGGAGGACTCTACATGGGTCAGAAGAATGTCGGAGGTGTCAATGCAGTCAGAAGTTACGGGATCGAATACAATGATGCAGTCAGGTTCAACGGTCAGAACCAGGTGTTCAGCGGCGGTCATACGGCAGGTGACTGGAAGATAATATACTATACCAACCCTTCCGGAGCTGCTGTATCTGATTACGGAGCTCTACTCAACGGCACGTCTCTTACCGGCAGTTCAACATCGACAGTTGTACCGTCGCTGGTCTCCAATTATGCATTGGTGGGAGCCACCCAGATGAACGGTGTCTACAATCCGGCAGGATATTTCAACGGTGACATGACTGAGATAGCAGTCTTCTCCGGGCAGCTTAATGATGCAGAGAGGGTGGTGCTCCAGAATAACCTTGGCGCGAAGTATCTCATTCCCATTGCCGATGACCATTATGAATGGGAAGCAACTTATTCACATGATGTCTCCGGCATAGCAGCATATAACGGAACTACGTTCACCAATGCATGGTCAACAGCCATGCTGTCAGTAACATCGCCCACCGGCCTCAGCGAAGGTGAATACCTCTTCTTCGGCCACAACAAGGCAGGGGCCAAGACCTGGACTACTTCCGAGGTTCCCGCTCCAGGCACCTTCCGTCTGGCCAGGGAGTGGCGTTTCGATGAGACCTCCGATGTAGGCACTGTCACCGTCAGCATAGCGGCAAACTCACTGCCTGCCCTTCCAGCCGGTTACCCCATTGTCGGGATTCTGGTTGACGATGACGGTGACTTCAGTTCCGGAGCAACCATGCACCGTCCCACTCTGACAGGCGGTGTTTATACAATCGATCTTAACATCGCAGACGGACAGTGTCTTACCATCATTGCGTTCCGCCCGGAGGTAAATTACACCGTGCCATCCGGTTCCGGTCTGGAAAGCGTCACAACTGTTCCGGTACAGTTATCCCTCAACTACCCGCATACATCTGACGTCTCCTTCAGCTTCGCCGCCACCGGCGGGACAGCTACGGCAGGTGCCGACTACACACTTGTACCGGGAACTGTGACAATACCCTCCGGGTCTGTTACCGGTACCTTCACAATCAATGTTATCGACGATGCACTGGTTGAGCCCTCCGAGACAGTCATTACCGCCATCTCGAATCCGTCAGCTGGATTGTCAATCGGCAGCCAGAGCAGTCATACCTACACAATCATCAGTGATGATGTCGTCCGCGCCTCGTTCTCGTCTCCTGCCGCCTCTGGTGCCGAAGGCAATGCGGCTGCACCGGTCTCAGCGCTGCAGATAGTCGTCAGCGGAGGCATCATCAGCCAGCCCGGCAGCCTTATCGTCATGGTATCAAACGGCACAGCTTCAGCCGCTGACTGGTCACAAAGCGGAAACCTTCTCAGCATCCCGGCCGGTGACTATACAACAGCGGTATCGATACCCATCCCTGCCTCCGTGCTATCAATACTGGGCGATCTCACGGTAGAACCGGATGAGACCATCAACCTGAGCATGAATACCTTTGTGACTGTAGCTGCAGGTGCGGTTGTCAGCTCCGTATACACCATCCTCAATGATGACAACTCAACTGTCAGCGTTACCGCGACGACCCCGGTAATTACCGAAGGCGGACCAGGTCCTGCCGGAACTGGTACGTTCACTTTTTCGTTCAGTAATCCGGTGTCTTCACCGAGGACGGTTTCATACACCGTCAACGGCACAGCCACCTCCGGAAGCGATTTTGCTGCTCTGGCAGGGTCTTTTGTAATGCCTGCAGGCGCACTGGCCTACAACCTGACACTTACATCTGTGGCAGACCTTGTCGTCGAAGGTGATGAGACCGTCAGGATGACAATCACAGGTGTATCCGGTACTCCAGCTGTGACAGTAAACCCCGCGCCAGCCGTGATCACCATTGATGACGATGATCTCCCGTCCATTCTTTATTCACCTGCAGCAGTGAATATGGCGGAAGGATCCACAGCCACAATTGAAGTGTGGCTGTCCAATGCACCTGCAGGTCCGGTAACAATCAACGTTTCGACGCTGATACCCGGACTGCTTGTCTCCGGTCCTGCAATACTGACATTCAATGCAGCCAATTTCTCAACTCACCAGGTGATTACACTTCAATCAGTGGAGAACAATTCTCTGGGAGATCTGACGGATAATGTCATCCTTTCGGTAAATGACGCTCTATCGTTTGACCCGTTTGACCCGTTGCCTGACATCAACATCCCTGTTACAATCGTGAACAATGATGTGGCGGCGATTGTGGTTAACCCAGTCAGTGTTTCTGTTGCAGAGAACGGAACGGCAACGTTTACTGTTTCACTGTCCGCCGCGCCACCCACAGGCAGTGTTATTGTAGACCTGGTTAGTAACAATACCTCGGTGGCAACCATCAGCACTGCGCAGCTGACCTTTACCGCGGCCAACTACAATATACCGCAGACAATCACGGTAACGGGAGTCAATAACAATACTGTTCCTGATGCATCGACAACGATTTCACTGTCAGTGAATGATGCATTGTCATATGACGGTTACGACGGTGTCACAGCCGCTGTGAGCGTCAATGTCATAAATGATGACCTGGCCGGTTTCACCGTTAATCCTCTCACCATTACGATCAACGAAGGAGGTCCTGCCGGACAGTTCACCGTTATTCTCAATGCCCAGCCGGTATCAGATGTGGTGTTTGACCTTTTAAATGGAGCGCCGGTGCATACTACCCATTTATCACAGATCACCTTCACTCCGGCAAACTGGAATGTACCGCAGGTGGTCACGGTGTCACCCGTTGAAGATGCGCTTGACGCAGACCGGACTGATGTAATCGCCGTAACAGTGAACCAGGCTCTTTCGGACAACAGTTTTGACGGTCTGGCTGCGCAGAATGTCAATGTAAACATTGAAGATAATGATCCGCCGGTAATCACCGGGTGTCCGTCGGATATAACCGTCAGCAACACTCCCGGAGCATGTTCCGCCGCAGCAAGCTGGACCGCCCCGGTGTCAACCGCCCCGATGACCTCCACTCACCTTCCGGGTGCCACATTCCCTGTAGGGGTCACAACGGTAACCTACACGTCGACAGATGATGACGGCATGATCTCTACCTGCACCTTTACTGTTACCGTTAATGATACAGAACTGCCGGTTGTAAGTTGCTCAGATATCACTCTTGAGCTTGATGCTTCCGGCAATGCAACCATTGGTACGACAGATCTTCTGACGACAGCTCCCGCGGACAACTGTTCCGTAGCATCTGTAACCCTCAGCAGGACAAGTTTCACCTGTACCGACCTGGGGAGTGTCACCGTCACAGTAACAGTCACGGATGCAAGCGGGAATACAGCAACCTGCACTTCGGCTGTTAATGTTACAGATCCCTTTACTGCGTCTGTCAATGCCGGCCCTGATGTTGAGATATGCACCACATTACCGACCTATGCAATTACCGGAGCATCAGCATCCAATATGACTCTTTTGTGGAGTACCTCGGGGAACGGTACGTTCAGTGATCCCGTTGCGGTCAACCCGGTTTACACCCGTGGTGACGCTGATATTTCAAGCGTAACGTTAACTCTTACAGGTACAAAAATCAGCGGATGTCCTGAGACTCTCACTGACGGGATGATACTCTCGTTTGCAGGAGAGCCCGTTGCCGGCGCAGGGGCTGACAAGGATCTATGCTCAGGCACTGCCACAGTATCTCTCAGCGATGCTACTGCTGAAAACGGGACC
Organism: Bacteroidales bacterium UBA4070; assembly: GCA_002383485.1. Taxonomy (GTDB): domain Bacteria; phylum Bacteroidota; class Bacteroidia; order Bacteroidales; family VadinHA17; genus SR-FBR-E99. The sequence continues at coordinate 7,255 of DFYY01000020.1, read as the reverse complement.
ATACTTTGGACAACCTCAGGGAACGGTACATTCAGTGACCCGGCTGCAACAAATCCGGTCTACACATTCGGCAGTGCCGACAGCGGTCCTGTTACGCTTACCATGACTGTTACAAGCAGTCAGTGCGGCTTTGTGACCGACGATGCAGTAATCACCTTCACATCTGCTCCTGTTGCTGATGCAGGCCCGGGTGGCGCAGTCTGCAGCACAGCTGGCGTATTCCAGGTAGCAGGGGCATCCCATGCAGGAGGCACAGTAGCATGGAGCAGCAGCGGTGACGGAAGCTTTGATGACAGTACCCTGGATAACCCGTTATACACCTTCGGGCCCGGCGATTATACTGCCGGATCGGTTAACCTTATAATGACTGTTACCGGTGGAGGAGCATGCGGTACCGTCGGTTCATCAGCCACGGTAACAATAAATGCCCTTCCTGAAATCACAGTGGCAGAGCACAGACAGATAACCTGCAACGGACTTACTGACGGTGTGATCAGGCTGACTGCCGGAGGGGGTCTTGCTCCATACATGTTCAGTATCGACGGAGCACCCTTCCAGTTGTCAGGTGATTTCACCGGGCTGGCAGCCGGCACATACCAGTTTGAATTGAGAGATGCAAACGGGTGCAGCTCTGATACCACCCTGACAATCACGGAGCCTTTGCCATTCTCAGCAGTGATAGACAATACTGTTGATGTTACCTGTAATGGGGGCACGGATGGTGCTGTTAATGTTACCCTGGAAGGAGGGACCCAACCCTACACTATAAGCTGGACCGGGCCTGACGGATGGACTGCATCAACAGCTACAATCACGGGTCTGGGTGCAGGTACATATTCACTGACCGTAACGGATCTGAACGGATGTGCAAGTTTCAGCTACATAGAGGTAATAACGGAACCCGCAGCTATTGAGATCACCGGATCTCTAATCTCCGATTATGGCGGTTTTGGTGTCACCTGCCCCGGTTCTGCCGACGGATCAATTTCGGTTACAGCCCAGGGTGGAACTCCTCCGCTGGAATTCACATGGACCGGCCCCGGAGGATTCACCTCAAATGAATTATCACTCACCTCACTCAGTGCAGGTACCTATAACCTGGCCATCGTTGATGCCGCCGGCTGTGTTCTGAACGAAGACTATACCCTGACAGCGCCTGAGTCCATGTCAATTAGTGCGGTCACTACGGACGCTTCCTGTCCTGATACACCTGACGGAAGTATTGCTCTGACAGTGACAGGAGGCTCCGGCACTCTTGCCTTCCTCTGGAATGACGGAGTGACCTCAACTAACAGGATAGCGATTCTTCCAGGTGACTACACCGTCACTGTCACAGATGAGAATGGCTGTGAGCAGACTTCAATTGTAACGCTTGGTGTCATCGGGGAAAATTGTCTGCGGGTTTACGAGATCATTACTCCCAACGGAGACGGCCGCAATGACACATGGCACCTGCGCAATGCTGAACTCTATCCTGATGCTGAGGTCTTCGTCTACACCAGGTGGGGCAAGCTTGTATATCACTCAGCCAATGCCACCGATCAATGGGACGGAACCTTCAACGGAAAGCTGCTGCCCAACGACTCTTACCACTACGTGATTCATCTGAACAACGGTTCTGAACCGCGTACCGGGATAATCTCTATAATCAGTAAATAACCAGGTAACCCGAAGGAGATATGAAAATATTGAGAATAATAGCAGTGGTTGGCCTTCTGGCGGTTATGCCTGAAATCTCGGCACAGCAGTTCCCTCTCTACAGCCAGTACACAATGAACGGGTTCCTGCTCAATCCCTCTTATACAGGAAGCGATTACTACACAACTTTCGGCCTTACAGTACGCGAACAATGGCTCAGTCTTCCGAATGCACCCAGTACCTATGCAGCCGCTTTCCAGACGAGGATACTCAATGATAGTTATATCACAAAGTCCACGGCTGTCAGGAAGAAGATTGACAGGCCCACGAAGGGAGGAAGGGTAGGAGTTGGAGGGTACCTCTTCTCAGACCATAACGGTATAATGCACAGGACCGGCCTGCAGCTGGCATATGCGTATCATCTTCCCATCGGCATTGATCAGCAGCTGTCGTTTGGCCTTTCACTGAGCGCATACCAGTATTTTGTTGACATCAGCGGGGCCGTCATGCCCGATGATGTTCAGGATGATCTGCTGAATAATTACGACCAGGTAGTTTACATTCCGGACGCCAATTTCGGAGTAAGCTACATGACAAGGAATTATTATGCCGGCTTTGCGATGACAAACCTTTTCCGGGGAGCCCTGATGATTGGCAACGGCGGCGAGAATGGCCGTTCGGAACTGGGTCACTATTTCCTGACGGGAGGTATCAGGCTATACCCCGGAGTGGACTGGATCATCGAACCATCTATCATGCTCAAGTCGTCTGACATGGTCTTCAAGTCATTCCAGGTTGACCTGACGGGAAGGGTATATTACAAGGACGACTACTGGCTCGGGCTCTCTTACCGCACCGGCGATGCAATTGTGATGCTTGCCGGTCTCAAGGTCGACAGGTTTTACATCGGTTATGCCTTTGATTTCACCATGTCAGAGATTCGCAGCTACACCTACGGGACACATGAGCTGACTGTCATGGCCCGTTTCGGCGACAATCCGAGGCGGTACAGGTGGATCAATAAATACTGATGAGGAGCATCCTTTTTCTGTTTCTGATTGCCGCAGCCTGCCTTGGTTGTGATCCGCTTGCCAATCCTGTCAGCGGGCGACTCAGCTTCTCACCGGATACGATCTCTTTTGACACCGTTTTTACAGGTCTCGGCTCCGCCACCAGGGAGCTCAGGGCAGTCAACCCGGGTAACGAGCCGTTGCGGATTGACCGTATCTGGCTAGGTGGCGGCACGCTATCCCCATTCCGGCTTAATATTAACGGCGATCCTGTTACCGAGACTGGTGAAACAGTGATTGCGCAGGGCGACAGTATCTTCATCTTTGTGGAAGTGACGGTTGATCCCGTTGGCGGTGATCTGCCCCTGGCCGTAACCGATTCGGTGAATTTCCTGTCGGGAAGCTATGCCGGACGCGTGATTCTCGAGGCCTGGGGACAGGATATCAGGCTGGTTTCCGGAAAGATTACCGGCAACACAGTCTGGACAGAGGGTAGGCCCTATGTTGTGGACGGATCTCTTTTCATTGACACCCTGGCCCGTCTTACGCTTGAACCGGGGACAAGGGTGTACATGCATCACCGCGCCACGGTAACCGTGGCGGGAGCACTTCAGGTCAACGGTACTGCGGATAAGAGGGTTATCATTGCAACAGACCGTCTTGAGAAGGATTATACGGATGTGCCCGGAAGGTGGCAGGGAGTGAGATTTCTTGACTGCAGTCATAACAATGTATTGAATCATGCCACCATCAGGAATGCAGAGATCGCCGTCAGTATAGAGGGCAGCGCATCTGCTGAGCCAGACCTTTTAATGACCGGAGCCATACTCATGCACAACACAGTGGCCTCACTGGCAGCCAGCCGTGCCAGGGTCTTCGCCGTTAACTCCCTGTTTGCACATTCAGGTTACAGCACGGTGAGCCTCAGGCAGGGTGGCCGCTATGAGTTCATTCACTGCACGGTGAGCAACAGGTGGGAGTACAGCTTCCGGCCGGAGCCCGCCATGCTGATTGACCCCGGCAACGGGAGCATGCCTGAGGTAAGGCTGGTAAATTCAGTTGTGAGCGGGAGCCTGGGCGAGGAGTTGCTGATAGATGCATCAGCCGCGGTTGCTGCGGCAGGATTCCGCGCAGACAGCTCGCTTGTAAAGGTTGATACATTAACAGCTTCGTGGTACTCGACAGCACTGTTTCGTGATGTTATGACCAGGCCTGACCCCCGGTTCATCAGTGAGTCCGAATGGGATTTCAGGCCAGATACCCTGTCACCTCTGCTTGACAGGGCAGGAAGGACCGAGACGGTGGCATGGCCGTTTGACATAAGGGACAAGCCCCGGCCATATGATACCGGGGCTGACATAGGGGCATTCGAGAGGCAGCGAGGGGAGAAGCGCAAGGAGGAAAAACCAGCCCGCTGAAAGGCCCGGAAGGCATTGACAACACCCATATTTCGATGTATATTTGTCTTGCTGCTATTATTGTCCGTGCTTTAATCAATTAGTGATGAGGGTCTTTCTTATTATTGCGGTATTTCTCTCTTTGATGCCGTTCAGGGTGTCAGGCCAGGAATTCAGTGTCATGTTCTACAACGTCGAGAACCTGTTTGACACGGTTGATGACACCCTGAAAAATGATGATGAATTTCTTCCCGGTGGAGAGAGGCGATGGACTGCATCCAGGTATCATAAAAAGCTGAATGCAATTGCCCGCGCAGTAGCTGCTGCCGGTGAGTGGGAACTGCCGTCGCTTGTCGGCCTGTGCGAGGTTGAGAACGATGAGGTATTGAAGGACCTGATTTATGGCACCATCCTCTCAGCCGGCAATTATGGCATAGTGCACCGTGATTCCCCGGATCCGAGGGGAATTGATATGGCACTTCTCTACAGGCGCGACCGTTTCCGGATTGCCGATGTGCGGTCATGGCTGCCTGACAGTCCCGACAGTCTGCCTGTCACAACTCGCAACCTGCTATATATTAAGGTAACAGAAGCTGAGGACACTCTTCACCTGGTCCTTTGTCATCTTCCCTCGAGAAGGGGAGGGGTGCTGGTTGCAGAGAGACTGCGTGAGAGGATGATAAGGCTGGCAGCGGACAGGGTTGACTCCATCATGAGTGCATCAGGCGGACGAGCGGCAGTGATTGTCATGGGAGACTTCAACGCCGCACCGGAAGATAAACTGATATCAGCTCTCACCGGAACCGGGAATCTTGTCAATCTCTCTGCCGAACTCTCAGGAACGGGGCAAGGATCATATAAATACCAGGGCAAATGGGAGATGATAGACCAGGTACTGGTGTCCCCTGCACTGACGGATTCCACCGGGATATGGCATCTGAAACCAGACAGCTTCAGGGTGGTTGATGCTCCTTTTATTTTAACCGAAGATGAGACCTACCCGGGCAGGAAACCATTTCCAACCTACGGAGGATACAGGTGGTCAGGAGGTTATTCGGATCACCTCCCGGTGCTTGTAAGAATCTCCCGCAGGTGACGGTTATGCAGGTGTGAGCCCCAGTTCCTCACCTTTCCTGATCATGAACTCACGGGCGGCTTCATGTTCATTGGGTATGATACCGTCGAGGATGGCATCCTTGATGGCAGTTTTAATGATGCCCACCACCGGCCCCGGGGGGATGCCGAATGTGGCAATGATCTCCTCGCCGTGCACCGGGGGCTGGAATGTCCTCACCGCATCCTTCTCCTCTATCTCCTTCAGCTTGCGGCGCACCAGGGCGAAGTTCTCACGGTGCCTGAGCACCTTCATCCTGTTGCCGGAGGTGATGTCCGCTTCGCAAAGGAGCATCAGGTCATCGATATCCTCGCCTGCCTCAAAGAGGAGCCTGCGCACTGCAGAGTCGGTGACCTCTTCCTGCACCAGCGAGATCGGTCTCAGGTGCAGTCCCACAAGCTTCTGAACATACTTCATCCTGTCGTTAAGCGGAAGCTTTAGTCGTTTGAATATCTCAGGCACCATTCTGGCCCCCAGGAACTCATGGCCATGGAATGTCCAGCCGGTGCCGGGAACAAACTTCTTGGTGGCTGGTTTGGCCACATCATGAAGGAGCGCTGCCCAGCGCAGCCACAGGTCGTCGCTCTTTGCCGCAAGGTTATCAACTACCTTAAGTGTATGATGGAAATTATCTTTATGCCCTTTCCCTTCCTTGTCCTCAACCCCTTTGAGATTTGCAATCTCAGGCAGTATGAGGTTGAGGAGACCTGTCTGTTCAAGCAGCAGCAATCCGGAGGAGGGGGTTGCTGTTGCCATGATCTTGTTCAGCTCTGTGGTGATCCTCTCGGCTGATACTATTTTTATTCTCCCGGCGTTGCGGCTGACCGAGTCAAGCGTTTCGTCAGAGATCCGGAAACCGAGCTGGGCCGCGAACCTGACAGCCCTCATCATCCTGAGCGGGTCATCGCTGAAGGTGGCGTCAGGATCAAGCGGAGTGCGGATGATGCCGTTGCGGATATCTTCTATCCCTCCGAAAGGATCAAGCACCTCGCCGGGATTATCGCTGTTCAGGCTGATGGCGAGGGCATTGATAGTGAAATCGCGCCTGTTCTGGTCATCCGTTAGAGTCCCTGGCACGACTGAGGGTTTGCGTGAATCTTCGGAATAGGACTCCTTGCGTGCACCAACGAATTCGATGTCATTGTTCTGATACCTGAACATGGCAGTGCCGAAAGTCTTGAAAACGGTCACCTTTATGTCGCGGCTGATCTCTCGGGCCACTGCACGGGCCATGCCAGGACCGTCACCGATGACCACAATGTCAATATCCTTTTCCGGATGAAGTCGTCCTATGATATGATCACGGACAAAACCACCGATGACATATGCCTCCACATGCTCTCTGTCAGCCACGCGGGCCACTATCTCAAAAATCCTGTCATCAGGGAATATCTTCATTATAAGTATGACATTATAGCCGAAACCGGTGACAAAATTACAATTTATAGCCTAACTTGAAGAAAAATTGCTTCCAGGGGAGTGTCGGCACGCCTATTGATAAAGTTGAACATAACCCTTAAAAATCTGTTAAACAATTAAAACAATAAATATGGCAGAACATTTGACAAAAGATACTTTTCTTGAGAAAGTATTCAATTATGAAGCAAGCAAAGAGTGGAAATACAGTGGAGACAAGCCCTGTATAATTGATTTTTATGCCGACTGGTGCGGTCCCTGCAAGATGGTGGCACCGATCCTCGAGGAGCTCTCTAAGGAATACGAAGATAAATTGTATGTTTATAAGATTGATACTGAGGCAGAACAGGAGCTTGCTTCGGTGTTTGGCATAAAGAGTATTCCCTCATTGCTGTTTGTTCCCATGGAGGGTCAGCCACAGATGGCGATGGGTGCCCTGCCTAAGGAAGTATTTGAAAAGGCCTTCAAGGATATATTTGGAATAGAAAAAAACTGAATTGTTGATAAATAATTAACTTTTTTTGCTCTTTCACGAAACAATGATGTAACTTAAGCGTTATAATTAGCGAAGGTAGTTTTCTAACAGAAGAGTTAGTTTTCTGGAATTTAGGTTAGGGTTTCGAGTTGAAGGTTGTTTCGAAAGAGACAGCCTTCCTTGATGTGCGCCCGGCATGGGCGAT